>JANQWK010000030.1 GCA_030729925.1 Saprospiraceae bacterium
TACCCAGAAAAGCATAGAAGCAGTGATGGAGGCTGCCCGCATAGAGGAGGTGGTCAGGGATTATGTAGATCTAAGGCGCAGAGGTACCAATCTGATTGGACTCTGCCCTTTCCATTCCGAAAAGACACCTTCATTTTCGGTTTCTCCTGCAAAGAATATCTTTAAGTGCTTTGGTTGTGGTAAGGGCGGAGATGCTGTTCATTTTTTGATGGAACACGATCATTTGTCTTTTGCGGATGCGATCCGGCAATTGGCCGAGCGTTTTCAGGTGCCGCTTGAAGAGACCAAGCCTTCCCCGGAATGGGCTGCCCAACAACAGGCAGAGGAGTCTCTTTTTGTGGTGAACCAATTTGCACGGGATTTTTTTGTGCGCCAGCTTTGGGACACAGATATGGGAAAGAGCGTTGGGCTGAGTTATTTTCGATCCAGAGGTTTTTCAGAAGAAACCATTCGGAAGTTCCAGCTGGGGTTTGCGCCCGATAAATACGACCTACTTTATCAAGATGCCCAAAAGGCTGGATTTTCTGCCGATCAGTTGCAGCAATTGGGGCTGGTTTCCGCCCAGGGACGAGATTTTTTCAGGGGCAGGGCTATGTTTGCCATACACAACGGATCCGGGAAGGTCATTGGCTTCGGAGGGCGGATACTCAATGCTACAGCTCAGGCTCCCAAGTACATCAATACCCCGGAAACCGAAATTTACCACAAGAGCGAGGTACTTTACGGCCTGTTTTTTGCCAAAAAGGCCATCCGTGCCATGGATACCTGTATCCTGGTGGAGGGTTATACCGATGTGGTTTCTCTGCATCAAGCTGGTATTGAGCACGTAGTAGCTGCTTCAGGTACGGCCTTGACAAGCGATCAAATTCGGTTGATCAAGCGACATACCCGCAATGTGCTGATGCTTTTTGATGGTGATCAGGCTGGTATCAAGGCAGCTATGCGAGGACTTCTGTTGCTGCTCGAGGAAGGAATGGCCGTCAAAATTGTATTGTTGCCTCCTTCAGAAGACCCCGACTCTTATGTCAAACAACTTGGCGCGGAGGGCTTCAAGTCATTTTTGGAAACAGCCGCCGAGGATTTTATTTTACATACCCTGAATGCGGTTGACCAAGAGGCCGGAAAGGATCCTGTAAAAAAAGCAACCTTGGTTAAAGAGGTGTTGCATACGATAAGTTTGATTCCGGATGCGCTCCAACGGTCTATCTATATCAGAGAGGCTGCTGCCAAACTCGGATTAGAGGAACAATTGATTCACCTGGAAGTGAATAAGGCTATCCTTCAGGCTCGGAACAAAAGACCAGTGGACAGGCAATCGCAGACACCTCCTGTACTGGATACGCCTGAAGATGTGGCCGCAACCCGACTTGCAGCACAGCAAGAAAAGGTTGCCGTTGTTACGGATGAACACCAGGAAAGAGAGATAGTCCGGATTCTGATCAGTTTTGGAGACCGGATCTTCGACCCTGCCAGCAATTTGGTTCTGGGAGATTACCTCCTGGAAGAATTAGCGGATATCCTGGATACCTTCGAACACCCCGCCTATCGGGAGTTCGTGGAGTTTTACCGGGATTTGCGACAAACGACCACCGTTCCTACTGAGCGTTACTTTATAACCCATACCGACAGAAAAATAAGTCAACTGGCGATTGATCTGGTTAGCTCACCCTTTGAACTTAGCGAAAACTGGGAAAAAATGTGGGAAATATTTCTGCAGACCCAAAAACCCCCGGATGAAAATTTCATCAAAGATGCCTCCCAGGCATTGTTGCGCTTCAAACTGCGAAAAGTTATGGCCAGCTGCGCAGAAAATCAACGGAGGATCGAGCGGTATAACGAGGAAGGCGATTTCGAAAAGGTGGTTTTTCACCTTAAGGTGCAAAAAAAACTAATCAGCCTGCGCAATGAAATTGCCGGCGAATTGGGAACGGTTGTGCTGTAAAACAAAGCGCCGGAATGCTGACATCCCGGCGCCTGTGCCATCTTATTTATTTCTGCCAATGCAGTTGAGGTCTTCAAAAGCTTCGGTAAGCCGTTTTTGCACAGCTTTTTCAGATGCCCGCAACCACTGGCGTGGATCGTAATATTTTTTATTGGGCTTTTCTGCCCCATCCGGATTACCTATCTGCCCCTGCAAATAAGCCTGGTTCGTTTGGTAATAAGCGTGTAACCCATCCCAAAATGCCCATTGAATATCAGTGTCAATGTTCATTTTTACCGCGCCGTATCGGATGGCTTCCCGGATTTCTTCTCTGGAAGATCCTGATCCGCCGTGGAAAACAAAATTTACAGGATTTTCACCGGTTCCAAATTTTGACTGGATATGATCCTGCGAATTTTTCAGAATGATTGGCTGCAAATGGACATTGCCCGGTTTATAGACTCCATGAACATTGCCAAATGCAGCAGCAACCGTAAAGCGGTTACTCACGGCACTCAGATGTTCGTAGGCATAAGCTACTTCCTCCGGTTGTGTATATAAGCGAGAACTGTCCACCCCTGTATTGTCCACTCCGTCTTCTTCCCCTCCGGTGACACCAAGTTCAATTTCAAGGGTCATACCCAATGGCGCCATTCGCTTTAGAAAAGCCACAGAGGTCTCCATGTTTTCCTCTAAAGATTCTTCCGACAAATCCAACATGTGAGAGCTAAACAATGGGTAGCCCCGTTCTTCAAAAAACTGTTCCCCTGCATCCAGCAAGCCCTCCACCCAGGGAAGAATGTTTCTGGCACAGTGGTCGGTATGCAAAATAACACTTACGCCGTAAGCCTTAGCAAGTGTATGTACATGCATAGCACCTGAAATAGAACCCAGGATAGCAGCTTTTTGTCCGTCGTTGGGCAAACCCTTGCCAGCGAAAAAATGCGCGCCACCATTGGAAAACTGGATGACCACAGGTGAATTGACCGCTTTGGCCGTCTCTAACACCGCATTGATGGTATTGGTACCCGTTACATTAACCGCTGGGAGGGCAAAATCATGCTGGTTGGCATAATTAAGCAATTCAGTGACCTCATCGCCGTGCAATACGCCCGGACGGAATTTTGTAGCTGAAGACATATTCCTTTACTTTTTGTGATACATTCGATTTGAACGCAAGGTAAGGATTTATATGTTAATCAGATAAGACCTTTTTCGGTCAGATACCTTTCCGCATCCAGTGCTGCCATACATCCTGTACCCGCTGCAGTTACCGCTTGTCTATATACTTTATCCTGTGCATCCCCACTCGCAAAAACTCCCTCAATATTGGTTTTGGAAGTTCCCGGTTTGGTAATCAGATACCCCGTGTCATCCATATCGAGCCAACCTTTAAAGAGGTCTGTGTTCGGCTTATGACCAATTGCCACAAATAAACCTTTTACTGCAATAGTTGATTTTTCGCCGGTTTTATTGTTGACGACCTCAATGCCTTCCACCACTTTATCACCAATGATTTCGGTGATTTCAGTATTCCAATGCATCTGAATTTTCTCGTTGTTGATCACCCTTTCCTGCATGATTTTGGAAGCCCGCAGCTCATCCCTTCTTACCAGCATGTGTACTTTTGGACACAGTTTAGCGAGATAGGTGGCTTCCTCCGCAGCGGTGTCGCCGCCACCCACAATAGCTACTTCCATTCCTCGGAAAAAGAAACCATCACAAACTGCACAGGCACTTACTCCGCCCCCAGTGGTCGCTAAGCGGTGCTCTGATTCAAGTCCAAGCCACTTGGCACTCGCGCCGGTGGAAATAATCACACTGTCTGCTTCGATTTCATGGCCGGATTCGGTCCAAAGTTTATGGACTGGTCCGGAAAAATCCACTTTTTCGATCATTTCATACCGAACATCAGTCCCAAAACGCTCGGCTTGTTTTCTGAAATCTTCCATCATCTCCGGGCCCATGATACCATCTGGATAACCAGGGTAGTTTTCCACGTCAGTGGTGATCGTAAGCTGTCCTCCCGGTTGAGAACCCGTGTACAAAACAGGAGCTACGCCAGCACGGGCCGCATACACAGCAGCGGTATAACCTGCAGGTCCGGATCCGATGATGACACATTTTATTTTTTCCATAATAAGAGGTGTTGTGGTGTGTTTAAGGATGAATAAGTTAATTCGGGATGCAAAGGTGCAACCCGATTTTGTTTTTTACAGGGACTAAAATCACAAAAGATCTGGATTTGAACAAATTTTTGACAAATCCGGTTGTCTTTACCTCATTGAATTACTGGCGATAGTCCTATACCTTTGTTGAAAGTCACTTTTTATGGTAACAGGTATCTTTCTTTTTTCAGTTGGAATTTCCATCCTCGCCCTATCCGTTTGGTTCAGGTTTGCCAAAACGGTATTGACAGCGGCTATCGCACAAAAGGTTCTCGGCCTGGCTTTGCTCTTCATGGGAGGCAGTAGCTTCTTTCTAGGTCTTCCATTCGAACAACAGGTTCAATATTTGTTGTTTGACCTGTTACTGATCGGACTATCCGGGGTGATCGGCGCACTTTTTGCCGCAAGGCCAAAAATTTTATCGAGCCTGGTGAGCGGGCTTATCTTATTGCTCTTTCCGCTACATAGGAACCTGTTATGGCCAAGCTATGCGCCATCCGGACTCGATCCTTCAGGAGAGCTATTGCTGTCGGTAAGCAATGGCAAGTTGTCTCCGAGTATCCAAAAAGTACTGGATAAGTGGGATGTACGTGCCATACCGGCGTTTTCGGTGGCTTCACCGGATATTACCAATTTGGATGATTATTGGGTGCTCGATGTTCCTGACCGACAAGCATCCAACATGGAAAGGATTATTGCAGCTGTTACAGGTCAGGCGGGAGTGGTTTGGCTCGAACCTAACGAAATCCTAACTTTAGACCACCAGGTGGCGCCACTTCGAAACCGCAATGCTCCTTCGTTGGTCAATGATCCGGGAGTGGCACACCTTTGGGGCTTCGATCTGATGGAGATGGAAAAGTTCTACCAGCTGCTGGAGTCCGGCGAAGTGCAAGTGCGCCAAAAAGCCTTGATTGCGATTTTGGATTCCGGGGTTGACGCGGACCACGAGGATATAAGTGATAATTACATGTCAACAAAAGCTGCGTATGACAAAGATCCCCTCGGACACGGTACGCATTGCGCAGGGATTGCAGGTGCTGTTTCCAACAATGGAAAAGGAATTGCTTCTTTTTCGCTGGATAATGAATTTGTACAGATTACCAGTATAAAAGTATTGGGCGCTAATGGCTCGGGTACCCAGAAAGGGATTATCGCCGGAATTATTGAGGCGGCTGACAGGGGAGCGGCGGTTATTTCGATGAGTCTGGGAGGAAGATCTACCCAAAGCAGACAGCAAGCTTATCAGGACGCGGTTAAGTATGCTTCGCAAAAAGGTGCCGTCGTGGTTGCTGCTGCCGGCAATTCCGGACAAAATGCTAAAGATTATGCGCCGGTAAATACACCCGGGGTTATTGGGGTAGCCGCGCTGGATACCCTGGGTAGAAAAGCGGGTTTTTCCAATACCGTTCAGGATATCCGGATGGCAGTAGCAGCTCCCGGAGTGCAAATTTACAGCACTATACCAGGCAATCAATACGCCAGTTTTAATGGCACCTCCATGGCTACTCCCCATGTTGCAGGAGTCATTGGCTTGCTAAAGAGCATGAACCCCAACCTAAACACGCAGGAGGTGTTTGAACTTATCCATCAGACCGGAGCGGAGGTCGCGGATGGTGATCTTACGGGTAGGGTTATGGTGCCTTATCGGGCAGTACAGGCCTTGTTGGAAAACAAGGTTATGGTTCCTCCGGCATCAGAATAAAGCGGTGATGGTTGGGTGTGCTAAAAATAAACCGGGAAGTGCTGGAAAGGTCTTCCCGGGTAAGTTCCCGGATATTGTTTTCCAGACTTTCAGGCCTGAACCCGTCCAACGGGAGCCCATACTGGTACCTCAAGCTAATTTGCTGGAGCCAAAATTCGTTTTTCTCTAAGCCTTCTTTTCTTTCCTGGCGTTGGATCTCGAAGATGCTGTTCAGGGTTTGCATATCTGCCGACCCCGATTGAAGTTGGGCTATTTCCTGATGCACTGCAGCTATTAATTCTTCTACCCGCTCCGGTGAACAATCAAAATTCAGGGTAACCCGGTATGTTTCCTTGGGAAGGGCAAACAGGCTACTGTTGAGATTGACTCCGTAAACCGCCCCCAGATCCTCCCGGAGGTTTTCGCGAAGCCGGGTATTCAGATAGGCAACCAAGGTATAAAACCGGTATCGTTCTTTGCTATTGCTGTACGGGAAATCGCCATGCCAGGTGAGATCTACCCTTGCACGCGGCGCCGAACCCCTCACGATAGTACTGTCTATCTTGCCTTCTGCCAGATCTGCCTTTACATCCAACCAGCTCTCGCGCCGACCCAGGCTGGGAAGATTCCCCAAATAACGGGGGAGGAGGGTTCTTGCTTGCACCGTGTCTATGTTGCCTACAAATAAGAAAGTGAAATCACTGGCATCTGCAAAACGCTCGCGGAAAATTTGCCAGGAACCCTCAGCCGTCCATTGATCTACATCCGATTCCCGTAGCACGGCCTGTCTGCGCGGATGATCCTGATATTTGAGTCTGCGCATGACAGCTGCAAAATAATAGTAAGGATTGTCCAGCATATTTTTCAGGACGGTCTTTTGCCGGGATTTCATAGAGGCCAGAGCGGTTGCGTCTTTGCCGGGACTGGTAAAATACAGGTAAGTTAGTTGCAATAGAATTTCAAGGTCATCCGGTGAAGCGTATCCGCCAAAACCCTCGAATAGTTCTGAAATATAAGGACTAAGTCCCGCCTTTTTACCCCGGAGAAATTTATCCCGCGCTACGGCATCTATGCCGTCAAAGCCACTCATTTGGACCAGATTTGCCGCGTTACTCGCCAATTGGTAAAGAGCGTCGGGATATAAGGATGTTCCGCCCGGACTAAAGGCACTTACCAGGATTTCGTCGTTTTTAAAATTGGTAGGTTTTAGCAAAATGGTAACCCCATTTTGTAAGCGCCAGGTAATATGTCCTGTTTCCGGGTGGTACTGCTCTTCCATGATGTTCCCGTCTGGCAGTGGTATATCCAACAAGGAGGTTATTTGTCCGGGTTCTTCATAGGGTACTGGGGTCAGGGTGTCGTAAATAGCATGCCATTGGACCAGGGAACTGGAATCCGGCAATAAGTGAGCGACCTTTGAAGGGGCCGTGATCACCATTTTTATACTTGCAGCGTTGAGCCAATCAGCGGCCAGTAACCGAATATCTTCCGGGGAAATATCGGCAAGTAAATCCTGATACAAGCCAAGGGTTTGTTCGGGCGATAAAACCGGGCTCCCCTTTAGAAAGTGTGCGGTCAATTGTGCAGCAAGTCTATTGGCAGGAAGTTTATCTGCTTCTTTTACCAATTCCCCGGCAGCTTGTAGGAGATCGTCTTTCTGGCGCTGCAATTCCTCTGGGAGGAATCCAAAAGCCAGCGCGTTATTGGTAAACTGCATCAGTAAGGTCAAGCCCTCTTGAAGTTGAGCGGGGTCTGCAGTAAGGCTGTATTGGTATTGGGATATATTGGCGAGATCATCTCCGAACCCCGCATAGGCAAAAGTAAAGGGTACTTGATTTTGCTGGCTGTATGCGTAGAGTCGCTCATTGAGCATGCGGTTAAACAAATTCACCATGAGTTGTCTTCGGTAATCTGACAAGGTGCGCAAAGGTTGTTTGGGGCTGCGGTAAAGCACCTTCAGTTGGGTAGTGATAGCCTCTTCATCGGTGAAAATAGCGGCAGCTGTTTCCTGGGGTATAGGAACTTCATAGGTCTGAGCGGAGACAGGCGTTTTGGAAACAGGTATTTGGGAAAAGTATCGGCGAACCAAGTTTTCCATACTGTCCAGAGAAAGATCACCACTGATCACGACGCCCATGGCATCTGGCTGATACCAGGATTGATAATAATCGCGAATGCGGGCAACCGAAACCGTGTCGAGCAAATCGGGATCCCCGATAGGGAGTCGGTCGGGGAAAAGAGATCCTGCATACAAAAAGGGAAAAACCTTGCGGGTAAGCCGCTCCTCGGGTCGCTGGCGAGATCGCCATTCTGCAATTACCACTCCCCGTTCCTTTTCCAGTTCCAACGAATCAAAAACAATCCCGGTAGCCCAGTCCACCAAAATTTGCATAGCCGTATCGAGCTGAGGGGGGATGTCTGTGCGTGCCTGCAACTGGTACACTGTTTCCTCAAAACCAGTGTAGGCATTCAGGTCGGCTCCGAACCTCGCTCCGGTAGATTCGATGTATCGGATGAGTTCATTTTGTTGAAATTGACGGGTTCCGTTGAAAGCCATGTGCTCCACCACGTGGGCCACTCCTTTCTGATCCTCTGCCTCCCGCAACGAACCCGTTTTGACAGCCAGTCGAAGTTCAATTTTGTCGGCAGGCTCCTGCGCATACTGTAAGAAATAACTCAAGCCATTATCAAGTCTGCCCGTTCTGATGGCGGGATCAAAAGGCAAATCTTGGGCAAAAAGCAAGGGTAACCAACATCCCCAGAGGAGTAGGACAAGGCTGCTGCGCATAGCAAGAAAGATAAAGTAAGTGATGAATTATCTGCGTTTCAACTTGAGCTTGCTCTTGGGTTTGCTATCGCTCATACCCGGCATTTTACTCATTTTGTGCATCATCTTCCTCATTTGATCAAACTGCTTCATGAAAGCGTTGATTTCATTGAGATCGTGTCCACAACCTCCGGCAATGCGTTTTTTTCTGCGGATATCAATCAAGTCGGGATTGTTCCGCTCATCCGGTGTCATGGAAAAAATAATGGCCTCGACCTTTTTGAAAGCATCATTGTTAATGTCCAGGTCTTTGGTAATCTTGCTCATTCCCGGAATCATCCCCATCAAACTCTTCAGGTCGCCCATCTTTTTGATCTGGTTGATCTGGGAAAGAAAATCGTTGAAATCAAACTTGTTTTTTCGGATTTTTTTCTCCAAACGCTGAGCCTCGGCTTCATCAAACTGCTCCTGCGCTTTCTCTACAAAGGAAACAATGTCCCCCATGCCCAGGATTCGAGTAGCCAACCTGTCAGGATGGAAAACATCCAGGGTGTCCATTTTTTCCCCTGTGCTGACAAACTTAATGGGTTTGCCTACCGTATATTTGATGGAAAGGGCAGCACCCCCGCGGGTATCACCATCCAATTTGGTCAACACGACCCCGTTGTAGTCAATGACATCGTTGAAGGCTTTAGCGGTATTGACCGCATCCTGACCTGTCATGGAGTCCACCACAAATAAAGTCTCATTGGGCAGCACAGCCCCTTTGATCCGTGCAATTTCATCCATCATCTCGGTGTCCACAGACAAGCGCCCCGCTGTATCCACAATCACTACATCGAGATTGTGATCCTTGGCATGCTGTATCCCCTTGAGCGCAATTTCAACCGGATTTTTGCTGTCCAGGTCTTTGTAAACCGGTACACCAATCTGCTCGCCGATAACGCCCAACTGATTGATGGCCGCCGGACGGTAAACGTCACAAGCTACCAACAAAGGCGTTTTTTTCTGCTTCGTCTTGAGAAAATTGGCCAATTTTCCCGAGAAGGTCGTCTTACCCGAACCTTGCAAGCCCGCAATCAAGACTACCGCTGGTTTGCCCTTGACATTAAAGTCAGCAGCCTCGCCACCCATCAGTTCCACCAGTTCGTCGCGGACAATTTTCACCATCAACTCGCCCGGCTTCACCGCCTTCAGGAGGTTCTCGGTACCTAGTGCTTTTTCCTTTACCTTATCCGTAAACTCTTTGGCAATTTTGTAGTTGACGTCCGCGGCCACCAGTGCCCGGCGAATTTCTTTAACAGATTCGGCGATATTGAGTTCCGTAAGCCGGTGCTCACCGGTAAGTACTTTAAAGGCCCCTTCTAACCGGTCACTAAGACTTTCAAACATGGTGCTTTTATTTGATGGATTTAAGTTGCTTGCAGTAAAATTTGTGCAAATATACGCAATTTAGTTTTTCCAGCGGCAAAAGCTATAAAGACCCTGCAGTTGAAACAAACCACTATAATTTGTTTTACCTTCGCAGGGTAGTTTTTATGCTAAAATGGCTGTGATGCATCTACTTTTCAGAATTTCGCTAATGACTTTGGCACTGTTGGCATATATAGCCCTTTCCCACTATCTGCTGGTAGCACCTTGCTGCCAGGCTGTCGTTTTGCCCGAGGGGGTGCCACTTGGATTCACTTGGAACCAAACGGAGCCACTCATGGGGGCAAATGCGGAAGACTATGTCAAAAAACTCAGCACCGACCTCAGCTCCAATCAAACCCTAGTGGTAACCGGCTTGTATTATGCCGCTGAAGAAATTCCTACCGGTTTCCCAAATGCAGGTTTCGCTCGTGCAGGAAGGATTGCTGCCCTGCTGCGCGAAAAAGTGACTCCCGATCGCATCGAACTAAGGGCCAGACTGGTAACAGAAAGTCCCGATACCCGCAATGTTCCCTTCCCTGGCTTTCTGGCGGAAGTACGGGATGCGGCAGGGTTGGCAACCCAAACGATTGAACAACTGGATGACCGGATTATCATTCGCTTTCCTTATGGCTCGGCCGAAAAGGATTACGATCCCCAAGTGGATGGTTTTGTAGAGGAACTCGCTCGGAAAATCAAGGAAAGCGGTGATCAAATCCTGATTACAGGACATGCCGACAATACCGGCACACCTGCTTTTAACTTGGAACTTAGCCGGGCACGCGCGGAAGGTATATTTCAACTTTTTTTATCTCAAGGGGTACCCGCGGACCAATTGCTCGTTGAGGCCAAAGGTGATACCCAGCCCATTGCTACCAACGAAACCGACCGTGGCAGGTATAACAACCGAAGGGTTGAAGTACAATGGATAAAATAACCTGATTATGGATAATTCCCCATTTTTGTTCTTAAATGTGATGCAGGATCCTTGCCTGTGGCGCAGTATTGTGGCATCAACCGGAGCTTTTTTGCTGGGAGCGGGTCTTTTTTGGGTGCTCTTTGCTCAAACTTGGTTGCGTGAATGGAAACAGGCCAAGGCGAAAATCGCACAGTTGGAAGAGACCCTGGAAAACCTGAAGCGACAGAAAAGTGTCGGAGAGCGCCTGCCTTTCACAAAGCATTTGCCTGGCCGCAAAGCGGTAAAATCAGATCAACTTCCGTACGGCGGACTGTTCACCCCTTCGAATTTTCAATTTATTGCTGGATTGGACGAACATTTCCTCAGGGCAATGAAATCCAAAGGTATAAACGAGTGGAAGGATCTTGCCAATATCCCTCTACAGGAACTGGAAGTTGTCCTGGAAACGGCAGGCTTGTCTTTTGATCGAAGCAAACTGGAATCCTGGCAGCAACAGGCAATCTGGGCAATTACAGATAATTGGCAGGCCTTAGATGCTTTTCAGCGCAACTGGATTATACCATCAGGCGATGTTCGAACACCCCTCGAAAGGGCAGTGATGAACTTGCTGGGATTCCCCGATGACCCCCAAAATCTTTGCATCTTTGCAGGGATTAATCCCGATATCCAAGGATTACTCCAACAAGCTGGCCTGCGTTCTTGGCAAGATCTCGCCGCCGCTGATACTTCCCGACTTTTGGAGTTGTTGAACGGGGGAGAAGGATATCCTTTTTTACCGACTTGGTCCAAACAAGCCCAACTTGCCCTGGAAGGCAAATGGCTGGATTTAAATAATTATCAAGATCAATTACAACAAAGTGCAGATCCTGATGTATCTCATTAAAATTTGACCGCTATGATACAACTACGTACCTTTTTTTTGGTGGTTATGGCCACCTTATTGTTGCTGACACATTGTACTTCCAATGCTCCGACAGAAGACCAGGAAGCAAGCATTTTACCTTCCAATCCCCCTGCAAACGGATTTGATGAGACCAACTCGGATCCTGAGGCAATTGCTATTGCAGATGCGGTTATGGAGGCAATGGGCGGGCGCAAAAATTGGGATGAGACCCATTTTATTCACTGGAATTTCTTTGGTAGAAGAACCCTGCTCTGGGACAAAAAAGGGCAACGGGTTCGCATTGATATCCCGGAAAGCAACTCGGTTTATTTGGTTGATCTTAGCACCGAAACAGGAAAGATCATGGAAGGCGGGGTTATTCAGGAAGAACCAGACTCCCTGAAAAAATATACCGAAAGGGGAGTTTCTATATGGATCAACGATAGTTACTGGTTGGTAATGCCCATGAAACTAAAAGACAGCGGGGTTACCCTCAAATACCTGGGACAAGACACTACCTCCGGCGGATTGCAGGCAGACCTGCTGCAATTGACCTTTGAAAGCGTAGGCAGAACCCCTCAAAACAAATACCACGTTTTTGTTGACCAGGAATCCCGATTGGTCACCCAATGGGCTTATTTCCCCAATGCTACCGATGAAACGCCCAGGTTTACTTCGCCTTGGCAGGATTACCAAACTTATGGTAAAATCCTGTTAAGTGGGGACAGGGGAAACAACAAACTCGGTGATATTGGGGTCTATCAGCAGGTGCCTGATGCCGTTTTCGAAAATTTTGATCCCTACGACAAAAACCAATTCCAATAGCCCCATGCCAAAGGTGTCTCAAAGATCCGCCAATATGCCGGATTCTCCATTCAGTGTGCTTATCCCTTTAGCTGAACAGGCTAAAGCCAATGGAATCCATGTGCATCACCTCAATATCGGACAGCCCGATATTCCTACCCCCCAACCGGCACTCGACAGCCTCAAAAACTTGCAAATGCCGGTAATTGGCTATGGACATGCTTTGGGAGATTTACCCTATCGGGAAAAATTGTGTGGCTATTATGAAAAATTCGGAGTGACCGGGCTGAAGCCGAAGGAGGTCGTCATCACCCAGGGTGCTTCAGAGGCGCTGCTGTTTGCGTTCCAGGCTTGCCTCAATCCAGGTGACAATATCTTAATCCCGGAACCCTTCTATGCCAATTACAATGGCTTTGCAGGAATGGGGGATATCCACGTCAAACCGGTAACGGGCTTTATCCAAGATGGCTTCGCACTGCCCGAAATCCAAGCTTTTGAACAGGCTATAGATGCCCATACCCGTGCACTCCTCATCAACAATCCCTCGAACCCCACCGGGACGGTTTACCCGGAACCGGTTTTACGAGAACTGGCAGCCCTGGTAAAAAAGTATGATCTTTTTTTGATTGTGGATGAAGTCTATCGGGAATTTTGCTTTGGAGAACAGCCCTTTTTTTCTGCATTGAGATTGGAAGGACTCGAAGATCATGTAGTTGTGATTGACTCTATATCCAAGCGCTACAGTGCCTGCGGCGCCCGAACAGGAGCGATCGTGAGTAAAAACCCGGATCTACTCCACAGCATTGGACAGTATTGCCAGCAGCGGATCAGTCCGGGCGTTTTTGGACAGGTTGTAGGGGAGGCGCTGCTGGAAATGTCAGATGATTATCTCGATAGCGTGAAAGCAATGTATGAAGGGCGCCGAAATGTGGTGTATGAGCGCCTACAGCAAATGCCGGGTGTGGTTTCGTATCTTCCCGGAGGTGCTTTTTATTGTTTTGTCGAACTTCCTGTGGACGATGCCTTCGAATTTTGTAGCTTTTTGCTCGAATCGTTCTCTTGGAAAAACCAGACCTTGATGCTGGCGCATGGGCAAGCTTTTTATGCAAGTCCCGGATTAGGCAAAAAACAGGCCCGCATTGCTTATGTGCTCGATGAAGCGAACCTGCATGCCGCAATGGATTGCCTGGAACAGGCACTGGCAGTTTATCCAGGCAGAACCGCTTAAACTTAGTACAAAATAGATACCTTTGCCTGACTTTTTACTTAACCATTCCAACCGGATCTAAAAACAGGATTACCAATGGATCGGAATACCATTATTGGTTTTACCCTCATTTTTGCCCTGCTCCTTGTATGGCAACAGTTTGTCGCGCCTTCAGCTGAGGAACTTGCGGCTCAACAACAGTTACAGGACTCCCTGGCAGCGACCCAGGTTCTTCCAGAAGAAACCATCGCAACTGCAGTTCTTCCGGGAGACTTGACTGCCGTGGAAGCGTTGGGTAGCGACTCTGCAACACTGGCAGCACTGGAGCCTGTGTTTGGCACTTTTGCATCCGCTGCGCTGGGTAGAGATGAGAAAGTCGTACTGGAAAACGACTTGATGCGAGTGACGCTTGCGTCTAAAGGCGGTCGCATAGTGGAAGTACTGCTCAAAAATCATCAAAAAATGCTCGTGGATAGTGCAGGAAACGAAAGCAAAATACCGCTGCTGCTCCTGGAGGATCCCAAAAATGTTTTCGACTACCTGATCCCTATGAACGGGGTAGCCAATGGCGGCATACATACCCAGAGCTTATTTTTTACGGTCAACCAAACTTCAGATAAGGCTGTAAGGTTTGTGGCTACCGGATCTAATGGGGCTACTATAGAACAGACCTACCAGCTAAGCCCCGATAATTATACCCTGGACTATGCCCTGAATACCGTGGGACTCGATGGCAATAAGGAGTTGACCTTGAATTGGATCAACTATCTGGATAAGTTAGAGGTTAACAACAAGGTAGAAAAAACCTACGGAACAGCTTTTTATAAGTTGGCCGAGGAAGGGGTGGACAACCTCTCCAAGACCAGCAGTGATGAGGTCAACTTCGAAGCACCTATCCAATGGGTGAGTCATTCCAATCAGTTTTTCAACAGTACCTTGTTTGCGAAATCCAATTTTCCCGCAGGGGAATCCAACGTAGAGGTCTTTAGCGACGATGATGTGGACCTGAAAAAATGCGCTACTACACTCAATGTGCCTTCCAACGCGAATTACGAGATGCAGTGGTACATCGGCCCCAATGAATTTAGTCGAATGCAGGCCATCGGCTCAAATTTTTCAGATGTGGTACCTTTTGGCAGTAGCATTCTTGGCACCATAAATCGTTGGGTGATTCGTCCGGTATTTACATTTTTATCCGGTTTGATCGGAAGCATGGGGGTCGTTATCTTGATGCTGACCTTCATCGTGAAAATGGTGTTGTATCCGCTGACTTATCGCATGTTGTACTCTCAATCTAAAATGGCTGCATTGAAGCCCCAGATTGAGCACATGAAGGTCAAATTTAAGGATGATCAGCAACAGCAGCAGGTAGAAACTATGAAACTGTATCGGGAGTTTGGGGTTAACCCCCTGGGCGGCTGTCTGCCAATGTTGCTGCAGATGCCGATCTGGATCGCTTTGTATCGGTTTTTTCCGGCGGCAATCGAATTCCGTCAGGCCTCTTTCTTATGGGCTACGGACCTTTCTTCTTACGACGTTTTTATGCGCCTACCCTTCGAAATTCCGCTTGGATTTGGATCGCATATCAGTTTGTTTACGGTACTATGGGCATTAACGACCCTGATCTACACGTATTACAACACCAAAGACATGGACATGTCGGCAAATCCCGCCATGAAGTACATGCAGTACATTATGCCTATCTTTTTCCTGGGCTTCTTCAATAGCTATGCTTCAGGTTTGACCTGTTACTTGTTGTTCAGCAACGTGATCAATATCGGGCAAACCATCGTGACCAAGAGCTTTGTCATCAACCATGACAAGATCCGGGAAGAATTGGATGCCTACAAAAAGAAACCAAAGAAAAAAGGCGGATTTCAGGAGCGCTTGGAGAGCGCACTCAAAGAACAGCAACGAATAGCTGCAGAGCGCGAAGCTACCAAGCGCAAAAAATAATCAGCTACAAGATGAAATCAGGGTTCCAGGTAAATTTTTTGCGCTGGAACCACGATTTCATTTTTCTCCAATTGGTTAATGGCTCTTAATTCCTCAATCGTTATCTGGTATCTTCTGGCAATCCCAAACAGGGTTTCTCCTTCCAATACGATATGGAATTTACGAGTGCCAGCAGGACGGGTGTCATACGGCGTGGGCACACCTTTTGGAGTAACATCATAAAAGGTGGCCGTGTTGCGGTTAACCGGCGTGCTCACCTTCGAAGCATAAGGATCCACCCCCTTGGATTGAAAGTCAAACCTCGATTCAGGCATGTCGTAAGCGGTGGGAGGAACTTCAGCCGCTCCGGTGGGCGGACATACACAGTGACTGGTCTTTAACTGCTGACCAATTCTCACGAAAGCATCTTTAGACAAATTGTTAAATTCCCTGAATTTCCATTCGGTATAGCCATATTTGTATGCAATCGAAGCTACCGTTTCGCCCGCCACCACGGTGTGTAGCACGGCAGCATCTTGTCCGACAGGAAGACCTTTATTCGAAAAGGTGCCAGGTTGAGCGGGTGTTGTTCCAAAAACAATCACATCGTCCTCAATAATCCCCGGTTTTACCGAAGGACGCCCAATAGTAATATCGTAGGGAGCAGGTCCGTCTGCAGGAATAGCATCAGGAGGAAACAAACTTAATTTGTCCCCGGGAAAAATCAGAGCAGCATCTCTTAGGTTGTTCCACTTGACGAGGTCGTCCATGGGGATCTTATACCGCTGCGCTATCGCAAAAAGGTTTTCTCCTTGAGCCACAGTATGCGTCAACTGCTTGGCGGGAGTATCAATCCCTTTGGGGGTAAACATTTCTCCAGAAGGAGGGGTTTTGCTACCAGTCTCCGGAACTACAGGCTCCGCGGGAAGCACTCCGCAAAGTACCTTCAAGTATGTATCCGGGCTTTTACCATTTATGGCAATCAAGCGCTTTACCCGATTAAAAGCATCCTCCGCATTCTTCCCGCTACGCTCTTCCAAAATCCCAATTTCAGGCGAAAGGAGTATATCAATGTGCTGAGGCACACCCGGCACTTTCGAAAATTGTCGAAAAATGAACCCTCCGGAACAGTCATTTTCAATGCGGCCTTCAAAATAGACCTCCGCTTCCTGGTTGACAGTAGCGATATTTTCACCAATGATGCCATCGAGCAGGTTGAACTCAAACCGATAGTACTGACTGGAATAGCCTATCACCCAGTCGCGGAGCCGGAAAAAAGAAGCCTGAACCACTGGAAAAACTGCATAACTGCGCGCATCCTGCTTCCAAACCAAAAAATACCGGTCACTCCCTTTGCGGAGCGCATTGACCCAGGGTTCACCAAACTGACCATTGCCGCAGGAGATGAAACCGGACGGCACATAATCCAGGGTATTGGCAGCAGCTCTACCCATCTCAAGGATGACTTTCTCTCCCTGACCAAGGTTGATGTGAACCACCATGCTTGTATCCGAATAACTGCCTGTCTCGTGTACATAAGACAACCGATCCATGCAGTTTCCGTCAAACAAGATGTAATAATCCCTTGCATTTAGGGGAAGGATAAACAGCCCTGTTAACAGGCTCAGGAGAGAGAGAGGCGCGAATTTCATGTCAGCTATTGTTTGAAATACCTAATTGACGTACAAAGTATAAAATGTGTACGCGCATAAAATACAAATTTAACATAAATTATTTTGTGCTGCATCCAAAATAAGTCCGCCGGAAAGGGTTCAACTCCCCATTTTGCCCGATTCGTCAGCCGTGATGATACCTTTGTTTAGGGCATACAACATCAGCTCCGAAACGGAATTCATCTGCAATTTTTTCATGATGTTTTTCCGATGGGTATATACCGTGTGGGTACTCAGGTTTAGGTTGTTTCCTATTTCTTTGGCTATCAAGCCTTTGGAGATAAGCTGAACAATTTCTATTTCCCTTCCGGTAAGCGGTACCGCATCTACGGGTACCAGGGGTTTGGAAAATGACTTTTCCAGGATATAGTCCAAGATTTTTGTGCAAAAATATTTATCACCCTTGTGGGCCGCTTTGAGGGCATCAAAAATTTCTTCCTGATCACAGGTTTTGGTGAGGTAGCTGTTGACCCCGTATTCCAAAGCAAGGTCTATGTTTTTTTTATCATTGTCCGAACTAATCACCAATATGTTCACTTCTGGAAAGGACTCCCTGATATGTCGTATCGTGTGAACACTGAAGTAATCCGGCTGGTTGTAATCCAAAATGACCAAATCTACCGTCGCATGGCTGAGTTGCTGCAACAATTCTGCTTCATCGCCAACTTCGGCCACGATCCGGTATTGGGGTTTTTCCAACAACAGCTGCTTCAGTCCCAAACGAGACAAATAATGGGTATCTGCCAGACATATTGTGATTTCTTCTCGCACCTTGCTTCTCCTTTTACGCAACCAAAAGTAAATTATTCCTGACTGGGTTGCAAGTTTATTTAGACTTAATTCACATAAGGTTTTTCCAGCACAAAGAACAATTCGTTGCCGTTGCGGGGGCTGATGGAGTCTTCGGCTGGGATCATTTTGTGGATCGTGAAATAGGGCGAAAAGATACTTTGGTAGGTTTGTGCATCTCCTCCGAAAGGAGGCCCGGGTTTTTCGAAGACTTTATTGAACAGCAATCCGGCCAAAAGCCCTCCGGGTTTCAGCAGTTCAAAACACTTTGCGGCATAGTCGGCTCTTTGCGCTGGGGCAATCGCACAAAAGAAAGTTTGTTCGAGGATTAAATCGAATTGACCGTTGAGGTCAAAGAAGTTGCCAATCCTGTAATTTTCAGCAGGCATATCGGGTATTTTTCGCTGTACCTCTTCGAACGCTGCGCTGGCCCAATCGCAGATGGCAATATTCCGGAAGCCTTGTTGCCACAAGAAGGCTGCTTCGTGGGCTTTACCTGCTCCGGGGATCAGGATAGCGATATCCTTATCGGATAGCTTGGTTACGAAATTACAGATAGGAGGGGAGGGATACCCAATATCCCAGGGGGTATCTCCGGATTGGTATTTGTCTTGCCAAAAGGCAGCATTTAGATTCATGTCAATCGTTTAATAATTTCGAATCGGCACTTAGGTCAAGGGGCTGGCGGAAAGTAATTTTCAGGGTAAACCGCGAATCGAAAGCCTGTATAAGTGGTAGAAACATGGTATTGAGCAGTTCTATGGCGTGTTGCTTGGCCTGATCCAGTACTGCATCGTCCTGAATTGCTTCTCTTCTAAACTCCTCTCTCAGCAAGTTGATATTGCGATTGAGGTCCAGGTTTTCCAGTTCTCGCATCCAGCCAATGTCCATTTTATCAATTTTGGGATAGACTTCATGAGAAAGGATAACCGGTTCTCCCAAAACAATGTTCACTACTTTGGATTGTTCATTCAGGGTGAGTTCGAACTGCTGATCCAGTTTAAATCCTGCTTTGATAATGGACAAGGCCGATATCTCGATGGCCGTACTGGACACAGAAAAGCCCAGGAAGCGGGTCTGGAGCTGCTGGCTCAGGCCTTTTTTGTCCCTTTGCTCAAAGGTTGCCAGTTCTGCAATTACTCGGGATACCTTCTCTTCCAGCATTCCTTTGGAACGGCCAAAATCTTCGATCGCAGCGCGCTCCTCCAATTCTTTGATCATGGGCTGCAGCGCCTCCGTCAAGGCTATGCCGCAAGGATCTTCAGCCTTCGTTCCACGGGCATAAAACTTCCCGGCCTCCGTGTTTAATACCTCGCTCAACAATTGTTGGATCAAAAAACAGGTATATTTGGAAGCAATGATATGTATTTTTTCAACAGCGTTATCTGCGTGGTTTTCATACCAACTTTGATAAACGCTGGAGGTAGTGTCTATAGCTGCTATAAAATCCCGGTAGTACCAGTCTTTGATCTGATTGTGAAAGTCGCTCCGATAGGTCACGAGCATGGCTTCTGTTTGCTCGGGTTGTAAACCCATGCGGCTGGCAACGTGTCGGATGAGTGCCGCATTCATCTGAAATACCAGTTTGTCAAAGGCCTCGGGGTATTTGCCTGGATTAGACAAAATAGCAATGGCCTCCCGCTCGTCGAGGTTGACCGCAAAATTTGCAGGGCGGTAATTGACTTGGAATTCTTTGGGCGCTCCTGATCCCCTGCCGCTTCCCGATTCATCGCCGGAAAAAAGGTTGAGCAATACAATTCCAACCAGCGATATAAAAAGCACGATCAGCAAAACTTTTATCAATAAAACTTTTTTACCTGAGAGATCGGATTCCGGTGCATTAATTTCCGCCATATTTGTATTTTCCTTTAGATTGAACAGGTAAATATAACAATTGAATGTTTCGTGTATGCTCCATCCTCAAAAAACAATAAACTGCAAGGGGAGTTTGCTCCTCCTGGAAAAACCTGCCATCATGGGAGTCTTAAATCTTACTCCAGACTCTTTCTTTGATGGGGGCAAATATGCCGATTTGCAGTCGGTTTTGCGGCAAGCCGAAAAAATGATTCAGGAAGGGGCTGCTATATTGGATGTGGGTGGGGTTTCTACAAGACCCGGTGCAGCTTTGCCCAACCTTGCTACCGAACTCAGTCGCGTGATTCCGGTTGTAGAAGCACTCGCTTCCCGGTTTCCGGAGACCATCCTGTCCATAGATACTTTTCGGGCTGCCGTGGCCAGAGCGGCAGTTGAGGCAGGTGCAGGCATGGTCAATGATATTTCAGCAGGCAAACTGGACCCCGATCTGTACGCTACAGTGGCCGAAATCCAGGTGCCCTACGTATTGATGCACATGCAAAATACACCCGCGACCATGCAAATCAATCCCGAGTACGGGGATGTAGTGCTGGAAGTCACCGATTTTTTTATCCGAGAAATTGGAGTGCTTCGATCCCTGGGAGTCAAGGATATTATGCTGGATCCGGGATTTGGTTTTGGAAAACTCCCCGAACACAATTTCCGACTCCTTCAAATGCTGGATAGTTTTGCATTCCTGGAATTCCCGCTGCTCGCCGGCTTGTCGAGAAAGTCTATGGTTTACAAGACATTGGGCATTACGCCAGAGGAAGCCCTAAATGGCACAACCGCACTAAATATGGTTGCCCTTCAACGAGGAGCCAAGCTCCTAAGGGTACACGATGTCAAAGAAGCCAGGGAGACCATCGCATTATTTGAACAATTGGACAGGTTTGATTCATGGTAGAAAAGTTGACAGCGCACAACCTTAAGCTGCTGAGCCTGCAATTTTTGCGTAGGTTTTATCGGGATTTTCCGCGCAGCGGAGCTATGGAAACTGTTCTGGATATGCGGGGAGAGGGTGGCATCATCGCCGATGGCTGGCTTTCTTTTTCCCGGCCAGATGGAACTTTGTTTGAAGTAACCGTGGAGACTACTACCGCTCAGATGGCTCAGGAACTTCGCTATGTCCCGCCGCTACGAAAAATTACCGGAGATGCTTTCGCCCTTTCTGCAGTGATGGTTACCTTGATTTTCTGGATGGCATATACCCGGCAGGACGTCTTCTTTTACCGATACTCCCAGGGCTACCTAGCCACTTTGATCTTTTCCGGAGTACTTGTCCTCATGTTGGTGTATGTCGTTTTGTTTTGGCAATCGCGCAGGTACCGGTACATCTACGCGATTGAACAGTTTAAACAGTACCACGCCGACCAGCAGTGGATCGCCATGGCCGCCGATGTGTTTCCGAACCCGGAGGACAAATACCTTACAGAACTAAAAAACCAATGCATGAAGTACGGAATAGGTTTGCTTTCCGTACAGGATTCCGGCATGGTACAATTGCTCATCAGTCCCGCACAAATGGCGGTATCTGCCAAAAAACGCAAAGTCCTTCGTTGGGTGCCATTACAGGATTTGGTTCAAAAGGTTCCCTTTAGCAAATGGGCAGGCATGCTTTCTCCCCGAAAGCTATCCACCTACCTCTCCGAAGGAACTCAGGTTCTGATGTTGCGCTTTGGCAACAATATCCGGGTCCAAATTTGGATAGGCCTGCTCGCTTTAAGTTCTGTTTTTGGCGTTTTCCTTTTCGAAAACCTTAAAAGCCCTATCACAAAGGTCAATGAAAAAGCTTATGCCCGGAAGCTGGAGTCTGCCATGGCTGATTTCAAACCCGAAGCCCGTGTCCTCGATTCCGTCGTGACCTCCTGGGTGCTTCCGGCTTATACAGATATTCGACCCTATCTGGATGCCAGGGAAGACCGTATTCCGACCTGGTCCGTGCCTGCTTTTTTGCTGAAAGCACCTGACAAAGAATTACCCAATCTCGAAGCAGCGGATTTTTCTCAGTACAACTGCAATGTCTTCGCCCAACAAACCGATGTGCGCTATTTTCTGCAGCTCGACCGCTATTTTCCCCTGAATTTCGCCTTGGAGCAGGCAAAAAAACTAAACGACCTCAATATTGGTGTAAATTGCTATTGGCTAGGCTGTTTTTCCGAAAGGACATCCGATTTTTTTCTGGTAACCCGGAAATCCTTCCCAACAAGGGAAGGTGCAGAAAAGGCACGCTTGGCTTTACAGCGAACCCTGTCCCGACAAAAGATAGGAATGGATATAGAAATACTTGAGATTATACCTTTTAAAAATAATTAAATCAAAGTTTTATATTTTTTAACTCAAGAAATACTTGAAGATATGAACGGGTTGGGAAAACTTTTTTTATGCTTGCTTTTTGCGCTATCGGCGCAGGCGCAAAAAACCTATTTGCATTGCGGTCAACTGATAGATTGTCGGAGCGGGGGCATCCAGCAGGAAATGACGATTGTCGTGGAAGGCAATGAGATTGTGGAAGTGCTTAAAGGATATGTTGGGTCTGCCAGCGAAGGGGCGATCATAGATTTGAGGGGTGCTACGGTGATGCCTGGGTTGACCGATATGCACGTTCATATCGAGGGAGAAACCGGTGCGGGGAGTTATGCGGAGCGTTTTCGACTTAATCCAGCGGATATTGCCCTACGGGCTACCCTGTACGCCGAAAAGACGCTGATGGCAGGGTTCACAACCGTCCGGGATATGGGCGGTACAGGAGTAAATGTTTCGCTCAGAGACGCCATTGACAGAGGGTATGTCAAAGGGCCCCGGATTTTTACCGCGGAAAAGAGTTTGGCTTCTACGGGTGGACACGCAGATCCTTCCAACGGGGTTCGAAAGGAATTGATGGGAGATCCGGGTCCGGCGGAAGGGGTAATTAACGGGGTAGAAGACGCCCGGAAAGCAGTGCGTCAGCGCTACAAAAACGGCGCAGATTGTATCAAAATTACTGCAACGGGTGGAGTGACCAGCGTCAGTAAAAATGCTTCTGGCCCACATTTTACCGTGGAGGAAATCGAAGCGATTGTTGCAACTGCAAATGATTACAACTTTCATGTGGCGGCTCATGCCCACGGACCGGAAGGAATGAAGCGAGCGGTACTTGCGGGGGTGACTACGATAGAACATGGCACCATGATGACCCCTGAGATCATGGATCTCATGATTGAAAAGGGAACTTATCTCGTTCCTACAATTTCAGCAGGAAAATATGCGATCTCAAAAGTCGAGACTCCGGGTTTTTACCCTCCCATCATCATTCCAAAAATCCTGGAAGTGGTTCCTTTTGTGGATAAGACCTATCCGGAGGCCTTTAAAAGGGGGGTAAAAGTGGCTTTTGGAACCGATGCCGGAGTGGCACCTCATGGAGATAACGCCAAAGAATTTGAATATATGGTGGCAGCGGGCATGGATCCCATGCAAGCGATTCTGTCCGCAACGGTCGTTCCGGCCACTATCCTACGGGTATCTGATAAAGCAGGAACCCTCGAAAAAGGCAAATGGGCGGATATTGTGGCGGTTCCCGGAAATCCGCTGGAGGACATTTCCGTGATGTCCAAAGTGAATTTCGTGATGAAAGGGGGAGTAGTGTATAAAGCCCCCTAAGGGAAAACCTTTTTATCTGTAACTTTGCCCAAACAGACAGTAGCAGTATGTCGGAACACAAGGATGAGCGATCTATGGCAGAACGGTTGAAGCAATGGATCCTGCAGCACAACAGCTTTCGCAGAGGGCTTGTCCTTGTTCGCAATACCGCATTGGTGCTCCTTTCCCTGCTGTTTGCCCTGTTTTTGCTGCTTCAGATTGACCCCATTCAGAATGCCGTCACGGATAGACTCACCGTTTTTTTTGGATCAAAACTCGAAACCCGCATCGAACTGGACTACGTTTCTATGCGGTTTTTCGACAAATTGGTGCTGCATGGTTTTTTTGTAGGAGGTTACCACCAGGATACCCTGTTGGATGCCGATAAACTGGTCTTGGATTTCAACCTCAACCCCTTTGCCTTGATGCGCCGCGGCTTAGCCGTTGAATCGGTTGAACTTTCCGGTATCCGGTTTTTCATGACCCGGCAAGCAGGGGATACGGTGTCGAATGTCCAGCAGGTGATCCAGCGCCTCGGAGGGAATGCAAAAAAGTCTCCCGAAAAGGATCCCTTCCGGTTTGACTTAAAAAAAATCCGTTTGTCGGATGTCTATTTCCGGCAAAGGGATATCCCTGCGGGAAAAGAACTGATCGCTGAGGTACCCTCCGGGAAACTCCTTTTCAATGGTTTTGATATGCAGAAAAGCCTTTCGCTGGAAACTTTTCTGCTCGAAAGTCCTTCCCTGCGTATTTACACGTATCCTGAGCTGGTACCTTCGGATTCGCTGCCCGCTGTTCAGGATAAGGCAATTCCGGAAAAGCCACCATTGCATTTTTTTGTCGAAGACTTCCGTATTCGCGATGCTGCTTTTGAGTTGCACAACTATCGGAAAGAGCCGGTTCGATTGGGGCCTGCAGACGAGCTCAATTACCGGCACCTCCAAATTGAAAGATTTTTTATAGATGTCCAATGCTTTGCCTTTAGCCAAGATCTCGATTTTGAAGGAGAACTACGGCGCTTGTCGGGCTACGAAACAAGTGGATTTGAGCTGCTCAATCTCAGCGCGGCCAAGGCTCGTGTCAATAGTGAAACGGTAAGTTTAGAAAACTTCAAACTACTTACCCCTCAAAGCGAACTCGGGGACACCCTCATTTTTTCCTACAGGGAATATCCCGATTTTACGTCCTTCGTGGACAGGGTCTTCCTGAACGGAAAAATCAATAACGCTAAGGTAGCTTTACAAGACATCATGGTCTTTGCACCGGGGCTCAAAAAAAACCCTTTCTTTAAAAATAACGCTGCGGAAGTGCTGCAACTTTCCGGCGAAATCGGAGGTCGGATCAACAACCTGCGGGTATCCGACCTGGCCATCGGTTTTGAAGAAGGAACCAAACTTTCAGGTGATTTCAGATCCAGGGATATCACCAATCCCGATCTCGCCTTTTTCTCGTTGCGCTTGGATCGGCTCAATACCAATATGCGAACCCTCCGGCAGTTGATTCCCAATTTCAATGCCCCACAAAATTTCAACAAACTGGGGAATTTGTCGTTCAATGGCTCCTTCGATGGCTTCTTTGGCGATTTTGTAGCCTATGGCTACCTTCGGACAGCATTGGGTAATGCCGAAATGGACATGTCGCTCAAAACTCCCGGGGCTCGAGAAAATTCTACCTATTCAGGTAAAATTGCGCTCATCGGTTTCGATATGGGGCGCTGGCTGGACGACCCCGCTTTTGGTGGGGTGAATTTTACCGCAGCGGTAAAAAACGGAAAAGGATTTACAGGGCAAACGGTGGAGGCTACGTTGAATGCCGAAATTAAAGATTTGATTTACAAAGGGTACAGTTATGAAAATGCCAGTCTGGCTGGGGAACTGAACCGGAATTTTTTCAATGGCGACTTTCTGATCCGGGACGACAATATTGATTTTTCATTCAATGGCAAACTCGATTTTCGCGATAGCGTTTCCAGGTATGATTTTAATGCCGAAATACGCAAACTGGATCTGTTGCAATTGAATTTGTCAAAAAGAGACCTTACCCTGGCCGGCTTTATTGACCTCAACCTGCTGGATTCTACCCGCAACTTTCTGGAGGTAACAGGTCAGGTCAACGCTAGTAATTTGTTGGTCATCGAAGACCAAACCAAATATTATCAGATGGAGTCGCTCAAAGCTGGCTCCCGTTCTGAAGGCAATGGATCTCGTATCATTTGGCTGGAATCTGACCTTGCGTCAGGAGAGCTGAAAGGCGAATTTGACCTCCTTAAACTCGGTCAGGGCTTGAGCGATTTTTTAGTGCGCAATCATCCCGGATTTGCAGCTCGTATCGGTCTGAAGCATTTCCCCAACGCTCCTCCCATAGATTTTTCTTTCGCGTTTCAATTCAAAGAAGCTGGTAACTTTCAGCGGTTGTTTTTGCCCGAGCTGGGCACACTCGATGGTGCAAGGGTGAGGGGAAGCTTGAATTCATCTGCCGAAACCCTGGATTTTTTCCTGGATGCGGCACTCCTCAGTGTGGGTACGGTTCAAATGGAAGACCTTGCAGTGTCCACCCAACTTCGAAAAGCAGAAGGATTGCTGGATATTGCAGTCGCTACTACCCGCATCGGGGAAAAGACCACTATCCCCGCCTTTACGATGCTCAATGCCATTTATGGCGATACCTTGGATTTTGGGCTTAATTACCAAAGCTCGGGGTTTAGCTACCTGGACAATCTCAACCTCAACGGGAAACTCTTTTTGCTGGACAGCACCTTGTACCAACTAAATTTTGCCCAATCCAATCTCTTTATTCTGGAAAAACCCTGGGTGATTCAGGCCGATAATTCTATTGTGTTTGGGAATAATAGTTTGAAAATCAACAATTTTTTACTTCAGCACCAGGATCAGGAAATCCGGCTACAAAGTTACAAGTCCAAAGGCCTTCGCTTGCATTTGCGCAACCTGAACTTTTCGGTAATTGATGAGGTGTGGGATTACGATCCCTTGGATTTTAGTGGAAAATTTGACTTGGTGGCCTCGACGGAAAATATTTTTCGCCCGGTAAATTTAGAAGCGCAAATTCTTTCAGATAGCTTTTTCGTCAATGGGGATGACTGGGGTGCCCTGCGACTGGATGTCCAGGGACCTAATTTGAAGGAAAGTTTGTTTTCCTATCTCACCATTACCAGGGGGGAACGCCAATTGATCGCTGAAAGTACTTATAATCTGGCCGACCTCAAAGCTATTGACGTTGGCTTGCTGAAAGATTGGGAAAAGCGCAAATGGTATGATATAGACCTGCGCATCAACCATTTTCCTTTTAGCATTGCCGAGTATTTTTTGGGCAATGGGATATCTAATACCGAGGGGTATTTTAATGCCGGCTTGGATGTGTCGGGGTTACCAGGCAACCCCAAAATTTCGGGGGCTATTGAGGTTAGGGATGCGGCGCTTACAGTTGACTTTCTCAAAACAAGGTATTTTATTGACAGGGGATTGATTAGCGTGGACGACCGAATATTCGATGCAAGTTTGTCCAAAATCCGCGACCGCCTGGGCAATGTAGCGACCATTTATGGGGGGGTAACCCATGAAAAGTTAAGAAATTTGAAACTGGATGCTACCTTGAGAACGGATCGGTTTTTGGCACTCGACACCAAGAAAGGCGACAACCCCAATTTTTACGGGCAGGCCATCGGGAAAGGGGAGGTGCGGTTCAAAGGGCCTTTCGACAAACCTGATATTGATGTGAATGCAGAGGTCATTGCAGGGTCTGGTCTGGTGATCCCCATTACTGCTGCCCGAGAAGTGTCTGAATTGAAATTCATCCGATTTGTGGATAAATCCAGGGAACGGAACCTCAGACAAACGCCCCAATCCGGGCAAAGGATTACTGCGCCTACAGGGGTGCAGCTGACCATGGAGTTGGCCATTGACCGAGCAGCCCAAATGCAGATCGTCTTTGACGAGCAGGCAGGTGATATCATCCAGGGGCAGGGAATTGGCAATGTACGCCTCATTTTGCCCAGAAACGGAGAATTCCAGATGTTTGGAGAATATACTATCGAACAGGGTAACTATTTGTTTACCTTATATAATTTGGTCAATAAAAAGTTTGCGGTTCGGGATGGGGGGCGGATCCAGTGGTCGGGAGATCCCTATCGGGCAGAAATTAACCTGGAAGCGGAGTATAGCGACTTGAGTATTCCGGTTGCCAACTTGATCCAGGAGTACCTGGTCAATGTCAACCAGGATATTCAAAATGAAGCGTCAACACCTACTGATGTGCGACTGCTGATGAAACTCCAGGGGGAGCTGCTCAAACCGGTCATCAATTTTGATTTGATTTTTCCACAGTTATCGGGGCAATTGCAAAGTTATGTCGAAAACAAACTTCGCATACTAAGGCAGGATCAGAATGAGCTGAACAAACAGGTATTCGGGCTGATCGTCATCGGCCAGTTTTTCCCCGATGAGTTTAATTTTTCAGGGAGCTCGAGCGATATCATCTACAATACCCTGAGTGAGTTCGTCTCTAACCAATTGTCCTTACTCCTGACCGCCTTTTTCTCTGAGGTCATTGAGGATGGCGCCGTTTTATCGGGTATTGATATTGACATCACGTATAATCCTTCCCAACGGGCAAGGATAGAAGGCCAGGAGGTAAGCGTAGGAGATGAATTGGAGGTGAGGCTGAAACAAGACTTTTTCAATGACAGGTTATCGGTCATTGTCGGGGGCAATATTGACCTGGGCGGCAATGTGAGTCGGTTGCGATCGGGCAATACGGGTTCGTTTGTAGGTAACGATCTGTCCATTGAATATGTCCTGAATGAAGACCGCAGCCTAAAGCTGCGGATCTACCAACGCCTGGAACCCGACATTGCGGGCGGAAGACGTTTGCAGATAGGCACAGGACTTAATTATCGGAAGGAGTTCAACTCTTTTAGCGAATTTTTCGCAAGTTTCAAGAAAGATATAGCGCAAAGTGAACCAAATCAATGAACTATGACTTCTCTATACCCTGTTTTTTCCTTCTTGTCTGAATTGCAGTCAAACAACAACCGCGCTTGGTTTCATGCGAATAAAGCACGCTACGAAAACACGGTCAAATTGCCGTTTGAGGCATTTGTCACAACCCTGATAGAAGGACTACAAGTGCATGACCCCAGTATTCGCACTACAGCTAAAGAGGCTATTTTTCGCATCAACCGCGACACCCGTTTTTCCGCGGATAAAAGTCCGTATAAAACCAATGTGGGAGCCTTGATTTCAAGGTATGGGCGCAAAAACAAACTTTATCCGGGGTTTTATATCCACCTCGAACCCGGCAGTTTAATGGTTGGCGGTGGCGCTTATTTCCTGGATCGCCCAAATATAGAAAAGATCCGGGAAGCCATCTTTACACAGCAGGAGGACTGGACTACGGTAACCCATGCACCCGATTTCCAGAGACTTTTTGGGGACATTTTAGGAGAACGAGCCAAACGGATTCCCAAACACTTATCGGCCATTGCTCAGGAACACCCGGAAATTGCCAACAAACAGTTTTACTACTCCACACACTATCCGGCCACCGAGTGCAACAGACCGGATATTGCAGCAATGGTACTTGATCATTTCAAGGCAGCTGCCCCGGTAAATGCTTTTTTGGCGGCAGCCATGCAAGACTAAAAACCTCAACTCAGATGGGTAGTCTGTTGCTGCAGCAGATGATCCACCACCACCAGAGCTGCCATAGCTTCCACGATAGGAACTGCCCTGGGCAATACACAGGGATCGTGTCGTCCTTTTCCGCTCACCTCCACGGGTTCGCCGGCTGCATTCACGGACTCCTGCGCCTGAACAATCGTCGCAACGGGTTTAAATGCCACCCGGAAATCAATGTCCATGCCATTGCTGATTCCCCCTTGTATCCCTCCAGAATGATTGGTATAGGTCTTTATCACTCCTTGGTCGTTGTAAAACAAATCATTATGTTCAGATCCCCGCATGCTTACGCCTGCAAAACCAGAGCCATACTCGAACCCCTTTGCTGCGTTGATACTGAGCATCGCCTTACCAAGGTCAGCGTGCAATTTGTCGAAAACAGGACTCCCAAGACCCGGTGGGCAGCCCTGGATTACAGCACTAACCACTCCTCCAATGGTATCGCCATCCTTTCGAACTTCCCGGATAAGCGCCTCCATTGCTTCGGCCACCTCAGGATCGGGACACCTGACCGGATTACTTTCGGTGAGGGATAAATCCAAATCGGCAAAAGACTTGCCCAATGTGACCATACCCACCTGGCTTACCCAAGCATTTACCTGGATCCCTTTTTGGCGAAGCACCAATTTGGCAATAGCTCCTGCTGCCACCCTTGCAGCAGTTTCCCTTGCGGAAGAGCGTCCTCCACCCTTATAATCGCGAATTCCGTATTTTGCCGTGTAGGTATAATCTGCATGAGAAGGCCTGAACCGATCCGCAATATGGCTGTAATCATCCGATCGGGCATCTGCATTGAAGATGACCATCGCAATGGGGGTGCCGGTGGACTTTCCTTCAAAAATCCCGGAAAGAATATCCACCTGATCGGCTTCTTTGCGCTGGGTTACAATTTTTGACTGTCCGGGTCTGCGCCTGTCCAGCTCCGATTGAATGAAAGAAATATCCAGGGTTATACCCGCAGGACACCCATCCACCACCACGCCGATAGCCTTTCCATGAGATTCCCCAAAGGTGCTGATAGAAAAAATCCTGCCGAAAGTATTTGCTGCCATAGCTGAATTTTGAATTTGTTTGGCTAAAGTAACAAATACCCCAAAAAACTAAAAGGAATAAAGCAGCGGCCGAATGGAACTTCGACCCGGAAAATTTGTTTAATTCATTCTGATTGAAAAAAGCGTAAATCGAAAAAAACTATGTTTTTTGAGCCAAAGGATCTGAAAGAAAAGTTAGAGTTCAATAAAGTCCTCGAACTGTTGCAGAAAGAATGTGTAGGTGAACTGGGAAGAGATGCAGTTACTGAGATTGAACCGCAGATCGAGCTGGAAAAAATTTATCGGCTACTCAAAGAGGTGGATGAATTCAAAGCGACCTTCAAAGAAAAAATTTACATCCCGGTATCTCCTTACTTCGATATCACGGAAGATGCCAAATTGCTGGCCATAGATGGCTATGTGCTCAGCGAGGAAAGCCTGCAGCGCATTGCCAGAAATCTTTGGGCCTACAAAAAGATCAACAATTTTTTCAAAGGCGACCGGATAGAAAGGTATCCCTTTTTATTTGACCTGGTCAGGGGACTTCCTTTCGAAGATTACCTGATTACGGATATTGAAAAAGTCATCAATGAAGAAGGCCAAATCAGGCCGGATGCTTCTCCGAACCTATTGGTGATCCGGCGCAGCATCAACAACAAGATCAAGGAGCTGGAGAAGGTTTTCCGGGTGGTCATCAACAAATACCGCAATCAGGGCTGGCTGTCAGACAATGTCGAGTCCTTCCGAAATGGCCGGCGGGTGCTCAGTGTTCCTTCTGAAAACAAGCGGAAGATCCGGGGTATCATTCACGACGAGTCCACTACAGGAAAAACAGCCTATATCGAGCCGGAGGAGGTCATCGAGATCAACAACGATATCTTTGACCTGGAAACAGAGGAGCGCAAAGAAATTTATCGGATCCTCAAGGCACTTAGCGAAAAACTACGGCCATTTACCCATATTTTCAAGATTTACCAAGCACTGCTCATTCAGTTTGATGTCATTCAGGCTAAAGCACGACTTGCAAAAATCATGGATGCTCACTTGCCGGTGGTTTTACCAAAGCCAGCTTACAAAATCATCAAAGGCCGCCACCCTTTGTTGTATGTCAAGAATAAGGCCTTGGACAAACGTACTGTTCCCTTTGATCTGGAATTTAAGCACCAAAACCGCATTTTATTGCTCAGCGGTCCCAATGCGGGGGGGAAATCCATTACCCTGAAATCGGTAGGACTGATCCAGTTGATGCTGCAAAGCGGTTTGCTGGTCCCCGTAGATGAAAACTCCGAAATCGGACTTTTTAATAAAATTTTTACGGATATTGGCGACCAGCAGTCTATTGAGGATGACTTGAGTACCTACAGCTCCCGATTGCAGAACATGCATTCTTTTCTGCAACATGCAGATGAATATACCCTTGTGTTGATAGATGAATTTGGCTCAGGAACAGACCCCAACATCGGGGGCTCCATCGCAGAGGCGATCCTGAAGGAACTCAACCACAAACAGGTATTCGGAGTGATCACGACCCACTATTCCAACCTGAAGATATTTGCCTTCAAAACAGGTGGCATTGTGAACGGATCCATGCACTTTGACAAGGATACCCTTTCCCCAACTTATGAGCTATACGTAGGGCGACCGGGAAGTTCTTATGCCTTTGAAATAGCCCAGAAAAGTGGCTTGGATGCAAAAATCATTGACTATGCAAAGCATAAAACAGGCAAAGACGAGAAAGCTGTTGACCAATTGTTGATTGATTTGCAGCGGGAAAAGCAGGAGTATGAAGAATTATTGGTCAACCTGAAAGACAAAGAGGACAAGCTGGACAAGCTCGTCAAGTCTTATGAGTTCATGTTCCGAGAACTCGAAGGCAAACGCAAAAAATTGAAGTTAGAGATCAAGGAACAAGAGTGGATCCAAAAAACAGCCGATAACAAAATTTTGGAGAACTTGATCCGCGAGATCAAAGAGAAACAGGATATTGCGATGGCCAAGCGCTTGTCGCAGGAGGTAAAAGAGCAGCGACGCACCGTGGAGACAGAGATTGCCACCCTCAGAGAAGAGGTACAAGGGGCAAAACCCGCACGCAAGCACGCAGAACTTAAAGAAGGAGATTTCGTGCGCATGTCAGCAGGAGGGAGCATCGGCCAAATCGAAAAGCTCGACAAAAAGCAGGCTATTGTGGTATTGGGAGACCTCCGGGTAAACGCACGGGTACAGGATCTCGAACCTGCCAATGTTCCTTTGGACACCAACGACAGGAAGAGTATCAAAACAGATGTGGTCAACAACCAAGCCAATTTCGAGTCCAGCATTGACCTTAGGGGTATGCGCATCGAAGAAGCACTGCGCTTGTTGGAACAATACCTGGACAATGCCTTAATGAGTAGTGCCAATCACCTGAGGATCGTTCACGGAAAAGGAACCGGCGTCTTGCGCAATGCCGTCAAAAAGAAGTTGCGGGAATATCGGGTAAGCATGGAGGTTAGCCATCCTCCCCAAGAACAGGGAGGTGATGGCGTAACCTTAGTCACAATCTCTTGATCAGGAATTAAAACCTTTCCAAGCCAGAAAAGTGAAAATCGCTCTCGATCTTTGCATTTTCGTCCGAGTCTGAACCGTGAACCGCATTTTCGCCGATGCTTTTTGCGAACAAAGCTCGGATGGTACCGGGTGCAGCTTTAGAAGGATCAGTAGCCCCGATGAGGGTACGGAAATCTTCTACCGCATTGTCTTTTTCGAGAATAGCAGAAACAATAGCTCCTGAAGACATGAAATCTACCAGTTCTCCGTAGAATGGCCTTTCTTTGTGCACTGCATAAAACTCTCCCGCCTTTTCAGCTGAAAGTCGGGTAAGTTTCATGGCCACAATTCTGAAACCTGCCTCGTTAATTTTTGCTAAAATCGCGCCAATATGCCCGGCTGCAACAGCATCAGGCTTGATCATAGTGAATGTTCTGTTTCCTGCCATTGTTTTAATTATTCGAAGGTTGTTTAAATTTGTCGCAAAAGTAACAAAACAGAAGCAGTACCCCAATTCGCAAAAGCCATATTTTGGTTAAATTGCCGACAATAATCCTATTTGCAGGTTTTAAATCGAACGTATGACGAGTTTATCCGAACTGAAAAATTTTTTGTCCCTTCCCAAAAATATTACCATAACGGCACATCGCAATCCGGATGGCGATGCGGTAGGTGCATCCTTGGCCTTGGCACATTACCTGAAAAAGCAAAACCATGACGTAAGTGTCGTCCTTCCCTCTGAATATCCCGAATCGCTATTTTGGATGAAGGGCATTCACGACATCCTGGTGTATGATACCGAAGAAAAACAAGCGCTTGACAAAATCGAACGAGCGGAGTTGTTTTTTTGCCTCGATTTTAATTCGCTCGATCGAATTGACAAAGCAGGGGAGGCGATGCTGAAAAACAAAAACGCCAAAATAGTAACGATTGATCACCACCTGTATCCGGAAGGGTTCTCCGATCTGCTAATTTCAGATCCACAGGCCAGTTCGACCTGTGAAATGATCTATACTTTCATAACTGATCTGGGGGATGCCGATCTTATTGACCATACTATCGGAGATTGCTTGTACACCGGCATTCTTACAGATACAGGGTCTTTTAAATACAGTACCTCTTCCAGGTTGTTCCGGGTTGTGGCAGATCTCCTCGACCGAGGGGTTGACGATTACCATCTTCAAAACCTGATATTCAACAGTATGACCGAAAAGCAACTGCGTCTGCTTGGCCATTGTTTGAATAACCGAATGGAGATCATCCCCGAATACAGCACCGGAATCATCACCCTAACCAAAGAAGATTATGCCAACTTCGACATCAAAAGGGGGGACACAGAGGGAATTATCAATAATCTGCTACGGTTAAAAGAAGTGGATGTGGCAGCTTTCATCATGGAACAACCTACTATCGTTAAGATATCGCTTCGCTCAAAAGACGACATTTCGGTGCAGGAGCTGGCGCAAAAACATTTTCGCGGAGGCGGGCACAAAAACGCAGCAGGGGGCGCTTCCTTTCATAATTTGACAGCCACCGTAAACAAATTCAAAGAAATATTACCTTTGTACTTTCAAAAAAAAACATTTCATTAAATTACACACAATGTTGAAGAATTTCAAGCTGTTAGCTTTTGTTTTACCCCTTGCAATTTTTGCAGGATCTTGCTCTGGTGATAAGGGTGATCGAATTCCCGGTGCCGCAGTAAGCCCCAGCGGTTTTCAGTATGTACTTCATACCAATGTCGGTGGCACAAAGCCACAAATTTCGGATATCGTTTTTTTTAGTGCAGATATCCGCAACCGGGATTCTGTAGTGCTAACTACCCGCAGCCAAGAAAACCTTCCCTACACACCGATAGTTGATCCGGCCATGACCGTCAATGATCCTTCACCCATTATGGAAGTGGTGATGAATATGGCTGTAGGAGACAGTGCAACCATCTACATTAGAATTGACACGGTTGCCAATATCCCTCCTGGTTTTGAGAACGAAAAATTCCTAATGTACGACCTCGTGGTGAGAGAAATTAAGACACAAACTCAGTTTGTAGAGGAACAACAAGCCCTGGAGGAGGAAATGATGGCTCGAATGGAAATGGTTAAGGAAAGGTACGAACCGGTTAATGCAGATTTGTCGGCAAGAGTGGATGCCTACAATGCCAAAAAATTGGATGATCAGATTACCGAAACCGTCTCAGGATTGAAATATATCATTCATGAACAGGGTACAGGGCCAAAAGCAGAAGCCGGAGATTTTGTGTCTGTGCACTACCATGGTATGCTGACCAATAAAGAAGTATTTGATAGTTCTTTCAGACCCGGCCAGCCCATTAACTTCACCCTGGGCGCTGGTCAGGTTATCCTTGGATGGGATGAAGGATTGGCAGAATTAAATCAAGGTGGTCGGATGACGCTATTTATTCCAGCTGCACTTGGTTATGGTGCAGATGGTAGTGGCCCTATTCCTCCAAATGCAGAACTTGTTTTTTACGTAGAACTGGAAGAGGTTAAAAAACCAAATTAAAATTTGTCACAATGACTATTGAACAACTAAAAGATCTTCAGGAGAAGCTCCTGCTCTTAAGGAGGTATCTTTGACGTCGATAGACGGTTATTAGAGATAGAAGAGCAAGAGCAATTGTCTTTGAATCCGGATTTTTGGAATGATCCGGAGCAGGCAGAAGCTATTTTACGAAAGCTGAAAGGCAACAAGCAGGTCGTAACGCAATACAATCAGCTCAAAATGCTGACAGATGATGCCGAGGTCCTGCTGGAGTTTTTTAGAATGGATGAGGCCACCGAAGAAGAGGTGGACGAGAAATACGAAGAAGCACTCCTGGCACTGGAGGATGTACAGTTTCGAGCCACCCTCAATAAGGAGGAGGACGAACTGGGCTGTATCCTTGAAATCAATGCAGGTGCCGGTGGAACGGAAAGCTGTGATTGGTCTTCCATGCTCCTGCGCATGTATGTGATGTGGGCAGAGAAGAAAGGATTCAAGGTGTCAGAACTCAATCGTCAGGATGGCGATGTCGCTGGTATAAAGTCCGCTTCGTTAGAAATCAAGGGCGAATATGCCTACGGTCTGCTAAAAGGCGAAAATGGCGTACACCGCTTGGTTAGGGTCAGTCCATTTAATTCGCAAGGCAAACGAATGACTTCGTTTTCCTCTGTGTTTGTGCATCCGCTGATTGACGACCGCATTGAGGTGGACGTCAATCCGGCAGATCTGGATTGGGATACTTTCCGCTCCAGTGGGGCAGGGGGGCAGCACGTTAACAAAACAGAGTCTGCCGTTCGATTGCGCCACCTTCCCACAGGGATTGTAGTGGAATGTCAGCAGGAAAGGTCCCAGCACATGAACCGCGATAAAGCCATTCAAATGTTGAAGTCGCGCTTGTACGAACTCGAAATTGAACGCAAACGCGCGGAAAAGGAGAAGGTCGAAGCGGGGAAGATGAAAAATGAATGGGGATCTCAAATCCGCAGCTACGTTTTGGACGATCGCAGGGTGAAGGATCACCGTACTGACTTTCATACCAGCCAGACAGAAGCCGTACTCGACGGGGAACTCGATGGCTTCTTGAAAGCTTATTTAATGAGCCTTTAGACTAAACAAAGCAGGCGTCCTTTTCCAGGACGCCTGCTTTCCTTTTTCAGGTTGCCAATATTTCAGCCATGCGGATCAATTCGTCATTGACCGCCTTCGATTTGGTAATAGCATCTTCAAAAGATGTACCTGTTATCTCGTTTTTAACAATTCCTACCATAATATTGCGCTCGCCCTTGAGCAACAATTCCACTGCAGAAAAGCCGAGGCGAGATGCGATAAGCCGGTCGAGCCGAGATGGCGAGCCGCCACGCTGCAAGTGTCCGATTATGGTAACTTTGATATCGTAGTAATCAAAGCGCTCATTGACCAAACGAGCAACCTCCTGAGCGCCACCTTCCATAAAGCCTTCCGCTACAATCACCACGCTGAACAGCTTCTTTTTTTTGGCACCCAAATTCAACCTGGTCACCAACTCTTCAATATTCAATTTGTCCTCCGGAAGCAAAACAGCCTCCGCGCCGCCTCCAATGGCGGTACTCAACGCAATGTACCCGGCATTTCTCCCCATTACCTCAATGAAAAACAAGCGGTTGTGAGAATCGGCTGTGTCGCGAATTCGATCCACAGCTTCTACCGCAGTATTTACTGCTGTATCGTACCCAATCGTGTAATCTGTGCCAAACAAATCGTTGTCAATCGTCCCAGGAATGCCGATGAAAGGGATTTGAGGATATTCTTCGCAAAAAATCTTAGCCCCGGTAAGGGTTCCATCTCCTCCAATGGCAATACACGCATCTATGTCATAAGCCTGCAAAGCCTCATAAGCCGCCCGACGCCCCTCTGGTGTCTTAAACCGCTCACTCCGGGCAGTCTTTAGAATTGTTCCACCCCTGTGAATAATATTTGCCACATCTCTGGAATCGAGCCGGTGAAGATCTCCATTGATCATGCCTTCGTAGCCCCTGTTAATTCCAAAAACGTGCAGATCGTAATAGTTGGCCGTCCTGACTACGGCTCGGATAGCAGCGTTCATACCAGGGGCATCTCCTCCCGAAGTAAAAACAGCAATGCGCTTGATTGATTTTTCCATACTCTTTTTTTGGTACCGAAACTTGCGGTTTGATCCGGCAGGGCGGGACAAATATATTTTGTTTGTGTGTTAAAAAAAACAATTCTGATTGAATTAATTAAAACAAAAAGTTTTGTCAAACTTTGATATAAAAAACAAATTGTTTTATATTTGTATCAGTTATCAAAAACAGTTTACCATGCAAACAACAAGTTATAACCTATCCGCTGTACTTCCTGTTAATTTTTGGCCTCAGTTAAAAAACCATTTGATTGATCTCTTATTGATTTTACTACTGTACTATGTTGTCAGTACGCGAACCATATCTGTAAGTCTAAGCGTTGACGGCCCTCAGGTAGGGTGGGTTCAAGACGCTGTCCAGCAGGGCGTACTAATCGAGTATGATGCTGTTAAAGAAGATTTATAGATTGCTTGTTAATTTTTTTTATTTTGTTACCCGGAATAAATTCTGCAAATCAAAAATTTGCTATCGTATGGAGCAATTCTGGATAAAGGTTGAAAAGAGGATTAGTGAGTGGAATGAATGGATAGGCAGGGCAGTCTCATGGCTTACTGCTATTTTGGTGTTGGTGGTGGGGGTAGATGTGGTCAGCAGGTACTTTTTCAACACTACCAAGAACTGGGTATTGGAGCTGGAGTGGTATTTGTTCTCTATTATTTTCTTACTGGGCGCAGGCTATGCCTTGAAGCATGATAAACATGTGCGGGTTGATTTGTTTTACAGCAATTTCAATCCAAGGGATAAGGCTTGGGTCAATTTACTGGGTACGCTATTTTTATTGGTTCCCTGGTGTTTGTTTGTAGTTTTTTCCACTTGGGGCTACGCTTATGAATCTTTTCTCATCCGGGAAACTTCTCCCAATCCCGGTGGGTTGCCTGCGCTATATCTCATCAAGGCGATGGTGCCAATAGGTGCATTGCTGTTGTTGCTGCAGGGGGTTGCGCAGCTCATCCAAACCATCCTTTTTCTCGTAAAAAAGCCTGGAGCATAAATTATGGAGGTACTGGCGATTTTAATGTTTTTAAGCATTTTCGTGCTGATTCTTTACGGGTATCCGGTAGCGTTTACCCTGGGGGGGATTTCGGTAATTTATGCGTTATTGTTTTTGGATTCGGGAACATTTGCCGCGTTTCCTCCCCGTGTGATGGGGGTGATGAACAACCAAGTATTGTTGGCGGTTCCGCTTTTCATTTTCATGGGAATCATGCTCGAGAAGTCGGGTTTGGCGGAGAGTTTGTTGGAAACCATGTCTATGCTGTTTGCGCGGATCAACGGGGGTCTGGCTATTTCAGTAGTGCTGGTAGGGGCATTGCTGGCAGCTTCTACCGGAATTGTGGGGGCTACCGTGATTACGATGGGTTTGATTAGTCTGCCTACGATGTTGAAGCGGGGCTATCAACCGGCTTTAGCCAGTGGCACCATTGCTGCATCCGGGACTTTGGGTCAGATTATACCGCCTTCGGTGGTATTGGTCTTATTGGGGAGTGTGTTAAATGTGTCTGTTGGGGATCTTTTTGCTGCGGCGGTTGTTCCTGGTCTTGTTCTTGTAGGTGCCTATTTGTTGTACATCATTGTGGTAGCGACTATTTTCCCGGCTATGGCTCCGCCTTTACCGAAGGAAGAAGTTCGGGAGTTCATGCGGGATAAAAAGGTCTTTTGGGGCAAAGTCTTTAAGGCTTTTCTGATGCCCTTAGTGCTGATTGTCTCCGTATTGGGATCTATTTTTATGGGAATTGCGAGTCCTACGGAGGCTGCAGCAGTAGGAGCCTTAGGTGCTTCGGGGTTGACTGTAGCCCAGGGAAAGTTCTCCATGCAGGTTTTGAAAGCGGTAGTCCGGGAGACGACTCATTTGACGACCATGGTTTTTATCATTTTGTTAGGAGCCACCACTTTTTCTTTTGTGTTTCGGGAAATGAACGGGGATCAATACCTAACAGGGTTGATTGCATCATCGGATTTGAGTCCTATGGGTTTTCTGTTCCTGGTCATGTTGATCGTTTTTATCGCTGGTTTTTTTATTGATTTTATAGAGATTATCTTCATCATCGTTCCTGTTGTGGCTCCAGTCTTTAGGGCATTGGAAGTGGATCTGATCTGGATCGGAATTTTACTTGCGCTGAACTTGCAGACTTCTTTTCTGACTCCTCCCTTCGGGTTTTCGTTATTTTACCTCAAAGGGGTGGCACCGGATGAAGTAACCACTTCTCATCTGTACAAGGGTATTATCCCTTTTGTAGTGATTCAGTTGATTTTGCTGTTTGCAGTTGTCTTTTTCCCGGAGATATTGAGCTGATGTGTTACTCAATACTTTCAAAAAACAGTTTTTCGGTAATCCCGGAATAGGGGTTGATGAGTGCCTTGAATTTTTTGAATGAATCATAGACTTTTCTGGATCGGGCATCTGAAGAAGCCAGTTCTTCCAACACTTCTTCTGAGTAAATCCTCAGCTGATCCAGGACTTCTTTTGGAAAGGATCTGATCGCTACTCCTTCCTGTTTCATAATGGCTAGTTGCTCTGCATTTTTGGTTTCCATACCAGCAAAACACCAGTTTGTGGCTTGTGCTGCCGCCGCTTTGAGTATGGCTTTCAGGTCATTCGGAAGGGAATCATACAGGGTTTTGTTGACCGTAAACTCCAAGACACTTCCGGGTTCGTGCCACCCCGGAGTATAGTAATATTTTGCGATTTGCTGGAATCCTGCCAAGTAGTCGTGATAAGGCCCCAGCCACTCGGTTGCGTCAATTACCCCCCTTTCCAGTCCTGTGTAGATTTCTCCACCCGCCAGCAGCACAGGTGTTCCACCCGCTTTCTCAAGGACTTTTCCGCCAAGACCGGGAAGTCGCATTTTTAAACCCTTTAAATCATCCATAGATTTGATTTCCCGGTTAAACCAGCCCCCCATCTGCATACCTGTGTTGCCTCCAATCATAGGTACCAGGTTGAAGTCCGCATAAATCTCCTCCCACAATTCCATTCCTCCTCCCCAAATGAGCCAGGAGTGCATCTGCTGCGCATTCATCCCAAACGGAACAGAGGTAAAAAATTGGGTTGCAGGAGATTTTCCTGCCCAATAGTAGGAGGCCCCGCATCCCATTTCAGCCCCACCTGAGCGCACTGTATCGAATACCTCCAGGGCAGGGACGAGTTCTCCACCACCATACACCTTGATTTCTATACGCCCGCCCGACATTTCCCGGACAATATTTGCAAAATACGTACAGGCTTCACCCAGCACCGGAAAATTAGGCGGCCAAGTGGTTACCATTTTCCACTGATATTTTTTTTCTGATATCCGGGTTTCCGGGCCATTGAGTGGTTCCTGAGCCCAATTCTCCCCAAGAAATGATCGAAGCCAGATGGGAAGCGTAAGGGTGCCTATTCCAATTCCTTTGACAAAATCCTTTCTGCTAAATTTCATATTTTTTGCTTGTATGGCGACAAATTAAGGCCTTTAAATTAAGGATTACCATTAATTTTAAGGAATTTAATTTTTTGCCTTGGCGCGTCAAGACTACGATAAAACCATATCTATGAAAAACCAAATTTTCTTTTTTTACCTTGTTTTTGGCTTGTTCTTTTCAGGAATACTTTCCGCACAACAGCCAGATCCGTTTGATCTAATCATCACCAATGGAAGAATCATGGATGGTTCCGGCAACCCCTGGTTTTACGGGGATATCGCTATCCGGGGCGAACGCATTGTCGAAATAGGGGCATTATCCCATACGCATGCCCGAAAAACATTGGATGTCAAAGGAAGTATAGTGTGTCCGGGATTTATTGATATCCATTCGCATGCCGACGATACTTATGGCAGAAACAATATCCGCTCAGATAATCCGATCTTGCGCGCTGCTCACAATATGGTTATGCAGGGGGTTACCACGCTGGTAGTAAATCACGACGGGAGAAGTCCCGATTCCATTGAGGAACAACGCAAGCAAATGGAAAGGGGAGGCGTCGGTCCGAATGTTGCGCTTATGGTAGGGCATAATTCCATTCGCCGAAGAGCAATGGGTGACGACTACCAACGGCTGGCGACTCCGCAAGAGATCGAAAAAATGAAAATGTTTATCGCAGAAGGCATGGAAGCAGGAGCTTATGGACTTTCTGCCGGACTGGAGTATGTTCCGGGAAGGTGGAGCAACACCGAAGAAGTGATCGAACTGGTTGCATCGGTTAAACCCTATGGTGGTGTCTATATCGTCCACGAGCGCTATTCCGGATCCGATCCTATGTGGTACCTTCCAAGTCGAGACGGACAAAGTCCCGGAAATGCCATAGATAATATTTCAGAGGTAATTAAGGTGGCAGAATCAACCGGAGTTCCTTCCTGTGCAACCCATATTAAGGTTAAAGGTGCGGATCTTTGGGGAGCCAGTACGACCCTGGTTAATTTAGTGAACCGGGCTCGCGCCAGAGGTGTGGAAGTGTGGGCAGATCAATATCCCTATACCACTAGCGGCACCGATGGCAATACCGTCCTTCTGCCGGATTGGGCACTCGAATTGGAGGGCAAAAACAAGCAGGAAGCGCTGCAATACCACCTAAGTCTTCCCGGGAATCGGGCGAAATTTGACCAGGATGTGCTTCGTGAAATCGAACGCAGGGGTGGTCCCGAGAATGTTGTGGTATTTGAACACCCTGTTGAGGCTTATGTAGGTAAGTCCCTTTCCACAATTGCTCAGGAAACGAACCTGTCTATGATTGATGCAGCCATTCACCTCCAGATGAGCGGCGATCCGAAACGCGATGGTGGCGGAAGAATGCGGGGCTTTTCTATGTCAGAACAGGATATTGAGTTTTTGGCACAACAACCCTGGGTAATTACCGCATCTGACGCAGGTCTGGGTTTGCCCTTTTCACCTGTCCACGCCCGTTTCTACGGAACTTTTCCACGAAAAATCGCCCACTATGCCAAAACCAGAGGAGTGATTTCCATGGAACATGCTGTCCGATCGGCTACCAGCCTTCCGGCACAGTTTATGGGCTTTTCAGATAGAGGACTGCTCCGGGAAGGCAACGTGGCCGACATCCTGGTGTTTGATCCGGAAAAAATACAGGATAAGGCTACTTTTTTTGAACCCCACCAATATCCGGAGGGCATTGAACAGGTCATTGTCAATGGTACCTTCCTGGTGGAAAACGGCAAACTGGTGCAGGAAACTTTTCCGGGAAAAGTGTTGCACATCAGCGATAGCAGGCGCAACCCCAAATGATGGATCAAGCATCAACCCTTTCCGGCTTGATACTGTTTTTAGAATGACAACCATTTGATAAACAATAAATCGAATCCGGTATGAAAAATTTAAATGCAATAGGTCTGGACAGAGAAAAATCCGAGGTGCTAGCTGGCAAACTAAACGAACTACTAGCCAACTATTCGGTTTTTTACCAAAACACAAGAGGCTACCATTGGAATATCCGCGGACAGAAATTTTTCGAGCTGCACTTGAAATTCGAAGAGATCTACAATGATCTTTTGCTCAAAATTGATGAAATCGCGGAGCGAATCCTTACCCTGGGCTACGCACCGCAGCATAGGTATTCTCACTACAACCAAATTTCAACGATTCAGGAAAGTGCAGAGGTGACAGATGGCATCAAAGCCGTACATAATATCGTGGGCTCTTTTCAAGTCACCATCCGCCTGCAACGGGAATTGCTCGAACTTTCCGGTGATGCCAACGATGAGGGTACCAATGCCCTGATGAGCGATTATATCCGCGAACAGGAAAAATTGGTTTGGATGTTCTCTGCTTTCCTGGATAATTGATGACATGCACTCGAATATTGACTTGCTTTACTTTTATACGCTGAATCACTCCAATCCAGCCTTTTTGCATCAACATGCAGTGGATGCTTTTACCTTACAACAGGCAAATACGGCAACTAAACCCTTAGCTGTCGTATTTGCATTGCTGGGCTTGTACTTGTACCTGGAAGAGGACTTTACTGGAAAGGCAGTACAACAAGTGCATATCAAACTTGCTCCCTACAAAGACAGACTGCCCGTTTATGTCATTCCCCAGCTCAACAGGGGCGGTTTTTCTTTAGAGGACGTGCTAAAGGCCACCCCGGGACCCGAAAGGGATGCGGCCTTACGAGAATGGTGCCTCGCTGTTTGGGATACCTGGAAAGCCAACAGGGATACCATCCGAAATTGGTTGCTGGAACACAAAATTATTGTCTCAGGAATTTGATTCCCGGATTATTTGGTAATTTCATATCCATAAAATCCCTCATTCCATGATAATGCTTTTCCTTGGACATCTTTTACTGCACGGGTGGCTATTGGGTTATGTTCCTTCTACCGGCGTGGATCTGGTCGTATTGGGCACAGTACAGGATGCAGGATCTCCACATATAGGTTGTCAAAAGGATTGCTGCAAGGATTTGTTTGCCAACCCCGATCCGACAAGAAAGGTAACCAGTCTGGGATTGCTGGATCATGCTGCAGACAAAAAATTCATTTTTGAGGCAAGTCCGGATTTGCCCGCTCAACTCGAGCTGCTTCGGAACAGCTACCCGGAAACCGGACACCTGCTTCCCAATGGCATTTTTCTCACCCACGCCCATATTGGCCACTATACCGGTTTGATGTACCTGGGCAGAGAGGCCATCAATGCCCAAGGGGTAGAGGTGTTCTGTATGCCCCGCATGCAAGCGTATTTGCAAAGCAATGGCCCGTGGAGCCAGTTGCTCCAACTCGGAAATATCCACCCAAAAACCCTTTCTCCAGATACCCCCTTACCGCTAACAAAAAACATCTTAGTCCAGCCATTTAGGGTTCCGCACAGGGATGAGTACTCCGAAACCGTAGGCTACCTGATCGAAGGGCCAAGCAAAAAAGCGTTGTTTATTCCGGATATAGACAAGTGGGAAAAATGGGGTCGCGATATCCGGGAAGAAATAAAAAACGTGGATTATGCCTTGATTGACGCTACTTTTTTCGATGCTGCTGAGATCAACTACCGGGACATTGCAGAGATACCGCACCCCTTTGTTGTGGAAACCATGAACACTTTTGCCGAGTGGCCAACTTCTGAAAAAGCAAAAATCATTTTCATTCACCTCAACCATACCAATCCACTGCTGGATCCAACCAGTGAGGAAACTCGTTTCGTGCTCGAACAGGGATTTCAGGTTGCGCGCCTGGGACAGGTGATCAGACTTTAACCTTATCTTTCAACCAAAATTATTTCCATGCGATTGCTACATTTTCTCGTCATCCTGCTGATCGGTGCAGGTTTTTCCAGCTGCGAAGCACCTACCGAAGCCCCAACAACAAAACCTGCTGTTGTCAACAAACAACCCGCTACCTACGAAGAATTGCTCGCTCTCTTCAAAGAATGGCGGAGCTTCGAACGCCCACCCATGCTGGAAGGTGCTCCTGATTATACAGCCGAAACCTTTGAAAAGCGGCAGGCGGATTTTGTAAGCCTACAGCAAAAGCTGCTGTCCATGGATATTTCTAATTGGCCCACTCCTCAACAGGTAGATTGGCATGTTGTCCGCGCTGAAATGAACGGTTATGATTTCAACCACAGGATCCTGAAACCCTGGCAAAGGGATCCGGCTTACTATAAGTCGCTGTGGATGGACAGAAGTGATGTGCCTGCACACGAAGGCCCAACCCATCACGGTACTACGGAGATTTGGACTTATGATTTTCCCCTCGACCCGGATAGCAAGCAAAAACTGCTGTCCGAACTGTCTGTTATTCCCCCGCTGAATGAACAAGCAAAACGCAACCTTACCGGAAATGCCAAAGATCTCTGGATCACCGGTATTCGGGATATCAAACAGCAAGTGGAAGACCTTACTACCATAAAAACCTGGGAGAGCATCCAGGGAGATCCCGAGTTGGAGGCTACAATTGATGCAGCAATTACTTCGACCCAGGATTTGGTGGGCTGGCTGGAATCAGAGGCACCTAAAAAAACCGGTCCTTCCGGTATTGGCAAGGAAAACTATACCTGGTACCAACAAAACGTGCACCTGGTTCCCCTTACCTGGGAAGATGAAGTGATGCTGCTGAAAAGAGAGATTGCCCGCGCCTGGTCGGCGCTAAAACTGGAAGAACACCGCAACCGGAATTTGCCACAGCTCAAAGCAGCAGATTCGCCCGAAGCCTACAATCGCATGGCAGAAGCTTCCGCACAAAGCTTAATGCGGTTTCTCGAGGAACAAGATATTGTTACCGTGAAAGATTATTACGATCCTGCGCTTCGGGAACACCTTGGCGCTTTCGTTCCCGAAGAACGCCGCAATTTCTTCTGGATTACCGCCCACCTGGATCAACGGCCACTGTATTCTCACTTTTACCATTGGTTTGAGCTGGCCAGAATGGATACAGAGCCCCATCAAAGCGAGATTCGCGCAGTTCCACTCTTGTACAATATCTTCGACTCCAGAAACGAGGGACTGGCTACTGCCGTGGAGGAAATGTTTATGGATGCAGGACTTTACGACGATTCCCCCCGTTCGCGGGAAATTGTATATATCATGATCGCACAGCGTGCGGCCAGAGGACTCGGTTCGCTCTACGCGCATGCCAATGAAATGACCATGCAGGAAGCCGGAGGGATCCACTCTGATTACACTCCCAGAGGGTGGATGAAAACCGAAGAGGAACTGAAAATTTTCGAACAACACTTGTACCTGCGACAACCCGGCTATGGAACCAGTTATATCACCGGGAAATACCTGGCAGAAGAGGTTATGGCAGAATACGCGCGCATGCTGGAAGGGAAAGGGGAGGAGTTTGCCCTCAAAAATTATTTCGATGCGCTAAATGCGATTGGAAGTATTCCGACCACCTTGACCCAGTGGGAACTGACCGGGGTTAAAAGTCCTGTGTTGCGGGAAGATTAAACAATCTTCAAGGCCCTGTAGATCTCTTTCCCCGAGCGCCGCTCAACCCTTCCGGGTACCTGGCTGCTCAGGGAAAGATCTTCGATGGACGCCCGAATGAGCCGAAGCACCGGGTAGCCAATGGCTGCCATCATTTTTCGAACCTGTCGGTTTTTTCCTTCCTGCAGCGAAATCTCCAGCCAGCTTACGGGGATGTTTTTGCGTTCTCGAATAGGGGGATCCCTGTCCGGGATGCCGGAAGGCTCCTGAATAATTTGTATCCGAGCAGGCAAACATGGATGATTTTTGCCCTGAATGGTAACTGATATTCCTTTTTGTATCGGAAGCAAATCTTTTTCCTCAGGGATACCTTCCACCTGAACCCAGTATTTTCGCCAGTGCTTGTTTTTTGGACTCAACAACTTGGCATTAAGCGATTTATCGTTGGTCAAAAGGAGTAAACCTTCACTATCAGCATCCAACCTTCCTACTGGATAGACATCCGGTGGAAAGCTGTGCAAGTCAGCAAGGGTACGGTGATCCGGGGCTTCCCTGGTAAACTGGGACAGATAACCGAAAGGCTTGTAAACCAAAAAGTAGGAGAAATCAGACATTGAAGCGGAAATGCATGACGTCTCCGTCACCGACGATGTATTCCTTACCCTCAACCCCCATCTTCCCGGCATCCTTGACCGCACTTTCCGATCCATAAGTCACGAAATCATCATACCGGATGACTTCCGCCCGTATGAAGCCTTTTTCAAAGTCTGAATGGATCACACCCGCAGCTTGAGGAGCTTTTGTTCCCCGGGTAATTGTCCAGGCGCGAACCTCTTTTTCACCTGCGGTAAAATAAGTGATCAAGTTCAATAATTTGTAGCAGGAACGAATGAGTTTGTTGACTCCCGGCTCGTCCAAACCAATCGCTTCGAGGTATTCCATGCGCTCTTCTTTCGTATCCAGATCCGCAACCTCAGCTTCTATGCCGGCACACACAAGGATAATTTCGGCATGTTCGTCCGCAATTGCCTCCGCAAAAGCCTTTGTGTGCGCATTTCCGTGTTCAACAGACGCCTCATCCACATTACATACATAGACCACAGGTTTGGCTGTGAGCAACATCATATCGTCCAAAAGCTCTTTTTCCTCACCTTCCAGCTCCAATGTTCTCACCAAAGCACCAGACTCAATATGCTTTTTGACTTTTTCTACACAAGCTACTGCCCTCAGCGCGTCCTTTTCCCCACCCTTGGCCGCTTTTTTCTGCTTATCCAAGCGCTTTTCAACCGTTTCAAGATCTTTCAGCAACAACTCCGTATCAATAATCTCCTTATCTCTGACCGGATTCACATCTCCGTCCACATGCACCACATTGTCATCGTCAAAACAACGCACGACATGCACAATAGCATCCACTTCTCTAATATTGGCCAAAAACTGGTTGCCCAAACCTTCCCCCTGCGATGCACCTTTAATCAAACCCGCAATGTCCAATATTTCGATGGTAGTAGGAATCGTCTTTTGTGGACTCACCAGACTTACCAGTTTGTCGAGACGGGGATCCGGAACCGTAATTACGCCAAGATTGGGATCTTTGGTCGCAAAAGGATAATTGGCTGCCAACGCCTTGGCAGAGGTAAGTGCGTTAAACAAAGTGGACTTTCCAACATTGGGAAGTCCCACAATTCCACATTTCAGGCCCATGTAAAGGTTGTTTTTAGTTAAAAACGCGACAAAGATAGATTTTAATTTTAACTTTATTAGATCAAACTACTACATGAATTATTTGGCTCACGCTTGTTTGTCTTTTGGTAAACCTGCTTACCTGGTGGGAAACTTCCTGGGGGATTTTGTAAAAAATCGGGACTTGGCTTACCTCACTCCCGAAATTGTAGCAGGTGTCAGACTACATCGGAGCATAGATACTTTTACCGACAAGCATCCCTTAATTCTAGAGGCGAACAAACTTCTTTATCCCCTCCACCGAAAATATGCCGGAGTGTTGATGGACATTTTTTGCGACCATCTGCTGGCCAAGGCGTGGAATGACTTTTGTCAAAAGCCTATGCGTAGCTATATCAATGAGGCCTATACTGCTTATCAAGACCACGAGTTTCTAATGCAAGATCCCGTCAGACAGCGGATGCAAGCTATGGTCGCAGACGACTGGCTTTGGCACTATGGAGATATCCAAGGCATAGAGAAGACCCTATACTACCTGGCGCGAAGGGTAAGTCAGCCCACATGGCTGGAAGGTGCCGTAGATACCCTTCAACGCGAAGAACAAAGCATCAGTGACATGTTTGCCTCTTTTTTTCCAGACCTCATCTTACACGCACAGGAGACTATCCTTCAAAATGAAGCGAAATCGTAAAAGCCCGCGATAAGATTTTTTCCAGAATGGTGGATTCCTCCAGGTTGGGATTGTAAATCAGCGTGTTACCTAAGCTGTGGGAAATTTTTATTTCCGGGGAAAAGATAAAATAGGGGAAGAAAAATTGCATACCGGCACCATATTCCAGGGAAAACTCATTGGGGGCAATCCGAACTAAGGACGCTGCCTGGCGGGTTCTGGAATCCGAGGCCACATCAAAACCGTATTTTACCCCGAGCAGCACAAACCAGCGCCGATCGTTGAACGGCTCCGATTTATACCTGACCTGGAAAGGCAACTCCACAAAAACAGATTCTACTTTTCGCTGGGTAAAATTCTGATCGCGTCGGTTAAGGCTGTACTCTATATTGCGCTCTGCAAAAGAGAGGGTAGGCAACAAGCGAAAGTCAAAATACTGCCCCACTTTGAGATTTGTCACAATCCCAAGATTGAATCCCGGGCCGCTTAAGCCCTCCACAATTTGGATCGAATCCCGCATCAGAAAGTCCTTGGAGCGGAAGGGCCTGAAGGTGGAGGTGTTATACCCCAGCGTAATGCCAAAGTAATAGGATTTGCGCTGAAAACCCTGAAAATTGTAGTTGTCCCCTCCCGCGCGCTGGGCATACAAATCAGGATAAAAAGCCCCGACCGTAAGCAACAACAGGACTATTTTTCTGCGACATAAATGGAACAGATTCCCAAAGTTAATGGTATGCATTTGGTTGATTTAAATCCAACATTCGATAAGATGGCCGTAAAACGCTCACCGTCGGGAAAAGATTGTACGGACTCGTAAAGATATTGGTAGGCCTTGGGATCCCGCGAGGTAAACTTCCCGATAAAGGGCAGGATGTTTTTGAAGTAAAAATGATACAGCTGCTTGAACGGGAAAATGGTAGGTTTGGAAAACTCCAGGATAACGGCTTTTCCGCCGGGTTTGAGCACGCGTCTCATTTCTGTCAAACCCTTTTGTAGGTTTTCAAAATTTCTCACCCCAAATGCCACCGTGATTGCATCAAAATAGTCGTTTTCGAAGCGCAATTCTTCCGAGTCACCCTGCTCCAGCCGAATGATTTCACTGAGGTTTTGCTTGGCAATTTTTTGGCGACCAATCGCCAGCATATCCGCTGCGATATCCACTCCTGTAATGGCGTGGGGATTGAGTTGTCGGTTAATTTCGAGCGCCAGATCCGCTGTTCCCGTTGCCACATCCAAAATAATTTGAGGCCGATCGCCTGTGCTTAACTGTTGAACCGCCTTTTTGCGCCACACGGTATCAATGCCCAAAGAGAGCACGCGGTTGAGCAAATCGTAGTAAGGCGCAATGTTGTTGAACATTTTCGACACCTGCGATTTTTTACCGCTGGCGTCATTGTCATAAGGTTTAATTTCCATGCCTGTTTTTTTCAAACCCGAAAGATGCTAAATTTTATGGTACTCAAACAAACAAATTGCGGGTGGGTTGTGTGCACGCGCAACATTAATTAGTAGGTCATAGCGGAAAAAATTATTATTTTTGCGTTTCGATCTAATCGGTACCCATAATTGTTAACTTAAATTTTTTGCATGTCTATCAATCAGCGCATCGTCCCGATTAACATTGAGGAAGAAATGAAAACGGCCTACATTGACTATTCCATGTCGGTGATTGTTTCCAGAGCACTTCCAGATGTAAGGGATGGATTGAAGCCCGTACACCGAAGGGTTTTGTATGGCATGCTCGAACTTGGCGTGCAATACAACAAAGCGCACAAAAAATCGGCCAGAATTGTAGGGGAGGTGCTGGGTAAATATCACCCCCACGGCGACTCTTCTGTTTATGATGCGATGGTTCGACTGGCACAAAACTGGTCATTGCGGTATCCACTCATTGACGGCCAGGGCAACTTTGGATCCATGGACGGCGATAGTCCTGCCGCCATGCGATACACCGAGGCGCGTTTGCAACGCATCAGCGAAGAGATGCTTGCTGATATTAATAAGGATACTGTTGATTTTGCACTGAATTTCGACGATTCGCTGGAAGAGCCCACCGTTCTGCCTGCCCGACTGCCCAATCTCCTGATCAATGGTGCTTCCGGTATTGCTGTAGGGATGGCGACCAACATGCTTCCTCATAACTTGACCGAGGTGGTGGATGGTATTGTTGCTACCTTGGCCAATCCGGAAATCACCCTGGAAGAATTGATGCAGTTTGTAAAGGCGCCCGATTTTCCCACCGGAGGAATTATTCTGGGAACGGCGGGTGTTAAAGAGGCTTATGCTACCGGTAGGGGAAAAGTCCTGGTTAGAGGTAAAGCAGAAATACAGACTGAAAAGAACGGCAAAGAAACGATTATCATTACCGAGATTCCCTATCAGGTCAACAAGGCCAACTTGGTCGCTAAAATAGCAGAGCTGGTCAATGAAAAGAAAATTGAGGGCATCAGTACCCTCAGGGATGAATCAGACCGACGGGGGCTTAGAATTGTCGTAGAGATTAAGCGGGATGCCATGGCCAACGTGGTGCTGAGCCACTTGTATAAATATACCCCACTTCAAACCTCCTACGGGATTAACAATGTGGCGTTGCTGCGGGGGAGACCCGTTATCCTCAGCCTCAGAGAGATGATAGATGAGTTTATCCGCTTCCGACTGGAGGTGATTGTCCGAAGAACCCGCTTTGATCTCAATAAAGCGCTGAGCCGGGCACATATCTTGGTGGGTTTGTTGATTGCCCTGGATTATATTGACAGGATTATTGACCTCATTCGGGGATCCGCTACACCAGATCTCGCCAAGGAAGGATTGATGAAGGGGGATTTTGTGGACGACAAAACCGCTTTCTGGGCAAAATTTGGAACGCTGATTGAATCCGCTGCTACCAATGAATTATTTGTCGAAGCAGGGAACTTTCTGTCTGAAGCTCAGGCAAAAGCCATCCTTGAACTTCGTTTGCAGCGACTTACAGGGTTGGAGCGCGATAAAATCAAAGCCGAATACGACGAATTACTTAAAAATATCGCTCATCTGAAGGCGATCCTGGAAAGTGAAGAGCTGCAAAAAGAAGTGGTCAGAGATGAACTTTCCGACATCAAAGAAAGATACGGCGATGCCCGAAGGACTGAGGTGTCTTATGCGGAAGGAGATATCAGTATCGAGGATATGATCGGCGATGAGGAGGTGGTGATTACCATTTCTCATTTGGGTTACGTGAAGCGAACTCCCATGACCGAATATCGGACACAGAGCAGGGGAGGAAGGGGCTCCAGAGGAGCTAAAACACGTGATGAAGATTTCGTGGAACACATGTTTATTGCCAGTAACCATAACTATTTGCTCCTTTTTACCGAACAGGGCAAATGCCATTGGCTACGGGTGTATGAAATCCCCGAAGCCACCAAAACAAGCAGCGGCAGGGTTATCCAAAATATCCTGAATATTTCGCCTGAGGATAAAGTTAGGGCCTATATCATCATCAAAAACCTTACAGATACTGAATTTGTCAATAATAACTTTATTGTTCTCGCTACGCGAAAAGGAGTGATCAAAAAGACATCTGTGGAGGCTTTTTCCAGACCGCGGTCAGGAGGGATCAATGCGATCACCATCAACGAGGGGGATCGGCTGCTGGAAGCCAGGTTAACGGACGGGAAGCAAGAAATACTCATGGCTGTAAATTCAGGTTTCGCCATCCGATTCCCGGAATCAGCCGTGCGCCCTATGGGCAGGTCTGCCGCAGGAGTTAGGGGCGTTACCCTCCAAAACGAGGAGGATTTTGTGGTGGGTATGATTGCGGTGGATGCCTCCAACGAGCATTCTTCCGTGTTGGTCGTTTCTGAAAACGGCAACGGCAAGCGTTCGCCGGTAGAGGATTACCGACTGACCAACAGGGGCGGCAAGGGTGTAAAAACCATGCAGGTAACGGCAAAAACGGGGCAATTGATCGCAATCAAATCGGTTACGGACACAGACGATTTGATGATTACCACCCGGTCGGGCATTATGATCCGCATGGCAGTTAATGAATTGCGAGTGATGGGTCGAGCGACACAGGGGGTTAGGGTAATCAGACTGGATGAGGGAGATCAAATCTCGGATGTAGCTGTGGTCAAACAGCAGGACGAAAAAGATGAGGAATAATTGACAAAATTTTAACCTTTTGTAAGCTACATTTAAGTATAATTGTTCGTTTAAATTCAAATCCGCTAATTCTAAGAAAAATAAGTATCATGAAAAAAATTTTGTTTGCAATCTTTTCTTTGTTGTTTGCTACTGGACTAACTTTTGGTCAGGACGCTAAAAAAGCTGAAAAGGATGCGGAAAAGGCACTGAGCGCTTTTAATCTGGATCAGGCTAAGTCTGAAAAATTGACCGAAGCAATTGAGGCCAGTGATATTGCAATCCAGGATGCAGAGATTGGCGCTTTGTCCAAAACCTGGATTACCCGTGGTCAAATCTACAATGCAGCTTTGGTTAGAAATGCAGTCATCAAGCAATTGGAGCCAGGCGCATCTTTTGAATTCAAAGGGTTGGCTACTGCTGCCGTGAAATCTGTTGAGGCCTTCAAAAAAGGTCTTTCTTTGGCTCAAAAAAAGTTTGAGACCAAAGATGCGCTTACAGGTTTGGCAGAAGTTCAGCCTTATTTGACCAACAGTGGTGTTGGCGCCTTCGAGGAGCAGAACTTTGGTCTAGCCTATATGCATTTCAAAACAGGTTTGGAGGTACACAATTTATTGATTGATAACGGAGCGGTTTCCAATGTTGCAACCGATGACGATTATGATTATCTGGTGTACTTGAGCGGTTTGGCTGCCATGAGCGCCAACATGATGGCTGAAGCTGAAGAGCACTACGGCGCGCTTTATGCTAAAAAATACGACAATGCAATCGTATATGAGGCGATGTACAAGATTTATACTGAAAAAGAAGGGGTAGAAGCTGCTTACCGATTCCTACAAGAAGGTCGTGCTGCCTACCCGGATGATGTATCATTGTTGTTTGCTGAAATCAACCACTACCTGAAGATCGAGGCACTCGATAAGCTGATTGCCAATTTGCAGGAAGCGATCTCTAAAGAACCCGGCAACATTAGCTTGTACACGACTACCGGTAGTGTTTTCGACAACCTTTACCAACGCACATACAAAGAAGAAGGAGGCGACCGCGTAAAGGGCGATGAGTATTTCAACCAGGCGCTCAGCTACTACAACCAAGCGCTTGAAATTGATCCAACATACACAGATGCCATCTACAGCATCGGGGTATTGTACTACAACCATGCAGCTTTCCTTGCACAGGAATTGAATGTACTGGCTGATGATATGTCTAAAGAAGGTTTGAAAAAATACGACCAGAAAAAAGAAGAGTTGTTGGCGCAATTCGACAAAGCTTTGCCTTGGTTTGTGAAGGCAGAACAATCAGATCCTAATGACCTGAACGTTTTGATTGCACTAAAAGAGATTTACGCAAAAAAAGATGACCTGGAGTTGTCCACGGAGTTTAAAAACAGGTTGGAGACCGTTCAGGGTGGTGAAACCGTGACGTCTTACTTCAAGGGTAGAAATTAACCAAAGCATTACCGGTTTTTTATCCGGAAGCCGCAACTATAGGATTAGTTGCGGCTTTTTTTATTTATGTGTTATTTTTGTGAGCCAAGTTTAACCAAAAAACTAACTACATGAAAAACATTGCTGTTATAGGAGCAGGTACCATGGGAAATGGAATTGCCCATGTTTTTGCCATGCGTGGCTATATGGTCAATCTGATAGATGTTTCGCCACAAGCGCTGGAAAGGGGAGTGGCTACTATTCGAAAAAATCTCGAGCGGATGCTGACTAAAGGATTGATCGAGGGGGCTGCGGTAGAACAAACTTTGGCCCATCTCCAAACCGGAACGAGTATAGCGGCGGGGGTAGTCAATGCTGACCTTGTTGTAGAGGCGGCTACCGAAAATCAGGGCTTAAAGTTGGATCTGTTCCGACAGATAGACGACGCGGCTCCTGAAAATGCTATTCTGGCCACAAATACTTCTTCGATTTCCATCACCGCTATTGCAGCTGTGACCAGACGACCCAGCCAGGTGATTGGGATGCATTTTATGAATCCGGTACCCGTGATGAAACTGGTAGAAGTCATCCGCGGATACCAAACGAGCAATGAGGTCACGCAAACCATCATGGATCTCGCGGAAAATTTGGGAAAAATTCCGGTAGAAGTCAATGATTACCCGGGGTTTGTAGCCAATCGCATCCTGATGCCCATGATCAACGAAGCAATTTTCACCCTTTATGAAGGCGTGGCGGGTGTTTCTGAAATTGATACGGTCATGAAATTGGGAATGGCGCATCCTATGGGGCCACTGCAATTGGCCGATTTTATAGGGTTGGATGTGTGTCATTCTATTCTTAAGGTGCTCCATGAGGGCTTCGGCCAACCCAAATATGCCCCTTGTCCGCTATTGGTCAACATGGTGACTGCCGGAAAATTAGGCGTGAAAACAGGCGAAGGATTTTATACTTATTCAGGAAGCACCAAAGAGCTGTTTGTTGCCCAGCGTTTTCTTAACTAAAAAATTGGAACTATGAAGCCTGCCATCCTTCTGGTATTCCTGATGCTTGGATTGTTACATTGCAACCGCCATGAGTCTTCAAACGAATATGTGCATGCGATCAAACGATGGCAGGAGAAACGCAATCAAGAGTTGCGTGATACTACCGGATGGTTGGCCCTGGAAGGCTTGTACTGGCTTAAGGAGGGCCGACATCCTTTTGGTTCCTCCTCCGACCAAACCTACGTTTTTCCGAAGGATTTCCCAGCTTATGCCGGTTTCTTTGAACTGAATGCCTCTGGTGAAATGACAATATCCCTAAAGGATCCAAGCTTTGAAGTGATGGTCAATGAACAACTCATTACCACAACGACCCGACTTGAGCCGGATTATCCCGGACCGCCAACTCTGATGAGGCACTATAAATGGTTGTTTTATCCCATTTCGAGATCCGAGGGAAAGGCAATCCGGCTGATCAATACCCAAAGTCAAAAACTAAAACAGTTCAGCGGGATGGAATTTTTCCCCATTGACCCTGATTGGAAAATTCCAGCTCGCTTTGAAGCCTTTGATACCCTCAAAACCCTTGCCGTGCCTACTGTATTGGGCAGCATGCGAGCGGAACCCTGGCCGGGAAACCTGGTGTTTTCCTACCAGGGAACTACCTACAAACTTGCCCCTACTTCTAATCCCGCTGATAAAGAATGGTTTATTGTTTTTTCAGACCAATCCAATGGCAATACAACCTATGGCGGAGGGCGTTTTTTGTATGTACAACAACCAGATTCCAGTGGCAACACTATTTTAGACTTTAACCAGGCATATAGTCCTCCCTGCTTATTTTCTATTCACGCCACCTGCCCGCTTCCCCCGGCAGTGAATCGCTTGCCCTTTGAAATTCCTGCCGGAGAAAAAGCAGATCTCGAAAATCATTAAAAATCAGATATTTATGCAACCCATTATAGTTGGTGCCGGATTAACCGGCTTAACACTGGCTTGGTATTGGAAACAAATAGGAGTCCGTGCACTGGTTATTGAGGCAAGGGAAAGGGTAGGGGGGCGTATCCATACCGTAAGGCAGCCGGGACAAGCTGCTGGTGTGGAAATGGGAGCTACCTGGCTTGGCTTGAAACATACCGCCTTAACAGCGCTGCTGCAGTCGTTGAACCTTTCGATCGTGGAGCAATTTCTCGGCGATACTGCCATCTACGAACCCATTTCAACCAGCCCACCACAATTGGTTCAGCTACCCCACAATTCTGAACCCAGTTATCGCATTGCAGGCGGAACCGACACCCTCATCAAGGCCCTGGTTGAGCACCTGGAACCTGAGCAAATTGTTTTAGGTCAGCCCGTGCGGCAAATAATCCTGGAAAACGATCAAATTCTTGTGCAAACAAATGAAAACCAATATATTGGAAACATGGTTGTCTGTACAATACCACCTAATTTATGGCTCCGGAATATCGCATTTAGTCCGAAATTGCCTTTGCCGCTGGAGGAAATAGCCGCTCAGACGCATACCTGGATGGGGGAATCCATCAAAGTCGGTTTGACTTACCAGCAGCCCTTTTGGAAAAAACCGCATGCAGGAGCTACTGTTTTCAGCAATGTAGGACCTATATCGGAATTATATGACCATAGTGCCCCGGAGCATCGTTTTTTTGCCCTAAAGGGGTTTCTCAACGGTGCCTATCAAATCGCTACGCAGCAGGAAAGAAAGGACATTGCACTTCAACAACTGCGCAAATACTACGGGAAACAGGTCGAAATGTTTGACGAATACCTGGATACCGTTTGGGCAGCAGAACCGTTTACTTACGCAGCTTACCAGCATCCCGTGCTACCGCATCAAAACAACGGCAACCCCATATTCCGTCAACCGTATTGGAATGGAAAACTCTTTTTTGGAGGATCCGAAACAGCTGATCTTTTTCCGGGATATATGGACGGTGCTGTTAGGTCAGCAAAATTTTTATTTGATCTAATTCGCTGATTATAAGGGCTTTTAAGGTAAAATACTGTTTATCCCATAATTTATATTATGTTAAATAGCATTATCCATTTACGAGCTGCATATCTTCCGGACGCTGGCGTTTCCATCGTTTATGCGTCCAAAGCCAGTATTCCGGCTGTTGAAGGATGTCTTTTTCGAGGATTTGGGTATGTCGGAGGGTAATTTCGCCGTAGGCGCTTTCCTGAGGGTTCTCGGTAATCAGTTCGAACCACATCTCATATTTTCCTCGGGAAATTTTCCGAATATGTCCAAAAACGACAACGTGGTTGTATTCTTTGGCGATTTTTTCGGTACCGAACATAACGGCGGTTTCCCGTCCCAAAAAAGTAGTCCAAAATGCCTTCCTGGCGTCATGAGGCGATTGGTCGGTTCCCATCAACAAGGCGAAAGGCCCACCTTCCCCGCTGGACAGGAAGGATTTGGTGTCCTGCTTAGGAACCAGTATCATGCCGTATTTTCCCCGAGAAGCTTTGATTTTTTGTTCGAAGAACTTGTTTTTCAGGGGGTGATAAATCCCGGCAGGAATTCCATCTATTTGTAAGCCCAGACTCAGTGCTGCAAATTCCCAGTTGTTGTAATGGCCGGCTGTAATGATGATGTCCCTCCCCTGCCGGGTGTACGCATCGAGTAATTCCCGGTTGACCACCCTGCATCCGGCTATTGCCTCCTCGGCACTCATGCTAAACATTTTGAGGCTTTCAGCAATCAGATCAAAAAAATGGCGATAAAATTTGTCCATGATCTGGCGGAGTTCTTTTTCCTCCCTATCGGGAAAAGACTTGATCAGGTTATCCCAAACCACTTTTTTCCTGTACCCTACCCATTTGTACAAGATCCAGTATAAAACATTGGAGACTCCATATAGCCAGGGCATAGGTAGCCTGGAAAGCGGCAAAATAATGAGATAATACAACAGCTGTGCCATGCAGAGCATATTTTGGTCGCTGAATAGAAAAAGCCAGCCCATAGTGAGACTGGCTTTTCTACAATTAACTAATATCCTTAATCTTTACAGCCATTAGGCTTTCATGTATCGCACTTCCTTTACAGCCTTCACAATGCGTGCTGCATCAGGCATATAAGCATCTACCAAAGTTGACGCATAAGGCAAAGAAGTATCTGCTGCATTGACGCGAGTTACAGGCGCATCCAGATAATCAAATGCATACTTCTGCACCACATAAGCAATTTCAGAAGAAACACCAGCAAATGGCCAAGATTCGTCAATTACCACAATGCGATTGGTTTTTTTGACCGAATTGACAATCGTCTGATGATCCAAAGGCCGAATTGTACGCAAATCAATTACCTCGGCAGAAATTCCCTCTTTCGCCAGTTCATCTGCGGCCTCTAATGCCGGGAAAATCATTTTATTAAAGGTAACAAGCGTCACATCCGTTCCTTCACGTCTTACCGCTGCCTTTCCGATTGGAACCAGGTACTCCCCTTCCGGCACTTCGTCCTGATAGCCATACAGGAGTTCCGATTCCATCACACAAACAGGGTTTTCATCCCGAATGGCAGACTTCAACAAGCCTTTTGCATCCGCAGGATGAACGCAGGAAATCACTTTCAGACCTGGCACATTTGCCATCCAGCTCTCGAAAGTCTGAGAATGCTGTTGAGCAAGTTGACCCGCTGCTCCTGAAGGCCCTCTGAAAACGATCGGACAGGAGAAATTACCGGCAGACTGCGAAAGAGTTTTGGCTGCATTGTTAACGATCTGGTCGAAAGCCAAAATCGCAAAATTCCAGGTCATAAATTCGACAATGGGACGTAATCCATTCATGGCAGCCCCTACCCCGATACCCGTAAATCCTAGTTCCGCAATCGGCGTATCAATCACCCTTTTGGGGCCAAATTCATCTAACATTCCCTTACTGACCTTGTATGCTCCGTTATAGGCTGCCACTTCTTCACCCATCAGAAACACGGTTTCGTCTCTTCTCATTTCTTCGACCATCGCCTCTCTGAGGGCATCGCGCAAAGCTAATTTTCTGGACATGTCGGTATTGAGTTTGGTTTAATTATCTTCAAATCTGAGCGTAAAAATAGCAAAGAGATTGTATTTAACGAGTGTTGCGTTTTTTTTCTTGGCAAATAAGTTACATGACTAAAACAATCGCCTCTCCCAAGGGTTCGTAGTAAATGACCACTGAAACGCCAACTTGCCGAATTAATTTGTAATTTTGCTCAGCTAAAAAAACAATTCGGAGCGTTCAAACCGCGTTATCAAAAAAAATAATAACCATGCTCAAGAAAAGATCCCGGGGTTGGATCCCTGCCCTTTTGTCCTTGCTTGTTTTGCTTTTTGGTACTTCCTGTAACAGGGGATATGGATGCCCTACTAATTTTTCGATGTCGGACCTTTTTGCCATTTTTCAGCAAATAAGTCAGTTGTTTTAGTTTACCGCCCCCGCTCATAAATCAGGTCTGTGGAAGGAGATATCCGCACTATCATTGAAACCAGCGACGGATCGCATACGATACTGTCCGATAGGTTTCAAGTCAGTTATCACTCCAAGTACGGAGCTATTCAGGAAAGCAACCACGTTTTTCTTGCCAACGGCCTACATCCCGTAGCCATTAAGCAACACCACATTTCCATTCTTGAGATGGGCTTTGGTACAGGCCTGAACGCCCTGCTGAGTTTTCGGGAAGCCTGGCTAAATCATTGGACGGTCGTGTATCATGCGGTAGAGGCTTATCCGATTTCTCTGGAGCAGGCGCAGCAACTCAACTATCATGAGTGGCTGAATGACTTGGATGATCCAGCGCTGTTGGTTCATTTCCACCAGCAAGATTGGGATACCGATGTTACGTATAACGACATTTTTACGTTGAAGAAAATTGCTTCCAAGTTCGAATCGCTTCAGCTGCCGAAAGAAAGTTATGACCTCGTATATTACGACGCCTTTGCGCCCAGCGCCCAGCCCGAATTGTGGGAGGCTAATGTGTTGAAAATCATGTACGAGGCGCTAAAACAAGGAGGAATGTTGGTAACATACTGTGCCAAAGGCTCGGTAAAACGCACGCTAAAGTCACTCGGCTTTTTGATTGAGGAATTGCCCGGCCCACCGGGAAAACGGGAAATGACCCGGGCAATTAAGCCTTAATCAGGATTTGTCTTTTCTCAGTTTGATCATATTGATCTTACCGTTTTCTCCATACAGTTCTCTTGACTTTTTGTTGTAAGCCAGCGCTGCTTCTTCAGGTGTAGAAAACATTCCGATGTGAACAGACTTTCTATTAATTGAAATCACAGCTCTGTATCGGTTGTTTTCCTGATAAACACCGGTGTAACCTGCTTTGCTGCTCGTTTTTCGCTTTCGGCTGGCCACTGCTCTTGACCGATAGACGATGTTTTCGAGCCGACAATCCAGCTTGTTCCCGTTTTTTGTTCCGACTAAGTTTTTTTGAGGTGTCTTTTCCTTCACCATGAATTTTTCTGCTACCAGCTTATGCAGATAGATTGTCTCTGTTTTGTAAGTGCCATCCGCCTTTTTCCAGTTTTTCTGAAAGACAGCACAACCACTGCTATGCTTTCGCAGGTTGTCAATAAAGCCCATCCGCACCAGATAAGGGTCACTGGTGAGGTACTCGTAAACTTTATCATCCAACAACACCATGTCATCAGAATTTTTAAGTTTAACTTTGTACAACACGATTTTTTGTATTTAGATTGTTACAAAAAATGCGCGTTTTGGGGAGGCGTCCGTGGGTAAATAAATCTGGGAATAATTAATGTGAGGCAGTACAAAAGTAAACAATTCGAATCAAATTAGTAATTTTTTTATGTTAATTTCCATCCATGAACTCAAATCAATTTAGCCACGAAGTTTTTATGCAAAGGTGTTTTGATCTTGCACGGATGGGGCGTACGGGAGTATCGCCAAATCCTATGGTGGGAGCTGTTCTGGTGCACCAAAACAAGATCATTGGGGAGGGATATCATGAACAGTTTGGAGGGGATCATGCCGAGGTACGCGCAGTAGCAAGTGTAGCTCCGGAGAAGAGACACCTGATTCCAGACGCTACTTTGTATGTTTCGCTGGAACCCTGCTGTTTTTATGGAAAAACGCCAGCGTGTACAGATTTGATTCGAGCACAGCGCATCAAACGCGTGGTTGTTTCGGCACTCGACCCGACCCCTGAGGTGAATGGGCAGGGAGTAGTCCAACTAAAGGCCTCCGGAGTAGAGGTAATTACAGGGGTTCTGGAGGCAGCGGGAAAATCATTGATAGCAAGACGAGGAAAGTTTGTCAATACGCAAATGCCCTGGATCACGCTGAAGTTTGCCCAAACGCAAAGTGGTTTGTTTTCCCCCTTGCCCAAAAGCAGGATGATGATTTCAACCCCACTGACCCAAAGGTGGGTGCACAAAATGCGGGCAGAAGCGGATGCCATTATGGTGGGTATGGACACGGTATTGGTGGACGATCCTGCATTGACGACCCGTTTTTATCCAGGCAATTCTCCCCTTCGTGTTGTCATCGGGGATGTTAGTCGCCTTAGAGCCGATTTGCAAATTTTGAATCGGGATGCCAAAACGCTGATTTACCATACGGGTAAGGAAATCACTGAGTCCCTGGAAACCGGACACGCCCGCGTCGTTGCGCTCGAAACCTTTAGTCTGAAATCGGTATTTCAGGATCTTGCTGCCCAAAACATTGGCAATTTGCTAATTGAAGGAGGCAGCCGCTTGTTGCAGTCGGTTTTGGCTACCACATACTGGGACGAAGCCATTATTATCCGGGGAGCTGGTTTTTTTCCGGAGGGAACTCCTGCTCCGGTTGTCCCTGGAACGCTTACGAACCGTAAGCGTTGTGGGGAAGATGAAGTGCTGACTTTTGCGCGTAAGTGTTAAACTATCATTAAAGTTCATCCCCTGCACGGGATGAATAGCCCGATTTTTGTTTCTAAGTTTTAACTTTAAATTCATAGGAATGATAAACCCCGTTGAAATGAGGTTAACAAGTATAATTTTTTGCATGTTGTTGTGGGGATACAGCCCGCTCAAAAGCCAAACAGCTGCCCCGGAAAGCGCCCCAAATCGTCAACAAACCATCAACTGGCTCACCTGGGAGGAAGCCATGGCTTTGTACGAAACAGAACAAAAGAAACTGATGGTCAGCATTTACACCAATTGGTGCAACTGGTGCAAAAAAATGGATGCAGCTACTTTGGGTGAACCTCAGATCGCAGCGCTGGTCAATGATTATTTTTATCCGGTAAAATTGGATGCGCAATGTCTGGAAGATTTGACCTTCAAAGGCAAAATCTACAAGAATCGCAATGAAGGATCAAACAGCTACCACGATCTGGCTATGGAACTCCTATTGGAGCGAAGAAGCTTCCCTACTATTGTTTTTTTAGACGAACGCCTGCAATATATCCAGGCTATCGTTGGCTATAAAACTGCATCAGAATTCGAGACGATTGCCAGTTACTTTGGCCATAATAACTACAAAAGAACGCCCTGGTCCGCTTACGCCAAGAATTTTAAGTCGGTGCTAAGTTTGGAAAAAAACAGATAGCCTTTACCTGCGGCGCTTGCGGGTAGTTCCTCCTACGCCCAATACACCAAGTAGCCCTCTGGTCAATTCTCTCGCCACTACCCTTCCTATTTGTCGGGTGGTAGGATTATTCAAAATCTTATCAAAGGTATTAGCTGTTGATGCTTGTTTTTGCCCCGCAGCTTTTTCTTGCTGTGCCTGCATCTTTTCCTGATGTTCTTTCTCCCTTGCTGCCTCAATCTTTTGCTGGAGAATTTCGTGAGCGCTATCTCTGTCTATGGTACGGTCGTATTTGTCTATCAAGTCTGAGTGGCGCAAGATTTTTTGTATTTCTGCCGGCAAAAGGACATCCATACGCGATTGGGGTGCACGAAGATAGGCATGTACCAAAGGAGTAGGAATACCTTTTTCATTGAGAACCGTCACCAATGCCTCCCCTATCCCCATTTGGGTCAGTAACTGATCCACTTCGTAAAATGCTGATTCCGGGAAGTTTTCCGCTGCCAACTTGATCGCTTTTCTATCTTTAGCCGTGAAAGCTCTGAGCGAATGTTGTATTTTGAGTCCTAACTGCCCCAATATATCAGCGGGGACATCTGCCGGGTTTTGGGTAACAAAAAACACCCCTACCCCTTTTGAGCGGATCAATTTGACAATCACCTCAAGCTGATCCAGCAATACCTTTGGCGCTTCCTCGAAAATCAAATGGGCTTCATCAATAAAAAGAACCAATTTGGGCTGATCCTGGTCGCCCTCCTCGGGAAAAGTGGCATAAATTTCAGCAAGCAACTGCAGCATAAAGGTGCTAAACAATCGGGGTTTGTCCTGGATATCGGTCAACCTCAGTACATTGACCATCCCTTTTCCATATTCGTCTATCCTGCACAGGTCGTCCACATCAAATGAAGGCTCCCCAAAAAAAGTATCTGCTCCCTGCTGCTCCAATTCTACCACTTTTCGCATGATCGCGCCTACAGAGCTGGATGCGATGGAACCATATTGTGCCTCGATTTCATCCTTACCCTCGTTACTCAGGTACTGCAAGGTCTTCCTGAAATCTTTCAAATCCAAAAGCGGAATATCCAGATCGTCACAATATTTAAACACCACAGCGGTTATCCCCGCTTGTATATCGTTTAATCCCAGTATTTTAGAAAACAAAACCGGGCCAAACTCGGCGACAGTTGCTCGCAGGCGCAGACCGGCATCTTGCGAGAGAGTAAGAAACTCGACCGGGCTGGCGCCTGGTTCAAAGGGGAATCCTATTTTTTCGTGACGCTGGTCAATTTTGGGATGTCCCTCCGATGCAGCGGCAATTCCGCTAAGGTCTCCCTTGACATCCATCATCAGGACGGGTATTCCTTTGGCAGACAACTGTTCTGCAAGAATTTGCATGGTCTTGGTCTTTCCAGTTCCAGTAGCACCGGCGATTAAGCCATGCCTGTTCAGGGTTTTGAGCGGAACACTTACGAACATGCCCGTCTGGCATTCGCCCTCATGCATGGCAGCACCGAGCGTTATGGTATCTCCCTTGAAAGTATATCCTTCGCTAATTATCTCTTGGAAACGATCTAAGCCTGGCATATTTGTAATATTTTCGTAAAAACAATCGAACATGTTAAAGATAGGAATTACCGGCGGAATTGGAAGTGGGAAAAGCACCGTTTGTCAGATTTTTGAACTTCTCGGGGTACCTGTGTATCATGCCGATGACCGAGCTAAATTTTTGATGCAACACGATCCTGTGCTGCAAGCTGCGCTAAAAAAGCATTTCGGGGATAAGGTATATCAGGAAGACGGAGAACTGGATCGCGCCTATCTTTCAAGTTTGGTGTTTGGCGATAAGGAAAAAGTTGCCCTACTCAATAGCCTGGTTCACCCCGCCGTGGCCGCCGATAGTGAAGTCTGGCTACAAGGGCACCAACATTTGCCTTATGCCTTAAAAGAGGCTGCACTTCTGTTCGAAAGCGGAAGTTACCGGCAATTGGATGCAATCATTTCCGTAACGGCACCATTGGAATTGCGCATTGAAAGGGTGATCAAGCGGGATAGCAGTACGCGCGAAGCTGTACTCGCACGCATCGCCCACCAATGGCCGCAGGATAAAAAAGATGCCCTCGCAGATTACCTGATTGTCAATGATGGCACCCATTTGCTCATTCCACAGATATTGCATGTTCACCGCGAATTGCGGCAACGATCTCAATTAACTCATTCTGTTTGATTGAGCGCCTTTTTATATACCTCCAAACAGCGTTCCCTGGCGAATTTATGTTCTACCATAGGTTTGGAATATTTAGAAGTACCGTACTCGGGAACCCATCGTTTGACATAAGTAAATTGGGCGTCAAACTTTTCCTGCTGTGAGATCGGGTTGAAAATGCGAAAATAAGGTGCCGCATCCGTGCCGCCGCCCATAGCCCATTGCCAGCCTCCATTGTTGCTTGACAAGTCAAAATCCAACAATTTTTCGGCAAACCATGCTTCCCCAATTCGCCAGTCGAGCAGCAGGTGTTTGGTAAAAAAACTTGCCGTAATCATGCGTACCCGGTTGTGCATATAGCCCGTGGCCAAAAGTTCCCGCATACCTGCATCCACAATAGGGTAGCCTGTTTTCCCTTCACACCATCGCGCAACGTCATCGGGCGCGTCTCTCCAAGGAATGGCATCATAAGTCGGCCGAAAAGCCCGAGTTGCCACATGGGGGAAATGTCCAAGGATCATGCTGTAAAAATCTCTCCAGATTAATTCATTGAGGTAGGTAGCATTCAGCGCTTTCGCTTTTCGAGCCTTCTCGCGAATACTGATCGTGCCAAATCTGAAGTGGATACCCAGTAAGCTCGTCCCATGGACTCCTGGGAAATTGCGGGTTTTGTCATATTCCTGAATAATTTTCTGGGGAACGATTCGACTGGGAATAGTCAGCCCTGAAGGGCGAAAACCCATGTCCTCCAAAGATAACTCCGGAAAAGGAGTACATTGTAGAAAGTGCTGGTAGTGTGCTTCGCAGGGGTACTCCTTGACGGCATCGGCATCTGTTTCCATGCGCTCCAGCCATTTCCGGGCATAAGGACTGAAAACCGTATAGGGCGTGCCGTCTTTCTTTAAAATTTCCTCCCAAGAAAAAATGACATGATCTTTAAAAGTATGGAAGGGAACATTTTTTGCGGCAAGCAAATCTTCTACCTTTTGATCTCTTTCCCTGGCGTAAGGCTCGTAATCTTCATTGGTGAAAACGGCTTTTACCTCGTATTCTTCCAACAGGTGCGTGAAAACATCATGTGGTGTGCCATGATGTAGGTAAATATCCGAACCCACAGCTCGTAACCGTTCCCGCATGGCGTGGATCTCGGCATGAATAAAACCCACCCTGGGGTCGTCCCGATTCTGAAGTGCATCGAGAATATGCCGATCAAAAATGAATATGGGCAACACGGGCCAGGGGGACTGTAAAGCAAAAAAAAGTCCCCTGTTGTCGGTGAGTCGGAGGTCTCTTCTAAACCAAAACAGGGTTACGGGAGTCATAATTTTTTTTCGCAAAACAAATCTTCGGTTCTAAAGTTTATTTTTGTGAACGTTAACGCATAGCCAAAACAAGCCTACCATGAAAATTGCTTCTCTTTTCGTCTTGCTTTCATCCCTCCTGCTCATTGCCTGTGAGCAACAAAATCCCGAACAGCAAGCCATAGCGACACTTGAAAAACAATTGGGTTCCCAACCTTCGGAAGTACTCGCCAATGAACTAAATGGACTATACCTGGACTACCTCAATCAATATCCCGATGACACCGACACCCACGCCAGGTATTTATACCGGGCCGCAGCCTTGGAATACCGGATGGATCGCTATTCCGGCGCAGCATCGCTGCTAAAAATGTTAATCACGGATTACCGCAATCATCCGCTAGCTGCTGAGGGGGCACACTTGCTCGCCAGTATCTATGAAGAAAAACTGCAATCGCCTGAAATAGCTCAAACTATTTTCCAGGTATTTGCACAAGCATTTCCCAATTACAAAGATCTCGCTGATATCCAGGCAAAGATTGAGACTACCCCTTTGGATGAACGCCTAACAGCACTCTATCAGGGTGTTTTCGACCAGGCGACGGGGAGTTTGAACCCCGTAACGGGAAACCATTACATCCAGTCGGTAGAAAATCTGGCCATTTTGCTTCCCTCTTATCCAGGCGCACCTGAGTTGCTGCTCAAAGCGGCGGAGACCGCCAGAACGATGCGTTCTTTCAACAAAACGCTGGAATTGTACAACCAAATACTCCTTACCTTTCCGGATTATGAGAAGGCTCCACAAATCAAATTCTTGGAAGCCTTTACGCTTGACAATGACCTGAAGCAATACGAGCTCGCCAAAACCAAGTACGAAGCGTTTCTTGCCGCATACCCCGACCATGAATTTGCCGACGACACCCGGTTTTTACTAGAAAACCTGGGCAAGACAGATGAAGATATCATCAAAAATTTTGAAAAATAGCTTAATGGCTATTTGAGTTTGATCTCTTTTTTGTCGAAGGGATGAAGTGCCACACCGCTGACTTTTGCTTCGGCTTCCAATCGAAATACGGAACTGACGGATCTGAGTTTTTTGGCAACAAAGGCAAGCCCTTTGAAAACCACATTTTGAGCTTCGAGTTCGTCCACCTCAGATAAATACAACCGAAAAGGCAGGGAAAAAGGTATTTCTACAGATTCGTTAGCAGGTACCTCCACCAGCTGATCAGAAACATAAGCTCCCAACTCGTACTCGTCTATGCGCTTTTCTGCACCCTTCCCTCGGGTATAGCGCTCGATCAGCACCACTTTGATGCGCGTCACTGTCTGGGGCTGCATGGACTGCAGCCGAATAGTACCTTTGATCAGCGTAGCCCCTCTGGGGTACTCATCCGGAATGATTAATTCCAGTTTCACGCCCTCTATTCCCAGCCATTGTTTTACTTTACCCAGCATACTCGTAGTGGTTTAGGATACAAAAAACACTCAAACCATCCGTTTTAGCCAGCTTTTTCCGACAGGCTTCAGCCAGGCCTCTACAAAATCTCTTTTCGTCTGCACCAGGTTGTCAAAAACCAGTGTTTCGTCGTTGATCTTTCCTGCTGCATACCAGGCGGCGAAATCTTCCTTGGAAAGATATACGTTCTCGCCGTTTTGACGAATGGTAAAATGCAGGCGATCAAAAAGATCAGTACCCAATATTTGCGCTTGTCTGCGCAAAAACGCCACGGAAGCATCTATAGAACAACCACTCGCACCAGCCTGACTCTCATCCACCATAAGTACCACGAAACGATGATGGAACACATCACCGAAAGCCCTGAGTTGTCGGTTGTGGCTCACCCAGCTTTTCGCAAATTGCTGTAAATCGGCGCGAAGCGCATCCACTTCGGCCGTCGTCAACAGGCGTTGGGTCTGATAAATCCAAACTCGGCTATCATCTGAAAAATGAGCATAATCTGTCATGGCTACTGTGCATTATGTTGAATGATCAATTCTGCCAAGTCGAACACCATCACATCATCTTGTTTGTCCCTGGCTTTGATCCCATCTGTCATCATGGTCATACAAAAAGGACAATTTACTGCAACGATAGATGCCCCAGTTTCGAGGGCTTCATCGGAACGTTCGACATTGATGCGCTTATCACCTGGCTCATCTTCTTTCCACATTTGGGCTCCGCCGGCTCCGCAGCAAAGGCCTTTAGTTTTGCAGCGCTTCATCTCGACCAAGTCAGCATCGAGCGCTTCCAATACTTCACGAGGCGCTTCATAGACGCCGTTTATCCGGCCAATATAGCAGGAATCGTGGTAAGTAATCTTTTTTCCTTTGAAGGCACCTCCTCCTTTCAACACCAGCCGGCCGGAGCTAATGAGTTCTTGTAGCAACTGGGTATGGTGAATCACCTCGTAAGTCCCTCCCAATGCGGGGTACTCATTTTTCAGGGTATTAAAACAATGGGGGCAAGCAGTTACAATTTTCTTCACCCCGTAGGCATCCAGCGTTTGGATATTTTGGAGGGCACTCATTTGAAAAAGCAGTTCATTGCCTGCTCGCCTAGCCGGATCGCCGGTACAGACCTCTTCATTACCAAGTATAGCGAACTCCATGCCCACTTCGGTAAGGATCTGTGCCAAAGCTCGGGAAACTTTTTGCGCGCGCGCATCGTAACTTCCTGCGCAGCCCACCCAAAAAAGAATTTCAGCTTCTTTTGACTCGGCAGCAAGCGCTGCCAACGTAGGTATCTTTATCATGTACAAACTATTTTGAAGTCATCAGGATGCGGTAGTCCATTGATCCCTGGGGTCGGAAATAGCCCAGGCTGAACCTGCATTTTCAATACTGTTAAACATCGGAAGCCACTCGGCAGGACCTTCTGACTGGGTAAGAATTTCATACCGCCGCAACTTTAGGATAGGGTCAAGCGGATTAATCAGTACCGGACAAGCCTCCACACATGCATTACAGGTGGTACAAGCATGAATTTCTTCTTTGCTGATATAATCGAAGAGGGATTTGCCGTCATCGTAGTTTTTCGGATGGAGTTTGCCGTCGCTTGCAGCAATAGTGCGAGCCACCTCATCGGCACGATCCCGGATATCCATCATTACCTTTCGGGGCGATAACTTTTTGCCGGTCAGGTTGGCCGGGCAAACGGCCGTACAGCGACCGCATTCGGTGCAGGTATAAGCATTGAGTAAGTTCAGCCTACTCAATGCAAAAACATCATGGGCTCCAAAATCGGGAAGTTCATCTGTATCCGACCCACTTGTTTCCGGCGCTAGTCCCATCATCACCTTAACCTCTTGCATTACCTCAGGCATATTTTCCATAGCCCCCCTGGGTTCTAGAGAGGCAAAATACGTATTGGGAAAAGCCAGTAGAATATGCAAATGTTTGGAAAACGGCAGATAAAGCAAAAAGCCATACACCACCAGGATATGCAGCCACCACCCAAAACGTTCTACTACCACCAGTGTTTGGGTATCCAGTGCTCCAAATAATGCTGGACCCGTGAAGCTACTGATCAGCAATCGCCCGGTATCCGGATAATGTGCCGGATCCAGTTGCTGAAGCAGTACATCGGCGCCGTTCATGGAGAAAATCCCGGTGATTAGCAGGATTTCAGCCACCAGGATCAAATTGGCATCTAAAGCAGGCCATCCCTTCATTTCCGGCTTTGAAAGCCGGGGCACTTGCAGCAGGTTTCTTCGTACCAAAAAAACAAGGGTAGCCACAAAAGCCAGCAGCGAAAGAACTTCGATAGTAGAAATAATAAGTGTATAGAAAATGCCCAGAATGGGAGCAAAAAACCGGTGTACCCCTGCAAAGCCATCCAGTAAAATTTCGATCAACTCGATTTGGGTAAACAAAAAAGCCACATAAATGCATAGATGAAAAAAAGCGGGAATCCAATTGGAGAACATCTTCTGCTGGCCAAAAGCAACCAGTAACACATGTTTCCAGCGTTTGCCGGTATCCCCTCCTATCGGTTCCGCTTTTCCAAGGAAAATCTTATTTCGGATATGCCAAAACTGCCGGCCAGCCACAAAAAAAACGGCAAGGGTTAGCAGACTAAAAACTATTTGTTGAATCATATAGCGCTGTAGTTGTTGCGTAATTTGGGGAATAAATTTGCCGGAACCGAAAGCAGACCCGGTAAAATACACTAATTTTGATGCACAAATTACCAGAACCCGGGAAATTTTTCACAATGAAAATATTAAACCACCACCAGATTTCGCAAAAAATCAAGCGACTTTCGATAGAAATTCTTGAACAAAATTACCTGGAGACGGAAATTATTTTTGCAGGTGTCAACAAAAATGGATGGAAATTTGCACAATTGCTCGCAAATGAGGCAAGAAAACGCACCGAAATCCCCCTTCACCTGACAAATATTCGATTAAATCCGGCTGATCCACTATCAGAAGACATTGTTATTGACAGACCTCTGGCAAGCATAGCAGGAAAAACAATTATCCTGGTGGATGATGTTTCCAATACCGGGCGAACCCTTTTTTATGCGTTTAAGCCTCTTTTGGCTGCCCTACCGGCAAAAATTCAGGTAGCGGTACTCGTGGACAGAACACATAAGGCTTTTCCTGTTCAAGTAGATTTTTGTGGACTTTCGCTTGCTACCACCCTGAAAGAGCATATAGAAGTCAGTCTTGCCGACGACGACCATTACGAAGCAGCACTGCATTAGATACTCTGGCTTGCTCGAAGTACAGATAGTTTTTCCGCGAGTAGCGGTATTGCAAGTTGCATGGCTTCATAACCAAGTTTTGCGATTTCCTGATGCTTCCCAAACTGAAAAATGTGATAGTCGTGCAAGGCCTCCGGCTCTACCACTAAATCGCAAAGGGCTTTGCTGGGTTCTGCGTTGGCCTGGATAGACAGGTCAAAACTTCGAGATAGGATGCCAAAAACATTGTTCAGGGCACGCTGCGTAACCGTTACCCGAGGCATCACATTGATCCCAATCAACACATCCACTTTGCCCACAAGCGACTTTGCAGGTAAATTATCCAGTAGCCCCCCATCCACGTACAGCGATCCATTCATACGCATAGGTTTGAAAACCATAGGAATAGAACAGGAACACAGAATGGGTTCGAACAGGGAGCCGGTATGTATGATTTCTTCTTTGCCCTCATTGAGATTGGTAACCGATACGTAGAGCGGTTTGTGGAGTTCTTCAAAGGTGTTTACCCGAACAAATGCTTTGAGCCGTTCCTCCAGATAGCCTAACGTGATGAGGCCATCATTGGGAAATCCGGGCTTTAGGATTTTCCAGATAGAGCCATCTTTTACAAAATCCATCATGCTATCCGCATCGTGCCCTGCAGCATACAGCGCGCCCACTACCGAGCCCGCACTGGTACCCGACACGGCATGAATAGGTACTCCTGCTTCCTCCAGGGCGCGGATTGCTCCGATATGAGCAATCCCTCTGGCACCTCCACCGGATAAAGCAAGTCCTATCTTCAAATCCCTGTCCAAAAAATCCATTGTTAACGCTTTATTGATATTTAAGCTACAAAATTATTCTAATTTAGCCACAGTTGTAGAATTCTGCTTTGGCAAACCTTAACTGCTCCACTATGCGCCCCTTACTCAATTTTGCCTTCCTTCTTGTCCTGGTTTCCTGTCAGGCTCCCCTTTATCAGGATCAGCCAACTGAAGGCTCCTGGCATATCGCCATTTCACCGGGGAAACTCTCGGCGGCCTTATCCCCCGAATCGCCCCTGCTTCCACTTATCAGTGCGCACCGTGGCGGACGTTTTCTGGAAGGCTTGCCCGAAAACTCCATCGCGGCATTCGAATACACCCTATCGGTCTGTCCGGCTATCCTCGAAATGGATATTTCCATGACGAAGGATAGTGTTCTGGTCTTGCTGCACGATGCCTCCCTCGACCGCACAACCAATGGTACCGGGAAAATTGAGGATAAAACATGGGAAGCAATCAGGAGTTTGAGGCTTAAAGACGATTTTGGTGGGCTAACCGAACATCCTATCCCAACTTTAGAAGAGGCCCTGCGATGGGGCAAAGGGAAAGCCATTTTGTCTTTGGATGTAAAGCGAGGGGTCCCCTTCAAAAAGGTAGTGGAATGGATTCATGCCACGGACACCCGTGATTGTGTATTTATAATCACCTATAATCCCGCTGACGCGAAAAAAGTTTATCAACTGGATCCCAAACTCATGATCTCTGCATCACTCAGAAATACAGAAGAAATACAGCGCATGGACAAAACCGGAATTCCTTATTCCAACCTTCTTGCATTTACAGGGACTATCCTGTCGGAAAAAACCCATTATCAAACCTTGCGCTCCAAAGGCGCAACCAGCATACAGGGAACCATGGGCAACCTGGACAAAATGGCGGAAACCAGAGGTTCAGAAATTTACAGGAACATCGTCGGACTTGGCGCAGCTATACTGGCAACTGACCGGCCTAAAAAAGCCTGGGAGGCCATTCAGCCGGAGCAGATTGAAAAAGCAAACGACCACTTTTCCATACGATTTGTCACAGAATAACTTATCCGCGTTTGGGAAGAAAAACCTCTGCCATCATGCACCTTGCACTGCCTCCACCATATTTCTCAATGGTAGGAATGGCATACCATCGCAATTGGCAATGGTGGCTTAGTTGCTCCAATTGATTAGGAGTCAGACAATCATAGGCTGTCTTTGACATCACAAGCAGCGGATCTCCGCTTTTTTCCCTAACTTGTAGCATGTTTCCGGCAAAAGCCAGCATTTGAGGAAAACTGATAGCAATAACTTCTTTGCCATCAGCTTCTAAAGAAGCAACTACGGCAGCCCGTTCTGCGCCATCCGCTATGCTATCCAGACAAACTACAGCGAAGGTTTCGCCAATATTCATCATCACATTGGTATGATAGATTTTTTGTCCATTCGGATCAAGGGCGGTAAACACAACAGGTGAATAATCCATCTGTCTGCAAAAATCATCCAAAAGGGCGGGATCTGTACGTGGGCTCAAACAAGCGTAAGCCTTTTTATGCTGTCGGTCAAGGATCAGGCTCCCCGTGCCCTCCAAAAACCGCCCCTCCCCTTCACCGTATTCCAAATGTATCCGCTTGCTCACCACAAAATCTTTCGCCAGTAACGCGATGATATCTTCCCTGCGTTCGTGTCTTCGAATGCTCGACAACATCGGATAGGTCACCACCGTACCATCCTGATGAAAACTCACCCAGTTATTGGGAAAAACAGCATCTGTCTTGATAATCCGATCATCATCCTCCACCACAATAACCTCCACTCCCGAACTTCTCAACTGCTTAACCATCTCATCAAACTCCTCCTGAGCAAGCTGTTTGATCTCCGCCGGGGTGTGATCCAGTACATTGCTTTGGAAAGCATTACTTTCGGCGGTTTCAGGGTTAAACCCAAAACTTGCAGGTCTGATCATCAAAATAGTATGGGTAATTTGTTGCGCTGCCATCCAAATAGTTTTTTTAAGAGGTGTACATTTGCATGTCGCACAAATGTATTTACTTTCCCTCTAAAACTGCATGTCATGGCAAAGAAAAAGGACAAACCAAACAACAACAAGGGACTCATTTATTCTACTGACCCCGAATTCGATTATCACTTCGGAGATGACGAAGAGGTGCAGGAAAGCCTCCCTTCAAAACAACAAAAACTTCGCATTAGCCTCGACAAAAAGCAACGGGCAGGAAAGGAAGTTACCCTTATTACCGGATTTCAAGGCCTCGAAGCAGACCTTAATGCGCTGGGGAAATCTTTAAAAAGCTTTTGTGGCGTTGGGGGATCAGTTAAAAACAATGAAATCTTGCTACAAGGTGACCAGCGAAAAAAAGTACTGGACTGGCTGCTCAAAAATAATTATACCCAGAGCAAGATATCTGGTATGTAATTGAAAATCAATTATTTTAACTCAGGCGACAGCCGCTGGTAACCATTTTTTTGGTACCAGGCATGTGTCAGCATCAGAACCCGGTTGTAATTCTGAATACCTTCGGCTATCCCCTGGGATTTGAGATAAGCGTTATACATGCGATTCCTGAAATCGGGAAAGAAGTCAGGATACTTATCCAATGCAGCATAAATAGCCTTAAGATCGTCCAGCGTTTTTTGCGGCAGCAAAGACAAGATACGTTCAAAATCCTGAGGGCGATATCTTCGGTAGTGACCAGCAAGAATTCGCCAGTAGCTCAAGTGGCCAGCATATCGAATATAGGGATTATCTGAATGGGTGGTAGTCAAATAAGCCAGGAAATTACAGGTGCCCTCATCGCCGTAACCCAGACCGTGTCCCATCTCGTGTGACATCACCCAGGGCCATTCCAAAGGATGCAAACCAGCATCTACCTGTCCTTGCCCGCTAAAAGGAAAATACAAGCCGGAAGAACTAAAACGCAGAAAAATTCCATCCGGATAAATAGGATATGCCCTAACCCGACCCGCAACGGGGATTTGTTGCGTAGCACTCCACGCGTACAATTTTTTGCGTAGCAATTGCTCCAAATCGGCATCTGGTATCAAAGTACTATCGAACAAAAACAAGTGCTGCAAAGCTGTCGTTTCATGTTCCAAAGCCTCACAAAGATCATCGGCCGAAAGCGGAACGGGGCTCAAACCCAGAACATGTTCTATGGGCTGGCGCTGGTAATTGAACCCCCACAAGACATAAAAAAGCACCACGATGACCGAGACCAGCGACACCATGCGTTTAACCAATAAAAGGGGGTGACGCCAGGAACTAAAAAAGATCCGAAACAACAAAAATAACAAAAACATCACCCATAAATAAATCATGGGAAACGGTAGCCAGCCAAAAGCGCCATCCAAACCCGACCTGATCCATAAAAAAACGCCTCGACTGTATCCGTATTCTACCAAATCCGGATATCGGGCCAAAATAGCATTTAACAAGATCGTCACCAATGCCGCAAACAACCAGAAGAAGGAACGGACTTTCAACAGATGTGGAAAATATCTCACCAGGCAAAAAAAATTAAATCCCTAATTTTGCGAAGATAAAGGGAAGTGCAACCAAAAGCAGGTTTTTCTTGTTAGAAAAAAACTTGTAATTTTTTAATGATAAAATCACGTCACGATGGCATTTGAATTAACCGATCAAAACTTTGCCGAACGCATAGAAACGGGGGTAACTGTTGTTGATTTTTGGGCAGAATGGTGTGGTCCCTGCCGCATGATTGCACCTATCATCGAAGAATTGTCTGTAGAGTACAAGGACAAAGCTCTGATTGGCAAGCTCAACGTAGATGAAAATCCGGAAGTTTCCATAAAATATGGAATCAGAAGCATACCTACCATTTTGGTTCTCAAAGATGGCCAGGAAGTTGCCAGACAAGTGGGTACGACCTCGAAGAAAAATCTGGCTCGCATTATAGACGACCAGTTGTCACCTGCGCAGGCCTAACTCATTCCATCGGTAAGCCCCCGGCAATTTAAATTGTCGGGGGCTTGTTTTTTCGCGATAGCGGAATTAACTTCCCTCTCAGACTCAAACTGAAGCAATGAACTTACTGAACAATGTAGAAGAAAGGCAATTGGGTAACCTGGAATTGCTGGCTCGACAGGTCGTGGAGGGATTTATCATTGGTTTGCACAAAAGTCCCTTTCATGGTTTTTCAGTCGAATTTGCCGAACACAGGCTATACAACCCAGGGGAATCTACCCGAAATCTGGACTGGAAGGTTTTTGCGCGGACAGACAAGTTGTTTGTAAAGCGGTTTGAAGAAGAAACCAACCTGCGTTGCCAACTGGTCATAGATGCTTCATCTTCGATGTATTTCCCGGAAAAAGCCAAGAACCAAAAAAAATTATACCTCAACAAAATTCGGTTTTCTGCATTGGCAGCTTCTGCGTTGATGAACTTGCTTCAAAGGCAGCGAGATGCTTTCGGACTGAGCGTGTTTGCTGAGTCGCTACAACAGCATACTCCTTGCAAATCGAGCACTACTCATTATAGACTATTGCTCAGTTATCTCGATCAGCTGATCCAATTGCCCGAGCGCAACAAACAAACCGCCGCAGCGGAGTCACTGCACCAAATTGCCGAAAGCATCCACAAACGATCCATGGTGATCATTTTCAGCGACATGATGGACTCGGGTGCCGATTCGGATGAATTGTTCCGTGCTTTACAGCATCTTAAGCACAACAAGCACGAAGTAATTCTTTTTCACGTGGTGGATCAGGCCAAGGAAATGGAACTTGCTTTTGACAACAGGCCCTATTTGTTTGTTGATATGGAAACCGGAGAAAAGGTGCGGTTGCAGTCAAATCAGATTAAGGATCAATACGTGGCGCAAATGAAGGCCTTTAAGGATGCCTTGCGGCTAAAATGCATGCAGTACAAAATTGATTTTGTCGAAGCTGATATCAATAAAGGGGTGAACCCCATACTACAGTCATTTTTGGTCAAACGCAGCAAAATGCGCATTTAAGAGATCAAATAGTCGTAGCGTGAAAGATAAAGTAAGAATTGACAAATGGCTCTGGAGCGTTCGGATTTTTAAGTCCCGAACCCTGTCCACCGATGAGTGTAAATCGGGGAAGGTGAAAATAAACAGCAGCTCGGTGAAGCCCTCTTCCTTGTTGAGTGTAGGCGATACGGTGGAAGTAAAAAAGAATGGATTTACCTTTACCTACAAGGTGTTGATGCTGCTTGAAAACCGGGTAGGCGCTCCTATCGCCCAGACCTGCTATGCGGATCTTACGCCGGAGTCAGAGCTCAACAAATACAAAGAATGGTATGTCGGAAAAGGCATTGGAGAACTCAGGGAGAAGGGAGCAGGACGGCCTACGAAAAGAGAAAGAAGAGAGATTGATAAATACAAAACGGACCAATTTTAAATTTTCTTTTTATGACTGCTACCCCCTTCCGAAGCGCGGCTCTGCTTATCGGGCTGTTGTTTTATTGTTCCTTACCTACATTTTCCCAAGCACCTGTCCCCGTTTTCCCGGGAGAACAATGGGAAAGGCACGCCTCTTGGTCAGATGCCGGCTACGATCCCGAAAAAGCGCGGCAAATCCGACAGTTTATTGTTGATAGCATGAACACCACCGGTCTTTATGTGGTCGTTCAGGGAAAAGAGCTATTCAGGTTTGGGGATATTGAAGAGCTTTCTTATCTGGCGAGCTGCCGAAAAAGTATCCTAGCGATGATGTATGGAAAATATATCGAAAACGGCACCATCAATCCGGAATTGACGATGGAACAGTTGGGGTTCGACGACATCCAGGGACTCCTTCCCCTTGAGAAAAAGGCGACTGTACAAGATTTGATTACTGCACGGTCAGGTGTGTATCATCCGGCTTCCAATAGTGGTGACAACGCAGCTGATGCGCCTGAAAGAGGATCACAGGAGCCTGGAAGTTATTTTTTGTACAACAACTGGGACTTCAACGCAGCAGGTGCTGCATTCGAGCAGTTGACAGGGCAAAATATTTACGATGCCATGGAAACAGATATTGCTCGTCCTATTGGCATGCAGGACTGGGATCGTTCAGCGCAGAAAAAAAGTGGAGATACCAAACAATCCCGGTATCAGGCGTACCATGTGTGGTTATCCACGCGGGATATGGCCAGAATCGGACAGCTGATGTTGCATGAAGGCAATTGGAACGGCAAGCAGGTAATCTCACGCGATTGGGCCAAAGAGATTGTGCGGGTGGTAACCCCACTGGAAGAGATGAATCCAACCCGCTACCGGGATGGTTATTTTGGCTATGGATATATGTGGTGGGTGTGGGATGGTCCTGAGGCAAGCGGTGCATTTGAAGGAGCCTATACTGCCAGGGGAGCTATCGGACAGTACATTACTGTTCTTCCTGCCCTGGATATGGTTATTTCCCACAAAACCAACGCAAAATATAGCCGTTCTACAAGCTGGAACTCTTATGAAAGGCTGATCCAACATTTTATTGACGCCAAACTTTAATGGCGATAGTAGCTATGAGTCCTAAAATTTTAGGACTCATAGCCATGAAAAAACTTAACCCTCTACGCCGTCTAAGTTCGCAGCGACAGCTCCCCAATTGATCAGGCTAAAAAAGCTGTCAATGTACTCGGCACGTCTATTTTGGTACTTGAGGTAGTAGGCATGTTCCCAGACATCAATCCCCAAAATAGGGGTTCCTGGTGCCTCGGCGATGTTTTTCATGAGGGGGTTATCTTGGTTTGGGGTAGAACTCACTGAAAGTTTGCCCTCGGGAGAAACAGACAACCATGCCCATCCGGAACCAAATCGGGTAGCGGCAGCCTTGCTGAAAACCTCTTTAAACCCTTCAAAAGAAGTAAAGGTAGCATTGATCGCATCGGCCAGTCGTCCCGACGGCGCCTGTCCTCCACCTGGGGTCATCACTTTCCAAAACAAACTGTGGTTAAAGTGCCCGCCGCCATTATTTCGGATAGCGGTATGTTCGGGTTTACCTTCCAAAGACTGAAGGATCGTTTTCAAATCCGCACCCGACCATTCGTGGCCTTCTAAAGCTTTATTCAGGTTATTGACATACCCTGCATGGTGTTTGCCATGGTGGATATTCATGGTCTCTGTGTCAATATAAGGCTCCAGCGCTTCTGGCGCATAAGGTAGTTCCGGAAGGGCAAAAGGTGAGGCTAGCGCGCTAATCGTTGAAACATCCGCGATGGGGTTAGCGGTCCCTGTATCTTTACAAGATGACACCATCGGCGCCACCAAAGATCCGATCGCCAGCACTGATCCCGTCTTCAAAAATTCTCTTTTTTTCATAACTTTCTAATTTAGTCGTATAACGGAAAACCTAAATTAAGGTTTATTTTAGCGGAGCTACAAATTGGAAGCCTCATACTTGTTGTGTATCCATACAATCGCCAGCCCAAAAAGTACTGCCGAAAGGATCAGGGCGATGTTTAGCAACCCCTCTGCCCCAAACGAAAGTTTGATCAGTATCGTAGAAATAATAAAACCCGAATTCCGGATTACCTTTCTGAACTGGTCGGTGTGAAACAAAGAAACCAATAACAACAAGACATCCGTTAAAATCAGAATTGTGAAAAAATCGTCAAAAAACACCTCGTTTACATCTGTCACGGTGCCTACCATCTGATCAACTGATATCATGTTATTAAACAACCAGTTGCCAAAACTATAAATTGCCAGACCCAGAAAAACAGGTACCAGGATGCCGCTGAGGATTTTCTTGAGCTGTACAAAAAAATCTTTTTCGCGCTCGGAATCAATATTGGGGTTATAGTCAGGAAAAATACGGGTTGTATTGACTTTGTAAAACAAAAAGATCAGGAAAAAGAGCACTACCGTGGCCACGATGTCATAGGTAAACTGCAAGTCGTATTTTGCCTCGAACCAGTTGGTGGACAAATCCAGATTTGCCAAATCCTTAAATATGCGCCGAATGACGATTAGGGTAATGATTTCGTATTGCTTGCCAATATAGATACTAATTGACTTGGGCAGGTAATATACCAGCAGATAGACCTCATACACCAGAATGAAAGAAAATGGAGTATATATGGCACCAATGGGGTTAGACAAAAATTTGCCTTGCTGTTGGCCAGAAGAAAGCCACCCGAGTTCCGCCGCGGCAATCAGTCCCAAATGGAGCAAAAAACTGATAATTGCCAGAGAAACGATGATTCGCTCAAAACGCTTTTTGGTTGCACTAGATAAAAATAAGCGGTAGAAGATCAGGAAAATATCGGGTAATTTTGTCATACTGGTTTTAAGCTAATGGCCAATCCCCCGCCGGGTGCAAGGGTGAAATTTAACATACTATCTTTATTTACCCGCTCCTTTCGAATGTTATACGCCCCTGGATTGGTGTTCCAGTCTGCATCGGGAGCATCCTCGTATATGGTTGCCTCATAGGCTTTTCCGGTATCCAAAAAATCAAAGCTAAGGGAAATATCCCGTTTGTTTTCATCCGTAATTGCTCCCAAGAACCAATTGAGCGACCCCCGCTCTTGCCTGGCAATGGCCACATAATCCCCTACTGCTCCATCCAGAACCTTGGTTTGCTCCCAATCTACCCCTACCTCCCGGATAAACTGAAAAGCAGGATGTCCTTCATAATGTTCGATGAGGTCACAAGCCATTTGGACAGGGCTGTAAATCACCACGTACAAGCCCAATTGATGTGCCAGCGTAGTATTGACCTGTGGCTTTTTAGCGGGTAAATTGGCAGGATCCAGGTACTTTTGCGACAATTTTAGGTCAAAAACACCCGGGGTAAAATCAATAGGTCCGGCCAGCATCCTGGTAAAAGCTACAATCGGCAAGTGTTCGGGGGGATTGCCCCCCTCCACAGACCAGGAATTAAACTCCTGTCCCCGCAAACCTTCCCGGGAAATCGCATTTGGCAGGGTGCGCCTGATACCGGTATCCTTGATAGGCTCATGCGCATTGACTGCTACTTGATACTTTGCAGCTGTACGGAGCACCTTTCTGTAGTGGTTGACCATCCACTGGCCGTGGTGGTACTCCCCTTTGGGGATAATTTTTCCGACATACCCTGTTTTTACCGTATGGATTCCCAAACGCTGCATCAAGGCAAAAGCCGTATCCAATTGTTGTTCGTAGGTCCGAGGGGCAGAGGATGTTTCATGGTGCATAATCATAGATACCCCTTTTTCTGCTGCATAAACGACCACCGACTCCAGGTCGTAATCCGGGTAAGGCGTCACAAAATCAAACACCCCTTCCCTATCCTCAAAACCAATCCAATGTTCCCATCCGGTATTCCACCCTTCTACCAATATCCCTCCAATGTTGTTGGCCGCTGCAAAATCAATGAACCTTTTTGCATTGGCTGTTGTCGCTCCATGCTTTCCACTCGCCATATCCCAACTCGATTTCCCGAGGTGCATTTCCCACCAAATGCCCATGTATTTTTGGGGTTGGAACCAAGACACATCCCCGAGTTCATTAGGTTCGTTGAGGTTCAGGATCAAGTTGGATGCAATCAAATCCGCTGCTCGTGGGGCAATCTGTATGGTGCGCCAGGGCGTTTGAAAAGGCAGACTGCGCACCACCTTGTGTCCAAGCCTGTCAGAGCCAACCAGTTCACTAGTCATGGTCAGTTTATCAGGATCCACTTTAAGCGTCATCCCAGCATAATCGGTAAGATTGGCTTCGTGGAAACTAAGGTGAAGCCCCTCTGCTGTTCGCATTGTCACAGGAGTATTCACGGCATTTTCGGGGATATAGGTCTGGGCGAGATTTGGATGATTGCGCTTGGACAATGCATCAATTTCCGAAAACTTGGTGGTGTTGTACAAGTGTTCGTAAATATCCCAATCTCCAGGGATCCACCAGGTCGTATGATCGCCTGTAAGGACAAAACTACTGTGCTCGTCCATAATAACGACGGTATCTACTCCTGGTTGTGCAGGAAATTCGTGTCGGAAAGCAATACCATCATCGTAAGCTCTGAAATAAATATTCCAAGTCCTATTGGGTAAATCCTTTTCTTGGAGTTCTACTTTCAGCTCTTGGAAGCGGTTATGCACCAAGCGCTGCTCACCCCAGGGCAATTCCCAAGTTTCATCTGTGGAAGTGTGACTACTTTGAACAAGGTTTAGTCCCTTGCCCAAAGCAGGCTGATCCTTGAAATCAAACCCCAAGTACGAACTGTCCACCAGCAAATGGTCTTTGTACCTCACCAGATAACCGGGCTGCCCCTCCTCGCTCAAAAAAAAGGAAACAGCAACGTTATTATCGGGTGAAGCAACCCTATCCAGGTGAGCCTCTCTTTCACAGGAAAAAGAAAAAACTGCTAGGACGGAGAAAAAAAGCAACAGGTTAGAATGCTTCATCATTTTGCTGCGTAGATAAATTGGACGGAAAAAGGTTATGGTATATTTAACAATATCGCACATTTTTTTTGGAGCGCTAAATTATTGGCCAACAAATTTTCCTTTCAACCACATCCCCGGTGTTTGTCCAGTCATTTCCCCTTTTTTCAGGACTAAAACACCATTCACAAACACGTACTCCACGCCTGAGGGATAGTGATGGGGATCCGTGTAGCTTGCATTGTCTCGTATATTTTGGACATCTAGCAACGCCAAATCTGCAAAATAACCCGTTTGAATACTCCCCCTTTTGGCTTGGCCAATTTTTTGAGCGGGAAGGGTTGTCATACGGCGAACCGCTTCCTCGAGGGTGAGTAAGCCTTCTTCTTTGACATACTTTTCGATCACCCGAGGGAATGCCCCGTAACAGCGGGGATGGGGATGTTCTGCGCCAAAAACCACCAAATCGGCATCTGAGTCAAACATGGTCAGGGGGTGTCTGATAAAATTTCTGAGATCATCCTCGCTCATAGCATGGAAAATACCGTAAAACCCGCCTTGTGTCTCAATGTCAAGCAGCAAATCAATGGTCGTTTCCAAGTTAAGGGGTTTGCCTAGGTGGAGGGCATAATCTTCCAGCGTTTTCCCTTTGAAAGCGGGGTCTGGATCAAAATCTCTAAACTGGATCAGACTCAGGTCATCCGCTCCAGGATCTCGCATGATAATCTCACGCATTTCTGCTTTTATGTTTTCCCGGGTCACCGGGTCTTTTAAGCGCTTGATCAATCCCTCGCGCCCTCCTGCCATCGCCCATTGAGGAATAAGAATGGAAGAAAATGTACTGTACGCCATATAGGGGTACACATCAGCAGTCACCTCAATCCCAGCATTACGAGCAGAATCTATCAATGCCAACATCTGTGCTGACCAGCCCCACTGGGGTTTGCCGGCGGCTTTGAGGTGATTGATCTCTACCGGAATACCCGCTTTTGCCCCAATCTTGATGCTTTCCCGAATGGACTCTAGGACACCGTCCATTTCATTGCGCATGTGGGTAAAATACAAACCCTTGTATTGGGCAGCGACTTTGGCGAGTTCCACGATTTCCTCCTCAGAAGCGTAGTTCGCAGGGACATATTCCAATCCGGTTGCCAATCCGAGCGCTCCTTGTTTCATGGATTCGGCCACATAAAACCGCATGCTATCCAGTTCTGCCGGCGATGCTTGTCTGTTTTCCAAACCCAATATGCGTTTGCGCACCCAGGAATGACCTGCAAAAAAACCAATATTGGCACCAAATTTCAGCGTATCGGCGTAAGTGTCAATGGGCCATGGCTGGTCTCCGCTGTGCAAACTCGCCAAAACACTGGTAGTCCCCTGTCGGATAAAATTTTCGGCCAACGGAAGTTGTTGTGCATTTGTCGTGATGTTGGTGTGAAGGTCAATAAATCCTGGGCAAACAAACAGTCCTTTGGCATCGAGAATATGCCTGGCCGTCCTGGGATCCAGCGGGGTAAAGGAAACCATGCTGATTTTGCCATCCTTGATGCCGAGGTCGGCAAAAAAAGGTGGCTGGCCGGTACCATCTACAATTTGACCTCCACTGATGATCCAATCGAATGTCTTTTCCGGTGGAGCTGACTGACAGGACATCAAAACGGCTAAACAAAATAACAGATACAGGTTACGGATCATAAGCTATACATTTTTACGGTACACCCAAAAGTAGGAAAAGACCAGAACACGGTCAACGCTTAATTTGTCCACACTATGGGCGCATCGTGCGTGAGGAAGGTGTGACCCGAAACAATTACCTGATCGTCCGTTGAGAGTTTTCCTGATATGGACACCTCTGTTTCGTTTTCGTCCAGTACCTCTATGGCATGTAACTTGGCCCGACTTCGATCCACATCCACCGTAAACAGCATTTGCTGCCCTGCTCTGGTCAGAATCGCTTGTTTGGGTACAATCAGCTTCGCTGGTATCTTTTCCTGTAACCATACTACCACAGACAGTCTTTCAGGGACAGGGATCCTCAGAGAAGTTGGCAATTGAGCTGTGACTTCCACTAATCCATGCTGATTGACCTGGGGGTTGATACTCTGTACCCTGGCATTTAGCGTATCCAAGCCTGGTATTCCGGTAGAAATAATAATGGGTGCACCTTTTCGGAGTAAAGTTGTTTTGGAAAACAGCACCAAAAACCTGACCAATAGCGTCTCCTGGTTAAGTAAATCCGCAATGACCTGACCTGCTGCCAGGTTTTGCCCCGGTTGGACAGCGAGATTTGCTACAATACCCTCAAAAGGTGCTATTAATTCCCTACTTTCCCATAACTGCTGCCGGTAATCAAAGTCTAGTACTGCTCTCGCATACCCGCTTTTTAGGGCAATGACCTGTTGGGTCAGGCTATCTACCGAGTTTTCGCAGCAGGCATCTCCTCCGTATTGGATCAGCATTTCTTTTTTGCGCAAAGCAGCAACCTGTAGCTCCAATGCAGCGAGGTTCAGGTCATAATCCAAAAAAGTCGGATCCAAACTGGCCAGCACCTCGCCCTTACGAACCTGCAAACCGTTCTTTACAAATAGGTTTTTTAGTTTTCCATTGATAGAAAAAGCCAATTCGGTTTTTTGTCCGTGCTCCAGATGCCCAAACGCCTGATAAGATTGAACCATAAAACCTGATCGCACCCTGATGGTGTTGACCCTTTCAGGTTCCATCGTCAAGGACACCAAAGTCGAGCTTTTTTCCATCCCCCCTATCCTATCACAACTCGACCATACGCTTGTCAGAATGCCCAAAACCGGCCAAAAATAGAGTGCCCGTCTCATAACTTTGATTTAAACAGATGAGGAATAAACCATAGACTCGCCAAAGTGCCTCCCAGTAAACCACCTATCACTGCAAGTGCAAGCGGACGTTGAAAAACATGAGAAAACTCCGATCCCCAAATTGCCGGAGCAAGCGAGACCGCCGTAGTGAGGCTCGTCATTACAATGGCTCTCCAGCGTTCCCTTGCCGCTTGCATAACGGCTTTCTCTACCGACAAGGTTCGCGACAGGCGTACCACCAAATCCACTTTCAGGATGGCATCGTTGACCACAATCCCACAAACCAGTACGATACCTGTCAGTGCAACTATGTTCAGGGAATCTCCTCCTATATACAAAGCTATTACTGCCCCACCTAAACCGGCCGGTAAAACCGCCAAGACGTAGAAGGGTAAGGATAGATCGTTGAAAAGGATCGCCAATAATAAGTACAAAAGCAGAAGCGTGCTTGCCAGCAACAGCAAGCGCTGTTGGATCTGCCGTTGTTCCCCTACGGCAAGATCAGAAACAACTAATTTCCAATCTCCGGGTTCGCCTGCCAAGATATTCCACTTGGGGCTTCTTTGGGTCTCAATATCAATATACATACCGTCCAAATCCCCTTGAACCACTTTGAAGTCGCTCGACCTTCGGACATCCGAAAAGGCCATTGTTGGAAGCAACAAACCTGAGCGGGTTCGAAAAAACGACTGCCCTAAAAAGTCGCTTTTTATTGGTAGGGTCGGACTTAAAACGACATCGTATCCCTCTAGGGGGGTATTTCCCATCAGCCTGGGATCCCAATAAGTTTTATTGAATTGCACCTCTTCCCGGGTGATCCCATAGGTGGCGGCTCTACCAGGATCTGCTGACCAAATCCATTGCCGATCCAACGCAATTAAAGGCCGCCCAAAATTTTTCTGTTGTAACCAATCCATAAGCTCCTTTAGGGTTACCTGACTGGGAAAGCCCCCTGGCCCCGTGTAATACCAGCGTACAAATGATTTGTTTTGGTAAAATTGTGAAAAAACATGCTGAAAAACCCCCTTCAACGGCTCTCTATAGGCTCCCAAAGAAGGCACTTGCTCGTTAAGAAGTCCTATAACTTTTAACCGGGCTGCATTACTTCGGAAATGGAAAACCCATTCATTGGCATGCGTCATGTTTTCCTTATCCTCCAAAAAAAAGCCAAGATTGCCGCTGTACTGAGCGAATTGGATATCTAATCCCCCCTTTATGCCACGCAGGATAGTGTCTGCCAGGGTCTTTGTCTGCTCCACCTCAGCATTCAGGTACACGGAAACACCCTCAGATGGCAAATCTGGAAAAATGCTTGTGGGCAAAGCACGATAGGCGAAAAAACCCAACGCCACCCAGCACAAGTATCCTGTCCCTACCGCCCAAACGACCATTTTCCCTTTTACCGAAAAGGCTGCCCTTTCAGGAATCAGGAAATCTGTTTCAGAAAACCAGTGGAACGATACAACCGGGATCAATACCAGCGACACCAAAACCGAGCTGACCAACGCAATGCCAATAGTCTGTAGTTGTTCTGCAAATAGTATCCCCGTCAATCCATCCAGAAACGTAAGTGGCAAAAAAACAACTCCCGTTGTAGCGGAGGACGCCAAAATGGGGCCAATTAATTCTCCGGCACCTTCAGCACAAGCTTCCAATGGGCTGCAGCCCAACCCTTTTTTACGGATGATATTTTCCAAAATGACAATCCCATTATCAATTACCAGTCCATTGCCGATGATTAATCCAAATAAAGAAAAACTATTCAGGGTAATTCCAAGCGCATAGATGCCGTTGAGCGACAACAGCAAGGTTAGTGGGATACTCAGCCCCAACAAAATAATCAATTTGACTTTGCCATATACCAATGCCAGCAGCAGTATTATGGCAACGAAAGCCAGGAATAAGCTCCAAAGCAGCGACTCCAAGTTCTGAACCACTAATGCTGTTTGATCGCGCAGCACCTGAAAGCGGGCGGCTGCAGTGGAAGTATTCAATTCTCTGATGAGTTGGTGTATTGCTTTGCGCACTGACAATACATCTGCCCCTGGCTTTTGATATACCCTGCAAACTAAGCCTCTGGTTCCATCGAGGGAAAAGCTTCCAAGGCCGGATACATCTTCTCTGCTCAGAAAAACCATGTCTTTCAATTTCAAATTGAACATAGGGTCGCAAACAGGCAGGTTCTTTAGGTCTTCCCACCGCTTTATGTTGTTCTCTTGCTCAAATTCGAAGATGCTGTTTCCGTTCCCCAGGCTAAATATTTTCCCCGGGCCTAAAGCCGTTCTCAAAGCCTGCTCTATTTCTTGATCTGTACACCCTGGAGCCAGTAGCCTGTCATTTTTCCATGCCACGCTAATCAGCTTATTCGAACCGCCCCCTATGTCTGCAAATGCCACCCCGGGAATTTGCTCGAGTCGCTTGACAATAAGTTGTTTTGCCCAACCCGACCAGCTGGAAAAATCCTGTATTTCCGGCAATCCCTGAGGCAATACAGCCAACTCCACGATGGGGAAATCGGTCGCAGCAGCCAATTGCATAGTGGGGCGTTTCAGGGGAAGTGATAACAATCCTAGCAAGTCGTCCAACCTGCTTTGTGCCTCAAACCAAGCATAATCCATATCCGTACCAGGACTAAAAATGATATCTATCCATCCTCCTCCCTCCCTGGCAAGGGTTTTTACTTCTTCTAAGTGTTGCAAATACCGGAATTGATTCCGCGCCGGTGCCATTACCTGGACCTCAATCTCGCCAGGATTCAAATCTCCCACTTCAACAAGAATCCGGATCCTTGAAAGTTCTACTTCCGGCAAAAGCCCCAAGGGCAAATAAGCCGTCAGCCAAATCCCAGAGAGACTCAATAAAAAGAAGCTAAGCAAAACAGGAACAGGTTTTTGTAGGAAATAATTGATCATATATCCTGCCTTTTTGAAGCGATCCAACCAATCACCCCTACCCAAAGGGTCACACTCAGACTTGCTGGAAACATCCAAGCCATCCAATAAGGAGGGGTTATATGGAGCAGCGACAGCGCAATCCCTGTCGCTCCGATATAGGCTAAGCCTGCTGAAACGATATCCCGGACATTCAGTACCCCTGAAAATTGCAGCCACAAACTTGGAAGTAAAAACCATATCCATAACCATCCCTGGACGAAAGTACTTTCCGTGTAAAAGGGAATAGCTAAACCAACCGAAAAGATCCAAAAAGCAGGAAGCATCCCCCCAAATAGCCACATCAGGTGTGTACCCAATCCGGAGAAACCGAACAAACCTATCCCAACGCCCCCCATAACCGCAACTAACCTTACCCAACGATCCAAATCAGAAACAGCATGTATAGGCAAGTCCCCCTCCGAAATATTGATCTGATATCCCGGAGGCAGCTTCTGCCTAATCTGGTTTAGGCACTCCTGTAAAACAGCCCCACCTGTTTGTGCCGTTCCCAAAAAGTTAAACTGAATCCTGTTGAGGTATTCCTGGTTTAACCGAACAATAGATTGATAATCCGGCTCAGGTAAGCGCTTCCACCAATCCCCTTGGCGCCATTCCCACTCCGGCACCTGAGCCTTGCCTAAAAACACAGGTTTTATTTTAGGCAGCATTCGCAACTGAGAAGAGGGATAATACCAGGAACGATCCTCGAAAAAAGCCAGATAGCGCTCCAGGTTTCTAGAAATCACTCCCTTTTCCTGAACCCCAAAAGGTATCGTCAATTGCTGCTCCACTCCTGAAGTATTGACCCGGGAAATTTCTTGAATACGAGGGTGTAGGGATAAAAAATAGATTAAACTATCAGTCCAGTTATTTGTTGCAAATAAATTATAACCAGTAACTTGCAACATATAACTAATCTTTTTTATCTCTGTGGTCGCCGAATAATTCGCGCCATTGAAACCAAGGGAAACGTGTATATTAGCCCAATTGGAAGCGTGTTCTTGTAGCTGCTGGAGAATTTGCCGCGAATAATGATGGCTAGCAGGATTTTTCCAGGGAAGCAGTAGAATAGCTTTACGCGGATCAACCAGAGTAGTGATTACCGTTCCCTCCTTCTGCAATTGAATTCCAAGTCTATCCACCCAAGATTCGAATATCACGGAGCCTACCCCTGGAAAAGCTTCAAGTTCAATTTGTAGTTGTAAATGGGCTTCCGGCTTGGCAGCTTTGTCTGTTTGTTCCAGGTAATGCCGATAACTTTTCAAGAGATACTGGTACTCTCCGGAGACCGATGAAAAAGGAAAAAAGGGTAAGAATAAGGCTGTAAGCATCCAAAAGGCCGGAACCTGTAAGGTGAGTATCGGCGATTGGGAAATGCGGACAGGGGTATTTGTACAAAGGGGCAGCAAAACAAACAAAACCATTCCGAAAGAAAGCACCTGGGTAAACATTGCAAGTGCCACAGGAGAGGGATGAAAGCTTGGAGGATCGAACTGTAGCATATCCAACACCGAAAAGCCCAGGCCGGCAAATACCCAAAAATAGGCCATGTTGGCTGTGCCTGCAGAGGGCCGAACCAGAGATAGCCATAAGGGCAGCAGGAATAAGATCTCTCCCATTAGCAGCAACTGGAGGGTTGTAAGGGTGATTGGAACCTGAACAACACTAAGAACCAGCAACAGCAACCCCAATTGTATCCAGAAACCAGCCAGCAGCAAGCGTACCCGTTTCCAACACCTGAGGTACCATCCCGCGGCCAATAACAACACCAGCAAACAGGATAAAACAATCCCTGCACTTTGGGTTTGCCGCAAGCATAAAGCTGAAAAATGGCTAATTTTTTCCGCAAGGAAAGGCGCTAAGGTACTATTCTGGAAATCATCCAAGATATTGGCCAATTTGTAGCTCAGCCACCAATGATTGACCTTCGCCCCCGATACAAAGTCTATTTGCCAGGCAGGTTGGCTATTCACTTTTATCAAAGGGTAAACCGGAACCGACGCCCGCGTAACGGTAGCTAACGCTCCCAAAGGTAGTCTTCCGCCAATCTTACCTTTGACTGAAATACTTCCGGGCTGCATGTCCGCATCAAAGGCTGTTGTAATCTGCTGAAACAACTCGTCGGGAGTGACATCCAATTGTTGTAAGCAAACCGGATCATAAAGGATTTGGAGCTCTTCGCGATAGGTTTGTCCTGACAATCTCAGACTAACCTGTTTTTCCAGGCGGTTTTGCTTCAATAAACCATTCAGGCGACGGGATAGTAGCCTTGGGGTGGTATCAAGGCCGTGCCAAATAACACTTAGCAGTCGTTGTGTTTCTCCCCTTTGAGCGGTATGGTGAAGTACTGGCCAGGAAACTCCTTGAGGCAATGAAGAGGACAGTCTCCTGAGCTGCATTTGGACTTGCACAAACAGCTCCTCTAATTGAGCAGGATCTTTGGGAGAAATATAGATGAACGCCCCATCTGGTTTGGTAACCGAAAAAATCCGATCTACCCCTTCACAAAGCGATATCCCGCGCTCCAGTAACTGCACTGCTTTGGTTTCCATCAAGCTGGGATCCGTCCTGTTCCAAGAAAGCATTACCGACAAAGCGGGGCTGTCTTCAGCGACCTCCGGAACAACCCAAACGAAGGGAATGCGCAAGTAGCCACAGAGACTAGCTGCAAAAAGTAACGTTATAAGAAGGAAACGGGTACCTGATCGTATTGAAAACATCCTGAATAAGCATTTGCTATTCAAGATACATTTTCATTCAACAATCAGAATATCAATGTCTTAAAGTGTCCAAAAAAGGCTAATTTTGTCCTAAAATTACCAGGGCGCGAATACCCGGTTGACATTAAACCCGAAGCGGAAGCCATCGAGCGGCTGGCCATTATCCCCTGCCAGCAGATAAGGTTCGTTGAGCATTTGAGAAGTTACCAAATACAACTGAAACACATGTCCTCCTGCCTCAATATCTACTCCCAATCCGTAGTTGGTTTCCGCAGATGCATGTAAACCGGGTATTCCCTGGAGGGTCAGGGAAGTTTTTGGGCTCAATCTGATTTTACCGCTCAGTCCTAGTCCTCCATACCAATCCTCTCTGGATTGAATACTATAAATACTCAGTGGGTTTGAAAAAACAGCCAGCATGGGGGTGACCTGAAAGCTAAACTTATCCGAAAACTTCCTGGCCAGCATTACCTGAGCCGAATAAACTTGGCGGTCGGAAAAATCTGGTTCGGCAGCGCCCAGGAAATCATAATTACCCGTAATCACCCCGGCTCCTGCCATAACAGAAAGCGATAAGGGCATACTGTTGTCTTGCATTTGCCTCAGCAAGTGGTATCGGCCAAACGCATAATACACTTTATCCCGGCTGGATCGGGAAGCGCCTAAGGAAAGTCGCTCGGACAAGCCGTATTCCAGCACGATCTGAATATTGGCGCCGTTGTCTAGCCCAAACAAACTCTCCAAGCCCCCATCCACGGTACCGAAAGTATGCATGATCCCCAAGTGAAAAGTCTTGTTTTCCAGGGGCTCCACCGTAGCCAAATTAATGTGACGGGGCGCATGAAAAGTTAGCTCTACCGGAAGCTCGGTATTAGCCGGTTTTCGCTCCAATTGAGCATGCAAGGAAGAAAAGCACAAAACGGGGAACAACAGCAGCACAAACTTCTTCATGGTTGGACACTTTTTAAGGTAGCAACAAGGGTAATACTTTCCTGGGTAGCCAGTTCATAGGCCAGTACTTTGGGTACTTCGATCTTATGATCCTCCAATTTTACCTCAAAGGTCGCCTCCAGGAGCAGTTCGCCAGAATTTTCCTTTTTCAAGATACCAGAAAATGTACGACTTTGCACCACCCCGTGGACTTTAAACTTTCCACTCACCTCAACCCGCACGGGTTGTCCTGTTGGAAGATTGGGTATTTCTGCGAAACTTCCGGTAAATTCGGCATACGGAAATTTTTTGGTTTCCAAATAATTGTCGCGCATGTGCCTGTCGCGCAACCCGATTCCCGTTTTGAGGGTATTCAAGTCCACATAAAAGTCAACCAAATTTTTTTCCAGGTCAATCAGCCCCTGCAATTGATCAGAAGTTCCGGAGAAACTGTTGAACTTTGCCTCGGACAAGAAGGTAACCTTGCCACTCTCCGTTTTCCAAGTTTGCGAAAAACCGAGCATAGTTTGGAGTAGTAAAGCAACTAAACCATACCACCGAATCATAGCGTAATGGTTAAAACATCATTAGACAAGGCGGTCTGATACACCCTTAATGGACTTGAAGCAGGCCCCTGCTCTACCGTCCCGTCTGTTCTGAAACGAGAATTATGGCAAGTACAAATAAAGAGGTTATTGGCGAAATTCCAGGAATCGCTACATCCTTGGTGGGTACACACAGAGCTGAGTACCTTGAAATTATTGTTCCCCAGGTTAACCACCAGCAACCTGGCCTGACTGATCAACAACCATGCTCCGGCGGATTTCAAGGAATCCAACTTTGCGAGATCAATCCGGACAGCGGTACCGGTAACCGTGATAGCCTCTTCCGCCTCTTTTTCGTTGACCGGCTGTTCGTTTTGCCCCTGAGGCGTATTCTCCTCCTTTTCACAGGCACTCAAAAAACCGATTCCAGCCAGGGTATAAGCGGTGAAAGTGCTGGTTTTTCTCAAAAATTCCCGCCTTTCTTCATTAAATTTACCAATAAAGACTGCTTTCATACTTAATAGTTTTACCCTTAAACCACTTGGATCCTCAACTGTTCACTATACTATTCTGATTTAACATTCAGAAGCCACAAATAACTGAAATACATGGCCAAGGCAATCCTTCAACTGCAATTTGTCCTCCTGCTTATTACAAGCACGGCTGTTTCCCTACCTGCCCAGCGTTTGCTCCAGGTAACCGTGACGGATGCTGCCAGCAATCAGCCTATAGCCTTTGCCAATGTTTATCTACAATCCGCCAGGATAGGCGAGGCTACTGATTTGGAGGGCCAAGCGAGCATTCAACTTCCGGAAGGATTTGTGGAAAAAGGCGCTGTGGAGGTCAGTTTTGTGGGGTATATCAGCAAAGTTATTCCTTTTGACCCTGTCAACGACAGGCAATTATTTGTTGCGCTGGATTATGCAAGGGTAGTTTTGCCGGAAGTAGAAGTGCGTTCTGGCGCAAGCAGCATGACCGGATCAGAACTCATTGCAGCAGCATTGGATCGAATACCTGACAACTACCCAACCCAACAACATCGGATGGAAGGCCTTTACAGGGAGGTCATTTATGAAAACCAGCGCTGCGCCTGGCTCACTGAGGCACTAATCCTTTTGGACTATGCCCCCTATCCTCAGCAATCTTATGTGCGGAAATCATGGAAAGCCTACTGGGATGAAAATTTTTACGACGAGTGGCTGGCTTTCAGGCAATATCGGAAAAATTTAGTAGCCGGGCATCCGCAATTTTTCAAATATTACAGTGCTGTGGAGGACAAGGTGCAGGTGCTCAACCGCAGAAAAAGCGACAACCTCATTGAGGAACAACTCGAGCCAAGGTTGTGGTCTGGTCCCTTGGGGCTCACAGCAGCAGACAAGGTCAAGTTTGGAGCCGACTTTCTGGATCCCAAATTGAAGGAAGCCTACGATTACCAAAGAGGAGCTGCGGTTATGGTAAACGGGATGGTTTGTATCGCTGTACATTTCAGACCCAAGGTGCTCCCCAAAAAAATCCATCATCTTTGGCAGGAAAAAATTGACTTTCCCCTGTTCTCCGGCACGGTTTATATTACTGCGGAAGAACTGGCGATTGCTCGTGTAGAATGTTTATTTGCCCATGCCGAAAAAATGGAACGCTATCAGGTGAGTGACCCTTGGCAGATCTATCCTGGCCGCATCCTGGTAGAAGTCAACTACAGACAACAAGGTGCTACGCAGCGCTGGTTTTTGCACGAAGTCACCATAGAGCAGTATTTCCCCGGGAATTCCAGTGAAAAATGGCCCTTCCAGCATGATTATAAAGTAAAGCGGGAATTGTACCTGCAAACAGGCAACCAAGATGATACGGTACTTCCGGAAGGACGATTGCCGTTAAAAGATATTCAACAATCCAACTTGCGGGATCTTCCTGTGACTTATGATCCCGAACACTGGCAGCAAATGCTGCAGCGGGGTAATTACCCCCAATTGTCTTCCCAAGAAAGAAAAGAACTGGAGCTAAATACCCCGCTGGAACAGCAATTTATGCGTTTAGACCAAAAACCCTGATTTTTTACATCGTTTGTTCCGCCTGAATCGCTACCGCCTTTGCCTGCACTTCATCCAGGACGCGAAGCAAGTTGCCACTCCATATCTTGGCAATTTCCTCTTCACTGTAGCCCCTGCGTACCATCTCAAGCGTCACGTTGAAGGTTTCGGAAGCATCATCCCAGCCCTTGATACCACCCCCACCATCGAAATCAGAGCTGATTCCAACGTGGTCAATACCAATGAGCTTAACCATATAATCAATGTGATCCACAAAGTCTGCCACATCCACAGGGGGAGCCACCGGGTCAACCTCTGCCTCAACAATCGGTTTTGCCTTTTCCTGAATGCTGCGGAAGGTTTCCATATAGGCAGCTCGATCAGCTTCTTCCATTTGCATAATCTCTCTACGCTCCTTTAGCGCAAAACCCATTTCAGCTGCAAGACGCTCATTAATTTCCTTGATTTTAGCATTTCGGGCTTCTACTTTTTCCTTTTTGACATAGGTTCCCAAAGCTACTGCCTGGACCACTCCTCCATTTTCCTTGACCTTGAGCAACAGTTCATCGCTAAGGTTACGGCTGTGGTCGGAAAGTGCACGCGCAGAAGAATGCGACGCAATAACCGGAGCCTGGGAAAGTTCCAACATATCCTCAATAGCCTTGTTGGAAGGATGTGAAATATCCACCATTATCCCCCATTTGTTCATCTCCTTGATCACCTCCTTTCCGAGTTCACTTACCCCACCGTGCATAAAGACGCTATCCGCCTCTCCGGTATTCGAATCAGCAAACTGGCTGTGGCCATTGTGTGCCAAAGACATATAGCGCGCTCCTAATTCGTGGTATTTTTTGACCAGGCTGATATCCTCTCCCATAGGGTATGCATTCTCCACCCCTATCATAGCCACTTTTTTACCACTGGCGATAATGCGGCGTACATCATCTGAACTCAGCGCCAGCTCAATGCGATCAGGTGCAAACTCCTCGCACAAACGATGGATAGCCGTAAACTTGTCCATCGCATTTTTGGCGGCAGCCGCATATCCTTCCGTTGTCAGATCCCCTTGGCCGGTATAGACAATAAACCACGCTACATCCAATCCGCCACTTTCCATTTTGGGTAGGGTAACCTGGGTCTCCAGGTCTTGTGTATAATTTTTCTCCGGAGAAAAATTGTCCACATTAATATCATCGTGGGTATCCAAAGTGATTACCCGCTCGTGAATGCCTTGGGCGAAAGCTACTAATTCTTCTTCGCTCATATCGGCAACACTTTTTGCCGTTGTTGGTTCGCTACTGTTGCCACATGACCAGGCAAGGGCCGCTAGCATACCAAAAATCAGGAGGTGCTGTTTCATAAAACAAAATTTGTGTAGGTAAAAAATGAGAAATTTTCAGGAAAAGTAAGAACAAAACCAGACAATTAATAATTTAAGGTTACGTCAAACCGGATAAAGTTGTACACAAATAAGTGCAAAAACTTGCATTTGAATAGTATTACTTTTATTATTGCATGCAATAAGGTAAATTATGCATGATCTGCTCTCAAAATTAAGCATTCAGGTTCATCCGAATGTTTTTCTCAAAAACCCGGAGTCCAGTGAATTGGGAAGACGCATTGTTGAGGGAAGCATTGATTTGATTGACCTCATCGGTTTCGAGGCTTTCACATTCAAGAAGTTAGCCGCAGAGATTAACTCTACTGAAGCTTCGATTTACCGCTATTTTGAGAGTAAGCATAAATTGCTGTTGTATTTGACATCCTGGTATTGGGGTTGGGTGGAATATCGTTTGGTATTCAGCCTGGCCAATTTGGAGGATCCTGTAGAAAAATTATTGAAAGCGATTTGCATCCTCACCAGCCAGGTAGAAGAAGACAGTAGTTTTACACATGTAAATGAGGTTAAGTTATATAATATTGTTATAGCTGAATCTCCAAAGGCCTATTTGACAAAGGTAGTTGACGAAGAAAACAAAGAAGGTGTGTTTTCCGGGTACAAACAGTTGGTATCTAGGGTCAGTCAATTGATCACAGACATGCAACCAGACTACAAGTACCCCCACATGCTTATCTCCACTGTAATTGAGGGAGCACACCACCAGCGGTTTTTTGCATCGCACCTGCCTAAATTGACAGATAGTTTGCCCGGCGAAGATTCAATTTCAGAATTTTACAAAGACATTGTGTTCAGTGCCATAAAGGCTGGCAAATAAAGGTCATGAAAAAACGTATTCCATATCTACAAAAAAAGAGACTGCTTCTGGTTCGTTCCAGGGTTGGGCTATTGCTTTTTTTGTTTTTGTGGGTGACGGCTAGTGCGCCTTATGTTTTGAACTCCAATGACCAGATGATCCAATGGCTTATCAATGGTAATCTGGAAGAAGAGGCAGACCATCAGGAGACCAAGACCAATAGCATTGACAAGGAAAAATTCAAAAAACTATTCGACCTGAACCTTAAGCGATCCATGGCTATGCAGTGCAGGCCATCCACTTTGATCCGCACGGGGTTGAACGGGTATAAGGCTCCGATTGTTGATATACTTACTCCTCCTCCCGAATCTTTCGTATAACCTTTTCTTGACGGCAGTAGGTTTTAACCTGAGATAACTTCTGGGCTACTCCACTGCGTCCATGTTTCCAGCATTGTTTTTTGGTTAAAAAAATGAAAGTGTTATGCATGCAAAGCACAAATCGGGTTTCTTTTCCCATTTGGGAAGTGACCTGCCGGCCAGTATGGTGGTCTTTTTAGTAGCAGTGCCTTTATGCTTGGGTATTGCCTTGGCCTCGGGGGCACCTTTGTTTTCAGGTATTATTGCGGGTATTGTCGGTGGACTTGTGGTCGCGTTAGTTAGTGGATCTCCGCTTGGGGTAAGTGGTCCTGCAGCGGGTCTTGCTGTAATTGTACTGAATTCCATTCAAGAGCTAGGGACATTTGAGTCTTTTCTGCTTGCGGTAGTATTAGCAGGTGTTATTCAGGTAGTCTTGGGAGTGCTAAAAGCGGGCGTAATTGGCTACTATTTCCCTTCTTCGGTCATCAAGGGCATGTTAACAGGTATCGGGATTATCATCATTCTCAAGCAGATTCCGCATGCATTCGGATATGACAGGGATCCGGAAGGGGACCTGGCCTTTTTGCAGCCCGATGGGCAAAATACTTTTTCTGAGTTGATCAATATGTTGAACTTCATCAGCCCGGGAGCACTTGCCATTGCATTAGTATCTCTGTTCATTCTCATTCTGTGGGAGCGTCCATTTATGAAGAAACTGCCTACGGCAAAAATCATCCAGGGGCCGCTTGTGGCAGTGGCTGCGGGCATAGGGCTGCAGTTGTTGTTCAACAGTAATAGCGCTGTTGCCTTGAGACCCGATCAGTTGGTAAGCATTCCTGTGGCGGATTCCATTGTAGGTTTTTTTGGACAGTTTACCGCCCCAGACTTTAGCCAAATTTTGAACAGTCAGATCTACGTTATTGCTTTCACCATTGCTATCGTTGCCAGTTTGGAGACCTTGCTTTGCGTAGAGGCCACGGACAGATTGGATCCCATGAAGCGAATCACCCCGACGAACCGGGAGTTGATCGCACAGGGAACCGGAAATATCATTTCAGGATTGATCGGGGGATTACCCATCACCCAGGTAATTGTAAGAAGTTCTGCTAATATCCAATCAGGAGGTAAAACCAAAGCTGCTGCTTTTTTCCACGGCTTTTTGTTGTTGGTGTCTGCATTGGCGATTCCGAAGGTACTCAATCTGATTCCATTGGCCAGTTTAGCTGCTATTCTTTTCATGGTCGGTTATAAACTGGCCAAACCCGCTTTGTTTACAGAAATGTACAAAAAAGGAAGGGCGCAGTTTATCCCTTTTATAGTGACCATTGTGGGTATTGTTTTTACTGACCTTCTAGTGGGCATTGGTTTGGGGATGTTGGTAGCTATTTTTCACATCCTTTGGAACAATTACCGGACCCCCTACCATTTTGACCCGAATACACACGTACAGGGACAATTGATCCATATCCAGTTGTCGGAAGATGTTTCCTTCCTCAACAAGGCAGGAATTATGCACACCCTCAACCAAATTCCGGACGGTTCCTCTGTGGTCATTGATGCCACCAACACCAAAACCATCCACCTGGATGTGCTTGAGATTATTGATGATTTCGTCGAAAATGCCAAAACCCGTGACATTTCGGTCAAAATTGAGGGAATGACAGACGATGAGGTACACAACCCTGTTGAGCAGTTTGGAAGGGCCATCCTTTCTCATTCCGCTGTAGGGGTTGGCGCAAAAACCAATGTGGATCTATCCAGATTGAATTAACCATTTAAAACCATTAGACATGATTGCTGTTGAAAAAGCCATAAATAAATCAGTACAGGATATCATTACCCCACAGCATGCCATTGAACTGCTGAAAGCAGGAAATGAGCGTTTTAGGGCAGACAACCGGATTGGAAGGGATTACATGGCGCAGGTTCAAGACACTGCTGCCGGACAGTTTCCTTTTGCTGCGATTGTAAGTTGTATTGACTCCAGAGTGCCTTCAGAAATTGTCTTCGATCTGGGCATCGGAGATGTATTTAATGTCAGAATTGCCGGTAATTTCATCAACCAGGATATCTTGGGAAGTCTTGAGTTTGCCTGCAAAGTTGCCGGATCAAAAGCTATTGTGGTAATGGGGCACAGTTCCTGTGGAGCAGTAAAGGGAGCATGTGATCAGGTGGAACTGGGCAATCTGACCGGGCTGCTGGAAAAAATCAGACCTGCTGTAGATGCTGTGAATGAATCAGGGGATCGGTCTTCCAAAAACGGAGCCTTTGTTCAACGGGTAGCAGAGAAGAATGTAGAACTGAGTGTGCAGAATATCCGCGAACACAGTCCACTGCTTAACGAAATGTACGAAGCCGGAGAAATAGAAATCATTGGGGCAATGTATGATGTAGCTAGCGGAGAGGTAATTTTCATGGATAGCCGATTCGCATAACCCTTCAGCCTTTCGGCAAAAAGGCTCCGGTGCTTTGCAGGCTCGGAGCCTTTTTTATTGCTCTTCCTCTACTTCGAGTTCCTGCCCGAACACCAGGCGATAGCCGTTGTTGTCGTAAATGGCAAATTCGCGCATCCCGTGATTGAGATCCTGTATGGGGTAAGCGATCTGAGCTTTATCTTTGCACTGCTCCCAGAGTTCATCTACCGCTTCCGAAAAGAAATAAAAGGAACCTGAAAAATAGGGTTCTTCGAATGGAATCTGAGGAACAGGAGAAGAAACCATGAGCGTCACATCATCTTTTTGGAGGGAGGCGAAGCTTGCTTCTTCGTCCATACCTGTAAGTTCAAACCCCAGCACATCGTGATAAAAATCTACGGTTTTTTGTACCTCCCGGGTAAAAATGATCGGCGACATGTGCACTAACCCCATGGTTCAGATTGTTTTTTCTTTCAAGTAAAGAGCGAAGTTCCGTCTTTTTCTGTGGAACTCAAAATTTAACCCCAAACTTATCCTGTTTTTGGAGTACAGCATGGCTCGCCTTCTGAAAAGCAGCCACCGTGCGATCCACATCCTCGGAAGTAGTCGTCCATGCACAAACACTCACCCGAATCACCTTTCGCCCAAACCAAGAAGAGCCACCCGCCCAGCATTCTCCGGATCCCTGCAAGTGTTGCATCAACTGCTGGGTTGCTTCGTCGTCCGGCATGGCAATCAGGATTTGGTTGAAATGAATATCGTTCAGAATAGCAATTCCTGGCAACTGGCTGAGTTCGTTTGCCAGCTTAACGGCATGGCTATGCAAAGTGGTGACCAGTTCGTCGAGACCGGATCGGCCCAAAGATTTCAGGCTTGCCCAGAATTCAATAGCCCTCGCCCTTCTCGACATTTCGGGTGTGTAAGCCATCCCATCTCTTTCTGTTCCCTGAACCAGATAGGCCCCGCTACTTCTCATCGCTGCAGTCAGTGCTTCGGAATCGGCGCACAGCACCACTCCAGAGTCGTAAGGTGTGTTCAGCGTTTTGTGCCCATCCACTGCCCATGAGTGAGCAGCCTCCATACCTTTACACAAGTGTGATAGCCGATGGGAAACAGCAGCCCAGAGGCCGAAAGCACCATCAATGTGAACCCAGCATCCGCTTGGTATAGCCTTCGGCAAAATTTCTTCAAAGGGATCAAAGGCGCCGCTGTTTACATTTCCGGCCTGTAACAAAAGGATCGTGCGCTCATCTAAGGGTGGGATGGCTCCCGGGATCATTCTACCCTGGTTATCTACGGGAACCCGCTCGAGCATGGAAGTGCCAAAACCCAAGATTTGCAATGCTTTTTGAACAGAAGCATGGACATGGTCGCCACATACCACCCGAATCCGGGGCGCACCAAACAAACCATTGGCGGCTATATCCCAGCCCATGTTGTGCAAAATCCGGTATCTGGCAGCCGCCAATGCGCAGAGGTTGGCTACGGAGGTACCACTTACAAAACCGGCTACTACGCTATTCGGCAGCCCCAAAGCTTGTTTTAACCAGTGTTCCGATACCTGTTCGAGTTTTGCCGCAAGCGGCGACATCACCTGCATCGCTGCGTTTTGATCCCAAAAAGCAGCCAATTGGCTTACTGCTGTAGCGGCAGGCAAGGCAGCCCCAGTCACAAAGCCAAAGTACCGACCCCCGTTTGATGCAACCGTTGTGGGTGCCCCGTAAAGATCAAGCACTTCGATAATCTCACGTGCTGCTGAGCCATCTTCAGGTAAATCACCCGTGAAATAAGCTAAATTACCTATGGCCGTATCGGTGGGCACCACAGGGCGTTCTTCCAAGGTCTGCAAATAATCAAAGCCTCGGTCTGTTGCCTCTTGAAACAGCCTGCGATCTGCTCTTTCGGTGAACAAACGTTCCTGTAGGGTTCCGGAAGGATTTTTATGTGACATAAAACTATTTCATTCAATGATCGGCAATTCCACAAAGGAATGACTGGAAAGGTTTCGAAAAACCGTAAAAGTAGCACTACCTGTTTCAGGGTACCTGGCGAAAGTGTCTTTGTCATGCCCACCGATCGAAATCCGCAAGCGATAACCTGCAGGAATTTTTACAGAGGTTGGAAGTAATGCAAAATTCAGTTCCATCGGCGTTCCTGGACTAACTGAGAGGGTATCTTCTGTGCGAAAAGTATGAAACGGGAGATCCAGGTTCCATGGTTTTTGAACAGATTCCTTGCGGTGTAAAAAATTCAATTGCCCCTCAGTCAGGTAAAGTACCTCGCCATCTGGCTTTACTGCTTCCACATACACAAAAACCATTCCCTCTTTACCTGAAGTCGAAAGTTGTAAGTGAGCTACCGGGTGTCCCGTAAGTTCAAGAGGAGCACTAAGCGGGCTGCTGGTATAAACCAACAATTGCCCCGCAGCAGCTGATCTGTCTGCATACACCACATCACCACCACCCAGTTGCGTGTACCATCGGTTTTGAACACCCGTACTGTGCTCAAAATCCACATTATACCTATCCTGACCCGATTTCAGGACTGGACGCTCAGCGGAGAGGGTACCTGCTTCTCCCAAAAACCAGGGAGTCATCCTATGTCCCTTGGGAGGCCACTGGCGGGTGATATGCCAGGCTTCCTCCCCCATCGTGTAATAAAACAACACAGACGCATCGGGGATTTTTGCAGGAAGGTCTTTCAAGTAGTAGTCCATGAGTTTAAGGTCTTGAAAAAACTGGGCTTGTGGCAGAGGGTTGGAGGGAGTATCTTCGGGCAAAAACGGGCTGGTATGGTATCCACCGCCATGGCTCCAAGCACCAACTACCCCGATCTGTCGGTTTGAAAAGGTACTAAAGCGTTTCAAAACCCCATCAGCAGTTGTGGCATCCATCCAGCTGCCCCAATTGGACATAGGGGTTTTAGAAGCCTGGATTGCCTGTCGCAATCCCAGCGGGCTGATGCTGTCGTAAGGAATACCCAGCGGTGCATTCCTGGTAGCACCTAAAAGAGCCTGCTCGTAAACCTTGCCGTTAGAAGCATGTTCCAGAGCTGCAAGCCGGAGAGAATCGCCTGTTTGATCTGCGCGCCTTACCACTCCCTGATCCATCTGGTGCAAGTCCATTGCCGCAACCATTTCTCCCCATAAGGAAATAAAGGCCTTCAACAAACCTCCTCCTGGATACACAATATCGGTATATACATCAAACTCATTAAACTTGGGGATTACTACCCGAACAGCTGGATGTTGATTGACAGTAAGTAGTTCGGCGGTAGAGCCTAAATAGGAAACGCCGGTTGCACCGACCCTGCCATTGGACCAGGGCTGAGCAAGGATCCAATCCACCACGGCACCATAATCTCTGATTTCCCCAGAAAACAATTCCCACGGTCTGGTTCCGAAAGAAGCACCAGTGCCTCTTGCATCTACCATCAGGACGGCATATCCATAACTGGTCCAGCGTTTGGCAACTGGAGGAATATTATTGTTGTCTAGTGCTCGCCAGTATCGCGTCATGATCAGGATAGCCGGAATATCATTCGCTGGGGTCGGTTTTTCCGGAAGATACAAGTCTATGGCCAATGGAACGCCATCGGGCATAGGCAGATAAAACGACCGTAAACTAACGCTGTCGTGTGGCGGCAGAGAATCCGGGTAATAGACTGGTGATTTACCAAAGTTGGCCAGCCATTCGGCCGCTGCATCCGGAGCATCATGCTTAGAACTTGGTGTACAGGAAAAGGTGCAAATTCCTGCAATAATTATCCAGAAAAAAGATTGAAAAGAAAAAGGTGCTACCATTTTATTTGCCTTTGAAATCGGGAAATCGTTTTTCCAAAAAAGCCTGTATGCCCTCCTGGAGGTCTTCGCTTCGATAGCAAACCAACATGCCTTCCACCTCTTTTTCCATAACCGCCTCCAGGGAAAGTTCGTAGGTCTGCCACATGACTCGTTTGACCCATTGCATAGAAATCGGCGCATGCCGTTCTAGTGCCAGTAGTCGTTCCAAGCTCGAAGGCATCAGGCTTTCCGCCGGAAAAACAACACTAACAAAACCGCTGTGCTCCAGTTCGACTACCGGGATGCGGCGAGCAGACAGCATCCAGTCCATTGCGCGCCCCATGCCTACCAAACGAGGAAGAATATACATCGAAGCGTTTGTCTGAAACAGCCCGCGTTGCACCTCTGTAAACGCAATCCACGAATCATTGGTGGCAAATCGAAGGTCACAGCTCATAGCGATTTCTACCCCGACACCCACAGCCAGCCCATTCATCAGCGCTACAATGGGCTTATCGCAAGCGATCATTTGACGGGTTAAGTCCTGCATCAGATCCAGTTCCTCTCGCATTTCGGCTTCGCTTTCCCCTTTTCCGAGGGTACTGAGATCTGCCCCTGAAGAAAAAGCCCGGCCATTACCGGTGAGGGCAAGGATACGGAGCTGGGGATCCGACTTAAAAAATCGAATAATGTCCAGCAGTTCCTGAAACGTTTCTTTTCGAAAGGCATTTAATCGTTCGGGACGGTTAAAAGTTGCCAGTAGTATGCCCGAGCTTATGCGTTGCTGCAGGATATCCATACCCAATCAGTTTGTTCCCCCTTTCCGGGTTGCCGGTCGGGGTTCAGGCCAGGAAAGTTGTACACCGGTACGCGGATTCAAAGGGAGTACACTTCTCTCGCGGGAAACGAACTCCGGATCTTCACAAGCCATATAGACCAGGATAGCAGCGAGGATAACATTGCTACGCACATCATCGAACACAATTTTATCGTAGGTATCCAGGTTGGTATGCCAGGTATAATTAAAGTAAGACCAATTTAGGGAACTCAGTGAAAAACCAGGTGCGCCTGCCGCCACGAAGGAAGCGTAGTCAGACCCCCCTCCGCCTGGAGTACCCGGGAATGTCGTTTCGATTTGAGAACGGATTTCCTGAGGAACCGCTGACAGCCATCGTCCCAAATAATCATAGGCATGCAGGAAGCCTTGACCCGACATCCGAACTACCCGTCCTGTGCCATTGTCCTGATTAAACAAAGCTTGCAGTTGGTTGACCACTTCCGGGTGATCTTCTACAAAAGCGCGGGAACCATTTAGCCCCTGCTCTTCGCTACCCCATAAGCCCAAAAGGATGGTTCGTTTTGGATTTGGATACACCTTTTGCAGAATGCGCATTACTTCCATCATCATAATGCTTCCGGTCGCATTGTCAGTTGCTCCGGTGCCTCCGTCCCAAGAATCAAAATGAGCCGATAGCATCACGTACTCTTCCGGTTTTTCTGACCCCTTGATCTCCGCCAGGGTGTTAAATGTAGGAACCATACCCAATTCTTTGGAGGTAGCCACCACTTTAATTACAGGATTGTCGCCGTATTCAACCATGCGGTACAGCATGCCATAATCCTCTAAAGAAAGGTCAAGGGTAGGTATGTTTTGGGTCCTGGCGGAAAAAACCTTATTTGCACCAAAACCCTTAGACCAATAACTGTCCAAAATCCCTGCTGCCCCTGCCGCTTCAAGAGCTGCGGGCAAAGTTCGAGTAGTGTAGCCTGTTTTTTGAATACGGCTTTGCCAAGCTGCAGTGGCTGCATCGCGTTTTTCTTTCATCGCCTCAAAAGAAGCGGGTGTAGCAAACTCTTCCCAGTTGTAGTCTGGGCGACCAGTGGGTTGGTGCATGGCCACCATCACAAACTTGCCCTTTACCGCTGGTAACCATGCCTGGAAAGCCAGAGAATCGGGAAGATCCGGCACAATCACAATACCTGCGGTTACTCCGCCCTCACTCGTAGAAGGACTCCAAGCCAACTGTCTGCCGTGAAGGCTAACTACGCGGGGAGCCACCAGATCAATATGGCAGATGCCGCGTTCCCAACCGCGCCACTCGCCCCACTGTTCGTTACGGGCATTGATCCCCCAATCGGCAAACTGTCGGACTGCCCAGTCGTGGGCGGCCCCCATTTGAGGAGTACCCACTAACCTTGGTCCAATCACATCGGTCAACTCATGCGCCAAACGCTCAAGGTGAGAATGATCATTGGCTTCTGCCACAATCTGCTGAACCATTGTAGGAGTTCCTTGCGCAGACAACAAAGCAGGCAACAAAAAAAAGCTCAAAAGAGGCAAAAAAGCGGAGCGGCTGATAAACTTCATACGGTTAGTTTTTGTTAATTTCCTGTGTTAAGGTAGGAAAAATACCCGAAAAACCCCTTTAGCAAACCAAACCAAAAAGATTTTGCTAAAATAAATTGGGTAGTGAACTTTAATATGGCATAGTTTGTATAGATTTGTAATGGATTAACGAATTCATGTGTTTTTGGCAAGTAGCAAGTGTATTCCGCAGATTTTTTGTTCTCCTGTTCTCCTCGTTTTGACAGCAATAAAAATTTCTTCGTGTTTCCAACTATTTCCTAAAACGATCCAAGACCTTGTGGGTCAATTTCGGCATTCTCTCCTGTTGGAGTATGCATAATTTTTTTTCAATTAAATTTTTTTTCAAATGAACATTTTTGTTGCAAAATTAAGCTGGGGTACTCAAAGTGATGATCTAAGAGAAGCTTTTGAGGAGTATGGTGAGGTTTCTTCAGCTAACGTTGTTATGGACAAAATGACTGGCCGTTCCAAAGGATTTGGTTTTGTCGAAATGCCAAACGACGATGAGGCACTTGCTGCTATCAGAGAGCTGAACGAGTCTGAATTGGACGGCCGCACTATTGTGGTTAAAAAAGCAGAACCTCGTAAGGAAAACAACACTCGAAGACCAAGTAATAGATGGTAGGCGATGCAAGCTAAAAAGCCCGGCATGTGAAAACGTGCCGGGCTTTTTTTTTGTGCTAAGGTCAGTCAGAATTATCCTACAGGCCTTTTTCCGTAGGTTTTTTTCTTGGAAAAAGAGCGCTTGCCGGAGCTAAACGTCTTTTTGGGCTGACTTGGCTTATGCATACTGCTACCTTTTCCACCTGCCGGTTTGGAAAAATCGAAATTGAGATCCACATTGGCTCCAACGTTCCATTTTTCAATTTCGGTAGTAAGGAGTTTGGCGATCAGTTCCTCTTTTGACAAACTTCCAAACAGCAGAGATGCTTTTTCGAGTAGCTTTGCCTCTATTGCATTTTTTCCAGGTTTATCGAGGATGCCGCGGCACCAGTTTTCAACCTTCAGGCTATACACCTCGCGCGTCTGGGGAACCAGCACTTGTTGAAATTGGATATCTAAGCTTTTGGAAATGCGGTGCAATTTTTCCCTTTCGTGTACATTGATAATAGCCAGTGAAATCCCTTTTTTGCCTGCCCTTGCTGTCCGACCACTACGGTGTGTGTAGTAGGAAAGATCATCGGGTAGTGAAACGTGGAATACGTGGGTAAGGTCATTGACATCTATCCCTCTGGCTGCAATATCAGTGGCAATCAGCACCTGAAGTGCTTTCCGCTTAAAGAGATCCATCACTCGATCTCGCTGCTTTTGAGAAAGATCGCCATGTAAAGCCTCTGCCCGATAGTTTTTCTTCAGCAGTAAATCTGCCAAATCTTGGGTATCCTGCCTGGTACGGCAAAAAACCACTCCCCTGATATCGGGGTCCACATCCAGGAAGCGGGTAAGGGCTTCGCTTTTGTCGGATTGTTTGACCACAGCAAATTGGTGAAGGATATTCGCATTCACCTCATTTTCCACATTCAGCTTGACCTCTGCAGGATGCTCCATGTAGGTCTTCACGATCCTGCGAATTTCAGGAGACATCGTAGCGGAGAACAACCATACTACTTTTTCCTCGGGGGTATATTCGAGGATGGTATCCAAGTCTTCTTTAAAGCCCATATTCAGCATTTCATCTGCCTCATCCAGGACCAAGAACTTAAGCTTGTCCAATTTAACGGATTTGCGTTTGATCAGGTCAATCAGGCGACCTGGTGTAGCAATGATGATGTGCTGGGGTTTGCGCAAAGCGCGGATTTGATCTACGATGGAGGCACCGCCATACACGGCGAGTACATTCACCTGATCCATAAACTTGCTGAATACTTCAATCTGACCTGCAATCTGCTGACCTAACTCGCGGGTAGGTGCCAGGATTAAGCCCTGGGTATAATGAAGTGAAGGATCTATTCTTTCCAATAAAGGCCACCCAAAAGCTGCTGTTTTCCCTGTGCCTGTTTGTGCCAGACCGATGAAATCCCTATTGCCTTGAATGATTTGTGGAATTGCCAGTTCCTGAATCTGACTAGGTTTTTCAAAACCCAGCTCTTCGATTACTTTTAAGATGGGTTTTGAAAGCCCCAAACGCTTGAATGATTCCAAAGAATTGTTGTTTAAATTTGAAAAGGCAAAGTTGGCTAAAATAATTGACATTTGCATGAAAAGAATAGCGCGCCGGCGCTTATTCTATCACATTCTTACTCAGGTGCATTTTTAGTTCTACAATTTCTTCCTGCGCCAGTTCTCGCCAAGCGCCGGGTTTCAGATCGCCCAATAGGATATTCATCACCCGGATGCGTTTGAGGGTAACTACCTTATAGCCGACGTATTCGCACATCCGCCGGATTTGTCGGTTGAGCCCCTGGGTAAGGGTGATTCGAAATTTATAAGGCCCCAGTTGCTCGATTTTGCAGGGTTTGGTTCGGGTTCCGAGAATGGGCACCCCTGCGCTGAGTCGCTTGAGGACACGGGGATTAAGTTCTTGATTGACTGTTACGATATATTCTTTTTCATTGTCGTTTTCCTCCCTGAGGATCCTGTTGACGATATCGCCATCGTTGGTTAGTAAAATCAGGCCGGTAGAGCTTTTGTCAATTCTCCCGATGGGAAAAATGCGTTTAGGGTATTTAATAAAGTCAATAATATTGTCCGGATCCCGCTGATCGGTGGTACAAGTAATCCCTGCAGGCTTATGCAAGGCGATATAAACCGGCTTAACTGCTTCCCGGATGGGTTTTCCGTCGAGGTGTACGGCATCGCCCGGGTTTACCCGATTGCCTTTAACGGCCACTGTACCATTAAGGGTTACCCTTCCGGATTCTATCCATGCGTCTGCTTCCCGGCGGGAGCAGATACCGGTTTGACTGAGATATTTGTTCAAACTTACAGATTGATCTGGCATTTTCTATTTTTTGAGAAGCAAGTACATGTTTTCATTTAAGAAGCCCGGATGTTCAGGAAGCGGATAATCGGGTGAAAATTGTTGGTTCAGAGTGGTTCCATCCTGGTGATCTATGCAATCATACCCCGGTAGTTCACGGTAAAAAGTATCCGGTACAACCTGATAATGAAAACCATGTGGATAATTGAGCCGATGGGTACAAAAATCGAGGAGTCGGCCAAAAACCGGGGTCCCTTCCATGGTTTCCTGGAAAGATACGCTGCCGATATACTCGCCGGACTGCTGTATCCCATCGAAAATTGCAAAAATGGCGTTAATGTCCCGGGGGTTGAGGAAAAACAGCACCCCTTCGACGAGGATAAAAGACTTGGAATGACCTTTTAGAGACAGCAGCTCCTCTACCCAATGGTTATCGGAAGCCATAAAATCAGCTCCAACATAGCTTATATCACGCCGTGGAAGGGCACCTGATGACATCCAAGCATCCACGTGTTGTTTTTTGTAGGCTAAGATACTCGGAAAATCAAGCTCGATATGACGGAGGCCTTCCGGCAGAGAAAAAGGGTACATGCTAAAGCCACTTCCGAAATTGATCAGCAAACTGATTTGTTGTTTGGCAAACAAACGTTGGAGCTGTTCAAAAAAATAGCGGTTGCGCAAACAATGCAAGTGGGGTTCGTGCTCGGAGACTGCAATCACGTGTTCGGCTACCCACTCATCCGTAGCGGGGGTGTTCCAAAGCCCTGCAAAAGGGTCTTTGCTCAGATCCGGATGAGTGGCCCGATAGGTGGAGGTAATAAAAGCAGTTTCATGGACATGTAAGTTGTGCTCCATAACGTTAGGTTAGGAGATTGCCATCGTCGTCCCATTCGGCAATATCCAGTCTTTTGCTTTGATCCACGCATTTGGCCAGCCATTCGGGATCGTAGTCCACATCGTGCTTTGCGAGCACCTCTTCGGGGACTCCGTCCCAGGTATTCGCGAAATTGCCGGTATAGCCCAGATCTTCAATACCCATTTGAGTGGTATAATAACCTGTCAGGGTAAGGTTCCGCATGTAGTTGAAGAAAGCGATGCCGGGAGCCAGTTCGGGACGTTGGTTGTTCTTATCTGGGTAAGCAATATCCTCAACAATCGCCATCCGCTCTGTCGAGCTGGCTTCAGTAAAAGCCTTATCGAAGCGGCGAATGGTTTCTCCATCCAACCACATCAACCCTCCACGAATGGGGAGTTTATGGCTGGGGATATCTTTCACAATAAAATCTATGAACTCCGGGACTTTCGCATCGCTTGCTGATCCGGCAGTAGCGCTTGCTGGAAGGATGATATCGCACAACACGGTTATGGTTGCCAGTTCATGGGCGTTGAGGTACTCCTCAGCCATGATTTTTTTATCCCTTGCCAACTCATCTGGAGTACGTCCGTACAAACCCGTTGCTTGAGTCTCCTCGGTTGTCGGGTTTGCAGCAGGCTCACAACCTGCCGCACTGGTACCAAGGGCTACTCCCCCGATTGTTCCTGCGATAATTGTTTTGAGTGTATCTCTACGTTTCATAAGGTCATTTTTTCCCGCAGGGAGCACCTTAGCGGGTAATCGGAAAAAATCAGATATTCCGTTTTTTGTATTGTTCGACAATATACTCGGAAGTGCGCATAGCCAATGCCATGATCGTCCAGGTACAGTTTTTATCCGCCTGACTTACAAAGGGGCCGGCATCTACGACAAACACATTATCCGCATCGTGCAGTTGGCAGTATTTATTGGTCACGGAGGTGCGGGGATCATCACCCATTCGGGTAGTCCCTACTTCGTGGATAATCTCTCCGGGTTTGTGGAGGCCGTACTCTTGGTCTTTGCCAGGTTTTGAGCCCAAGGCAATTCCCCCCATGGCATCTATCAACTCTTCAAAGGTATCGTGCATGTGTTTTGCCTGAAGGCGTTCGTAATCAGACCACTTGTAGGTAAAGCGAAGCACCGGGATACCGAATTGATCCACCACGGTTGGGTCAAGTTCGCAGCGATTATCATAGCGGGCAATGGCTTCTCCCCTGCCTCCGAAGCCGATCATGGCGCCAAAAAACTTTCGGACATCGGTGCGCAATTTGTCGCCATAGCCGCCGGAAACACCACCGACCAAATCATTGAGGTGAGTCGTGTCAAAACCAAAGCCGTAGGCGGGAGTACCCAAGCCTCCCCATACCTCAATATGGTAACCACGCGGGAAATCCAATTTTTTATTATCCAGCCACCAGGGCGAATATACGTGCATACCGCCTACCCCATCCTCGTTGTAGTCCAATTGGCGATCCATCAGCGCCGGGATCAAACCAGAACGACTTGCTCCGGTAGAATCATGCAGGTAGCGCCCTACCATATCGCTGCTATTTCCCAATCCGTTAGGGTGTTGCGAGCTCTTTGAATTCAGCAAAATGCGAGCGGTACTGCAAGCGGAAGCGCCAAGTACTACCGAGCGGGCTTTGAGTTTATACTCCTTGCGGTCTTCCTTGTTGATAAAAGAAACTCCGGTGGCACGGCCATTCTCGTCGGTCGTCACATTTTTCACCATGCTATTGACGTACAGATCCACCTGTCCGCCGTTCAAGGCGGGGATCACGAACACCGAACTGGAAGAAAAGTCGGCATAGACATTACAGGAGCGGTTGCATTGGCTGCAATAGAAGCAAACGCCTCGGTCGTTATTGAGTTTTTTCGTCAGGATAGACAAGCGGGCAGGAATCACATCCACGCCCAGTTTGCGTGCTCCCTTGATATAGTATAATTCGTGCAGACGAGGTTTAGGAGCTGGCAGGAAAAAGCCATCCGGGTCATTGTAGCGGCGTTCTTTGCTGCCGAACACGCCTACCATTTTATCCAAACGATCGTAGTAAGGTTTGAGATCATCATAGCTAATGGGCCAATTTTCGCCCAAACCATCCACATCTTTGTGCTTAAAATCTTTAGGGCCGAAGCGCAGGGAAATTCTACCCCAGTGGTTCGTTCTGCCACCGAGCATTCTTGCCCGCCACCATTTAAAATCGGTACCTTCTGTATTGGTATAGGGTTCCCCATCCACTTTCCAATCGCCCCAAGACATATCAAAATCCCCGAAAGCGCGGGTGGTGCTGGCACCTCTCCGGGGCGACTCCCAGGGCCATTTCATTTGGGTTGCGGTTGTAGGATCCTTGGGATCAAAAAACGGGCCTGCTTCTATCAGGGCTACCCGCATTCCAGCCTCGGAAAGGATCTTCGTGGCCATTCCGCCACCTGCGCCTGAGCCTACAATTATCGCATCATAGACCTGGTCATTTTTGATAATCTGCATAAATGTGGAATAAGTTATTATTGAGGGCTAATATAGCATAATTTCAATTTCCATCAAACCACGAAAAACCCTTTGTTTCCACCTTTTTGCGAAAGGATTGCCAATTGTCGGACAAAAACAGATCAACCCCCTCCCGGAAAATTTGGGTAAGCTGAACTGCCATGCGGAGCTGTTCCCAGTCCTGTTCAGAGGGAATAGTCACCCTTGCTGCAGCGATATCCAGCACATCGTTTGTTTTAGACCAGGCAGTAGTTTCGAAAGACTGCCAGGCACCGATTTGTCGGCCCGGGAGAGCAGGCTTGCCTTTCAAGCGCAAACCCTTCAAATCTTGTTCCATCAGGGCGATTGCTGCCAGCATTTCTTGGTCTCGGGTAGCGTAATGGTCTTTCATTTTCGCGAGCAAGGCGGAGCGGCTATCGAGATCATGCAAACAGCCATTCATGGTTTTTACTACTGCTGCAGCGGCTTTTCGGTAGCGGTACAGCGCCACATCCACCTCTGCGGGTAAATCGAACCGAGGATCGGGCAAAATGCGGATGGTCGTTTCGTCGGTGTAGGAGCCGTAGCTAAATCTAAGGGTATAGGCTCCGGGAAGCACCGGAATGTAGCGGGTTTCGTCGTGCACCCAGGATCCATTCAGCACTTCTGTCTGTTCGTCCAATTTCCAAGTCAGGTAGTTCAACCCTTTTTGAAGATCGGTGGACTCCAGGCGATTGATTTCGCGATTGTCGGCATCGTAGATAGACAGGGTAACTTTGTTCGCTTCGGGATTGTATTCCTCTAGGAAAAAAGGCAGCTCAACCCGCTGGAAGGGGCGGTTTTCCCCTTCGAAGGTCGTATAAAAACCTGTCCAAATATTGCCGGGGGGAGCGATAAACAACCCTTTCACTTGGACAGCATCATTGACCGGAAGAGCAGTAATCCCTTTTTTCAGTTGTCCTGCAACGATCGCCCGCAAGCTCTTTAAGTCATCCAGTACCCAGATCGCCCTGCCGAAGGTCCCGATAACCAGTGCTGACTCGCGTTTTTGGATCACCATATCCATTGTCGAGACAGCGGGAAACCCATTCTGGAACTGCGTCCAGGATTTTCCCTCATCGGAGCTGATCCACAAACCATTTTCGGTTCCCAAAAACACCAGACGGGGTTCCACCGGATCTTGAATTACGGACAATGCATACCCCTTTACCCCGGGATAGGTCGCCAGGTTGATCCAAGTTTTACCAAAATCCTCTGTTTTAAACAAATAAGGCGCGTAATCTCCCTTGCGGTAGTTATTGACTACCATCCACACCGTGCCGGCCTTGTAAGAAGAAGCCTGAAGCTGTGCAATCCAGCCCTCTTTAGGCATCCCTTTGATCTGTGGTGTCAGGTTTTCCCAGGTCTTTCCGCCATCGCGGGTAAGTTGAAGTTGTCCATCGTCGGTTCCCACCCAGATGAGGTTGCTATCCAGCGGACTTGGCGCGATAGAAAGGATCGAGTTATATACCTCCGCGCCTGAAACATCCAGGGTAAGCCCGCCGTAGTCGGGCAGCTGGTGGGCAGGGTTATTGGTAGTCAGATCGGGAGAAATGATGGTCCAGTTTGCCCCTTTATCTCTAGTCAGGTGAACAAACTGAGAGCCATAATAAGCTTTATCGGCATCAAAAGGATCCCGGGCGAAACCAGCATTCCAGTTGAACCGAAGCCGGGTTTGCAGGTCGGGTGCCGGTGGGCGGATACTCACGTAGTAGCCGGTTGTTTTGTCGTATCGGTACAAATTTCCATTTTGGGAAGAACCATAACCGAAGCGCGGATTGGCAGGATCCGGAGAAATATCGAATCCATCGCCGCCCACCAGGTATTGCCAATACAAAGTCCGGATACCTCCCCTTTTCCAGGTGTAGGCTGGACCTGACCAATTGCCATTATCCTGCATCCCTCCGTACACTTGGTAAGGAAGTTCCTCGTCTGCATTCACGTGATAAAACTGAGCCACAGGGATGCACTCCGGAAAATACCAACTTTTCCCGTGATCCTGGGAAATTCCCAAACCGCCATCTCCGCCGATAATTATATGGTGCGGATCTTTGGGATTAGCCCAAAAAGCATGGAAATCCGCATGAATACCCTTGGTTTCATCGGCGGGGATCATAGGTTCTGAAACGAATGTACGTCCCCCATCGGTACTGATCGTTAGGGGTTGGTAGATGTTGTATAAGCGATTAGGATCAGCTGGATCCACCGCAATATCTTGAAAATAAAAGGGTCTGTTGTTGGTGAACCTTGGATTATCATTCACCTTGTACCAGTGTTCCCCGCCGTCATCGCTTCGATAAAGCGCATTTTGACTACATTCAATTTTGGCATACACCCGATTGGGATCCGAGGGCGCGATAGCCACACCTACCCTTCCCCATTCACCCGTTGGAAGTCCCTCGGGTTGCCCCAATCGCTTCCAGGTCTCCCCACCATCGAGGGTGAGGAACAAGCCGGATCCGGGGCCACCGGACACAAAAGAATAAGGTGTCCTGCGATGGTCGTATAGCGCTGCGAAAATTTTATTGGGGTTATGGGGATCCATAATCAGATCTGCAATCCCGGAACTTTCATTGCTATAAAGCACTTTTTTCCAAGATTTACCGCCATCTATGGATTTGTACAAACCCCGATGCTCATTTGGGGAAAAGGGATCCCCCATTGCTCCGGCATAAACCACATTGCTGTTGGTCGGGTCAACAAGGATGCGATGAATCGTTTTTGTGTTTTCCAAACCCATGCACTGCCAGGTCTTTCCACCATCTAAACTCTTAAAAATCCCCTCCCCCAAGTTCATCGAATTGCGCGGATTCCCCTCACCGGTTCCCACCCACACCACTGCAGGGTTATCCTGCTGGATCTTCACCGAACCGATATTCTGGGTAGCCTGTGCATCAAAAACAGGCACCCACGACATACCGCCGTTTTCGGACTTCCAGACTCCACCTGAAGCAGCCCCTACAAACATCAATTTGGGATTGCTGACCAACACATCAATAGCCGTGATCCGACCACTCATATTTGCAGGTCCCACATTTCTGATATTCAGATCCTGTAATAAAGACAAATCCAAAGGCTGAGCAAGCAGACCAATCGGCAATAACAAACTCAACAGTACAAATATTTTCGACAGCATAGCAAGGAATTGTTTTTTCCCCTAATGTACAAGGAATTTTCAGGAAAGAGGCGTACAAAACGAAGGCTAATCAAAACCCATGCTTAAAGATCCCGAAAAATACAATGCGACAGGATTTGTGTGCTGAAAAACCAGATTAGCTATTGGCACTTATTCAAATTTTGAATATTTTTGTTACCTAATTAGGCCACAAATCTACTCCCATGCCAACTTTCTTCATTATTGATGGAATTAAAGTGGATTTTTACTACAATGATCATTTACCACCTCATTTCCATGCCATTTCTGCAGAAAATGAAGCATTAATCGAAATTAACAGTTTGGAAACCCTAAGAGGGTACCTCCCAAGCAAACAACATCAGAAGATAGTTAAGTGGGCGAGAGAAAAACAGGGTATTTTGTTAGAAATTTGGGAATCCATGAGACAAAAGAGATAGTTCAATTATGAGAAAAATAAGTAAAATCCCCAGAATAATCAGGATCAGCGACATTAAAGGATTTAAAATTTTTTGTGCTTTCAATAATGGAGACCATAGAATCATTGACTTTGAAAAACTTTTTAAAAAGTGGGGTATTACAGAAGGAGACTTACAGTATCAACTCACAGACCCCAACAACTTTAAGGAGGTCATCATCCACCATGGAACATTACAATGGCCGAACATTACGGATAAGATCCTATTGTCTAATGGCATGGAATTTAATATTCCATACGATCTGGATCCCATTGTTCTATATGAGGAAAGTACCGCTGATCCTGAAAGGAATAGAAAATATTTCATCGGTCAAAAACTTAAAGAGGCCAGAAAAGCGGCTGGATTAACCCAGGAAGAGTTAGCGATAAGAAGTGGAACAACCAAGAATTATATTTCCAGAATTGAAAATAATAAATCCGATATTGAACTGAGTACTTTGATAAAAATTATAGAAATTGGGCTAGGAAAAAAGTTTAAAATAAATATTTATTAATTAAAGGAAAAAGCTCCCTTAATCAACTACAAATCCAATGAATTGCGCGGAATCTGGGTGGTCGAAATGAAGGAAAACAGGGGTAGTCTCTAAAAAGAAAAAGGACAAGCTCAAGATTCTTGAACTTGTCCTGTGAAGTGACCACGGGAGGATTCGAACCCCCAACCCTCAGAGCCGAAATCTGATATTCTATCCAGTTGAACT
>JANQWK010000031.1 GCA_030729925.1 Saprospiraceae bacterium
TATCCACAGATGAGCACAGATTAAAGATGGATTTCCACAAAGTAGGGACAGGGTATGCCCTGTCCTTTAATGTATTAAAAAACCCAATCCATTTATCGAATCAACGCAAAACTTCCTTCTTCATAGCGAGTTGTGCCGTCCTGGAGCGTAAAGGTGATTTGATACACCAGCACTTGGCTAAGTACCGGGCGGTTGTTGAATTGACCGTCCCATGCCAGGCCAGGGTCACCGGGTGGGAGGGAGTTTCTTTGGAAAACCAGGTTGCCCCAGCGGTCGAATAACAGCAATTGGTCAATAGTGGCTACTTCGGATCGGAAATAGAGTTCAAACAGGTCATTGCTGCCATCGCCATTTGGGGAAAAAGCGTTGGGGATGTAGGCAAAAGGTCTGTCCTGGACATAAACGGTAATAAAGTCAGTAGCGGAACAGCCTTCTGCAGTGTTTACAGTCGCAAAATAAGTGGTGGAGCGGGTGGGGTTTACCAATAGCTGGTCGCTTACTGTGGTTAAGCTGTTGTCGCTTGCTGTCCAGGTGATGGTATGCGGAAGGTCTCCCGTAATTTCCGGGGTCAGCAGGACAGAATCTCCCCTCATGATTTGTTTGTCGGGACCCAGTTCGATCTGGATGCGATCGGAGCCGGGCAAAGCGACATTGGTACTCCATTCGCAGCCATTGGCGCCCTGAATATAGACCGAGTAATTACCGGCACTGAGGTTTCTGAATTCCGGTACATCTACAAACAGCCGATTGTTGAGGGCATAGATGAAAGGTTCTTGCCCCCCGGCTACAGATCGGATGGATATGCTGCCGTTGTTTTCATTGCGGCAATCGGGTACCTGGACTTGTATTCGGGCACTGTCAATCGGAGTGGCGTCTTCTACGACCTCTGTGGTGGCAATGTCAAAGCAGCCATTGTTTCGGTTGGTGATGGTTACGGAATAGAAGCCCCGAGCAGCTGCTCTGATGAAGGCAGAGTCTGTTCGGCCGACTATCAGACCACCAGGGGTACTCCAATTATAGCTGTAATCGCGGTTGTTTTGAGGGTCGGCAATGAGCCAGGCTTCCCGCTGAACGCAGTCCAGTCCGCCTGTGTTGTCAATGGCTGCTTTGGGGTGCAGGGTGTCTATGGGTACGGCTACGCTTGCGGTGTTGGTACATCCATTGCTTTCATTTTGTACAGTAAGGGTATAAGTGCCGGGAGCAGTAACCCCCGTGAGGGTGTTGCTGCTGCCTACCGTGCGAGCCTGTGGGTCGAGCCACAAAAAGGTAAAGTTTGAACCTGTATCCGATCCGGAGGCGTCAATTTCGGTGGCCGTTTGGGTGCAGGTAAGGGGTTGGGGAGGCACTACCGCAATGGCGGGCTGCCGGATATCCTGCCCGATGAGGAAGGTGAGGGTGTCCTGGCATCCATTGGTTTCATCGGTAACGACCAGTGCGTAGTTGCCGGGGGTATTGATTTCGTGCTGGGGTTTGGCTCCAATCATCAAAGCAGTCGTGCCATCGGCGGCCAATTCCAGCCATTGGTACAGGATCGTGGAGGGACTGGAGCCCCTGCCGTCCAGGAACAAAGTGGGTTGCACACAGGTGAGGGTGGTTCCGTCAGGGGTAGCTACATCGGCTACGGGGGCTGACTGCAGGGCCTGGACGCGGATAGCGTCTTGCTGGATACAGCCATTCAACTGGTCTTTGGCCACGAGGAAATAATTACCGGCCTCGGTGATGACGGGGTTTTGTTCCAGGGTATTGCCCTGTTCATCCTGCCAGAAAAAATCGCCGCTGCCATTGGGGAACAAAACACTTTGGGCATTCAGCACCAGGGACGGGACGTAGCAGTTGAGGAAGGTGTCGCTGCCTGCGGAAATTTCGGGTAGGCGAACATCCTGTATGACGGTGGTCAGGGCACTGGTTTGACAACCATTGGCAGGGTTTTCGACGTTCAACTGGTAGGTTCCCGGTGCAGTTACGGCCAGATTTAAGGTGTTGGTAGCCAGTACATTGCCGGTGGAGTTGCTCCAGTTGGATGTAAAGATCCGGTCGAAGTTGACCTCGGCGTTAAGGGTGACTTGGGGACTGTCACAACTGAGCAGCGGAGCGGGGTCGAGTACCAGCTCCGGAACGGCAGTATCTGCGGCAATCTGCAAGAGGGCGGTTTCGGTACAGCCATTGTCGCTGTGCGTGGCTTCGACCCGGTAAGTGCCGGGCTGAACAATCCGGATGTCTTGCCCGGTACCGCAATCTTCACCAGAAGAAGTGATCCGGCACCATTCGAAGCTGGCGGCGGGTTGGTTGACCAGACTTGCCCGGATATTCAGTTCGGGCTGGTCACAGGTGAGGGTGTCAGCGGGCAGCGGCTGGAACACCGGTTTTGCCGTGTCGGCTATGACTTCTACGGTTTTGGTGTCCATACAGCCATTTACGACATCTGTGACGATCAGGGTATATGGACCAGCCAGTTCGGTCAATAAAGTGGTCGTTGCAGCAGGCAGGGTATCACTACCCCTTACCCAGGCATACTGAATGCGTGGGGAGCTGGAGGAGTTACTGCCGTCCAGACTGATCAGGGGATTGTTGCAGGTCAGGGTATCCGGTGCGGATAAGGCTGCTACCGGGCGAAGGGTATCTATGCTAACCAGCACCGAGTCTGTGGCGGAACAACCATTCCGAAGGTCGGTTGCCTGGAGGAAGTACCATCCGGCTTGTTGGATGCCGGTTGCAGCGGCGCTTAGCCCCACTTCTCTGCCAGCGGCATCTGACCAGCGGTAAGTCAGCCAGGGCGCTTCCGGGTTTCTGCTGCTTCCCAGGGTGGTGGTTTCAAACAAACAACTCAGGAGCTTTGCGGGGCCGGCCTCGGCAAGGGGGGGCTCCTTATGCGCTACTACGATGATTTCCACTTCTGTCGAAAGACCATTGCTGCTGCTGGCCGTCAGGATGTAATTCCCGCTACTGGATACGGTAGCGCGTTGGGAGGATCCCCCGGAGAGAATCGTACCGTTGGGGCTTGACCAGGAAAAGGTGCAATCGTCGCAGGGGTAGCAAAGGGCTACGCTTACCTCAACGGTAGTGCGGGCACAGGTGAGGGTATCTGGTTCGACAGGGTTTATGCAAGGGGCGCATGCCGGTGCCTGTACCATCACACTGTCCCTGCTCACACAGCCATTGTCCGAGTCGGTCACACCGAGAAAGAACGTACCGATCTGACTTACCCGGATTTCGGGTTGGTTTCCGGCAGTGATCAGCCCTGTGCCGCTCCATTGATAACTAAAATTACCCGTAGCCGGGAAAACTTGCGCGCTGAGGCTAAAGGTATCCTGATAGCAAGGTTTGTTTTCGGTATTAAAAACGATGTCAGGCTTACGCGTGTTCTCCACAACTTCAGCGGATGCCACCGCAGAACACCCATTGCGGGTATTGAACAATTGCAGGGTGTAAACCCCGGGAGTACGGACGGGTAACAAGGGGTCGGTGCCTAAGGTATCTCCGAAACTGTCTGTCCAGCTGAAAGAAATACCAGTACCGCTTTCCGAAGCACGGGCATCGAGTAACGATGTTTCCCGGACGCAAGTGAGGGTATCTGTCGGTTGAATCCGGATTTCCGGAGCACTTTGGTCTGCTTCCACGCGAAGTTCCAGCGTATCGGAAAGCCCCAACACCGCATTGGTAGCGATCAGGCGGTATAGACCGCCGCAGGTCACTGTAGCCTGGAGTTGATCGGTGCTCCCCAAGAAGCAACCCGCATCGGGGCCTGTCCATTGAAAACGATAATTGGCTGCGGAAGGACTTAAACCGGGGGTCAGCAGCACGCTTTCTTGGAAGCAAGTCAGCGCTTCCTGTGTTTCGGGAAGGGTGAGCAGCGGTTGGCAGTTTTGCTGTACGACCACAGTTGCCGTATCCGAGCAATTCAGGACGGGATTGGTCATGACCAGACTATAACTTCCCGTCAGATCCACCACGGGTTGGAGGGACGGAAGGGGGATTTGTACCCCGTCTCTGAACCAGGTGAATTGTTCCCCCTTACTCAGACCGGCATCCAGGGTAGCGGTGCCGCTAAGACAAGAAAGCGCTAAGGTGTCCGGAAGCAAAGCCAAAGGAACCACGGTGTCCCGGTTGAGCAGAACCGTATCGGAGGCCACACAACCGTTTAGGGTGTTGGTGAGGGTAAGCACATAGCTGCCTTCGCAGCTTGCCCGGATCTGAGCTTGAGCAGGATCTCCATTCAAACAAGGGCCTGTCCATGACAAGCGGATACTGTCACCCCGCTGGGACAAACTGCCGTCCAGCAGCGGACTAAAATCCGAGCAGGTAATCAGTTTGTCGGGTCCTGCATGGGCCACAGGAGGAGTAAAGTCGCCCCTTACCCGCACCACATCCGTATTTTCACAGCCATTGCTGCGACTGGTCACCCTTAAGGCATACAAACCAGGGGTGTCTATGGTAATTTGTGCCAGGGTATCCAGATCCGGTATTTTCCCGTCAAGGGCAAACCAGGCATAGCTCATTTCAGCCCCCGTACTGCTGTTACCACCCAGGGTAACGCGCTGTATGCTGCAATTGAGCACCTGCTCCACTCCGGCATCTGCTGTGGGAGCCTGCACATCGCGCCCTACCACTACCGAGTCTGTGGCTACACAGCGATTGAGGGTGTTTTGCACTTGCAGCAGGTACTGCCCCGGCTCACTGGCCTGGATCGTTGCCGCACGGCCTGCTATGGCATTGTCGTAGATCCAGGTGTAAGACAAACTGTCTTTGGCGCTTGATCCGCTGCCATCGAGCAGGATGAAGGGCTGATTGCAGGTAATGGTGCCTCCGCTGCCGGCTTCGGCAAAAGGTAGTAGGGTGTCAGAGCGGACTTCAATCGTATGGGTCGTCGCGCAGCCATTTTGGGCATTGGTCAGGGTGAGGGTATAAGTCCCCGGACAATTGACGCGCACCTGTTTTTCCGAAGGATCCCCCATGATACAAGGGCCGCTCCAGGCATAATAAAATACAGTATCTCCGGATTCGATCAGGGGTTCCAGTACCTGTTCGGATACCTCGCAATTCAGGACGCCGAGAGGGGCGAAGGAAAAAACGGGTGGAAAAGTATCTATGGCTACCGTGATCGGGAGGTTCGCTTCGCAAAAAGTAAAGGTGTCGAGTACCGTGAGTTGGTACCGGCCTGCCTGGTCAACCAAAAGGGTGTTCCGGGCTAGGGTTTGTGGGAGCAGGCCTTCCGGACTTGACCACAGGTAGGTGATATCGGGGTTGTAGGTAGAAGGGCTTGCGTCGAGCAGTTGCTCCGGTGTCTGACAAGAGAGGGGAGCCACCGGCAGGATGGCAGCCGTAATGGCATTGGTCGTATCGCCCACCGAAAAAGCCAGGGTGTCGCGACAGCTGTTGGACAAATAAGTGAGTTCGAGGAGATAGTTGCCTGCCTTTTCGGTCGTAGGCCGCAGGGTGGTACTTCCAAACAAAATCTGAGCGTCTGTGGTCCATCGGAAGTTGAAATCCGGTGCACTTGTTGTGAATCCTGCATCTATGACGACGGATCGTTCGCGGCAATTGAGCCAATACACGGATTCGTAGTCAAATACCGGCAATAAGGTGTCAATGAGGACTTCGGCCGTATCCGTGGATTGGCAGCCATTGCGGGTATTGGTTACGGTCAGGGTGTAGCGGTCGGGGGTTTCCACAGCTGGGTTGAGGCTGTTTCGGTTAATGATGCCGCTTCCATTTTCGGATGTCCACTGGTAGGAGTAGTCGGATCCGATATCGGTGCCCCGCCCGTCCAAAGATACCCTTTTGAGGGCGCAGGTGAGGGTTTGGACCGGACCGGCTTCTGCTATGGGGCGGACGGTGTCTATACTGACCCGAACGCTATCGAGTGCAACACAGCCATTGCGGGTGTTGGTGACGGCCAACAGGTAGGTGCCGGGTTGGTCTGTCGCTAAAAAGGGGGTATTGGGCTGGGTGGACAGATTGGCCTCCCGGCTGGACCAAAAATAGCTGAGGGTAGTGCCTGTAGAGGTGGTATTGGAGCCGAGGTTTACCGTGTTTTGCGTGCAGGTGAGTTCGTCGTCAGGTCCTGCTTCGGCAATCGGGTATTCAAAGTCATCTGAAATTTGCAGGTAAGCGGTATCGGCACAAGTCAGACCGCCGGCTTCCTGAAACACCCGCAAGCCATAGGTGCCACCGCTTTGTACCACAAAAGTAGCCGCTGTGCTTTGCGTTATTCCGGAAGCATCCAACCATTCAAAACCAAGTGGCCCGTTACCTGTAGCATTGGCGGCATCGAGCAGGATTTCCGGGAGATCGCAATTTCTGATATTGTCTCCTGTGATGATCGCCTGGGGCGACAAGACCTGGAGGTTCAAAGTCAGGATACTGTCACAATTGGCAGCGGAGGTGAGGATGAGGTCGTAGGTTCCCGCAATAGCAAAATTCCGGTTGCCCACATTGACCGAATCGCCCTGGCAGATCACCAGGTTCAGGGTGTCAAAGACGGGTTCAATGACTTCGAGGAATAAGTGCACCACACTATCACAGCCCACATAGGTCTGGAGCGTATCCACATAATATCCGGTTTGGTCGTATTGTTGGGTACCTACCTGTACAACATCTCCGCTACAAATGGTTTGCATCAGGGTATCTTGCACGTGGGGGAACACCGACAGCTCGATTGCCACCAAACTATCGCATCCATCCGCGTTTCCGAAGTTGAACAGGTAATTTCCCGGTTCGGTGAGCAGACTGTCGCCTACGGCAAAAGCTTCACCCTCGCAAATAATGGGAAACAACTCGGTCAAAGGCGAAGCCGCCGTGATGTTGATCTCCATGCAGTCATTGGTGAGCTGTCCGCAGAACACCGGCGTGAGTCCGTCCAGGTTTTGCCGAAGGCTACTCATCGTCCAAAGTCCTCCATCGGTATCGGGAAACTTACTTTCCTCTCCCTTGCCATACGATAGTCCGCAGACGGTGTACTGCCCGGGCGGGTAGCTGCTCAGATCCGGATCCGGATCAAATCCGACCAAAATGCCATAATTGGCAATGACATACGTATAGTCATATTCGCTGGTGTCAGGACCTTTGGTGCGAAAAAAGGGCTCAGGGGCAATATCCAAAGCAGGACTTCCTTCGCAATAGCGGATGTCGGGATCGGTGAGTTGACCGGCGCGGGCCAGACAGCAATCCTGTCCCAGCTCATCGCACATGACAATGCGGAAATTGAGCAGGCGACCGGGGATGAGATTGGCATCGGGATCTTTGAAGACCAAACGCCAGGTTCCGTTGACCGGACCGGAGTTGAAGTCTTCCAGACTGCCCTGGTAGGGGTAGTAGGAACCCTTGTAGGAAAAACCGGATCCAAAATCAGCCGGCTGGTTGTTGTCCCAGCGCGAGGGAAATCCGGGATCGGGCAGGGCACCCTGCCCGTCCGGGACAAAACTGATGTCCCAGACGGTCCAAAGGGTTGCATCAGGCGCCACATCCGGCCCAATGAGCTGGATGCGGGTGCCGTTGGGCGATTCCAAATACAGGTTCAGGGCCTTGATAGAGTTGTGCAGAAAATACAAATCTATCCTGCACACCCCCTGATCCGGACTGGCCAGGTTGTCGTTCCGGATATCGTTGACCAAAAACTCCAGGACAAAAGAATCCGAAGCAGCGGGTAGGGTAATATGCGAATCCAGCCCGCAATACTGACCCGAAGCCGGCAGGTACCCCAACAACACCAGGAAGAGGATAAATGTCTGTTTCATTACTTTTCTCCCGGACATCAGCGACATCCTGTTTACCGAACTGTCCACAACTCGTACTAACGCACAATCACCCTGCAAATTTTACGCCACATTCAAAAGCCCGTTAATTGTCTTCCAAAATGATCAGTTTTTGGCTTGCCTGATAATCTGCTCCGCGCAGCATGAGGATATAAACCCCGGGCAAAAGTCCCTGGTAATCCATCTGTATCGCTTCGTTTTCGGCGATCAGGTTGCGGACATCGCGTCGTACATGGCGGCCGTTGGCTTCAAAAAGATCTACCTGCAGAAGCCCCCGGGCAAAAGCGGTGTTACCGGCCTGAATCACAAAACTTCCCTTGTTGGGGTTAGGATACACGGATACGGTAGCCATGCGTTCGGCGGATCGGGTGGAGGTCATGAGTACGGATACTTCCACCGCGGTCGTGTCTGAGCCACAAAAATTGGAGGCAACGAGTTGCACCCGGTAGGTGCCTGCGCTGTCATAGACGTGGAAGGGGGTCTCGAGCTGACTCGTATTGCCGTCGCCAAAATCCCAGGAATAACGCAGGGCGCCCCCGGAGGAGGTACTGATAAACGAGACTCCGCTGGCCGATTGATTGGATCGAATGGTGGCCTTTGGATCTGTCAGGATGAACACTTTGTTTTTTTCCACCTTTGAATCCATACCCCAGGCATTGGTGATGCTCAGGGCGACATCGTAAACCCCGGGTCTTTGGTATCGGATGGTTGGATTTTGCAGGGTACTGGTGTCGGGGAAGCCGCCCGGGAAAAGCCATCGCCAGGCGATTGGGTCTCCGGTAGAGGTATCCTGGAAGGCTATAGTTGCAGCATTGCAGAAGGTGTCCTGTGCGACCGCTATGCCTACCTTAGGAGTACTTCCGGATAGGGTGACCAACTGAGAAGAGGTCGTAGTGCCGCAGGCATTCGTCACAGAGAGTCGCACTTCGTAACTTCCCGGTGCCCGGTATTGGTGTATGGGCGCGGGGTTGACCAGATCTGCGGCGCCATCGCCAAAAAACCATTCGAACGACGCGTTGGCTTCGAGCGGAGCAGAAAATACTACCCTCGGAACCTCCACCTGCCAGGTAAAACCGGAATCGGGCTGGGTTTGAACCACGATCAGACTATCCCTGCGCAAGGTACTCCTGCCACCTGCATTGCTTACCTGGAGTTCAACCGGATAAACCCCCGGGGTATGATACCTCACCACCGGATTGCTTTCGGTAGAAATTTCCGGGGTGCCCCCCGGGAAAATCCAGTTGTAGTTTGCTTCAAAGCCCTGGGATTGGTTGGTAAAACTCACCTCCAGCGAATCGCAACCCGAACTGGCAGATAGCTCAAAACCAGCCTGTGGGGCTTGTACCACGAGCAGGTTGAAAAAAGCCGTATCAATACCGCAATCATTTTTTGCCGTCAGGCGCACTTCATATCTTCCGCTGCTGTCGTAGCTATGAACCGGACTTGGTACATCACTTAGGTTGCCATCGCCAAAATCCCATTGCAACTCGGAATTCCCTGCATGCTTCGCAACAAATTCCACTTGCAGACTGCCTGTGTCTGCCGTTGGCAAAATGGTCAGCGGGAAAATCTCCGGAAGTCGGATCAGACTGTCTTTGCGCACCTCGCTCGTGCCTCCGGCGTTGCGCACCAGCAGTTCAACCGGATAAATTCCGGGCGTATTATAATAAACCACCGGATGTTCGTCCGTGGAGGTTGCCGGGTTTCCACCGGGAAATTGCCAAAGATAGCTCGCCTCAAAGGCCTGGGAGAGGTTGGTGAAGCTCACCTGCAGCGAATCGCAGCCCGAACTGGCCGATATGTCGAAATTGGCCAAAGGAGCCGCGACCACTTCCAGACTCAACAAAGCCGTGTCGGTAGCGCAATCATTTTTTGCCGTCAGGCGCACCTCATAACGGCCACTGGTGTCATAGGCATATACCGGGTTGAGGGAATCGCTTTGCCTGCCATCGCCAAAGTCCCAGTTGAGGACGGATCCGGAGATATGCTGCGCAAAAAACTGCACCTCCAGGCTTCCGGTATCCATGACCGGCACAATGGCCAGGGGCAGTTTTTCGGGAAACTGAACCAGTCCTTCCGCCAGCAAAGTGTCCACACCGTAGGGGTTCTGCACAATCAGATAAACATCATACACACCGGGATTGGGATAATGCACCTCCGGCTGCGCCGAAAACGAGCTTGCGGGAATGCCCCCTTCGAACAACCATTTGATGGTTCCAAAATCTATTCCCGATGTGTCCACAAACTCCAGCGTGTAACCATCGCAAGTGTCCAGTACCGACCAGGTGAAAGCGGCCTCAGGCGCCAGTTGCACCGAGCAGGCACTCATACATCGCTGGGCAAGCGGCAGGTAACTGTTAACGGCAACCACTGAAACATCTGACCATTCGGTAGCCGTATTTACTTTGGGAGCCATGATGGTGGGAGCATCGGGTTTGTCGTGGCTTGCGCCAAAATTATGCCCCAGCTCGTGCGCCTGCATGACCCGGAGTTTTTGGGCATCGGTAAAAAAGTCGGATAGCACGTTGTAGCGTTTGAGGCTACACACCTCCCGGATCCAGGCAAGTCCCACGATAGAATCGTTGAAGAGCCGGTCTGTCCACAGAGAAGCGACATCAAAAGACTTGCTGAACCCCCCATTGTTGCCCCATGTGGTGAAATCGGTAAGAAAAACCTCGGAGTCGGTTTCCGGCGTCCAGGGGTCATTTTCCGGTGTTGTAGCGACGACCAATTCGCTCACCCGGAAAACCAGGGAGTTGAAAAAATCGTTAAGGTAATTGGACTGCACCATGTTGAGCACGCCAAAAACGTGCCTTTGCAGGTCGAAGATATTGTCAAACTGGGCATACATGCTGTAATCAGCTGCCAGGGCAATGTCCAGGGTACTGCAGAAGGAAGTTTGCTGGAACTGCAGACTTTCAGCAATTTCCGGCGTTTCGGGTTCTGAGCGAAGCCCGCACCAGGCGGTTCCTTCGGAAAAACCTCCGGCCTCAGAGACGAGCAGATAATGTTCCGGAACCCCTTTGAGAAAGCGGTTCATCGGTTGCAGGTACCAGGTTTTTGCGCCATACTCGAAATAGCCAAACAGGTAGTCCTTGTCGAGCGTCAAGAATACCCTGGACTCCGGCTGACCCTCTACATGACCCTGATAGGTCGCAGGAGTTTCTTCGAGGGGGATTACCGAACCATCCGGGCGGCGCATGACAAAATCAGCGGCCTGGAGCGTGTTGGCCGACAAGCGGAACGACAGACCCGGCCAGCCTTCCAGCTGAAGCCGCAGCAAAACCGATGACGCTTTGTCGTCGGGGAGATCGGGCATTTCCATGGAAAAATGCTGGTAGCCCGGCAGGGCTTTTTCGAAGGCAGCAGCAGGAAGTCGTTTGGCCACAGCCTGATGGGTAATTTGTCCGAAGGCATAGGTAAGTGACAATACCGATGTTAGAACAAGCAGTAATGATTTGTTCATAGTTTTTGGGAAATGAAGGGTGAACAACAGTAAATTAGTACAGTTAACCTGAGTACATTTGACACAAATATAACTTTAATTTAGATGAAAATTTATTGGTTATGTGCAAGAAAATTTTAGCTTTTCTATTTTTAACGTTTTTTGTGTTTGCTGCTCCCGCCGATATGCAGGCGCAGCGCAGAGAACCACTGCCTTTTAAGGACAGGTTGTGGTATGGAGGTGGGTTTTCGCTGGGGTTTTCCAGCAGCTTTAACGTCAGTGTGCTACAGGCGGGTATTTCTCCGATGATGGGGTACAAGCTTACGGAGCGTTGGTCTGTGGGGCCTCGGACTTCGTTGGTATGGTCATATTACCGGGCCAAGCTTTTCAACGATCAAACCACCAGCGCGAATGCTTTATCCTGGGCAGTTTCGGCTTTTTCCCGCTACAAACTCTTTCCCCGAATTTTTGCCCAGGTAGAATATGAGTTTGAGCGAGAAGCTTTTGGCGTTTTTGACGGAGCCACGATCCAGGTCAACCGCCTTGACCAATACAACTACTACGCCGGAGGCGGTTATCACAGCGGCAACGGGCTCTGGGGCTACGAACTGGTTGCACTTTACAACCTCAATCCCGATATTCCTTATTTTGAAAACCCCCTGGTCATCCGATTTGGGGTAACCTACCGCTTTTAGGCTGCGCCTTGTTTTTTGAAAAAAAAGGAGGCAGGATAGGTTACGAATGAAGTGGCTGGGGTATTAACAAGTGGTAATCAGGTGGAAGCCACCTTAAGGTGCCTTCCACCTGTGCTATAAAATGTTGATTATCAAAAATCTATCTCCATTCCCAGCAAAAAATTCACCCCAGCTTGTGGAAAAAACCCCTGATCGGTATAGGGGGTTCCTTCAAAATCGTAGCGATACGACCAAGCATTGGTGGCATAGCGGGCATTGAGGACATTGTTGACCAGCAGGTTCCAGCGAATGGTTTTCCCGAAGATGGCCTGGGAGGTATAGTCGAGGCGAAAATCGAGAAAAGCGTAGGGATCTAGGGCGTTGTTCGCGTCGGAGGTATTGTCAATAAACTGCCGACCGATATATTTGCCTTGGAGGCCCATTCGGAGATCGTGTTTTTGGACAGTGGCGGGTGTAATTTGGTATTCCAGTGCCATAGCAGCGATCACGGGTGGTGCAAAAGCGAGGTCGGTATTTTGGTGGAGGACGGTTCGGGTACCCACTTTGTTGAAATCGGCATCGTACTGATCCACGTTTTCCTCGAAGGCGATGATTTGGTTGCGGCTCAGGGTGAGGGAACCGGTCCATTGCAGCGCGGGGAGCAATTGCAGGGCACCGTTGAGTTCCAGTCCGAGGCGGTAGCTGCGGTCAATATTGATGCGGGTAAACTCTCCCACGTTGTTGATTTCGCCGTTGAGGGCCAGTTGGTCTTTGTAGTACATGTGATAGACATTGGCAGACAGGGTACCTTTTTGGCCATCGAGCGACCATCCGACTTCGGTATTGATCATGCGTTCGGGTTTGGGGGTTTGCACTACGGTTAGCCCCAGGAAGTCGTTGCGATTGGGTTCCCTGTTGGCCCAGGCGACGGAAGCGTAGGCTTTGGAATTGGGATTAACCTGCCACAACAATCCGGCTTTGGGATTAAAAAAGCGGTAATTGGCGTTTTGGTCAACCGACAATCCGAGTTCGTTGAACCCCAGGAAATCGTATTGAACTTGCCGCAACTGCAGGTCGAGGTAAGCGTTCCAATCGGATGTCAGGGCATAATTCCACTTGGTATAGACGTTGAAGTCTGTTTTACGCGCATCGTTATCGTAATAGGGGTGTCCGGGCGCGCTGTCGCCTGCCTGGGCGGCCCAGATGACTTTGCCAAAATGCCTGCCTTCATAAATTTGATACCCCCCGCCCAGTACACCGTTCCATTTGCCTTTGGGGTCCTCGTAATTGAGGGCGTAAGTGAGCCCGTAATAATCGTTATCGAGCCAGAGCTGCCGAACCAGGTCGCTATAATCGCTGGAGGTGGGCTGGATGTTGTAGTCGGGCAGGAACTGATTGCTTTTGTACTGTTCGAAATATCCTGCTCCGACGGTCCAGTGCAGACCGAGATTGAGGTTCCAGGCATCGGACAAGCTATGACTACTGAGGAGCTGGTAGTGGGTCTGGCTGTAATTATCCACCTCATTGTCATAGGGATCTCCTGGTTTTTCCGCCCCGGCGGAATTGAACCTGCGCAACTGATCATCGTTGAGGTAATCGGCCGGAACGCCGTTCCAGGCCTGGTAAGTGACTTCTGAGCCAGAAAACACATTCAGGCGCAGGGTAGTTTTGTCGCTGATGTACGCTCCGCTGAGGAACCAGGAGTTGAGGTCGGCCGAAGCCCGGTCAATAAAGCCATCGGAAGTAATCCTGGACAATCGCGCATCGAAGAGAAATTTGTCACCCAAAAAGCCGGAACCCAAGCGCAAATTTCGTTTGAAGGTCCCGAAAGAGCCTATGCTGGTACCTACGGTAGCATAAGGATCCTCGTGTATGGTGTGGGTATTGATATTAATGGTAGCCCCGAAGGCGCCTGTTCCGAGGGTAGAGCTGCCTACTCCGCGCTGGATCTGGATACTTTCGGAAGAGCTGGCGATATCCGGGAGGTTGACCCAAAACACGCCCTGCGACTCTGCATCGTTGTAGGGAATCCCGTTGATGGTAACGTTGATCCGGGTAGGATCTACGCCCCGGATGCGGATTCCGGTGTACCCCACGCCATTGCCGGCGTCCGAGGTAGCTACCACGGAGGGCGTCCATCGGAGCACAAACGGAACATCCTGGCCGAGGTTGTTTTTAGAAAGTTCCTCCTGTTGGAGATTCAGGAAGGTCATGGGCGTATTGCGGTTGGCCCGCAGGGAACGCACAATCAGTCCTTCGAGGGCTGCTGTTTTTTCCCGCAAGCGGAAAACAGGTTCCGGGTTGGGCTGTCCGCTGCCGAGCTCGACTGTCCGGAACTGCGTCTCAAAACCTACGAACGACACCCGCAGCCGCCAGGAGCCGGGAGCGGGGATGTCGAGTAAAAAACGACCTTCGGCATCGGTGGCGGTACCTTTGCCGTTGTCCATCAAAAAAACCGAAGCGCCTTCCAGGGCATGGCCCTGTTCGTCTGAAACATTGCCGGCCAATTGCAGCGTCTGGGCATGTGCGGGTGCACAAAAAGCCAGGGCTACAGCCAGGTAAAATACCAGGTGTTGCATGTTTAAAAAATTTTGACGTTAAAAAAAGGCGGGGCACAGCAAAAGCTGCTGCTGCTGGATAGCGATTTCCCTTTCCGGCATTACCCGGACAGGTTCCTGCGCGTGTTTCAGCCGTAGGTATTGGCGTGAAAACCGCGCAAAGGGTATCATCTCAGCCCTGTGTTTTCCGCTTTCGGAAACGAACAGTTGGGCACCCCAAAAATTAAAACATTAAGTAAGCTCGCAAAGGTGGGAAAATTTTTCCCGAATGTGCCATAAGGCGGATTGTTTTCTTTCCTCCAGCGAACCGGATAGTACAACATAATCTGCCTGCATTTGTTCGAGGGCATCCCGGTAGCGCTCAAAAAGCGCTTCGCGCAGGTGTGGATGTTCACGGAGGGGATCATACTCCCAGGGCAGGTCAACGTGACACAAAAAATAAAAATCGCCCTGTCTGCTATCGAGTTGTTGCGTGATCCAGGGATCTACCCGGTTGTATTTGAATTCAGACCAAATTTTGGGTACGAGCAGGGAGGTATCACAGCAGAGCAGCCCGCTGGCCTCCTTTTCCCAAAATGTTTCCCACTGCGCCTGTCCCTGCGCAATCAGCAGGATATCTTCCTGTTCATAAGGTCTTTGGAGGCGGGACAAGTAAAAACGCGCATACTCAGGTACCCATAGCGTACCCAACGACGAGGCAATGGCCTTGGCCAAAAATGACTTTCCGGTAGATTCGGGACCTGTAAAAATGATTTTTTGCATGTGCTGTTAACGCGAGCGCCTAAGCCTGGGTTCCAGACGGCTAAATTTGATCCTTTTCTTTCACTTCCCCAAAAACAGCCTTGAAAAGGTGGTTACTTTTTGGTGGGTGAAGGTATTAATAAGGGTAATCAGGTGGAAGGCACCTTAAGGTGGCTTCCACCTATGTTTTAAGATGCTGACTATCATTTTGTTATCCCAAAAAAATATCTTGCTCAGCACTTGTATTGGTCATGCAAACCTTCTCCCCGCATGATCTTCTCCCGGCATTTTTCGATGCGGCTCAGGCGGGTAG
>JANQWK010000032.1 GCA_030729925.1 Saprospiraceae bacterium
TTATGTCTGTAGCGCTCAAACATTACCCCGCCCGGGAAAAAGTGGCCTTATTTGCTTTCTCTTTTTTGTTTATTTTTTCCGCTTGCGAAAAAAAAGAAACAGAGCTCCCCTCCTGTGATGGAGTAGAGTGGTCGTACAAGGGCACTGAAGGTCCGGCAGAATGGGAATTCCTCTGCACCGATTACACCACCTGCGGCGGTGAACGACAGTCACCGGTAAACATCAACAATGCTACCCCCGACAACAGTCTCGGAAGCATTCAGCTCTCCTACCAGGAAACCAAACTGTCCATATCCAATAACGGACATACCCTGCAGTTTACCACAGATGCGGGAAGTTCCCTGCAACTCGGCGGGCAAACCTATAACCTCCTGCAGTTCCACACCCACACCCATAGCGAGCACACCCTCAACAACCAAGATTTTCCCATGGAATTTCATTTTGTCCACAAAAATGATGCTACGGGCGACCTGGCAGTTATCGGCGTATGGGTGCGCAGCGGTAATGCCAACCCGTTTATTGCCTCATTTGTAGAAGAGCTCCCTATGGAAGAAGGGAGCGTATTGATCAAAAGCGACCGGTTTACACCCGATATCCTTTTCCCCGACAACCTTAGCTATTACGGCTATGAAGGCTCCTTGACTACCCCACCCTGCTCAGAAATCGTACACTGGAGAGTACTGGAAAATACCATCGAACTTAGCAGTCAGCAAATTGCCGCCTTCGAAGCCCTGGAGCACACCAATGCCCGCCCGGTACAAGACCTGAACGGCAGAAAGCTCAGTTTCTTTGAAGAGTAAAACTAACCCGAAGGAATAGTATCCCCAATAAAATAGGTCAAATCGCCCTTATATAACTGCTTATCAAGATTTTAGTACGGCAATATGCTCATGCGACACCCCCCGGATCAAAGGGTTTTCCAGGGGGTACTGCCGGCTTTTCAGAAAAGCTATCCTTGAGAAAAGTAGTAAAAAGAGGACTACGATACCAACTCAATTATCAGAAAACAGGAGTTGATTTCTGGTCAATCATGAACACAGCCTGTAATTCCAACTTGCTTCCGAAAGTACCCCGGAAATTAAAGGACAAACTTTGGGTTATAATCTTTAACTTTGTCTAAAGCCAAGGGTAATAGTTCTTCGAGATCAGGACTCCCTTCCTAGTTCCTTTCGTCCAAAAGTCAGCGTCAAACTTATCCTCAAAAGCATTCATTTTTTTACAAAAAATGAGACGAGACCATTCTTTGCGCCATTTAACTCCTACAAACCTTAGGCGTAGCAACTAAAAGTAAATCGGATAAAACCTTTTCAGGTCTGTCCGGCCAACTATTCTACAATATTCTTTAAATTCAAATGTACACATGAGAACAATCCTCAAAAGCAAATTCGTCATTTTATTTTTCACAGCACTTGCTGCTTGTACACCCAAACCAGAAAGCCCTGCAAACCAGGAACCTACAACCGAGGCATTACAGACTCAATTGATTGAGCGAGGTGAATACCTCACCCTTGCTGCCGGTTGCGACCACTGCCATACGCCTAAAACCATGACTCCTGAAGGCCCCGTACCCAATATGGAGCGGTGGTTGAGCGGGTTCCCGGAAGATGGTCAGATGCCCCAGATAGACAGAGCTGCTCTGGAACCAGGCTACTGGACGCTTTTCCACCCAGAACTAACGGCTGCAGTTGGCCCCTGGGGACTAACTTATGCCGCTAACCTCACTCCTGATGAGACCGGTATGGGCAATTGGACTTTCGACAATTTCCGCAAAGCCATGCAAGAAGGTAAACACAAAGGACTAGATGGCGGAAGATCTATTCTTCCTCCCATGCCCTGGCAAGCTTATAACGAAGCATTTTCACTGGAAGACCTGGAAGCAATTTTCGCTTACCTGCAAAGCATTGAACCAATCAAAAATCTCGTGCCGCCCTATGTCCCGGCCACAGCATTATAAATCACATGCCGGCTACACAACCCCAAAAAGTTGTGGAACCGGCATTTTCTATCTGACTTCCTGTACGGCCAACTGCTCAGCATGAACAGACGTTGCACTGTCTTTCCGCATCACCTGGTAACCCAAATACATAAATAGCAGTCCAAGCAATTCGGTCACGTAAAGGACCTCGACGTACCCAAAGCGGGTAAAAGAGCCGCCGATACCGGGCAACAAGGCCCCCACCGCGATATAGATGTTACCCAAAAAGCGCTTGTTGCTCTTTCCCAACCGGGCATATTTTATGGCTGAATAAATTGCTCCGCCAAAAAGAAAGATAAAGGCATAGGCGTTGATGAAAGGCGAAAATCGTCGCACCCACTGCCAGGCAAAGACCTGCCCGGATAAGCGGCCATCAAAAGTCCCGTCCAGTTGCAGGGGCGACAACAACACAGCTGTCGAAGCTGCCAACACCACCAGCACCAATGCGGCGGAACTCAGGTCGCCAAACCTTTTATTGACCAGCAAATACACCGTTCCCTGAGCCAGTGGCGCACCACCCAAAAGCGCCCCCAAAATATACCAGGCTTTAAAATTCCAATCCTTCCAGCCTGCAATCGCGTGGATGCTCTCCGTCAGGGTACCTAATCCATAGGTTGCGATGCCAATAGCCCACCAAAGCAGGTATTTTGCCTCCGGCTTAGCTTTTGCATGTAAGGCCAGGTGGCGAAAAAAAACCAATGCAAAAAAAGTAGTGACAATAGGGATGTAATTGACCATGATTTTTTGTTGTAAAACAAAGCAATTCCCTTCCGGGAAAAATCATGGAATTGTAAAATTCACCGCTATTCCCCTCCCTTTTGCAAGGCATTCCAGCGGTCAATAAACCGTACCGCAGCCTGTACGATGCGATCGGTCTCCGCTTTGCCCCTTTCGGCGCTGGAATCTGCAGGATCCCGGGTGCCCCATACGCCAGTACTCGACATTTCTGCGGAAGAGGTCTTTTTCCCCGTTTCTTTTGCTTTCAGTCCTTCGGCCAAAAACAACATTTTTGCCGTAGGCTCATTCGCAATGACATCCGGAAGCATGGCTTGCAGGTGAGGCGGAAGGGTCAGCTTAGCCGGAGTGGCTTTGTCCAGTTGCACCAGAGAAGGCATGAGGTAAAGGCTGTTGGAAGTTTCGCTGGTTCCCCCGTGTCTGTCCAAGTGCACAGGTTTTTCCGCATTCCCCTCTTTGGTCTGAAACGGAGCGATGGCCTGCTCAAATACCACTGCCACACCTGCGGTAGTTTGATTGATTTGATCCACCAAAAAAGTAGAAATAGCAGTATTGCCTCCGTGGGAATTCAGGATAATAAATCTTCGGAAGCCATGTCGGATCAAGCTTTCAACCGCCTCCAAATGGACTTTCACGATGGTCTCTGCACTCAGGGTAATGGTTCCGGGAAACTCCATGTGGTAGGGCGACTGACCGGCCATCAGGACGGGGGCGACCAGTACATCCCGCTCCGCAGCAATCAGTTTGCAGCGTTCCACCCCGTTGATAAAATCCGTGCCGATAGGAAGGTGGTCGCCATGCTGTTCCAGTGCACCCACCGGAATAATAACCATATCCGAGCGTTCCAGAAAGCTCCGCACCTCGGGCACCGTCATGTGGGGCAGGTAATTTTTCACCTTTTCGGTCGTCCAGAGCGGATTGGTCTGGGCTTGCAGGTAGGCTGCCGAAAGCAGCATACCTGCGATGATAGGTAGCAGTAATTTCATCATTTTTGCGTTAGCATTATTCATCGAAAGTCGGAATGTTAAACAATTCAAGATGTCGGGGAACGATCACTCGTGTTTGGGGAGCCACTGCCCGTACTTCCTCCAAAAATGGAAGCACCTTTGTACGAATCGCCTCTTCTTGGGAAAAATGATAGGGAACCCGATAATTGTCCCAATGCACCGGAACCACTATGGAGGGGTAACCCGTAGTTTTGAGCAACCGCTCGGTGTATTTGTAAATTTCGAGTCTCGACAAATTCACCCCGGCCAGCAGGACATCGGGATGAACCCCCTCCAATTCCCGCTCTACATAATTCATGGATCCCATAGTCAGCACCTCTTGCTGCGGAAACCGGATCAAAAACATCAGAGAACCTCCCTCCACGAAATCGGCAATCTGCAAGGGATAATCCGGGACATCGGTGTAAGTATCCGAATTGAAATAATGTTTGCCATTCAAAGCAGAATGGATCGAAGGAATGACCCGCACTGAAAAAGTACCGAAGGTATAGTCCTCGCCGCCCTTTACGGTATATAGCTGATCATTGGGGATGCCGTAGGCCCTGAGGATATTGCAGGTTGTCTCGGTACCAATCACCTTGGCGCCTGTCTTCCGGGCGATATACGGCACATCGGACAAGTGGTCAAAGTGGGAGTGATGCACCAGGATAAAATCAGCTTTATCAATCAGACTGTCTATTAAAGTGGTATCCGAAACAAACACATCCGTCCGCTCATAGACTTTCCGAGTATCTTCCGGACTGAGGGGACCTCCTTTGAGTTTGAGGCGGGAAATATAGGGATCCACCAGGATCGTCAGCGAACCGCTGTTCATCTTCCAGCCTGCCGTACCCAGGTAGGTCATTTCAAGTTCCTGGGCAGCTACTTTTCCGGCAAGGATCCCCACCCAAAAAGCAGCTGCAGCAACCCCGTATCTAATGCAAAGCTTCCATTTCATACCAAAAATATTTTTTCAGAAAAAAATCAATCTTCTATTTCCACCACCAGTTCGATCTCAACAGCCTGGGCACGAGGCAGGGATATCACCCCAACTGCAGCTCGGGCATGGACACCGCGTTCGCCAAAAACGGCCACCATCAGATCTGAGAAGCCGTTGATCACGGCTGGTTGCTGAATAAAATCGGGCAGACAATTGACCATGCCCAGGACCTTCACGACGCGTTTGACCCGATTGAGGTCTCCCAACATACCTTTCATCACGGCCAGTTGGTTGATTGCTGCCAGTCGGGCCGCTTCATAGCCTTCCTCAATAGAAAAGTCCACCCCAACCTTGCCGGTCATTTCGGAACCATCTGGTCTTCGGGGGCCTTTCCCGGCCAAAAACAGTAGGTTTCCGGCCTGAACCCCATTAATGTAGTTCGCAACCGGGTTGGGGGCGGTTGGCAGGGTAATTCCCAGTTCACGCAACCGTGCCTCTGGGTCATAAAACGGGTGATTGGTCATAAAATATCCTTTTTAGGGTAAGTACTGAATTATTGTTGTTCGTTTCCTGGGAGAAAATCAACTGCTGGCCACAAAGCATTGCTTTCGAAGTACACCCCATTGGTAAGCACTCCGGTAACGGTTCTCAGGTTGCGAATATCAATCAGGGGGTTTTGCGCAAGCACAGCGATATCGGCTTCTTTACCCACTTCCAGCGTACCTGTTGTCTGGCCCATCCCCATAGCCCTTGCCGGGATGATGGTAGCCGTTTGCAGTGCCTCCAGTGGACTTAGTCCTCCGAGTGTTTGGTAGGTCTCCAGTTCCAAATACAGGCTGAATACCGGTACAGCATTATCGGTTCCTGCCACGATAGGTACACCTGCCCTAAAAAATTGTCCCAGAATATCCATTGCCAGGCGGGTATTGTTGGAGGCATTGGCTACCTTATCCGCTGCGGTACCTGCATGGAACCTTTTACCCTCGAACAGTTCGGAGGCGATGCGATAGGCATCAGGCTCTACCGTCTCAACGGCAGTACCTGCCGGGATATCGCGCACGCGGTCGAGTGCGATGGTAGGATCCAGGACGGTCTTGTGTTCCAGTAAAAATCGGGTGGCCCGTTCGATTTGATCCGGCGTCACCCCCTGGTTGAGCAAGTAATTCCCTTTCAGGTCGCTGAGTTTTTTGTCGGGAAACAGTACTGACAGGATCCGGTCGGTGTGGCTCAGTTGATCCATCCCCAACAAGATCGCATCTGCAGCATTTCCTACTGCCACCGGTACGTGTCCGGTAACGGACAATCCTTTTTCGTGGGCGAGCTTCGTCAACTCAGCCAAAACATCCGGTTGTATCGCATTGTAAATCTTGATCTGCTGGTACCCATTTGCCTCGTATAAGGCCACCACCTGAGCAGCTTCTTCCAGGTTTCTGGCGCGTACAATTCCATTGCCTGTGATACCCTCCCCGTCTGTCATTCCCGCCATCACGATATCCGGTCCGGTCGCTCCCTTTCGGACAGCATCTCTGAAAGCCGTAACAAACTCCAGCTCATTGCCATTATCGCGAACGGTTGTAACGCCTCCGGCGAGATAAGCAGGACCCCATTGTACCTGATTGGCATGTGCGTGCATATCCCAAAGTCCCGGGATGAGGGTTTTTCCGGAAAGATCCAGTATGGTCGCACCTTCCGGAATAGGCTGTGTATCCTGGGGTCCGATAGCCGCAATTTTTCCATTTTCCACAATCAGCGTCATCCCCTTTTGGGTTTTGGGCGAAAGCCCGTCCACCAGATCAGCTCCTACAAGTGCCAGGATAGCATTTTTTCCGGAGGCACTTCCCTGGGGATACTGTGCCAGTGCCATCATTTGTTCCTCCACATTACCCGCCACAAAAAACGGGAGTGCGCTTTCATATCCCTTCTTGATCATCTCCCGGATCTGGGTATTGGCCTGGACGAGGGCTACCAGGTTACCGGAAGTATCCAGCCAGACGGTTCGACCTCCCCAGTTGATCCCCTCCACCACGTACCTGTTTAGCGTCACTTCCTGGCCTGCTATTTCCACTTGATCCGACTTCCTAAACACCATGCGCAATGTCCCCCGAGGGAGCAGGTGCAGGGAGTCCCTGGCCGCTTGCTGGTAAAACCGATACAATATCCCTTCCATCGCAGCCGGAATATTGCTGTGTAGCGGGAAAAACACCCCAGGGTCGGTAAGCGCAACAGGTTCCAAGAATTTTTCATGAACCTGTACGTTATCGCCTGTCACCTCTACCCGTAAAACATTCGTCGTATCGTTGGAAGTCAGGCGTCTGTTTTCGTAAAAAACGGGATTTCCTGCCGCATCGAGTATCAATTTGGCCTCAACGCCGCTGATCCGCCCCCGTTCGTTTTCTCCCTGGAGCGAATACACTTCAGTACCGGAGGCACTGGAGCGCACGGTGTAATTTTCCTCTCCGATAAGGGATTGTCTTCGAAAAACCAAAAAAGTGCCTGACTCATCTGGATAAGCGACCTGATCCGAGCAGGCACTTAGCCCTGCCATCAGGACAAAACACAGCTGTATCCAACGGCATCCGGCGTATTGTAAACATATCATGATTTCGCATTTTGAGTGTAGCCCGACCCAATCAGGGTTGTCTTAGCCTAAAACTATTGAAATAATACACATTTTCCTCATCCGAATTGCTCTCTATGATATCCGGCTTTCCGTCACCGTTGATATCGGCAATTGCGATGTCGTAGGTCAAAAACGCCTGATCGTTCAGGGGGATTCGAGTCCAGGCTGTACCATCCTTGCCCGGATTCACAAATACTGCATTAGGCGCACCGGCATTGCCCTGTGCGATATCCGGAAAACCGTCGTTATTCAGATCCTCCACCGATATGGAGTAAGACTCATCGTTGGACTCATCATACACCAAACTTCTGCTGAAACTCAGGTTTTGATCGCCAAAATAAATGCGATTGGGTTCGCCTATATTGGCCACTACAATATCCGGGAAGCCGTCGCGATCTATGTCGGATACGGCAACTGTCCTCGAGTTTTCCTTACCGGTACCATACGGAACAGCCTTGTCGAACTGTAGCGGTGCCGTTTGCAGGTACACAAAATTGGGTTGGTCATCGCGATTAGCAAGTACCAGATCCAGATCCCCATCGCCATCCATATCGGCCACCTCCACATCAATCGTAGAATCCTCTTTCGTCCCAAAAGCGAGGCTTTGGGTAAAATTACCTTTCCCATCATTCAGGCAGATTTCATTCTCGCTCCCTCTGTTGGTAATCAGGATATCCACATCGCCATCCCGATCCAGATCGGCCAGCACGATATTTCGAGTCGGCGCATAGTCTTTACCAAATGTACCCCCATCGGAAAAATGCCCTTTTCCATCGTTGAAAAAAATGCGGTTGGGAGCCATATCGTTGCCCACGGCAATATCCAGATCGCCATCCCCGTCCAGATCGGCCAGCTCGGTCGAATAACTCGTCTCCTCTTCCATTCCCAGTGGTCGGGAAACCGTAAAGATGCCTAAACCATTGTTAAAAAAAATCCTGTTTTGGCCCGGCCAATGGCGCCCGTTAGCCACCACCACATCCAAGTCGCCATCCCCGTCCAGATCACCCACATCCAAAGAAGCAGTCCGTTCTTTGTAGGTTCCCAAAATATAGCGATTGCTCGCAAAAAACTTCAAGGGCTGGGCGAAGCACCAGTGGGCACTCAGGCACAGCATCAGCGTAAGCGTTGTTTTCATGCTACAAGTTTATTTTTTCCTATTCACCCGGGATAAAAGCGCCTGGTGTTGAACCAGGCGCCATAAATTACTTAAATAAGAAACTTATTACAAAAATCAATGTCTCATTAATTATACCCTGGATTAGGTTCCATATTGGGATTGGCATCCAGTTCGTATTGGGGTATAGGCAGTACTACTGTATCGCTCCCGTATTTAATCGTACAAATATTAGCCGTACACTGCTGGCGCACGATATCCTGTTTGTAGCGCATCAAGTCCCACAAGCGCTGGCCTTCGAAACACAATTCGAGTCTTCTTTCTGTACGGATGGCTGTTTTCAAGGCTTCGCCGGTGGCAAGGGTCGCTGCTATGCCGGGCAGGCCGCGTTGCTTAATGAGATCAAGATCTGCCTGTGCCCCCTGGATATTTGTCCCGATGGCAGCTCTCGCTTCCGCACGGATCAGGAAAACCTCTGCCAGGCGCATCACCTTGATATCGTCCCAACCGCGGGTATCGGCATACTTTTCCATGCGATAGGGCGCATAGGTTCCGCTGAGCAATGGATCCGTTTTAAACACCTGCAGGCGGGCATCTCCGGCCGGAAAAAGGGCAACCACATCATTGGAAGGAAGGTAATCCCCAAAACCGCGGGCCAGGTACATGTTGCCCAGGGCATTGGTACCGGCATTATCCGCTTCTGTCATCGAAACGGAGAAAATGTGTTCGGGTCTGTTGTCGGTCAACCAAAGGTTGGCATAAGAAGCATTGCTTTCCAGGGAATATTTTCCGCTATTGATCACCTCTGTTGCCCATTTTTCTGCGTTATTCCAATCTTCCTTATATAGATACACCCGAGCCAGTAAAGCTTTTCCCGAAGGGGCGGACAGGGTATTGGAATTACCTGTTCGGGAAACATCGCTCATCATGGCGACACCTTCGGTCATATCGGAAATAATTTGATCATACACCTGTTTCACGGTATTCCGGGAAGGTTTGTTTTCCGGATCGAAACTCAGCACCAGGGGCACTCCAGGATGTCCGGCATCGGCGGTAAACGTGTAATGCTGGGCAAACAGCCTGACCAGGTCAAAATAGATCAATCCTCTCAGCACTTTAGCCTCGCCGATAATGTGATCCTGTTTGGATTTCACGGAAGCAGGCACGGTGATATCTGCGTTGATGATGGCATTGGCGGCATTGATGGCGCGATACATCAGGGTCCACATTGCCCTGGCGTCGCGGTCAGCCACATTAGCTTCATGTTCTGCATAATCCTTTGCCCGGTTGGCTTGGGAATTCTGTTTGACATCATCTGCCATCACATCGGGGATCACGAAAAAGTACCTGCCGTAGTAATCGGGGCTTTGGAAATCGTTATAAATACCGGTCACGGAAGACTCATAATCATTGATGTTGGTCAGGGCTTCCTGATCGGAGACCGCTTGCTGGGGGCTTAGATCCAGGAAAGACTCCCCGCAGGACACAGCGAATACCGCAAGCAAAACAAAGAACAGTAAATTATTTAGATTTTTCATGTTGCACATTTTTAGCAGCTTACAAACTGATATCAATTCCAAACGACAAAGTTTTCATGGCCGGCGTCATCGCATCGAAGGTGCCGTCAATCGCCTGTTCGGGATCGAGGTACAGGTCTTTGACCTTGGTAAAAGTCAGGAAATTTGTCCCTCTGAAATACACCCGGGCGTTTGTCAGTCTGAGGTTAGAAACTATTTTGTCCGGCAGGACATACCCCAGGGTAAGATCTCTCAAGCGCAGGTAGCTTCCGTCGTACAACCACCGGGAATTAGCGGCCTGATTGCTGCCTGACTGACCGCCCCACTTGTGTTGGGGAAAGATGGCATCGGTTTTTCCGGGAACCCATCTATTTTCAAATGCATAAACAGCTGTACTTCGCGGAGCGAGTCGGCCGTCACTAATACTCCCTCTAGCCCGGGTATCCAGCAGGTAATTGCCGTAGGAATAAACAAACTGTGCGCTCAGGCTCAGCCCTTTGTAATTTAGCATTGTGCGAAAACCGCCATAGTGTTTGGGGGTAGCTGATTTGCCGTCCAGGAAGCGGGAAGCTCTTCCCACTGTGCTGGTCAGCTCTGTTTTGGTCTCATCGGTCCACCATTGGGGTTTGCCATTGGTTTGATCCACCCCAGCCCATCCAAGCAGGTAGAACGACTGAAAATCCTGTCCTTCCTGACGTCGAAAATCGCCATCGTTATAATCCTCGGTGAGTCGGGTAATCCGATTTTGTAAGAATGTGGTATTGAAGCCTGCTGACCATGAGAAGTCGCCTGCATTGACCAGTTCCAGATCGAGGGTAATTTCCAGTCCCGTATTGGTCATTTCCCCGAAATTTTGGGTGAGGGACTCAAAACCGGTGGACAGGGAGATCGGAACATCGAGGATCAGGTCGGAAGAAATCCGTTGAAAATACTCCACCGTACCGGAAACCTTAGAAAAGAAGCCAAAATCCAATCCGACGTTGAAATTTTTCTGAATTTCCCAGCCCAATCCGGGGTTGGCGATCTGGTTGGGTCTTCCTCCGGGGCTTCCGAAATAATCCGAGCCATAAGTATATAATCCCTGCCAGGGAAAATCGCCGATAGCGGCATTTCCGGTAAGCCCCCAAGAGCTACGCACTTTTAGCAGGTCGAGCCAGCTGCTTTTGCTGAAGAAATTTTCTTCGCTCAGGATCCATCCTCCGCCGAAGGAGTAAAACGTTCCCCAGCGGTTTTCCGATCCGAATCTGGAAGAACCATCTCTTCTGAAGCTGGCAGACAGGTAGTATTTTCCGGCGATATTGTAGTTTGCCCGGGCAAATCCGGACAAAAACGCGAAAGCAGTTTCTGTACCTGCCACGCCAAACTCGGAAGAGGCACTACTGAGCGTTTTTAGTTTGTCGTTGGGAAACTTATTACCATAAGACGAGTGAAACTGTCTGTTGGATTCCTGTGCCTCATAACCGGCGAGAATATCCAGCAGGTTATCTGACTTTGTCGTGATGGTGTATTGCAGGGTTTGGGTACCCACCCAGCTCTTATTCAGCATCGTTGCATTAGAAGCCTGGCCTTCGGTCTCCAACCCGTCTCCGTAGCGTGGATTATCGTATTGTGACTCATTCACGCTGATGATATCAAAGCTCCACTGGGAGCGAAACTTCAGGTTGTCCAGCAAGTCAATATTGACGGAAAAGTTGTCAATGATCCTGGTCTGTAGGGTCTCCCGCAAGTCATCGCCACTCAATTTGCCCACTGGATTTGCCCCGCGAAGCGGAAAATAACCGGCATGATCGGCATTGAACCGGCCCTGATCGTCTCGAATGGGGATCAACGGGGAAAGTTCCAATGAATTTTTAAAGGGATTTTGCCAGGATCCGCCGGCGATAAAGCCATTTTGGCGGGTATCTGACACAAACAGGTTATTGGTAATGGTTATCTTATCACTTGCTTTGAAGTCAATATTGGACCGGGCACTCATCCGGCGAAAATCGGATCCGATCACGAAGCTTTCCTGGTCGTAGTAGGCACCGGAAAAAAAGTATTTAATAAACTGATTACCCCCCCGGGCGCTCAGGTCGTAGCTCTGGGTAATACCATCGCGCAGGATGGCATCCAGCCAATCGGTATCGGTGGGTTTTCCCGTCGAGGGATCAATCAGTTGCTTGAACGTCGCATCAAACTTCTGTTGTGCCCGTTCGGGGCTATCGCCGTTATTGATGTGTCCTTCCAAAAAAAGCTGGGTGTATTGTGCCGCATTGAGGGGGCGGAGAATATTTTTTGATGCGACGGAACTCACCCCGACCAATGACTTGAAATTAAAAACGGGCTTGCCTGATTCGCCTGATTTGGTCGTAATCAGGATCACGCCATTGGCTCCACGCGAACCGTAAATAGCGGTGGACGCGGCATCTTTCAAAACGGAGATAGACTTAATATCATTCGGATTGATCAAGGTCATCACATTCCCGCTGCGACCGTTATTGCTGTTGAGGGTTGACAAGTCACCTGACTGTACGGGTACCCCGTCAATCACATACAAAGGCTCGCTCGAAGCCGTGATCGAACCAATACCTCTGATTCGGATCTGCGTATTTGCTCCGGGTGCACCATCAATAGCGGAGGCTTGCAGCCCCGCCACGCTTCCGCGCAAGGCCTGTTCGAACGTGGACACAGGAAGCTGCTCCAGTTTATCTCCGCCCACTTGAGACACCGATCCTGTGAGCGACTCTTTCGACTGGGTGCTATAGCCCACCACTACCACTTCGTCCAACAGCGACACATCTTCCTGGAGGACAATATTGACGAAAGTTCTATCTCCCACCTGAACCTCTTGGGACTTCATACCCAGGTAGGAAACCTCCAGGATATCGGATGCATTCGCTTCGATGGAAAACATCCCCTTTTCATCGGAAGTAGTCCCCAAAGACTTGCCTTTTACCTGTATAGTCACCCCTATCAGCGGATTGCCCTGTTCGTCTGTGACCGTCCCCGTAACCGGGAAAACCTTTTTCAGGTCAACAATAGACCGTACGACGCTTGGAAGAGCCATTTTGCCGCTTGGTTCTGCACTTTTCAGGACCAGTCCGCTCTGGCTCTCCAGTTTTTCGATTTGCTTAATTTTCTTACCCAGGCGATTGGCGTTTTTGGTTCCCTGCCTGTTATTCTGATGCAGCACATAATATTTTGTTCCGATGGTCTGATACACCAGATTGGTCTGTATCAGCAAGCGGCTGATTGCCTGATCAATCGTTTCATTGCTCCGAAACTCAAACTCCACCTCAATATCTCGTAGCAGGCTCGATTCATAAGAAAAGATCACCTCGTATTTTTCGCTGATTTCCTCCAGCACATCGCTCAAAGGACGCAATTCGCCTGGAAAAGTAGCTTCCCTTTCGGTTGAAGCCAGTAGGGTAGGAATCTGGCTGGCTAACAAGCCCAAAAAAAGCACCAGGGGCCTGAAGTAACATTTAATTTTCATAACTTTGGGTTTTACAGTTTTAATTATTGAAATGCACTGAAGCCACCCCGCCAGGTGGTTTCAGTCTTTTTTTTATTCAATCCTAAAGTATCCTTCTTGCGCTGTAATTTTGGTACCCAGGGTGGCCTCCAGCAGGGAAAGTGCCAGGGCTGCATTTTCTACCGGGAGACCGGTAGTAATCTGGAACTTTAAATAATTAGCGTCTGCCACCTCAAACACAATTCCATAAGTTTCCTCCATTTTGGTCAGCACCTCTTCCAGGGGGGTCTGGTTAAAAACCATGATTCCGTCTTTCCAGGAAGTATGGGAAATAGGCTGTGTTTGTAATTTTTCAGGCAATGCGCCGGTCGTTTTTGAATAAGACACGATCTCCCCGGGAGCCATCATAAGGGGGATCTCTTGTCCAAGCAGTTCCAGTTGCACTTTTCCTTCTTCCAGGAAAACACTGGTTGCGTCTCGATAGGTATTTACATTAAAAATCGTTCCCAGCACCTCTACGGTCAGGTCTGAAGTAGAGACCCTGAATTTTTGACCCGTAGCAGGTTTTTTTGCCACCTCAAAAAAGGCCTCCCCTTCCAGCCATACCTGTCGGGAAGTGTTGTCTGCCCAAGACTGGTTGTAGCGCAGCGTAGAATTAGCGTTGAGGGTAACCGCGGATCCATCCGGCAGCACAAGGGATTTGGTTTCGCCATAAGCAGTACTGACGATCATAGTTTCCCCATCTCCATTTTGATAAAAATACAGCCAGGCACCAGCAAAGACCAAAAGCAGCGTAGCCGCCACTGCCGCCAAACGCATCAAAGGGAACATTGGCATGGCTGGACGTTTTCCTGGAGCAGGAATTTGCCGAACTTCCGGTTGTATCCTGGAAAAAATTTTATCCTTTATGCGATTCGATATCTCCTGGTCGGGTAAAGAGGGTCGGCTGATTCGTTCCTGTAACAACTTTAATATCTCCGGTGCACCAGCATCCTCATCGTCCCTGATCAGCTCCAGCAGCAGCAACAATTCTTCGCGGGAACAGGTATCCTCAAAAAGCTTCTCAATCAATCTCGATTTATAGTCCATGCGCCGGGTCGGTCGTACATTTGGCTCGACCGTTTGGTTTTGATGATGAAATATGTTTAACTCTTCTTATACCAATCCCAAAACCAAAAAGAATTACTCCCCTGTTAATTTTTTTTTAACTTTATTCTCAGGAACACCAAAAAAAACCGCAAAAGCTGTGCTTTAGCACATAATTATGCTGTATTAGTCACTTTCAGCCAATCATTGCTTATGGTGCTTATACCTGAGACTGCTTGCAGGATATCCTTGCCCGACAAATAATTTCGATTTGAATGACAGCAATACATATCAGTTATTAAGCGGTCTCAAAGAAGGAGATACGCACTGCCTGGAAGAAGTATATCGGCTTCACCATCCAGCCATCTATCTTTTTGCCTGCAAAATTGTCAGACAAGAAACGATCGCAGAAGAAGTCACCGCCGATGTGTTTATCACCCTTTGGAACAAACGGGGCATTATTGATCCGGGAAAACCCATTCAAGCGCTGTTGTACAAAATCGCCAGGGACATCGCTTACAATTACCTGAAAAAAATTGCCAACGACCAACGCCTGCAACAACAGTTTATCGAAAGCGCACAACCCGACCACAACGGCAGTGCCACAGATGAGCTCTTTGAACCGGAAACCCTGCATGCTTTCCACGATATCATTGATTCCCTACCCACCAAAAGGTTGCAAATTTTCAAATTGCGCTACTACGACGGCATGAGCCACGAAAAAATTGCCGGTAACCTGGGTATCTCCATCCATACCGTGAAGGTCCAGTTGGCTAAAGCCCGGTTATACCTCAAACAACGAATGGCTGTTTGGAAAGATGCCCAGACGTAAAACCTGAGTCCGGAGCTACCAGACTAGTTTTAAATTTTTAATTTAATTGCTTGTTTTTCAAATATTTAAAACACAGGTGCAAGGCACCTTAAGGTGGCTTGCACC
>JANQWK010000033.1 GCA_030729925.1 Saprospiraceae bacterium
TTAACCAATTGGTTAAAATAACAAGTTAAAAACTAAAATATTTTTTCCGGTGTTGAGATCAAAGTGAAAAATACTGGCTGTATGCAATGGAAGCCGGCGAAATAACGTTCAAAAGACAAAATAATCCTGATGATCATGAAAAGAATAGGGTTTGGGCTGCTGATTTGGGCAGCGCTGTTCCATCTTAGCTTTGCACAGGCGCCCGGTGCACCGGGTAGTGCTCCGAAGCCGCGTCCGATAGACGGATTGGTAGAGAAGACCAATTTTAAGCAAAGACCGGTTTTGGCTTATGAAGAACTCAACGAGCGGGATATCTTGTGGGAAAAGCGGATATGGCGGGTGATTGACACCCGGGAGAAGATGAACCTGGGCTTTAATTATCCGGAGCAGCCTTTTTTCCAGATCTTGATGGACGGGGTGGAGTCGGGTGCGCTTACGGCTTATGATCCAATTGACGACAAGTTTACGACCCCGCTGACCAACGAGGCTTTGCTGGCTTCTACAACCCGGACAGATACCATCATGGTGCCGGATCCGGTGACTTTTGAGGAGCAGTACCGGGTAATTGAGACGAAGTTGAATCCTGAGACGGTGAAACGGTTTCGACTCAAGGAAATCTGGTATTTCGATTCTAAGCATTCTACCATGAAGGTGCGCATATTGGGTATAGCTCCGATACAGGATGTGTATGATGAGAAGAATAATTTCTTATACGAGCGGCCGGTTTTCTGGATCTATTATCCGCATGCCCGGGAATACCTGGCCAATTTCCAGGTGTTTAATCCCTGGAACGACAATGGCGCGATGAGCTGGGAAGATTTGATGGAGATGCGCTTTTTTTCGAGCTTTATCATCAAGCAGTCAAATGTAGAGAACAAACGCCTGGAAGACTTCCTTCGGGGAAAAGATCTCCTGCTCGAGTCTGAGCGGATCAAACAGGAAATCTTCAATTTCGAACAGGATCTTTGGTCGTATTAACCTGTAACAGGTTTGTGGGCTGAAGGAAAAGCTTCGTCGAATCTCCGGATCCGGCGAAGCTTTTCTGTTTCCCAAATACGCAGAACTATCGCTACCTTTGCGCGATATACAATAGGCTATGGAAGTTGTACTTTATTCGGGGATGTTTGTGGTAAGTCTGGCCGCTTTGCTCAAAGGCGCCGACTGGCTCATTGGGGCTGCGGAGGAAATCGGTTTGGCAGCGGGCATCCCACAATTTGTGATTGGGGTTACGATCGTAGCTTTTGGAACCTCCCTTCCCGAGTTGGCCACTGCGATTGCAGCGGTGCAGAGCGGAGAATCGGGGCTGGTGGTGAGCACGGTGGCAGGTTCGAATATTGCGAACATAGGATTGGTGCTTGGACTGGTTGCCATGATGGGCAATGGAATTACCCTTGAAAAAAATATCTGGCACAGCGATATTCCATATTTGTGGGGTTCCGCTTTCCTGATGTACTTTGCGCTGTACGATCAAACCCTGGATGCCGCGGAAGCGGTCATTTTTTTGGTAGGGATCGTGGTGTTTCTGGCCTATTCTTTCAAGCCGGAGGAGACCGATGTGGAAGTGATCCGGCACAGACCGGGTTGGAGATCCTGGATGTTTTTAGTGCTGGGCATTGTATTGGTTTGGATCGGGGCAGATTATACCGTGGTTTCGATTACCAAACTGTCGGAGATAGCAGGTATTCCCTCGGAAATTATCGGGTTGTCCGTAGTGTCTATTGGTACTTCACTACCGGAAATCATCGTGAGCGTGAATGCTGCGCGAAAGGGAAAAAGTTCTATTGCAGTAGGTAATGTATTGGGTTCCAATATTTTCAATGTTTTTGTGGTCATGGGCATTCCCGCGTTGCTCGGTCCTTTGCAAGTATCGGAGGACATGATTTCTTTTTACATTCCTTTTATGTTGGCGCTGACGATTTTGTTTGGGGTTAAGGCGAACAACCAAAATATTTCCCGCTGGGAGGGCGCGATGTTTTTGTTGTTTTATGTTTATTTCATGTATTACCTGCTGACAAATTAAGCTGCTGTCCAATTTTAATCCATAAAACCGGGTTACCTTTTGTTTTTTCAGGGTATTAATTTTCAAAAAAGCGTATGAAAATTAATGACTCTTTCCTCCCTTTGTGGTGTTTGCTGTTGTTTTCTCTTGGGCTAAACGGGCAACGCAGCTGGGAAGCCGGTATTTTTGCCGGGGCTTCTGCTTACCTGGGCGATCTTGCGCCCGATATCCCTCCGCCGGATGCCCTGTCTCCGGTGCTGGGTTTCTCCGGAATTTTTGGCTACAATCGAAACCTCTTTTTTCACGCAGAACTGTTGCACGGAAAATTGACCGGATCGGATGCTTTTACGCCAAACGCCTCCAGGGCCTGGTCGTTTGAGTCTGCCTTGTCCGAGTTTTCGCTGCAGCTGGCCTGGCACCCGCTGGGAAAAGGGCGCAAAACGATTGCCGGGGTTTACCGCTCAGGACAGTTTTCTCCTTATGTGTTTTTCGGACCCGGTCTGGCCTGGGCACAGCGTCGGCAGATGAAGGGCATGCCGGACGATCAGCAAAACCGCGATCTCTGGTTGAAGTTGGTGTCTGCAGGAGGAGGTATGCGCCTGGATACGCGCCAGCGTTGGTCGCTGAGCCTGGAACTGGGCTGGCGAAAGTGTTTTTCGGACGAACTGGATGGGGTGCACCTGCTCGGACGACCCGATACCCATGACGGATACCTGATCGGAGGCCTGGGTATTACCTATATCCTGAAGGCAGACAAGGATATCAGGTACTGATTTGGAAAAAAGGTCGTATTTTTCGAAAAAAAATAAAACCTATGTTTGAAGACATGTTGGGTGACATGGAGGCGCAATCAAGAGCGCTCAAAGAAAAACTTGCTGAAATTTCCCTTTCCGCTTCCGCTGGTGGGGGATTGGTACAGATCACCGGAAATGCCGCCCGAGATATCACAGCCATCAAAATTTCCCCGGAGTTGCTGCAGCCCTCGGAGGCAGAAGCACTGGAAGAGCTGCTGATCGTGGCGTTTAACCAACTGGTCCAGCAGGCCAGCGCGGCAGAGGCAAAGGCAGGTGAGGACATGATGCGGGATATGCTGCCCGGGTTCGGGGATTTGTTTGGGTAAAATACCAGACCGGCAATTTCGTTAATTCAATAAAAAACTATGCTCGAGTATCTCGTTTCGACCGCCCGACCGCGCTGGTGTTTTGCTTTGCTGTTGCTGGGTTGCACTTTTGCATCGCCTGCCCAGACCAATATCGGACTGATTGCTCATTTTCCTTTCGATAATTCGCTGAATGATGCCACAGGGAATACGGCCAACAATGGCATTCCGGTAGGGGCGCCTGCGCTGGGCTCTTGTGGGGTGCGCGATAATGCGCTTTTCCTGGGCGGAGGCAACGATCAGATCCAGTTTTTGGGACCGGTCAATAACGAATTCGATACGGAGGATTTTACGGTGAGTATGTACTTTAAGCCTGTCGGCAAAAATGGCACGCAGTACCTGCTTTCCAAACGCGATATGGATTGCTTTCCCGAAAATTCTTTTTACCTCCGGTATGTTCCCGCCCGGCAAACCCTCAACGCAGTCCTGTTCGAGTCTGCCGAACGCAACCTGTCCCTGGTGCATACCATTCCGGAACCCGCCTGCTGGCAACACGTGACCCTTACCCGGGATGCGAATAAGGTGCGCCTGTACGTCAATGGAAAATTTGTCCAGGAACTGGGGACGACCCGCCGCATTAATATCAAGAACGCGGAAAACCTGATCCTGGGGAATAGCCCCTGCCGTACTTCCAACGAGACCGGCTTCAACGGCCTGATTGACGATTTCCGGGTGTATAACCGAGCCTTGAAAGAGGAAGAAATTCGAGACCTTTATTTTAGCCCGGATCAAATTGCTACCCGCGATACGATTATCTTTTTGGGCAATAGCGTGGCTACTTCGCTAACGACGACCTGCGCTACGGATTTTTCCTGGTCACCCGCCATAGGCGTGCTGCGACCCAGCGATCCCGAACCCGTGATTACCCCGCAAAGCGGAGGCCGACAAACGTACGTGCTGACGATGACAGATGTGGCGTCCGGCTGCTCAACGACCGATTCCCTTTCTATTACCGTGGTTGATCCGGCTCAACTGGATTGCCGCGAACTTTTTTTGCCGAAGGCGTTTACCCCCAATGGCGATGGATTAAATGACCAATACAAGATTAGCAACCCTTTTGTGGTACAGGAATTACGCGCATTCGAGGTTTTTGATCGCTGGGGAAGCCGGGTCTTTGTGACCACAGATCCATTCCAAGGCTGGGATGGATCTGTGGACGGTATTTTGGTAAATTCCGGTGTTTTCCTGTACAAAATCCGCTATCAATGCGACGGACAGGAGCTGCTGAGTACCGGAAGTTTTACCCTGATGCGCTAAATTTAGCGCATCAGGGTGATGGTGCCCCGGTAAGTGAGCACAACGTCGTCCAAAAATTCTATCTGTACAATATAGACAAAGTTGCCCGGGTTCAGTTCCGATCCGTTGAAGGTGCCATCCCAGATCTGCGTGCCAATACCCTGGCACACCGGACTGAGCTCAGATCCGCGATAGATCAGGTTGCCCCAGCGGTCAAAGATGTGGGCGTTGATGATCCTGCGTACACCCAGACAGGCATATACCGAGAAGTAATCGTTGAGCCCGTCGCCATTCGGCGAAAAGACATTGGGGATGTAAATGTTGCGGTTGGCGTCAATGCGCACTTCTACCTGTGCCGAACTTTGACAGCCATTGATATCCACTACTTCCAGAACATACACCTGGTCTTCCAAAGGTTGCACAAAAGGCCTTTCGATGTCGCTGGCCGACAGGTAATTCGAAGGTGTCCAGTTGTAGATCTGAATGGGCAGATCCGAAACGATGATCGGCTCGAGGCGGGTCAGACTGTCACCCAACTCGATTTCGACTACCGGAGGATTGAAAGAGACTTGCAGTTCGGAAGGTTGGACGACCTCAAATGTGTCTGTAAAGGAACATCCGTTGGGATCGAAAATGGTCAGGGTGTGCACGCCTGCAAATATCGTAGCCGGTTGATCTACCGGAAATTCAAGTCCATTGTTGTCAATGGTGTAGGTAAAGTCTGCCAGGGTGCTTCCCGCGCCACCAAATACGGTATCTATGAGAACCAGGGTGGGATCGTTGAAACACAGCGGTGGACTGGGCTCAGGAATGAAAGCAAATATAGGAGCCGGCTCGAAGATGTTGAATAGCGCCGTTTCGGTACAGTTGTTCCTGTCGGTGACGGTGACTTCATACGTACCCGGCGATAAGCCGGAATTGACCGCCAAGCTGCCACCGTTGCTCCAACTAAAGCCATAGGGTAGCGTTCCGCCCGTGGGTGCGACAGCCAATACCCCATCGGCCAGACCATTGCAAGTGACGTCGGTGCTTCGGGTTAGGTCTTCGAGTACCTGCAACGGCATAGGTTCGCGGACTTCAATAATTTGAACGGCTTGGCAACCTTTGTTGTCTTCAATGGTCGAACTGTACAGACCTGCAGATAGTCCGCCAAGAACCTCCCCACTGCTGCCCTGATCCCAGAATACCTGGTAAGGGGCTGATCCGCCGGACGGAATCATGGTCACGATTCCGTCTGATGCACCACTACAGGTGATGTCTTCCACCACCGCAGTATAATTGAGCGCCTCGGGTGCCGGGATAATTAGCTGGGCAGTAACGGCACATTGGCCGTCGTCCACCACCACGCTCTGCGCCCCCGCTGCCAGTCGGGTAGCGGTACCCTGTATCGTTGCCTGCTGGTTTTCTCCGGATGACCAGTTGAAGTTGAAACTGCCCGCTCCGGCATCCGAGTAGCTGGCTATGGCCGTAGCGCGACCGTCTGCATTGCCTTCAAAACAGCTCACAGAATCTATGGCCGAAAAACTCACTTCTATGGACGGAGGATCTACCACCGTACCGGTACCGCTCTGCTCAGAACATTTGTTGCCATCCGTCACAGTAAGACCGTAGGTGCCTGCAAGAAGGTTGGCATACACATTGCGTCCGTTGCCGTCGCTACCGGCAGGACCATCCCAGTCAAAGAAATACGGCAGGGTTCCTCCGCTTACGGTGGCGATGAGTCGGCCATTGCGGTCGCCGGGACAGGTAGGCGCAACCCCCGCTATGGTGTCTATGCGCAGCGGTTCAGGAGCGGTCACGAGTGCAGAATCCAGGGAACTACACTGATTGGCCGCCGTTATGATCACAAAGTACTTGCCGGGAGGCAGGTTGTTGGCCGTAGCCTGATTGCCAAAGATCGTACCCGAACTGTCCACCCACTGATAGCTTTGGATGGGAGAACCCACCGGCAGGGCTGTTACGCTGAGCGTACCATCGGTATCTTGGGGGCAGTCCACCTGATCCGTGGTAATATTGGATACCAGTGGACCTGGAGGAGTAATGATATCGAAAGCGAGGCTGTCTATACAACCGTTGCGGTCGCTGATCCGCACAAAAATAGAATCCGGAGCCAGGTTGTTCAGGCTTACGCCAAAACTATCCCGACCCAGATTAAGGGTAGAATCCAGCAAAATCGTATCGCCGGCCAGATTGGTCCAGAGATAGGTATAATCCGGGACGCCCCCGGTGATGAGGATTTCTGCCTGGCCATCCAGTCCTGGTGCACAGGTAGCATCAAACTTTTGGATCAGCTCCACTTCCAGGGGATCGGGCTCGCTGATGGTAACCGTATCCACGATCTGACAACCCGCAAGGGCATTATCAGTAACCTTAACCAGGTACCTGCCGGGAGCCAGATCGTTCAACGCGCTCTCATTGCCGTTGGTAGTCGCGGTAAGCAGGTTTCCGGCCAGATTGGTCCATTCGAAAGCATAGGGAAGGCTTTCCAGGGTATTCGGCAGGGTTTCCACCCGCGCAAGGATACTGCCATTGTCGAGTCCGTTGCAGGTCACGTCGGTGGCACTCAGCTCAAGGCGCAGCTCTTTTTGCGTATTTACGCTAAAGGAGTTGCTCACCGAGCAGTTATTTTCATCCGTTACGGTCAAGCGGTAAGTACCCGGATTGAGCAGCAGGTTGTCGGTATCTACGCCGGTTTCCGAAAAACCGTTGCTCCAGGAATAAGTATAACTACCGGATGATGTCGCTCCGCCCTCCGCACGCAGGGTAATCAAGCCATCCTGAGAGCCGGTACAGGTCGCGTCCACGATGTTGAGGCTGGCGGTGTTGATCAGGAGTGCAGGAGGTTCGGGCAAGAACTCGCTATCGGAAGCCTGGCAGCCCAGGCTGTCGGTGATGGTTACTGAATAATTCCCCGCTCCGATACTGTCGAGGATCGCGGAAGTCTCACCCGGGACATTCCACTGGAAAGTAAACAAGCGTTCCGGGTTATTCACCGTAGAAGTACCCAGGATCACCTCTGCGCGGAGATAGCCATCGCTAAGCCCGAAGCAGCTCGGTTCGGCGTTATCGGTTAGTCGGACTTTTATCTCTTGCGGACCCTTTACCTCCACCGTATCCAGCAGGATATTGGGAGTAGGCATGGCGCTGTCTGTAACGCGGATCCGGTAAAACCCTTTGGGCATGCCGGTCAGGGTTTGTACTTCTCCCGATCGCGTAAAAGTGAGGGTATCACGGACAGGTGTCAAAGCATTTAGTAATTCGTATTCCACCCTGTATGCGGGGGTTCCACCGATAACCTGGAGGTCGAGTTCGCCATCGGCCTGGTTGAAGCAGGACGCGCTGTCCTGGTCGGAATAGAGCGAGAGCACTTCATCTGTAATGATGATCAGCCCTGAATTGAGCGGACCGAGTCCAAACTTATTGGCATTCGCATCGCCCACCTCAAATCTGGTCGGCTCGCTGGAAAAAAACAGACTGGCCGTTTCGCCCAGGTCGCCTACAATGTCGAAGCAAAGCTTGAAGATCACCGTCCCATCCGGAACCGTTTGGCCCTTAAAACTGAAATCGAGCCAGGAAAAGGAAATCGCTCCTTTGTCTTGGGCATACACATCCGGCTGAAAAAAAGGATAAGCAGCGCTTGGCATAACCGAGCGATACCGGATTTTTGACGTGTCGTACTCGATACTGCCCTGAAAAGCACCTACTGCCACAAAGTTTTCCACGCTGATATCCACGCAAACATTCGTCTGCCCGGGAGCTGCATTCAAAATCGGCATCCTGAAATTTACCTGCTTGCAGGCGCTCATGTCCATCTCAAAACTAGCCCCGCAACTTTTGCCGTCTTCTACAATAATATCATAAATGCCGGGGATGGTTACGCTAAAGCGAAAGGTATCCGCGTGGTTGGGAATGGTGGTGTTGAGACTGACCGATGGATCAGATCGCAGGGTGATGGTGGCTTTGTAGGTGGCATCGGGGTTGAACTCGGGAAAACCTCCGGTGATCACAAACTCGCCCTGACAACCCGATGGGGTAGGCATGGTGTTGATATACGAAGCCGAAATTCCATTCAGATATACCACCGAAAACGCCTCCTCTATGCTTACATTGACACAGGGGCCATAAGGTTCTCCTTCTGCCGTTTGTTCGTATTTTTTACCGGCAAAATCGTCAATCGTAATGGGCGCAAACCAGATCACAGCAGGCTTTCCATTGTTGAAAAACTGTTGCAAAGAACCATCATTGAAAAAATTGACATCCCCTTCAATAGTGCCCTCCCCGGCCACATAAATCAGTCCACTGTTGGGGGCGGGGTTGGTCAGCAAGCAAGAGTCCCTCGCCAGCAGGGTTGCCAGATCCGGGCCATCCGTGCCGTTGGCAGCCGGATTGCACTCGTAAAAAGCATAGGTAATACCGGCGGGGGTGGCAGGATTGGGATCTCCGCTAACGTCGTAAACCCCGTTATGCTCAATAGGCAAAGTATCCCCGAGGCACAAAAAATAGGGTAAAACGCCATCGAAGTCGTTGCTCTGGCCGATCACATTACCTACGGTGATCGTACCGGCATCGTTACAAGTATTGGAAGATTTTTGAATTACCCGGATGAGGTCTCCGGGAACAGCAACCGCCTGGGGTGTTTGAGCCTGGATTTGCAGGGTGAAGAACCAAAAGGCAGCTAAAGTCAGTCTTTTCAACATTGTTCTTGACAGTTATGCAGCAATGAGAAGGAATATGTACGATTTAACCTTTTTCCATCAGGAAACAGCCCCGAAGATAATGGGATTACGACAATAAACCACCCACCGGGGTAGCTCTTGTCGTTCCAAAATGGTAAAACGACCGCGACTGCCGATTATTGCAGTCTGGGTAAGGCAAATTGGGAGAGGAGTAGGATGTTTTGGCCAGGCTAAAACATCAGGGAATAGGCTTCACCAGCCCATAGATGTTGTGGTTTCTGAGCTCAAGCAGTTGCTGTTGGGCCAGATCCGGATCGGCGAAAGACCCTGCGAGCACTTTATAGGTCACCAGCCCGTTTTGGCGATGCTCGACAATGGATACTTTCAGGTCGGAAAACTCATTGACCCGCTGACGGACGTTCAGTGCGTTGTCATAGTCAGCATAAACTCCTATTTGTATGGTATAGTTACCAACTTCCGGTGAGGTACCTATAGCTTCCGGAATAATGGCCGGTCGGGAAATTTCCAGGATAGGTACCGGAAGCGCGATTCCTGGATCCTCCTCTATCGTTGCAACAGGTGCCGCCGGGCTTGTCCCATAAGCGGATAAAAAATCCTCCAGCTCATCGGCCAGTACCGTTCCGCTGACAGACTCCTCGATCGTCTTCTTCAAGGTTCCCCGGGCATCAAAAATCAGAATGGTGGGCAACTTAGTCACCCCAAACCGCTTTTTGATCGCCTTTCCGGATACCCCGTCAATATCAATCCGCACGCCAGTGTAGGCATTCTGGAGCAACTCCTGCACGCGCAACTCTGTGAACGTGTGCATTTCCATCCACTGACAGGGCATAACCCACTCTGCCGTAAAAAACGCCATAAGTGGTTTTTCCGCGCGCATACTTGCCGCCCTGGCCTGCTCAAAGGACTCGTATTCGAAGTGCTGTTTGACACCTTGAGCAAACATCGGAACTTGATGCGAAAGTATAAAAATGAATAGGATTCGAAGTAGTTTTTGCATGGGATTATTTGCTTTACAATCCCAAAGATATAAAAAATTAATATTTGTATAAATCTGTTTTGTTGAAAATCGCAAAAATTTGTGTCGAGGTTACAGTTGGCAGCGGATAAGGTCCAGGAGTGCCTTATAATGCTGGAGGAGGGTAGTGCTGCTCTCGAACAATTGCTCGAAATTCATCTGCATGAACTGCAGTTCCCTGGGCAGGGGTTCTGCTTTTCTGGTCTGGAATTGTTGACAGGTAAATATACTGTTAAAAAGCTTTTCCAGTTCTTCTGCCTGTCGGAGGTGTTCTTCCAGTACGGGCCTGTCGGTGGGCGTACTGCGCTGAAAATTGTCCTGGGCTTCCACCAGCAGGAGTTCCTGGCGTAGGTCTTTCTGGGTCAGATCCAGGATAGAAACCCCGAAAAGCCCCGAAATTTTCAACAGGTTACAGATTTTAGGCTCGGCAGAGCCATTCTCATACGAGGCAATATTGCCCCGGTTGAGTCCCAAACGGCCGGCAAGCTCTTCCTGGCTGAGGTTGAGTTTTTTTCTCAGGCAGCGCAGGTTTTGCGGAAGAAAAAAGGTGGTCGTTGGTTCATTTCCTTGCATAGTTTACACTACAGGTTTGCGAATTTAAGTTATACAGATAATACAACGATTACCTGCTTTTGGTTTAAAATTGTTAAAAATATTAACAAAAAGGGCGTTTTGAACTAAAAATTCTTAATTATAAGCTTAGTGCAGTAAAATTATTCGATTTTTTTTTGCAAAATTCGAGCAATACGAATATTTTTGTAAAAATTATTTACAATTAAGTATTCAAATATTCCCTGCTATGATATATACGCTTCAAAATCAGGTTGCTTTTCAGCTCGACGAGGTGGGTCAGTCGCTGATGGCTTTTTCTTTAAAGCTCACCGGGAATTATGCAGATGCGGAAGACCTCTTTCAGGATACGGCTATCAGGATTGTTACGAATGCCGAAAAGTACCATCAGGGTACGAATTTTAAGGCCTGGGCGGCTACGATCATGCGCAATATTTTCATCAACAATTATCGGAAGAAGCTCCGACGCAATTTGATTGTGGATCAGACGCCCAATGATTTTTACCTGAATTCAGGTAACGAGCAGGTGGTCAACGAGGGGGAGCGCGATGTGGTGTTTGAGGAGTTGATGGGCCTGGTGGAATCTTTGCCCGACGATTTCAAGGTACCTTTCATCATGGCTTATGAGGGGTACAAATACGATGAGATTGCCGAGGAACTGGGTTCTCCGCTGGGTACGATTAAGAGTCGGATCTTTTTTGCCAGAAAAAAGTTGCAGAAGTTGTACGAGGAGAGTTATCAAAAGCGGGCTTGATCGCTTGACTTTTTACGAAAAACCCCGGGTATGGCGTTATTGCTTATCCGGGGTTTTTGTTTTGGTAGCATAGGGGGTAACTTGTGCAAGTGCCGGATATTTTGTAATTTTTACTTTTTGAAGTCAGGTAAACCGCATTCCCATGAGTAAGCTTGTTGTAAAAAGTGGTAAAGGAGATCTGGTGCTCCGGAAAAGTCAGTCTTTGGTTGGCCTAAAGCGCAGTGCTTCGGCCGATCAACTGGATCTGCCGGATGGCGCACCGGAGGTGATCAGCAATTTAGGTGGTTTTCAGGTTTTTCGAATGCCTGAAAGCGACGTGGATATTGATGAGCAGTTGGATGCCGTGCGGACTGCAGAGACTACCGAGGTGGGCACGCATGTGTATTTTGCCGAAGGCAGCAACCAGCCATTGGTCGCTACGGGCGAGATTTTTGTGGTGTTTGAAACCGGAGTGGGGGAGCAGGAGCAGGTGGCGTTGATTCAGACTTTTCATCTGGAGTTGGTGGAGCGGCGATCTGCCCATCGGGTGGTGCTTCGCGTGACAGCTGCTTCTCCCAATCCGCTGAAAGTGGCGCATGCTTTGCAGGAGCTTTCACTGGTGAAGTTGGCCGAGCCGGATATTGACACGCCGCTTACGAGTTATGCCGAACAGTTTCGACCTTCGGATGAGCTGTTGGTGCATCAGTGGCACTTGAACAACGAGGGCGTGGTGCCGGATGCCCCCTATTATTTGAAAAAGGGGGCTGATGCCCGGGTGTTGCACGCCTGGCAGCGCATGGGCAATATGGGTTCTTCGCAGGTAGTGGTGGCGCTCATTGACGATGGGTTTGATTTGAGTCACCCTGATTTGCAGGACAAGGTATATAAGCCTTTCGACCTGTGGTCGCAGTCTGCACGGCTCCCCCAGGGCGATCCCCGCTATGTTCACGGGACGCCCTGTGCGAGTGTGGCAGTGGCGGCCTCAAACGGAAAGGGAATTATTGGGGTGGCTCCCCATGCGAGGTTTATGCCTGTCAACGGGACATCTTTTAGTGTGCGTGCGACAGAGCAGATGTTTGATTACTGCGTGCAACAGGGAGCCGATATTATCAGCTGCAGTTGGGGTACTACCGATCCGCGCTTTGGCTTGAGTCCGATGAAGGAGGAGGCTATTGCGAGGGCTGCCAGGGAGGGGAGAAATGGGAAAGGTTGCATCGTTTTGTTTGCCGCAGGCAACGAAGGCGTGGATTTTGTCAATTTTTATGCCGCTCATCCGGATGTGATAGCGGTGGGAGCCTGTACGAGCCGCGATGAGCATGCGTATTATTCCAATCGGGGAAGGGAATTGAGCGTGGTGGCTCCATCCAATGGAGACTGGCCGATTACGGCTGCGCGGGCGAGCTGGGACCAGGGGCTGCCCGGGGAGAGCGGCTCATTCAAGTACTGGCGGGATGGCAGGTCGAGGGGCAATTACTACAAACACTTTGGCGGTACTTCTTGCGCTACGCCCCTGGTGGCAGGGATATGTGCCCTGATGTTGTCTGTGAATCCCGATTTGACGGCAGCACAGGTGAAGGGTATCTTGCAGCAAACGGCAGATAAGATCGGTTCAGCGGGATCGTATATCAATGGTCATTCCCGCAAATACGGTTATGGACGGGTGAATGCCGATCGCGCCGTGGCGGAGGCTTTGCGCCTGAGAGACCGCGACAGGGGCACGGGGGCGACCGTTACGGATAGCGTGGGGTCGGGACAGGGCTTATTCAAAATGGAAGTTGCGACTGCGAAGGCTACCGGATGGGGCGTACAGACCGGCGCATTTTCTGCTTATGGCAATGTGATGATCGAGGTGGAAAGGCTGGAGCGGCAGTTTGGTCAGCCGGTTCTGGTCAATATCAGCGAAACCAATGGCAAAACTTTATACAAAATCATCGTCGGGGCTTTCCCGTCCAGGTCGGATGCCGAGCAACTATTGACCCGACTGCGCGCCGTAGGCAAAAATGGTTTTGTGCGCAGCTTAAGCGACCTTTAGGTTTGGTACAGAACGGCCTGGTAGAAGGTAAGTCCCGCCCGAAAATAGCTCGCGTTTGTTGCCTTTAGACCTATCTGTTCCAGCATCTGATCGGTGGAGCGGGTGAGGTGGCAGCCTTCTGCACAGCGCTTCCAAACCGGATTGATCGTTTTTTGGATCCACCGAATCAGTGGATGCGGGTCAATGATATGTTCGAGTACCAGGATCGGTGCTCCTTCCCGGAGGTAGGGCAAGAGGCTGCGCACCAGCGACTCGGGCTGGGCTACGGTACACAGCACCAGGGTAAAAACCAGCGCATCAAAAGGCGCCGCTTCATTCAGGATGTCTGTTCCGTCTTCCGTTTTCAGGTTGTATAAGGCAAACCGGTTGGGGTTTTCGATAAAGGCGGCTCGCTCGTAGGCATGGCTCAGCATAAAAGGATTGGGTTCGAAGCCCACCACGGTAGTTTTCTTCGGAAAAAGATCGAGGTTGATGCCCGTGCCGGTACCAATTTCGAGGATCTTGCCCTGCAGGCCGGAGAAAAGCTGTTTGCGGCGCCTGATCAGGACTTTTTCTTCGATACCGGACATAAAGCGGTCGTAGTATTTGCCCATCAGGGCTGCTGTTCCCTTGCGGGAAAAAAACGAGGCAAGCATGGGCATTTAGGTTCTGGTTGAAAACCAATCCGGAAAATCAGGTCGCTGTTCTTTTTCCCGTTCGCGGCGGGTCTTGTCGAAGGTATCTCTGTCGAGAAAAAAATCATCGGTCGCAGTATCGTTTTCCCAACTGTAGGTGGGTTTTTGTTCTTCTCCTTCGGTCGTATTTTTGTAGAGAAAAGCAACGAGGATGCCCACCAGTCCGCCCATGAGATGACTCTCCCAGGAAACTCCGGGTTTTACGGGCAGGATGCCCATAAACATCGAGCCGTAGTAGAACGCCACGATCAGCGCCAGGGCAATCGCCCGGATGTTGCGCCGAAAAATGCCGCTCCAGAACACAAAAGCTACTAGTCCGTAGATGACACCACTGGCGCCGATATGATATACGGGTCTGGCAAAAGCCCAGACGGCCACACCGGTCAGCAAATAGATCAGCAGGAACACGGAGTTGGCGATGCGGGGATAAAAAAACCGGATCATGACCCAGAGTATCAGGAGGGGAGGGGTGTTGGAAAGCAGGTGTTCCAGACCAGAGTGCAGCAGGGGCGACAGCAGGATGCCTTTTGCGCCTGAAAGGGTTCTGGGGAAAATACCCAGATAACCCAATTCGAAGGGACTGATCCACTGAAAGATTTGGATGACCCAAAGTAGTGCGACAAACTTCAGGGGTACGGACAAACTATCTCGGAGTCTTTGTGTGGCAGCCATGCGAAAAAAGAGTTAAAGGTACCTTCGTTTGATGAGTCGGATGAAATCCCTGGCAATATCTATGCGTTCTTCTTCGAGCCAGTGGTATTGTCCGGCCAGCGTAACCAGGAAACTTCGGCCACTGTCGAACGACTCCAATTTGTTCAACAATTTGAGCGACTCATTCATGGCCTCCAGGTCTTTGCCAAAAAGTTCGTTCATATACAGGAGTCGGTCGTTGATGGACAAGGCCCGGGTAAGGTCTTTCACAGGTTGCTCGCCCAGTTTGTCGGCCAGCTCTGTTCCCGTTTTTACAGCGAACAGGGGCTCCATGCCGGCAGGAATATTGACTTCTGGTGCGGGTATGGAGGCAGGGATGGGAGCCACGGGTGGTGGAGACACGGGAGCGGGTTCCGGTTTCGGCTGGGGAATCGGTATTGGTGGCGGTGCAACGGCAGGTGGGGTTACCGGTAAATCTGTCGGCGGAGCCGAAAAATCGAGAAAACTATCGTATAATTGGCGGATAAGATCCAGCATCAAGTCTTTTTCGAGCCTGGAAACGGGTTGTTGGCCGGCGAACAGACTATGATAGAGAGCATTAATTTTATCGAGTAGTTGTTTTTGCTGTTGAGCAGACATACGCGGAATGGTTTTTGTCAGATCGAATTTAGGAATGTTTTGTCATTTTCCCGGAAGGGGGGCTATTTCTTTTAACACAAATTATATAAGGCATAGTATTCAATTATGTTTTTGGAACCCCATTTTAAAGGACAGCGCAACGGCTGGATAGAGGTGATCACCGGTTCTATGTTTTCCGGAAAAACGGAAGAGCTGATTCGCAGGTTGAAGCGGGCACAGATTGCCAACCAGGTAGTTGAGATCTTCAAACCGGATATAGACCTGCGCTACGATGCGCACAAGGTGGTATCGCATGATGCCAACTCGATTCATTCGACCACGATCCGGGATACTGCCGAATTGCTCCTTCGCGTTTCCGCCGAGGTAGAAGTGGTCGGCATTGACGAGGCCCAGTTTTTCGATGCGAACCTGCCTGAACATTGTCAAGCCTTGGCGCTTCAGGGGAAGCGCATCATCGTAGCAGGATTGGATATGGACTTTAAGGGTCGGCCTTTCGGACCCATGCCGGATATGCTGGCCGTCGCGGAGTACATTACCAAAGTCCATGCGATTTGTCCGCATTGCGGCAACCTTGCTACCCATTCCTATCGCTTGGCGGAAGATCCCAGTACGGTTTTGCTGGGCGAGAAAGAAGCCTACGAGCCCCGCTGTCGCCGCTGTTATGCCATGGGCAATATCCTGCGGCTGAAAGTTCAAAAGCGCTCAGAATTTTGAGGTAAGCTTAGGAACATCCCACCGGATAATTTGCTGTGTGGGTGGATTTTATTTTTATCTTTGCCCTTTGTTTGAAGAAATGCCTTACTCAATATGTCCGAAAAACACCTAAAATCAGCCCTGATATCTGTTTTTTCGAAAGAAGGCCTGGAGCCTGTCATCCGAAAACTACACGAACTTGGGGTCACTTTATACTCTACCGGGGGAACCTTTACCTACATCATGGATTTGGGTATTCCGGTAATTGCCGTAGAGGCATTGACGTCTTATCCGTCCATTCTCGACGGTCGTGTCAAAACCCTCCATCCCAAGGTTTTTGGAGGTATCTTGGCCCGAAGGGAGGCAGGGCATCTGGAAGAACTGCGTCGCTTTGATATTCCGGAGATAGACCTGGTCATCGTTGATTTGTATCCTTTCGAAGAGACCCTGGCGCACACAGATGTGGAGACTGCCATCATCGAAAAAATAGATATTGGAGGGATTTCTCTGATTCGCGCTGCCGCGAAAAATTACCGGGATGTGTGGGTAGTAGCTTCGAGAGACCAATACAGCGCTTTGCTGGAATTGCTGGAGGAGAAGCAGGGGCAGAGTTCCCTGGCCGATCGCAAACACTTTGCCGCACACGCTTTTCACGTTTCTTCCCATTACGATACCAAGATATTTGAATACTTTCAGTCCACCGATGAACAGGCAACTGATCCGGGCTTGAAAATATCAGAGCACAGGGCGAGCGAGCTGAGATACGGAGAAAATCCACACCAGCAGGCGCGCTTTTTTGGCGACTGGTCGCCGTTGTTACAACAACTTTGCGGAAAGGAGTTGTCCTACAACAACCTCATTGACGTAGATGCAGCTATCGGTCTGATGGCAGAATTTGCAGACGCAGCTCCTACTTTTGCGATCCTTAAGCATACCAACCCCTGTGGATTGGCTACCCGATCTTCTGTCCTGGAAGCTTGGACAGCCGCATTGGCAGGTGACCCGGTGTCGGCTTTCGGAGGCATTCTCATTAGCAATCGAATTATTGACCTGGAAACAGCCCGGGCGATAGACCAAATATTTTACGAGGTACTGATTGCTCCAGGCTTTGATCCGGATGCGCAGGCCTTTTTGCAACAAAAGAAAAACAGAATTTTGCTGAAGCTGTCGGCCTTCGAGCTGCCAAGTATGCAATACCGCACCCTGCTGAATGGTTTTATCGGACAAGACAGGGACCACAGACAGGAATCCATGCACGATCTCAGGGTGGTGACCGAATTGGAGCCGGACGAAGCGATTGTGGACGATTTACTTTTTGCCAATATCTGCGCTAAACACTTGAAATCCAATGCTATTGCATTGGTGAAGGACAGACAGTTGATTGGGATCGGATGCGGACAGACGTCCCGGGTGGATGCCACCCGACAAGCTGTAGAGAAGGCGAAGTCTTTTGGTTTTGACCTGGAAGGAGCGGTACTGGCTTCAGATGCCTTTTTCCCTTTTCCGGATAGCATAGATGTGGCGCAGCGTGCCGGAGTGCGGGCTTTTATCCAGCCCGGCGGCTCGGTAAAAGACCAGGAGTGCATAGATTTTTGCAATAGCAACCAACTGGCTATGGTGGTAACCGGGGTACGCCATTTCAAACACTAAACACAGGAGGTGCTCTGGAGGTATGGCAAATCTGGCGGTTGATATAGGTAATACACGGATGAAGTGGGGCTTGTTTGAAGCAGAGGAGCTCGTAGAGACAGGTATCGCCGAAGCAGCAGAGCTGGAAAATTTATTGGACCGCTCAAACAACCAGAACCTCGAAAATCTCATCTTGTGTAATGTGGGTAAAGCATTAGCCCCTGCACTTGAGGAGCGACTGAAGCAAAATTTTTACTTTTTATACTTGGATGCTCATACGCCATTGCCCTTTGAAAATGCCTATCAATCACCGGAAACGCTGGGGAAAGACAGGCTGGCAGCTATTGCGGGAGCCTATCATATTTTCCCCGGGAGGGATGTGCTGGTCATAGATATCGGTACTGCCATCACGTTCGATTTCCTCTCTGCTGAGGGGCGATTTGAAGGCGGGAACATCAGCCCCGGGATGGATATGCGCTACCATGCCCTGTATTTGTTCACTGCGCGCCTGCCCTTAGTAGATACCCCCTACGGGGAAAACTTCTGGGGTTCAAATACGACAAGTGCTTTGCAGGCGGGAGTAGTTCAGGGCATACTTTTCGAGATAGAGGGCTATATTCATTGGTTAGAAGAAAAGCAGCCCGGTTTTAAAATAATATTAACAGGCGGAGGGGCGGATTTTTTTGGAAAAAAACTTAAAAGCGAGATATTTGTTAATCACAATCTGGTCCTTACGGGACTCAATAAAATCCTGGATCATAATGTCCATCTTAAAAGATAAAATTATCCTGCTGGCTTGTTGCCTGTTGATCGGCTTTTCGCTGATGGCACAAAGTTCTGCCATCCGCCCCAAGATCAACTCTCCTTATTCGAGGTTTGGTTTGGGCAACCTGCTCGACCAACATTTTGCGATGGCAGGAGGAATGGGCGGTTTGGGGCAGACTATGGTTGACCCTTATCACTTCAATCACGTCAATCCCGCTTCTCTGGGTTTTTTGGTAAATACTGTTTTTGAAGTGGGCACACATGTTCAGTGGAACGAAATGAGAGAGGGAGATCAGCTCGAAAATTATTGGAGTGGCAACCTGAATTATATGGGTCTGGCTATGCCGCTTAAAAACAGCATCAACCGCACTCTCGACAAAGACGATTCTCCCTGGGCCTTTGGCATGGCGTTTTCACTGATGCCGTATAGCGAGGTGGGTTATTATATGGAAACCACAGAGACGCATCCTGTTGCCGGGGATGTTAATAATGTTCTCAAGGGCACAGGAGGCACCTATAAATTCAGATGGGGCAACGCGGTTCGGTATAAAAGTCTGGCGCTTGGCGCAAATTTGGGTTATCACTTTGGCAAGCTGACGTATAACCGCCGACTGGTGTTGCAGGATCTGACTGCACGCTACGATTCGGAGTTGCAGGATGAGTTCAGCATCAATGGCTTTAATTTGGAACTTGGCGGCCAGTATGCGCTGTTGTTCAAAAAGAAGACTGGCTCCGGCACCCGCGAGGCCAGCGGCAAGCGACTTTTGGTGGGTGTGACCTACAGCAATTCCTATGATATCAATACGAACTCCAGTCTGTTCTACTTCCGCGATAATTTCGCCTACATTGATCAGGACACGGTGAGTTTTCAAAAAGAAATTTCAGGAGAAGGCGTGATGCCGGGAACCTTTGGGGCGGGATTGTCTTTCGAAACTGCCAATAAACTCAAAATTGGGGTAGAATATACCGCTACGCGCTGGACAGACTACCGCAATATGGCCAAGCCGGAGTCCCTGGCGGATGCTTCTCGCATGGCTTTTGGTTTGGAGTATATACCCGACTATCAAAGTTATAACAACTATCTCAAGCGAGTGCGTTATCGCTTTGGTGGCTTTTTGCGCACGGATCCCCGCACGGTTGATGGTGATGCCTTGCAGCATTATGGATTGACCCTGGGCTTTGGTTTACCTGTGGTATTGCCACGCCAGCAATTGTCGTTTATCAACTTTGCCGTGGAAGCGGGGCAGTTTGGGCTGGAGGATGTCCTTCAGGAAAATTATGTAAAAATTCAGGTTGGCTTTACGCTCAACGATAATACTTGGTTTTTCAAACGTAAATTCAATTAATTATGAAAGCGTTAAGAAGTAGCTTTTTTTTGTTGTCTCTTTTGGTTGTAGCTTTTCAGAACGGATGGGCGCAATGTGAGACATGGGTAGGGTCAGCCAGAGAAGACGAGGCGGTATCTGCTCACTCTATTTATAGACCTTATCTGAAGGATCGGGAAGCCGATGACCTCAGTTCGATGGCTTCGGAGGATTTTAACGTAGCTTTCAACAATTGGCAGAAGGCATACGAAATTGCTCCTGCAGCAGACGGTAACCGTCCTACGCATTATTCAGATGGCCGACTCTTTTACAAGGCTTTGTTGAAGAAAGAAACGGATCCGGCAAAGAAAAAGGAGCACGCAGCCATGATCATGCGTTTGTACGACGAGCAGATGCAGTGCTACAAAAATGAGGCATTCTGGCTTGGTCGCAAAGCATACGATATGTTTTATATGGCTGAATATGGTTTCAGCGATGAAACGTACAACACGTTCAAGCAGGCGATTGAAAAAGGGGGCAACAATACGGAATATATCGCCTTCGACCCTATGGGTAAGCTGGTGGTTTACCTGTACCAAAGCAAAAAAATAGACAAGGATGAGGCGCGCAACCTTTTTGTGACCCTGGAGGAGATAGCCAACCACAACATCAAGAACAACGAGCGCTATGCTCAGTACTACGATGCCGGTTTCAAGGTAATGGCTGCTGAGTTCAGCAAAATCGAGGATGAAGTTTTCGATTGCGATTATTTCAAGAAAAAACTGATTCCTCAGTTTGAGGCTAATCCGGATGACCTGGAGGTGATCAAGTATGTGTACAACAAGCTCCGCGAGGAGGGTTGTGATACGTCCATGACAGATATGATTGTCCTTCGCGACAAGTACGAGTTGTTGGCCACTGAGATCAATGCTCAGTTGGAAGCCAAGCGCCGCGAAGAGAACTCCGGTTACGACGCGATCCAGTTGCAAAAAGAAGGCAAATATGCAGAGGCAGTGGAGCGCTACAAGCAGGCGATCGAGACAGCTGAGAATGATGAGCTGAAGGCGCAGTTTTACTACAGTATTGCTTACATTCAAGTGTGGCAGCTGGGATCACTCGGACAAGCACAGGGCAATGCAACGCAGGCTTCCCGACTGAATGCCAATTGGGGCAAACCTCACCTGCTTATGGGTGATATTTATGCCAAGTTGAGTACAGGTTGCAAAGACGACTGGGACAAGCGTCTGGCTATTCTTGCAGCTTGCGAAAAATATGCCTATGCACGTTCAGTGGATAAAGATGTCGCAGAGGATGCTTCCAAGCGTTTGGGCAACTACAGCGACGCGCTTCCTACTCGTGAAGACGGATTTATGCGTAAGGTAGAAGAAGGACAGCGGGTGAATGTACCGTGTTTGGGTGTTTCCACAGTGGTTAGATATAAAAACTAATTTTTTTCGAACCTGACCAAAAGGGGTGGCATCTGAATCTTCAGTGGTGTCACCCCTTTTGTTTTTTGTTAATGCTACTGCCTATGAAATGGTATTCCCAACTCGTATTTTTGGCCATGTTGTCTTATTTGATGGCCTGTACACCCAAGATACCCCAGCAAACTGTCGCTGTCCCGGCTGAGGAGATGCCCGCAGCAGCCGAACCCCAGCCCGAACCGGAGTCTTCCGGCAATTGTCCTCGCTTTTCGGACGCTCCGAATGAGGACGAAGTGATCGAGCAGTATGTGCTCTACCGCGACTTTTTGAAAATTGAGGATTGGGATCAGGCTTATGCCTATTGGCAAAAAGTGTATGCAGTGGCTCCTGCAGCCGATGGTCAACGCAATACGGTTCTGGCCGATGGTATCCGGTTTTATGAGCATTTTTTGTCGAAGACTTCAGACCCGGATCAAAAAAACCAGTGGATTGATGAAATTTTCAGGCTCTACGACCAGATTGCCGTTTGCTACCCCGAAGGAGGGTATATTCAGGCGCGAAAGGCGTTTGACCTTTACTACAAGTACAAGGAAAGAGCCGACAAACGAGAGATCTACGATTTGTTTAAGGCTTCGATGGATATAGACGGGCTGAAGACCAACGATTTTGTGATCAATCCTTTTACGGCATTGATGATAGATTTGTATTTCGAAGACCAAATCCCGGTTTCCGAGGTGAAAAAGTATTTTGAATTGATCAATATCCTAATCGCCAACGGGCTGGCAGATTGCGAGGGCACGGGCTGCGATCGCTGGGAAATTATCCGGGAATATGCACCCGCCCGCTTGGAGGCTTTTGAGGTGGTACAGGGCTTTTTCGATTGCGAATACTACATGAATAAGTATTATCAGGAGTTTCTGGATGCTTCAACAGATTGTGACGTTATCCGGACGGTTTACAGCCGCCTGAAGTGGGGGGGCTGCCCCGATACCGATGAACGCTTCCGGGCCTTGATTCTTTCGGGCAACCAAAATTGCGTGGAGGAGAGCGACCTGGAATTGGCTTATCAGGCCCTTCGGGATACAAGGTACACCGAGGCGATCAACTTGTTCCAAAAAGCAGCTGACGAAGAAACGAACACCGTAAAGAGGGCGACTTATACGCTCTTGATTGCCAAAATTTACAATGCTCACCTGAAAGACTTTTCTCGTGCCCGACAGTTTGCCCTCCAAGCCGCTGCATTGCGCGAGGGTTGGGGAGAACCTTACATCCTTATCGGCCGATTGTATGCTTCTTCCGGTCCTCTTTGCGGCCCGGGAAGGGGCTGGGATAGCCAGGTGGTGGTTTGGCCTGCAATTGATATGTGGAGTAAAGCAAAGAGCGTTGACCCTTCCGTTGCAGCAGAAGCAAATAAATGGATCAATACATACCGGAAATTTATGCCCACCCGCGAAGATGTGTTTATCCGAAACCTGAAAGAAGGCCAGTCCTTCCGGGTTGGCTGCTGGATCCAGGAAAATACCATCATCCGCACTGTTGATTGACCCTCCTCAAACCCCACTAAAAAAATTGAAAAAAACGCCTTGATAAAGGTTACTTTCGGATGGGGTGGAAGGATTAATAAGGGTAATCAGGTGCAAGTCACCTTAAGGTGCCTTGCACCTGATTAATAAATCATTGAAAATCAAAATATTAATTTTTTTTTATCAATCCTGGACTTTCATCCCAAAGGAAAGGTCACCTGCATCACCTAATCCTGGAACGATATAGGACTTGGCAGTGAGTTCTTGATCGAGTGCTCCCAGCCAGATTTGGGCATCGGGGAGCATACGGCGCACGTAGTTGAGGCCTTCCACGGATGCGATTGCACTACAAATGTGGATTTGTGAGGGGGTGCCGTATTGTTGCAGGGCTTTTACGGCGTGAACCAGGGATGCACCGGTAGCCAGCATGGGATCTGCAATGATGAGGGTTTGCCCGCTGAGGTCGGGGCAGGAAACATATTCTACCTGGATCTCGAAGGTTCCGTCTTTGTGGTGTTTTCGGTATGCAGCGACGAAGGCACTGGGTGCTGCATCGAATACCTGGAGCATACCCTGGTGCATGGGAAGTCCGGCTCGCAGGATAGTCGCCAGGACGGGCGGATGTGCAGGTACGCGATTATGGGCAATTCCCAGGGGCGTTTCTGTTGCAATTTCTTTATATGCAAGGGTTTTGCTTATTTCATAAGCCATCATGGTGCCGATGCGTTCGATGTTTTTCCTAAACCGCATGGCGTCTTTTTGGATGATAGTGTCGCGGAGTTCTGCGACAAACAAATTTACCTGAGAGGGATGGTCGTTGAAGATATAAACCATAATTGGGGGGCTTTTTTTTTCAAAGAAAAGGAAAAGATGGCAATTTTTCTTGTTGCTGCTTCTTTTGTTGGGGCGGGCTTGCGAGCTGGAGCAGGCTGCGGTACACTTTTTCCCAATCCTGCCAGCCCCATTCCGGGGCAAAAGAGCTGTTGTGCCAAATGGATACGAAATGTCCGTTGACTTCTTTTGTACGTTGTACGAGTTGGGCGATATGGGCTATGGCTTGCGCTGGATGGAGTTGCAGGTATTGTTTGAGGGTTACGTCCATCACCTGAAAAGGGACGAGGGTAAGCGAACCGACTGCGTTGTTTTCGAGATCAAACCAGGGAAAGGGTCTGGCGAGGCTTGCCCGGTAACCGCTGGCATCGGGATATCCCATAGAGTAGTCTTCCCGGATGCCGGCACGTTGGAGCGCGCGGTAGGTTTCCGGCAGTCGGAATCGGATAAAGTGCTGTCTGCTTCTGACAAGCTCCGCACCGATTACCTGTTCAAGGGCAGCTTTTTCCCGTGTAATGCGGTGGGTTTTTTCCGGGGTATGGTACGACGGATGGAGGCCGGGGTGTGCCTGTTGCGCCAATTTGCGGATGAGTTGGCGAAAGCCTGGGTGCTGCGGCCGCACATTGGGGTCTTTTCGGCTGGTACTGTCTGAAAACAAGAAAAAATAACTGCTTTGCAGTTGGTATTCCCGATGTAGGGTATCGAGGAAATCAAATTGGTCGAAACTGTCAGGTTGTTTTCCCCGCCATACCCTAAACCGGATGCCGAGCCTGTACCAGTTTTGCCGAAGGCAGTCACCCGCTATTCCCGCGAGATTTTTCCACAGGGGTTTCCCCAAATAAGCCCAGGCGAGGTCTATGTCTATGGTGGGGGTAAAGGCATATTCCCTTTTTGGGGCAACAAACCCAGGAAACCTTTCCCGGATGAGGTCTGCCAGTCGGTAGGCCCAGCGATCAATAAGGGGAATATCGAGAAAGCCGCATTGGTAGGCAATGCTCGCTTTGGCAGGAAACCTTCCGTGGTGGTCCGGCTCAAAAGGCAGGTATTCTTCATAGCGTACGGCCAGAAAAAAGCACATCGCAAAAAGATCGAAGGGCAGGTCTGCGGAGGTTTGGGCTACGCCAAAAAAACAAGGCAAATCCAAGTGAGAAAAAACCTGAGGTTTGACCGGGCGGATGTGTCGCTCTTCGAGAAAACCACTGGCGGGAATCACCCATGCGGGCGGGCCACCAGGCAGTTCCCCGTATTGTATGCGGATAGCGGTAGTCGCTGACGCGAAAACTGCGGAGCTGCTGGTGAGGGTACAAGTACACTGCAGGATTTCCGAAAAAATCAGTCGGGCAACGTATGCGATGCGTGAACCTTGGTGAGGGGTGTACAGCAAAACTTCCTGCATGGTGTACTTCTGTAGGATTTTCAGCATAAAAGATACTTCTTTTCTTTGAAAACTCCACTGAACAAGTAGGGCACTTCAATTCTTATAGGAATAAGACGGCTGGGATACAGCCTTCCTGCAGAATATTTGTTAATTTTAATACAAATTGAATTTTATGAACGCCAGGACGATTTTCGGCATCATTTGTGGAGCCTTACTGGTCGCAAATCTGCACGCACAACAGCGGATTCCACAGGGGCAGAATTTTTATAACGATTCTCGCGGGGTGCTGTACGACAGGGAACTAGCGATGGATTTTAAGCTGCATACCAATGGTTTTGCCCTCGGGGTCAATATCGGAGAGCTGAAGAGTTTTTACCGAACCCGCTTTATCCACATTGGGATTGGGGAGATCAAGCACGCCAAGGAGTTTCGCCAAAACGACGGACAAATTTCCTTGACGCAGGTATCGCGGTCATTTATTTACGGCAAACAGAACAATTTTTACAACCTCCGCGTCGGCGTGGGCGAGAAGTTGTATTTTTCTGAAAAGGCTGCAAGAAAGGGTGTTGCTGTGGGTTGGAGTTATGAAGCGGGCGGTACGCTGGGTTTGCTGAAACCGTATTACCTGCAGTTGCTGAATTCCCTGGAACCCGGCTCGCTGGAGTTTATCATCCGCAGTGAAAAGTATTCGGATGAAACAGCCGAGCGCTTCCTGAACATTGACCGTATCCAAGGTGCCGCAGGCTTTGCAGCCGGCTTGGGCGAACTTTCCCTCCTGCCCGGTCTGCATGGCAAACTGGCAATGCACTTTGACTGGGGAGCCTTCGATGAATTTGTGAAGGCTATGGAAGTAGGGGTCATGGTGGATGTCTTCTTTAAAAAAGTACCTATCATGGTGGAGTCGCAATTGGTGGGAGATACCGAAAATCAGCCTTTATTCATCAATCTATTTTTAAATTTGCAGCTCGGCAAGCGCTGGTAAACGGAGCACCACGGCTAACCATTTTCCGGCTTTGCTGTTATAAACAATATTGTAAACCGGATAATTACTCCTAACATGATAGAATTACCTACTGTTCCAGATAAAACTCCCCGACAACGCAAACCCGACTGGCTTCGGGTCAAGTTGCCGATCGGGCCTAATTTTAAGAAGGTACGCACTTTGGTGGATACCTACAACTTGCATACGATTTGCCAAAGCGGTAATTGTCCCAATATGGGAGAGTGCTGGGGTGCGGGTACCGCTACCTTTATGATTCTGGGCAATACTTGTACGCGATCCTGCTCGTTTTGCGCGGTGAAGACTGGTCGCCCTTCCGAGTACGATACGGATGAACCCCGCCGAGTGGCAGAAGCGATTTTCCTGATGCAGGTGAAGCATGCAGTGATCACTTCTGTGAACCGAGACGAGCTGAAGGACAAAGGTGCCGAGATTTGGCACCAGACCGTCCGGGCAGTGAAGGAGGTAAGTCCGGAGACGACCATAGAGACGCTTATTCCGGATGTGAAGGCCGATTGGGCTGCGCTGGAGCGCATGATCAGTCCTGGCCAGGAGGTGGTGTCTCACAATATGGAGACCGTGGAGGCGCTGTATCGGAAAGTCAGACCACAAGCGAAGTACCAACGTAGCCTGGAGCAAATCAGCCGCACTAAGGCCTTTGGCAAGCGCACAAAGTCTGGTATCATGGTAGGTTTGGGCGAGACGGACGAGCAAGTGCACCGCGTGATGGACGATCTGGTGGCGCATGGCTGCGATGTACTGACGATTGGCCAATACTTACAGCCTACCCCGATGCACCTGGAAGTGGCCGAGTTTATCCATCCCGATAAATTTGCCGCTTACCGCGAAATGGGCTTGCAAAAGGGCTTTCAGTTTGTGGAAAGCGGTCCCTTGGTTCGCTCTTCTTATCACGCAGAACGACACCTCTGAGCAAAACTAAAAAGCCCCGGCATCTTGCCGGGGCTTTTTAGTTGAAATGAGGAAACAGCATGGAGGAGTTATTTTGAAGCGTCTTCCAATGCTTTCAGCATTTTGTGGAAGATGTCGGAATTTTCGTAAATCCCGTTGAACAACGCTGCACCCGGACCGAAAGCAAAAACCGGGATCAGGGTGGCTGTATGAGATCCGGTGGTGAAACCCGGAACAATCTTCTCCATGGTAGAACCCGGATTGATGGCATAGCCACCGGTTTCGTGATCGGCGGTCACAATCACAAGCGTCTCACCGTCTTCCTTTGCCCAGTCCAACACTTTACCAATAACCTGGTCGAACTCGATCATTTCGCTGATGATGTAATCTGAGTTGTTGGCATGTCCGCCCCAATCAATCTGAGAGCTTTCCACCATCAGGAAAAATCCCTTTTCGGAGGATTCCTCCAAAAACCGATAGGCGGTCTCAACGGCCGGCATAAAGTAATCGCGGCCTTCGAGTTTGGACACAGGTTCTTCATCAGCGGTAAAGAAACCGTATTTGGTATCTCCTTTCCCACTTACCTGGCTAAGATCCGCCGCTGCAAAATCAGCGACCTGGTAGCCTTTCTGTTCGAGTTCTGTTATAATATTCCTATTGTCCACGGTTCTTTTTTCCAGGTACTTTTTTCCGCCGCCAATAAAAATATCCAGTCCGGATTCGGGTAAAAAGGCGGCGATCTCCTCATACATTTTTCGGCTGGCCACATGGGCAAAAAAGCTGGCAGGGGTAGCATGGGACATAGAACAAGTCGCCACGATTCCCGTTTTATAGCCCCGTTTTTTCAGAATTTCTGCAATGGTCACCACCGGAAGAGTATCCTTATCCACCCCAATAGCAGCGTTGTAAGTCTTTACCCCGCAGGCAAAAGCTGTGGCGCCGGAAGCCGAGTCTGTAACCAAATCATCGTAGGCATAACTTTTATGAAGCCCGATAACAGGAAATCTTTCCAGTTGGAGCTGATTGCCATTGCTGTATAATCCGGCAGAAATTTGGGTCAGCCCCATCCCATCCCCAATCAGCAGCACAATATTTTTGGGGAGTGTGGCTGTAAGATCTCCCGAAACAATGAGGGAATCGGTCGTAGCTCGACCAGGTGCGGCAAATAATGCGCTGGAAAACAGTAGCAGGAAGGCAGCAACAAAGATTTTTTTCATGGTTAATGTGGATACTTTTGAGCAGTTGACTAATTGCGCGTAAACCTGTTTCCGGGCAGTGATTTTACCAGTCCTTTGAATTCCAGCTCCAGCAAGATGCTGCTGAGCAGGTTTTGGGGGGTAGAAAGCTGCTGCGCTATTACCTCAAACGAAACAGGGACTTTTTTTCCGAGTAAAAGTAAAACATTTTTCTCTTCATCTGAGAGTCCATGAAACAGATCTTCATGAAAACTTAACTGTTGGGAAACATCACTGTTCCAATTCATCATCTTTACCACATCTGCCGCATTTTCTATCAGTATGGCCTTATGTTGCTTAATCAGGGCATTACAGCCGGCCGATTTTTCATCAGTGGGGCGACCGGGAAAAGCAAAGACTTCCTTGTTGTAGGTATTTGCCAGATTGGCGGTAATCATGGAACCCCCTTTTTTTCGGGTCTCTACCACAATTAAGGCATCGCTAATCCCGGCAATGAGCCGGTTGCGCATCGGGAAATGCTCCCGCTCCGCTTTTTTATGGAAGGGGTACTCGCTCAACAGTCCGCCGTTGGGGAGCATCTGCCGAGCTATGCTTGCGTGTTCCGGTGGATAAACCTGACTCAGCCCGTGGGCCACTACCCCTACGGTAGGACAACCGAGCCTGACACAGGTTCTATGGCTTTGAATGTCTATGCCATAAGCCAGACCACTATACACCACTACCTGATAGGGAGCCAGTCCCTCAATTAAAGTTTCACAAAGCCGGAGTCCTTCTGGCGATGGGGCCCTCGTGCCCACAATGCTGATGGAACGGGGGTGGTTCAATACCTCCTGGCCTGAATAATACAGGACAATCGGACTATCCGGAAGACCCGCCAGGTTTCTGGGATATTGAGGATCCAAATAGCCGATAACGGCAATCTGCTTGTCGGCCGACAAGGCCAGTTCCTTTTCGGCAGCAGGCAGAACTTTCTCGAGTTTTAACTCCTGAAGCAAGGCGCTACCGATGCCAGGAATGCGCAATAATTTCCTGGGAGACTCCTCAAAAACAGCCTGGGCGCTTCCACAATGCGCAATCAGGTTCTTGGCAGTAATCGGACCTATTTTGTGGACAAAGCCCAGCGCCATCTGGTACAGTAGATCGGGGGAGTGGTTCATGTTAATTTATTCGTATCCATTAATTTGACATTGCATCCATTTTTTTTCAATTTTGTATCCTAATCACAATGCTTACTGCAACATGGAAAAACCCAAAGCTACCTGGCTACCCAAAATTGAAACGCTTGTTATCATCATTTTCCTTTTTGTTTTTTTAATCTGGAGCGCCACTCGTTGCAGTGCTACCAAAAAGAAATACGCTGCCGAATCAGAGCAGGCTGCAGAGGAAACAGCTTCTCAGGATAGCTTAGCCATCCTGTACGCTCAGTTACAGGAAAAAAAAGCGCAGGAGGCACAGCAAGCCAAAGAAGCAGCCCAGCAGCAAACATCAGCTGCACAAACAGCCCTGGAGCAACCTTTCGTTACCCCTCTTTACGTCATACTAGATAACCTGAATGTGCGGGAAGAACCAGACACAGATAGTAAAATTGTGGACAGATTGAAACTTCACGATGCTGTACAGTTTTTAAATGAGACCACCGAGTTTGAAGAAGAAGTTGATTTGGGCGATTATACGGTTGTGGATCGCTGGGTGAAAGTAAAAACTGCACGTGGAAAGATAGGTTGGGTATTTGGCGGAGGTGTTCACTATTTCAAAACAAAGCGACGAACCTCCGGCAAATAAACCCCCTCTTCCCCTTTTTGCAGATGGATTCCAGGATTAATCCTGATCCAATACATACAAGTTGTACTTACGAATCAACTGCAACAGTTGGTCTTCCATGCCGGGAATGCCATGAAAGTCCATTTTTCCAATGCTTCGAGCCCAAGCCTCATAGTCCGTTGGCGCCAATTCACGAAGCTGGAAGTTTTTTCCGGTTGTCAGGAAAAAAGAAAAATCGCGAAAACTCGTCCAGGCCTGGTCGTATTTGCGCAAACACCGATCACCGATCATGAAGGTGGCGCCTTTCCAGTCTTCTGTGCACGGCAGCAGAAAATAATTGTGGGCACCCTTAACTACCGCTCCTTCCCCCGCTTCGCTCAACAGCAAGGCAGTCGCCACGAGCACCGAAGAGGAAACCCCATATTTCCGACGCTCTGCCACCGAAATATGCCCGTGGCTGCGCACGAATTTATCTATCTTTTCTGTACTCAACGCTTTCCCCTCCCCAGGGCTTACCTTTCCCCAATCAGGCCAATATTGCTTGACCCAGCTGGTAAAGCCACTAAGCGACCTATTGGTTTCGGGTTTTGTAGCGTGGCTGGTAGCTATTGCCCCCGGAGGACTGCTTGGATTGAACTGAAAGCGAATATCCAGTTCTCTGTTGAAGACCAACAGCAACAGGATACAGATAAGCACGAGCTTAGGAAGATTCAGCTTCCCCAGATGGCTGAAATAACGGTTGGAAGACAAAGCTTTCATAACAATTTGTTGTGTAGTTGATGTAATTGCATTCAAATATACAACAAATTGTTATGAATTGAAACACAAAATTTATTTTTAAAACAAAAAGTTTTAAATTGTGGTAAACGCCTGATCGAGGTCATTGATGAGGTCATCCACATCTTCAATTCCGACGCTAAGTCGGATAAGAGAATCGGTGAGTCCCACTTTGAGTCTGTCTGCTTTAGGAATAGAAGCGTGTGTCATGGTAGCGGGATGGCCAATGAGGGATTCCACGCCGCCGAGGGATTCTGCCAGGGTAAACAAATGGGTAGCTGATAGGACTTTTTTTGCATGTTCGAAACTATCCTCCAGGAGGTCGAAAGAAACCATAGCTCCGTAGTGGCGCATTTGTTGTTTGGCGATAGCGTGTCCGGGATGATCTTTAAAGCCTGGGTAATAGACGTTTTTGACTTTGGGGTGTTGTTGGAGGAACCGGGCAATTTTTTTGGCGTTTTTACAGGCGCGTTCTACACGGATATGAAGGGTTTTGATACCTCTGAGGCAGAGGAAGCAATCCATAGGGCCGGGGACTGCTCCTGCGGCATTTTGAATAAAGTGAAGCTGTTCGGCCAGTTTTTCGTCGTTGACGACCAGGGCGCCGAGTACCAGATCCGAGTGTCCGCCGAGGTATTTGGTAGCGGAATGCAGGACGATGGAAGCACCAAAATCGAGGGGATTTTGTAGGTAGGGAGAGGCGAAGGTATTGTCCACGCAGGTCATGATCTGGTTTTCCTGAGCCATGCCTATGATGGTAGTCAGGTCAATCACCTGCAACATGGGATTGGTTGGCGTTTCGATCCAGAAAAGTTTGGTGCGTGGGTTAATTTTTTCCCGAACCTGTTCGGGGTCGCCCATGGCCACGAAATGGGTTTGAATACCGTATTTCTCGTAAATTTTGGTCATCAGGCGGTAAGAACCTCCATACAAGTCATTGGTAGCAATAATTTCGTCGCCGGGTTGAAGTAGTTTTAGGACAGCGTCCATAGCAGCCAGTCCGCTGCTGAAAGCGATACCGAATCGGCCATTTTCCAGTGCGGCCAGATTTTCTTCGAGTACGGACCGGGTTGGGTTTTGCGTACGCGCGTATTCATAGCCTTTATGTACGCCTGGTGACTCCTGTGCGTAAGTGGAGGTCTGATAAATGGGAGTCATCACTGCCCCGGTAGTAGGATCGGGATGTACGCCGGCGTGTATGGCCTTGGTTCCGAATTTCATGGAAGTTTGTTTTGGATGGTTGCAAATGAAGTGTGCTGCAAAAGTAGTAATAGCTAACGTAAGGCGTACAAAAGGGGCAAAAAAAAAGAGGTTATATCCCGGTTACAGGATATGACCTCTTTTTTTCTGGTGAAATGAAATGTGGGAATAGAATTAGTTGACGGAGTCAGAGAGTTCTTTTCCTGGCTTGAATTTCACAACTTTCTTGGCATCAATGCTGATTGTTGCACCAGTTTGCGGGTTGCGACCTGTACGAGCCTCACGCTCAGAAACGGAAAAAGTTCCAAATCCGATGAGGGTTACTTTATCGCCATCTTTCAGGGCGGAGCTGATACTGTCGAGCACAGTATTGAGAGCCTCAGTGGCCTGGGCTTTGGTCATGTTGGCATTTTCAGCAATTTTGCTGATAAGATCTCCTTTATTCATTTCAGATGGTTTAGATGAAAAAAATTTCTGTACCAATTTAGAGCCAAACTTTGTTATTACAAAGGGTTTGACCGCCAAAAATACGTAAGAATGTAGATTTTACAAGTAGTAGGACTGAAATTGAGGTTATTTTGATCATTTTTTTTGATTTTTGAAAGAAAAATGTGGTATAAATGGATAAGCGATTGAAAAATTGGTCTTTTTTACTAATGCTCAGCATATACTTGGCATTGTCAGGTACAGCCTGCAGCAGAAAGGTGGGGTGTCCGTCAAATGTTGCTACCAACGTGGATCTCAGCGATTCGGGTAAGGGCAAGAAGCACAAAACTCGCTCCGGCTTGTTTCCCAAGTCTATGGAACGCGGTAACCGCTGATCAAGGGGTGGTTCGCTCAATGGCGTTGCTAAGTCCTTCTCCTACCAGGTTGAAGGAGAGCACCAAGGCGAAAATGGCCAGTCCCGGAAATACAGCCATCCACCAGGCGGAAATGTTGCTTTTGGCCATGTTGAGCAGACTTCCCCAACTGGTGGCTTCTGCGTCGAGCCCAAGTCCGAGAAAGGAAAGGAACGCTTCCAGCAATACGGCTCCCGACATGCCAAAGGCAAGACTGATAAGCAACGGGGTGAGGATGTTGGGAAGGGCATGCCTGCGGATGATCCGCCAGTGCCCATAGCCAAGTACCCGAGCAGCTTGCAGGTATTCCAGCGACCTGATTCGGATCATTTCGGCGCGGGCGAAGCGCGCAATGCCTGTCCAACTGATTAATCCGATGATGAGCATGATATCGTATATGCCGGGGTTCTTGATGAGCGCTGTGATGGCCAGTATGAGCATTAATCCGGGTAGTGCCGACACGATCTCAATGATCCTGAGAATAATATCGTCCAGCGGAATGCGGATGGTGGTTCTGAGCGTCCCGTTTCGCTGCAGTAGTCGGTTGAGCCGGGCGAGCGCAAGGGCGAAAAGCATACTGTAAAGCAGGGCCGTAAGCACTTGTTGTAACCACCTGCCTTCCAACAATCCATAAGATCGGGAGACCATCCAGTAATACCAAATCCAACCGAGACCCACCAGACCGACAAAGGCTATAAAAGGATGCGTGCGCAAATTGTTGTTTCCGAAATAACCTGCTGCTGTGCCCAGCAGGATACCTATGGACCCTGCGATGGCCATGGCAACCAGTCCCACGAGTAGTGCGGTTCGGGTACCTGCGATGAGTCCGGCTGCGAGGTCTCTTCCGAGCTGGTCGGTTCCCAGCCAGTGCCGTCTGGATAATTTTTCGACCCGTTGGGGAGCGAGGGGACTGGTAAATCGGCCATTTTTGAGGTCAATGGTATGGGCGGCATACGGAATGGGTGGCCAGATGGCCACCTCGAAGCTTTGTTCGCTCCAGCGTTTGGTTACAAATTGGGCATCCCAGGTGCTGAGGCCGAGTTGAACGGCATATTGTTTGAATACGGGGAAATAGGAAGTTCCGTCTATTTTGCAGTAAAGGGGTTTGTCATTGGCCAAGAAGTCGGACAAGAGCGCGATTACCGCCAGGATTTGTATCACGCGGTAGGCGCGCCGGGCGATGGGCTGGCTGAGGAATCGGTTTCGCAGTCGGGGGTGCTGGATCGGGTTGCTCAACTCCGTCATCGGCTCAGGTTTTTTGTTTTTTGGCGAAGCCTACCCGCGGATCGGCGAGGGTATAGAGGATGTCGGCCATTAAAATTCCGGCAATCGTAAGCAGTGCCCCCAGCATGAGTATGCCATACACGAGGGGCCAGTCTTTGGCCATGATGGCATCTACGGTGAGTTTTCCCATTCCGGGGATACTAAAGATATATTCTACCACGAAGGATCCTGAGATGGCTGCCGGAAAGACGCCGGCAAATAAAGTGATGATGGGAAAGAGGGCATTTTTGAAGGCATGTTTCCAAATGACGGCGCTTTTGGGCAGGCCTTTTGCGTAAGCGGTCTGGATATAGGGCTGGCGAAGTACCTTAACCATACTCCCGCGCATTTGTCTGGCAATGTAGGCTAAAGAGCCGTAGGTTAGACAAAAAACGGGTAATATAAGGTGATAGCTGCTAAGCCAAAAGGCTTCCCACTTGCTGCGACCAGGATCATAAGGCGGATAGCCCAGCGCCGGAAACCAGTCCATGCCATACTCCGGATGAGTAAGAAAAACGATGAGCAGGGTGGCGATCCAAAAGCCCGGTAGGGAATAGAGCATGAACAACAAGACATTGAGCGCCTGATCGCGTTTTTTGCCTGCATGAACAGCCATATATACGCCCAACGGCACGGCCAGCAGATAGGCGATCAGAATAGCTGCACCATTGAGGGTGAGGGTCCAGCGCAGGGCACCGGCAATTTTTGTGCTGACATTGCTGCCGTCGAGATAGGATTTGCCCCAGTCGCCTTGGAGCACACCGCTGATCCAGTGATGGTACTGGTTGTCCGCGCCGTACCAGCGAAAAGCGGGAATCCAGTTTCGATAGACTTTCTGATCGGCGACGACCGCATCCCAGGCAGCACGTAGCACTTGAAGGGGTTCGGAGAGCTGTGGCACGCCGGCGATTTGATCGTGGATGTCCTGCAAACTTGCCTCAATACGTTCTGGCTGGTAGTGGTTGTGGAGTAACCTGAGCGCAGTCCGCACACTTTTCAGGACATCCGGTGCCAGGGTATCGGGAAGTTGATACGTAACCCTTTCTGTATGCACCAGGGTCTGATGATACGCCTCGATGCGGGGCCAATTGCCGAATTGTGCAATCAAGCCCTTGAGCGCCCGTTTTTTGTCGGGGTAGAGAAACCTGTACAAGCTATCGGGATAGGCGGTGGGGAGCAGGGAAAAGTAAAACTGCGGTTTGTCGAGCCCCAGGAAGGTCGCTGTTTTGCGGTAGGCTTGATCCTGAAGCTCGATACTCGCGTAATCGGTAGTTGCTGTGCCGCTGCCTTGTTGCAAGGCCAACACAGGATCTCCTGGCGTTTGTCTGCTGAGCATAAACACCAGAAAGGATACGACCAACAGCGTGGGAACAGCCAGCAGGGTACGTCGCAAAAAATAGGTAATCATATCCTGTTCTCCTGTATTGGGCGGTATATTATTCGATTAATTGCAATTTTTGCAGAGCATATCCCGGGTACAACACGGAAGTTTTGGTTTTGAACCGTTTGTGAACAGCCAGTCGGTTTTGTGCAGAAAATAAGAACACAAAAGGCTGTTCCTCGTAGATCATTTGCTGGAGGGCGCGGTACTGCTCGAAGCGGGTCGTTTCATCGAGATTAGATTGAATCGCTTCGATCAGGGCATCGCTTTCTGCATTTCCGAATCCGGAAAAATTGCTGCCTGTGCCAATCGCTTCTGTGTGCCAGGTTTGTCGGGGTTCCCACGATACCGTCTGCGCATTTCTGGCGCCCAAGGTCATTTCAAAGTCTCCGCGGCGGGTTTCTGCCAGGTAAACATTAAACTCTGCCCCTACGGGGTTCAGGCCAATTCCAGCTCTTTGCATCTGGTCCTTGAGGAGGAGTACTGTGTTGCGGGAAACCTCCCGGTTGCCGGAAAAATTGCAGTTGAGGGTCAGTTCCACCCTTTCGCCATTGATTTCTTTATCTACAATTCCGTTGTTGTCACTATCTGTCCAGCCGGCTTCCTCGAGCATTTTTCTAGCCAGTGAAGGATTGTAAGGAATGAGTTCGAGCGATTTGTTGTAATAAGGCGCCTGAGGATATACGGGGCCTGGGGTTCGGGTGCCAAATCCCTCGTAGAGTTCGGTAATAATTTCCTCCACATTGATGGCATGTGCCAGGGCGCGGCGTACCTTTTTATCGGAAAGTTTGGGGTTTCTGGTATTCAGGTAAATAAAAGTATATACATCCGAGGGAGCTGCAATCAGTTCATAGCGTTCTTTGGCCATTTCCGACTGCTGGAGTTCCACAAAATCGAGTGGATCCAGTCCGCTGACTACATCTATCTCTTCGGATTTGATCAGCGACAGGACAGTAGCCGCATTGGGTATGGGTTTGAAAATGAGTCTGTCCGGAAAAGCTTCCAGGGATCGGCCATCTTGGGCGCTTACGCCATCACCCCAGTAATTTTCCTTTTTTTTGAGCACGAGCTCCTGCCCTTTTTCCCAGCGCTCGAGTGTGTATGGGCCGCTTCCCGAAATGAGTGCGGGGTCGGAAGAAAATTCGGGAGACTGAAATTTTTCGGCGAAAGCCTGCAAATTGGCATCTGATTTGGATAGGGCTTCGATTTTTTCCGGGTCAGTGAAGGTGGTCAGCGGTACGGCGGCGAGCAAGCCTTCGGGATCGTACTGATACGCTGGCATCACTGGAATAACGCTTCCGATAGCCTCCTCTGCAAGGAAGTACGTATCATTGGTGAGTACCGTAAATTTTTTTGGGTTGGCCGGATCTATTTGGATATCCTTGATAAAAGCGAGGTAAGGTCGCAGTCGTTGGGCCTGAACCAGTGGGTGAAGGGTCGCTTTCAGGGTAAAAATAAAATCAGCAGCTGTGACAGGGGTATTGTTGGCCCAAACTGCCGCTTCTCTGATTTCGAAAGTGTAAGACAAGCCGCCTGCGTATGGACCGGAAGCGATACTTTCGACGATGGGTCGGGCGACAGCCAGTTCGGGAACGATTTGCAGGGTTTGATCATCGGTGCCGAGCAGGAAGGAAAAAATTTGGCTACTGACCAGGGTGCTGTAACTTTGGAAAGCAATGAGCGGGTGGATGCGCTCGGGGTCGGCATCTATGCGTACGATCACCTCATTGGAGGTGCGTTTGAAGTCAACGGCGGCTGCTTCGGAAGCTTTATCAGGGGTACACGAATAGACCGAAAGGAGCGCTAACAGCACAAAGAGGATGCCTGGATGTTTGAATTTCATCGGTATTGCGTTTTTGGTGAGCCTTTAATTGTTGGAACTTCAAATAAGCCGTAAAGGTACAAAATTTTACCCATCGCACACCAACCTTTGGATTTCGGCACCTGTCCGCCAGGGGCTTTTCGAGGAACTCGTTTCTCCCCGCCGGAGTGTTTTTTTGCCGACAGGCTAAACCTGAGCGAAGAATTGCTGTTTTGAAGCCAGAAAAATAAATCGTATGAAAACAGTTTTGATTGCGGGGGGAAGTGGATTGATTGGGAGCAGGTTGTCGCAGCTGCTCAGCGAAAAAGGTTATTCTGTGAGATGGCTCAGCAGGAATCCGAGCCAGGGTAGTCCTTATCCGGCTTTTTCCTGGGATCCTGATCGGGGCGAAATGGATATGCGCGCTCTGGAGGGGACAGATGCCGTGATCAACCTTGCTGGAGCGGGTATCGCTGAGGGTCGCTGGACGGCGCAAAGAAAGGCCTTGATTATTTCGAGTCGGGTGAATAGTACGCTTCTGCTGGCGCAAAAAATAGGGGAGTTGCCCCATCCTCCGAAGGTGTATTTGTCAGGAGCAGCGATAGGCATTTATGGCGACAGGGGTGATGAAAAGCTGGACGAGTCGTCCCGGCCGGGTAGCACTGGCTTTTTGGCTGAAAGTTGTAAGCAATGGGAAGCTGCGATAGAAGAACTATCTGCCAAGTTGCCGATCCGAACCTGTTTTTTGCGTATTGGGCTTGTCCTGTCGGAAAAAGGAGGGGCGCTGCCAAAAATAAAATTGCCTTTTTACCTCGGACAGGGTGCTTATTTTGGTCACGGGCGCCAGTGGTACTCGTGGGTTCACATAGACGATGTGTGTGGCATGTTTATGACCGCACTGGAAAATGAGCGCTGGTCGGGGGTGTACAACGCTACGGCGCCGGAGCCTGTCACGAACCGGGTGTTAACCCGCATGGTGGGACGGGTGTGGTTTAGATTTTTCATCAAAATTCCCATTCCAGTACCTGCGTTTGTACTCAAGTTGGTACTCGGAGAAATGTCGGAAACGGTATTATCCAGTGCACGTGTCTATCCGAAACGCGCACTGGAAGCCGGTTATACCTTCGGTTTTCCGGAGTTGGAGGTCGGTTTGCGCGACTTGAAAGCCCGGAAACTATAGGCAAGGCTAATCTTTAAAAACCTCGATCTCGTGGGTCTTGACCACGAGATCGGTAAACTTTCCCTTAAAGCGGGTAGCCTTCACGATGTGGTTGTCGATCCAGTGGTAATTGCCACCGCGGGGCTTGTTCATCAGCAGGATGTGGTAGCGGAAACCGTGCTGCAACAGCCAATCTTCTGTAATCTCCCGGTGTTCTTCTGTTCTGGAAGTGAAAAAAGTAATCCGGTGTCCGTCCTCGAACCACTTATTCACAATTTTGAGGGCATCCGGGTAGGGCAGGATAGTCCCCATCCGTTCCGGCTCCTCGTTGGGTACGTCATCGCAGATCGTCCCGTCTATGTCAATGAGGAAATTTTTCACTTCATTGGGCAGAATTGGACTGATTCGTTCGCCTTTCTCGTTGAAGGTTTCCTGCAGATTTTGGTCATCCAATAGCATAAAGCGTAGATATTTTTGTTTTTAAACTAAGTCAAAGGTACAACAAAAAACGAAACTGGGTTTTAAAATCCGGTTAAATTCCCTCCCCCGCACCCTTGTTCCCGTTACTTTCGAAAAAATACCTGGGCTTAGGGGGTTACTTTTGGCAGTGTGGGGGTATTAACAAGGGTAATCCAGGTGCAAGGCACCTTAAGGTGCCTTGCACCTGTCAAATAAAATATTGATTTTCAGAGTTTTGTTAATTTTTTCAACAAAAAAAGCGCTAAAAATTAATATAAGCGGTTGGATCTATGGGTGCACCGTTTTGCCAGAGTTCGAAATGGAGGTGTGGGCCATCGCTGAGGTCTCCCGTATCGCCGATAATAGCCACGGCCTCTCCGGCTTTGACGAAGCTGCCTACTTTTTTCAGGAGTACGGAATTGTGTTTATAAAAGGAAATCATGTTGTTGGCGTGTTGAATGCCAATGGTATTTCCGGTTTCGATGGTCCAGTCCGACAAAAACACATAACCGTCCATAGTTGCCTTTACTGGGGTATTGCGGGGAGCCAGGATATCCACTCCAAAATGTTGGTCTGTGGGCATAAAACGGGCACTAATTTCTCCATTGACCGGGGCAATCAGGTACAATTGTTCCAGCGATCGGTTGTCCGGATAAGCCATAGGGCTCACGTTTTCGAGGATACGCAGGTTGGTACCTGAGCCGGACTCGCGTTCTACCTCTTGGCGGAGCAGCTCGTCTGCTTCGTTGCGCTCTACGGCTTTGATGGAATCCAGGGGATAAAAAGCTGTATTTTGGCGGGCATCTTCGGCGGTCTGGGCTTCTCCTACCAGCATTTTTTTGACATTGGCGGTATATTGCGCTTGTGCCTCGAGGGTTTGCTCGAGGGCGGCGACTTCCTCGTAGAGCAGATTGACCTCTTCTTGACTTACCCCCGAGGCATAGCCTGGTATGTAGGTAGCCAGAGGGGTAAAGATGATCAGGGAGGCGATAAAAGTGGTGACCACAACAAAAATGGTACTGACTAAAATCCAAAAATTGCCGATAGAGAGCCGGTAGGAACCTACTTCTTCGAAGGTCTCATTATTCATGATGATGAGCCGGTAGGTGTGCTGCATGCGCTCTTTCCAGGCTGCCCATTTTCCTTTTCCAGAAGTAGCTGGCATCATTTTTTTCCTTCTTTTTGACAAAATTAACGGCTTTCCCAGCTATTTGCAGGGATTTGGCTGTTAATTTTTTATCTGCTGTATAATTTAGGGGCTTTATTTTTGTTATTTAAGATATTTGCTTGGCTGGCTCGTGCCGGAGCTTTTCTAAACCAGTTTGTTCGACCTATGAGAAAAATTTTTATCCTCGTGTTTGTTTCCTTGTTGCTGGGATCCTGCGTGACCCAAAAACAAAAGGATGATGTTCCGGCGCTGAAAAAGTTTTACCACAATACGACTTCCAAATACAACGGCTATTTCAATGCCAACGAGATCATGGTGGCAAGTTTTGCAGCCCTGGATGCTGCTCATGAGGATAATTTCAACAAACTGCTGCCGCTGTACCCTTATCTGGAGGCGGATAACCCTCAGTTGGTGGGCCAGGAACTGGATAAGGCGATCGAAAAGGTGAGCATTGTTGCCAATTTGCACCGCCAGGGCGAGTGGGTGGATGATTGTTACTTGCTGATTGGCCAGGCGCTTTTCCTGAAACAGGATTACGAGGCTGCCGAGGAAATGCTTGCCTATATGATAGATGAGTTTAAGCCGGGGAAAAAGCCGAAAGCTACCGCAAAGCCGTCCAGGCCTTCGACGGCGAAAGAGCGCCTGAAGGCGCAAAAGGTGGCCAAACAGGCGCGTAAGAAACGGATCAAGGAACAGAAAAAGAAGAAAAAGGAGCGCGACAGGCAGGTGAAGGCTGCACGCAAAGCGCGGCAAAAAGGCAAACCGGTTCCGAAACCGAAGAGTCAGGAGGATAAGATCGCAGCAGAGGAAAGCAAACGGCTGGAGGCAGAACGGGCCAAACGGGAGGCCGAGGAGGCTGCCGCCAAAAAAGAGGCCGAAGAGGAAAATTATTTCTTGAAAAAGCGCCCTGCTTATCAGGAAGGGATGCTCTGGCTGGCAAAGACGATGATCGAACGGGATAAGTACGACGCGGCGACCCGCTTGATCGGAGATCTGGAAAAAAACCCGAAGACGTTCAGCGATTTGAGACCCCAGATCGAGGTGCTGAAGGCGTATAGCTCGATCCGCCGATCCCAGTTTGCGATGGCTATCCAGCCACTCGAAACAGCGCTGCAAATGGAACTGCCCCGGGAAGAGGAGACCCGCTACCGCTTTGTACTGGCGCAGTTGTACCAGATGACGGGCAGCGAGGCGAAAGCCTTGGAGGAGTACAGCCGGGTGGCACGGATTACGACCAATTACGAGATGGAGTTCAGCGCACGGCTCAATACGACCCTCAGTCGCTGGACGAGTGGGGGCGGTACGGCTGCGGACGCTATAGCGGATCTGGAGAAAATGCTGAAAGACGACAAGAATATTGATTTTCACGACCGCATTTATTTTGCATTGGCTGTGATACAGTTGAAAGCAGGGATGCGAGAGGCAGCGATCGCAAGCCTGGAGCAGGCCTTGGGGTCTGAAAAGGTGAGCACCGCACAACAGGCCGAGGCTTATTTTATGTTGGCCGAATTGTTTTTCGAAACGGATGATTTCGTCGAGGCAAAGAACTTTTACGACAAGGCGCTTCAGGCTATGCCCGATTCCGATGAACGCTACCCCCGCGTGGAGCGCTTTAGCAAAAATTTGACCGAAATTGCACGCAACCTGGAGCTGATTACCCTCCAGGATAGCTTACTGGTGCTGGCCAATCTGAGTGATGAGGAGAAACAGGCAAGGGCTTTTGCGATCAAACAAAAACAGGACGAAGAGCGCCGCCAGGCTCTGGCGCGCAATGCGAGTCAAACGGCGTCTCTGACCCAGGATGCGCGTACTTTCCAACGGGGTAACCCGGTTACGAGCGCAGGAACCGGCGCGACCCCCAGTGCGTTTTTTGCCTACGACGATCGTTCGGTAAAACGCGGGGAAAGGGATTTTGAGCGAAAATGGGGAGCGATTGCACTGGAAGACAACTGGCGACGCTCCGCCAGCCGCATGGCGACGGCGGAGTCGGAAACGATCGTAGAGGAGGCGGCCCGACCTAACGCTGCACTCACTGCCGAGGAGGTGAATGCCTTGCTTGCCGGGGTGCCTACGAGTGAGACAGACAAGGTGGCGGCACAGTTTGCGATCATGCAGGCCATGTTCACGCTGGGACAGTTGTATCGCGAAATCCTGGATCGCCCGGATATGGCCGTCGAAATACTGGAAGCATTGAACACGCGCTTCCCGGGGAGCAGCTTCGAATTGGATTCCTGGTACAACCTATACGTGGCTTGTCTGGATATGCGCGATGCGGCTAAAGCTCAAGTGTATTTCGATAAAATTGTGGGCAAATACCCGGCGTCTAATTATGCCCAGTTGCTTCAGGATCCCAATTACCTGACCGATATGCAGCGGGCAGAGCGGGAACTGAACGCGTTTTACGATGAGGCTTACAGCGATCTGATGGCCGGCAATTTTCAGCAGGCTTTCGATAAGAGCAGCACGGCACCCACTCGTTTTGGCGCACAAAATATCCTGCAACCCCGCTTCGCCCTGGTGAACGCGATGAGTCTGGGCAACCTAAAGGGCAAAGAGGCCTACGTGCAGGCACTTCGGGATCTGATAGACCGCTATCCCAGTACAGCAGAAGAGCGACAGGCGCGCGAAATGCTGCGCTTGCTGGGCGAAGTGTCTGTGGTTTTACCGGGAGGGGAGCGACCGGCTGCCGAGAAGGAGGCTTTCGTGATCGAGGATGAACAGCTTCACTATATCCTGATTACTTATTCCGGCAAAGCCAATGTGAATGATGTCCGGGTGATGGTTTCCGATTACAACAATAAGTTCCACCGCAACGATAACCTTAGCGATACCCCCCTGTTCCTGGGATCCAACCCGGAAGAGCGCATCCCACTGATCGTGCTGCGCCGCTTTAAGAATAAAAACGATGCTATGGCGTATTACTACGGCGTGGAAAAAAATAAAGGAGAGTTCACCAAAGAGGGTACTACGTTCGAATTGTTTCCGGTGAGCCAGAATAATTACCGCACCGTGCTGAAACAAAAGTCAGTGGCCGCTTATCGGGAGTTTTTCCGCGAGGAATACCTCAAGAAATAGGGCTGCTCCTGCGGTACAATACGATTCCCAGCGCCATCCAAATCCCTACAATGATCCATTCTGTAGGGATGAGCGCAGCCGGCATGCCGGGCAAAAACAGCAGAGCCAGTGCCAAGGAACAGACCATGGCCAGCGATCCGACCAGCCGACCTGCTTTTACCCGAAAAGGGCGTGGCATGTCGGGCTCCTTGCGGCGGAGTGCCAGAAAGGCGGCAGCGACAATGCCATAGGCAATCAGCAGACTGAAACTGCCTGCGTTGACAAAGAAGATCATGGCTTTGCGCCCCATGAGGGCAGAGATGATGGCAACCCCGGTGATGATGGCAAGGGTTTTGTAAGGTGAGCCATAACGGGGATGGATGACGTTGAGGCGCTCCGGCAACATACCAGAGGCTGCCATCGCCAGCATAGCCCTGCTGCCCCCGATCATAAAGGCATTCCAACTGGTGATGATCCCGGCTATACCGCAGGCAATGACCAGATTACCCATCCAGGGCTTGTTCCAGGCCGCAATGGCCGCATCCGCAACGGCAAAGCCATCGCGGTCAATCTGATCCGAGGGAAGGGCAAAAGCTAAGGCCGCAACGACCAAAATGTACCAGGCTATGGCGATGTAAATGGACCACATCATAAGGCGAACCATTTTGCGAGGGGGGAGCTTGATTTCTTCGGCCGTTTGAGGGATGACGTCAAAGCCGACCATCAAAAATGGAATGATGACCATAACCGAAAATATTCCCCGGATATGGTCGCGAAATAAAGGTTCCAGGTGCGCAGTCTGACCATTTTGACCAAAAGATCCAATCGCAAAGACAATGCCAAGCAGGAGTATGGCGCCGACCGCGATGTTTTGTACCTTGGCAGACAGCCGGATGCCGCGCAGGTTGATACCCAGTATGATCAGTGAGGTGATAACGCCAATCAGCACGTAACTGGCATAGACTTCATACCCGGCAAAGGTCCAAAGGTAGCCAAAGCGGAGATCCGGAAAGAAATACTCCATCGCTACCGGAAAAGCCGCCGCTTGCAGGGCCACTACGGATACATACGTGAGGGTAAGTGACCAAGTGCAGATGAACGAAATGGTTTTGCCGAAGGCGCGCATACTATATACGTGTTCACCACCCAATTGGGGCATGGCAGCTGCAAGTTCGGCATAAGTGAGACCAATGGTCGTGAACACGAGTGCCGAGAGTACAAAGGCAATGATGGCTCCCAGCGATCCGGCGTCCAAAATAATACCACCGGACAACACAATCCATCCCCAGCCAATGATGGCTCCCAGGGAAAGCGTCATGACTTCGGTTTGTCCAAGTACTTTTTTGATGTTGTGGTCGTGCATACGGGTAATTTTTTCGGAACCGGTTTCGTATTTTTGCGAGTAATATACACTTATTTGTCCGAGCGCACCTAAAAACAACCCGCCCATGAATGGCCTGAAAACCACCCTTTTTCTTCTACTCGGTACCCTGATGCAGGCTTGTTCTCAGGAAGAACCTCAGCCAACCGAGACCGTACCTGTTTTGCCGACCAGGCTCGAAGACGCTGCCAATTCCGTGGATTCTGCAGCAGTTATTATTCGTTCCTGCATGGAGCGACACGGCGGAGCCCGGTACCAGGATCTGGAGATCCGGTTTTCTTTCCGCAAGCAGGCTTATCAGGCGATGCGCAAAAATGGACTGTTTACTTACAGTCGTACTTTCACCGACGATGCCGGCAACGCGATCCGGGATGTACTCTCCAACGATCTGTTTTTTAGGGAGTTGAATGGCGAAAAGGCAGTGCTGAGCCAAAAAGACAGTCTGGACTTTGCCAGCAGCGTCAATTCTGTGGTCTATTTCGTGCTGCAGCCGGCTTTTCTGGCAGACCCTGCGGTGCACGCCGAATTGATTGGAACTACTACGATCAAGGGGAGTCCGTACTACAAAATCCGGGTGACATTTAGCGAGGAAGGCGGGGGCAAGGACCACGAGGACGAGTTTGTGTATTGGATCCACCAGGAAAACAGTACGATGGACTACCTGGCCTACAATTACCTGACCAGTGGAGGCGGAGCGCGATTCCGCGAAGGGATTGCGTTCAGAGAGCTGGAGGGGCTGCGATTTGCGGATTACGTCAACTACAAACCCGTACCGGATACTCGTGAGGTAGCGACCTTCGACGCGTTGTTTGAGTCAGGCCAGATGCTGGAGGTATCGCGCATTATCAATGAGGACATACAAGTAATACTTCCACAGGAATGACAGGCACATCGGCTCCGCTCAAAGTCTTGGTGATTCGCTTTTCTTCCATCGGCGATATTGTCCTGTGCAGTCCGGTCATCCGGGCTTTGAAACAGCAGTTACAGGCAGAAGTGCATGTACTGACCAAGCGCAGCTATCAGGGTATTCTGGAGGCCAACCCCTACGTGGATCGGGTGTTCGGCATTGAAAAAGAGGTCACTGAGTACTTGCCCCTGCTGCGCGGGGAAAAATACGACCGGGTCATAGACTTGCACCACAACCTCCGCTCCTGGCGGGTAAGGCTGAGCCTGGGGGTAAAAAGTCATGCTTTCGACAAAATTAACCTGCAAAAGTGGTTGATGGTGCGCTTCAAGCTCAATTTCCTGCCCCGGCGGCACATCGTAGATCGCTACCTGGATGCAGCGGGAGGATTGGGATTGCACAATGATGGAGCCGGGCTGGATTATTTTATTCCCTCAGAGGCTGACATCAGTAGGGAAGCGCTGGCCGCAAAGGCAGGTTTTTCTTTGGACAGCTCCTTTGTCGCGCTGGTGATCGGGGCAGCTCATGCAACCAAACGCTTGTCGGAGGATCGCCTGATTGATCTTTGTAACCTGATCCGGCAGCCTGTGATTTTGCTGGGCGGACCGGAAGATCGCCAACGCGGGGACATCATTGCCAGTATTGCGGGAGGGAAAGTATGGAATGGCTGCGGACAATTTTCGCTGCACCAGTCGGCTGCTGTCGTCCGCCAGGCTGCCGTGGTCGTTACGCACGACACCGGCCTGATGCACATAGCCGCTGCCTTGGGCAGACCCATCATTGCGATCTGGGGCAATACGATACCTGAATTTGGCATGTATCCTTATGATCCGGCGGGGGTAGCCAGGCACCGAAACTTTGAAGTACCCGGGCTGCGCTGCAGGCCCTGCAGTAAAATTGGTTATGGGCACTGTCCGAATGGCCATTTTCGCTGTATGCGGGAGCAGCCGCTCGACGAGATAGCCGCCGCAGTAGTGGAGGTATTTGGCGAAAAAAATTAACAAACACTTAAGCTGGAATAGACTTTAAGTACACCTGAAAGTTGTTTTTTGCGGATCAAATTTTGGGTGTATATCCTATTGATATGAAACATTACGATCTGCTGATTATTGGCGGTGGGGTGCTGGGCGTCTTTCACGCTTACCATGCGCTGAACCGGGGTCTGAAAACGGCTTTGTTTGAGCGTAACCCCCAGCCGGAGGGCGCTACGGTGCGCAACTTTGGCCAGGTAGTCCCCTCGGGAATGAATGTGAAGTGGCAGGAAACAGGCAGAAAGAGTCTGGATATTTACAAAGCCCTTCAGGCAAAACACGACATTGGTGTCCGCTCGTTCGGGAGCATTTACATCGCTTCTGACGAGGAGGAACTCACCCTTGCCGAGGAGCTTCATGCCATCAATAAAGCGCAGGATTACCCTTCTGAACTGTTGACTCCAGCGGCCTGTATGGCCAAATATCCCAATCTGCGGTCTGATTATTGCAAGGGAGGGCTGTTTTTTCCGGAGGAAATTTCCGTAAACCCCCGTGTGATGATCCATCGGGTACTGGCGCATTTGTTGGCCGACCCCAATTTTGATTATTTTCCGGGCACCCTGATCCGCGCTTTAGAGGAAGTTGGTCCCGCTTGTCTGGCTACCGACAACAGCGGTCGGCAATACCGGGGCGAGCAGACTTTTGTATGTTCGGGAGTGGAATTTGAATGGCTGTATCCCGAACTTTTCCGGGAAAGCGACCTGGAGACCGTCAAATTGCAGATGCTCAACCTCAAGCCGCAGCGCGCGGTGCAGCTGCCTGGCAATATCCTGACCGGTTTGTCCATCCGGCGCTACGAGAGCTTTAGCGAGTGTCCTTCCTGGTCTGCGATCAAGGCAAGAGAGGCCACGGATAGCTTTTGGAAACAATGGGGCATCCATATTCTGTTCAAGCAGGAAGCAGACGGAAGCATCATTCTGGGCGATTCGCACGAATACGCTTCCGTAGGGGAGGGGGCACGCAGTGATTTTTACGTGCGCGAGGAGATCAGCCGCTACTTCATCGAAGCCGGGCAGGCCATTTTCCAACTCGAGCACTGGAACATTGACCAGCAATGGCTGGGTTATTACAGCCAAAGTAAGACCAAGGATATTTTCAGACATACCCTGGGCGGAAAAATTCACCTTGTAACGGGCATAGGCGGCAAGGGCATGACGGCCAGCCCCGGCTATGCAGCAGACAATTTATCTGAACTATTTGACTAACGCGATCAGCGGCGGATGCTGCGCAAAAAAAAGAGCGATGCTGGAGATGTTTGTTTTTGATATGGCAGGAACGGTAGTGGACGAAAATAATGTCGTGTACAAAACCCTGCACCGGGCAGTAGCCGAGGCTGGTCATGAGGTCAGCTGGGAAACCGTACTCCTGCTGGGAGCAGGAAAAGAAAAACTCCAGGCCCTTCAGGCCATTCTGGAGGGAAGAGCATCCGACCAGACTGCCATCCGGCGCATCTTCGAGCGCTTCCAGATCCTGTTAAAAGCCGCTTATGCCGACCTGGAAGTACGGCCGCAGCCCGGCTCGGAGGCCATTTTTGAATGGCTTCGGAACAAAGGCATCCGGGTAGTCCTCAACACCGGCTACAACCGCATGACGGCGGAGGGCTTGCTGGAAAAACTCGGCTGGGAAACCGGCCGGGACATAGACCTTTTGGTGACGGCGGATCAGGTTACCGCTGCCCGACCTGCACCAGACATGATCACCCACGCCATGGCCCATTTCGGTGTGACCGACCCCGCTCGGGTTGCCAAAATAGGAGACTCCATCATAGACATCGAAGAAGGCCGCAATGCAGGATGTGGTCTGGTACTGGGGATCACCACCGGCGCCCATACCCGGGCGCAACTGTCCAGCGCCCAGCCGGACGGAATACTCGACCACCTGGACGAGATCAGGGCACAGGTGGAAGCGTTGTAAGGGTCAGGGGTTTGGTGAAAATCGTGTGTTAATACAAAGATTATCAAAGTTTTAAAGCACAGGTGCAAGGCACCTTAAGGTGACTTGCACCTAGATTACCCTTATTAATACCTCGAGGCTCAAAAAGGTAACCCAGCTTTGTCGCATGTCTGGTAATTACCGGTCTGTCAACAGCAATGATTACCCTTTTCGGCTATTTCCCCCTTCTCGCACCTTGCCATTCCGATCAAAGGCAGGAACCGGACATTTTACTTTATAGGCATGGGACAAATCATTCAGGCGCTGAATAGTGATCTATTTTGAAAATAAATGCTAAAACGATAAAAAAATCCTAAAAAAGATGGTTACCTTTTTTAGGTTCAGGGTATTAACCATATATTTTTATCCTGAACCCTATGAAAAAATCGCATGACCGAGCCATATTGGAAGACCTTAGGTCTCCTGCGCGACAAAATAATGACAGGGCTTTTGCAGAGATATATGCTTGTCATTACGCCAGCGTACAAAAATTTATTACCAAGCAGGGTGGAACGGATGAAGATGCCCAGGATGTTTTCCAGGAAATATTAATTATTTTATATGAAAAAATACGACAGGCGGATTTTAAGTTGGATTGTAAACTTTCCACTTACATGCTTGCTATTTGTAAAAATATATGGCACAAGAAATTGAAGAGATTGCGTTTGCAGCAGAATATCATTCAGGAAAACCACAAACAGAGCCTGCTTGTTGAAGAAGAGGCACCGGCCGATTATGCAATAATTTCGGATGAAAAACGGTTGATGGAGTTATTGTCTCATCTTTCACCAGACTGCAGGGAGATCCTGCGTTTGTATTATTTCGACCGCCTGAGTATGCGCCAGATTGCAGAGGTGATGGGCTACAACAGCGAGCAGGTGGCGAAGAATAAAAAATCCAGATGTATGCAGGTACTCAGACGACTAGTTGATAAAGACCCCAATAAAACCAGTTTTTTCCCAAAGGAAGACTATGAGGTATAGTGCTCAGGCATTTGACGATTATTTGCTTCAAAAAATGATACCGTCCGAAAAGCGTGCTTTCGAAGAGGATTTGGCAGCGGATAGCGAGCTGCGCGAAGCTTTTGAAGCGTACAGCAATTTGGTAGGGGCTGTCCGGGAGGACGGCAGACAGGAACTTCGGTACAGGCTTACCCGTATGCGCCTGGACTGGGACAAGCGCCTTAAGCGGCGATCTTGGATCAGGCGCGGAGCAGCTGTGCTGATCGGCTTGCTGGCAGTGAGTTTGTTCCTGTATCTGAGTTACACCAGCAAACGCAGTCCGCCTGAACTTTTTGAAGCCTTTTATGAACCTGCTGAGCTGCCCGACAGCATAGCAGGAGCGGCACCTTTCGATCCGGTATGGAAGGATTTTGTAGAGGCGTATCAGCAGGGACTTTTTGCAGAAGCACTCCAGGTGCTTCCTGTAACTATATTGCTGGAGGCGACCGAGGACCCAAAGGTCTGGATGGCCTATGGTTGCGCCCTGATCGGAGTGGGTGATTTTTCCCGGGCAGCACGGCATTTTGGTTCGCCAACGGTCGCTCACAATACTTTTACAGCAGATGAGGCCAAATGGTACCAAGCGTTGTGCCTGTTGCAACTCGGACAGTTTGAGGCTTGCGCCAACTTACTGCAAGTCCTGGCAGCAGATCCCGATGCGGATTTCCATGCCCAGGCCGGTCGGCTGCTGAAACAGGTGCAGCGTCTCCGCTAATATTTACGTCAAGACAGTCGCATTTTCTATTTTTCTGGAGGATCTGTATCCGCAGGTTCTCCGTTTTTATCCTATCTAACTGTTTTTTTAAAACAAATTGTTGTATATTTGAATAAAATACAACAGCCATGATGAATCGCGCTTGGTGGGAGCGGATCCAGGCTCAGAGTCCGTTGGCTTTAGAGGACTGTCTGGATCAGTTTCGGATTCGGTATCCGGATCGCTGGCGGGAGGAAATCCGGGTACCTGCCCGGCTGCTGCATTTTTTTGCGGAGCAGTCCATTGCCATTCAGCTGCTTTGGTACCATGACAACCGGGGGCAGAAGCGGTATGGTTTTCGGATCAAGTCGGACATCCTGTCCATTACGGGTCGCTACCGCTGGTCGGAGGAAGAAACGGCTTATGCAGCAGCTCTTTCCTGGGGTTTTGCCTTGCATCAGAAGGGGATGGAATACCGGCAGCACAGTCGGCAGGTGCCGGTGCGGTTTCCCAAAAAAGAGCCTCGGCGGAGATAGGTGCTGGGCTTACTGGTTATTTTACTAATTTTGTAGCCGATGATTGCAAACGAACAAACACACGATTATGGAATATAGTTTTTTGGGAAACACCCAGGAAAAAGTGAGTAAAATTTGTCTGGGTACCATGACCTTTGGCGAGCAAAACACAGAAGCGGAGGGGCATGAGCAGTTGGATTATGCACTGGATCAGGGGATTAACTTTATTGATACGGCGGAGATGTACTCGGTTCCGGGTCGCCCCCAAACCCAGGGCAGTACGGAGCGCATTATTGGTACATGGATCCAGTCGCGCCGCAACCGCGATCGGTTTTTGTTAGCGAGTAAGGTCACGGGCCCCTCGGCGGGGCTTAAGCATATCCGGAATCCGCTTCGTTTTACCAGGGAGCAAATCATGACGGCGATAGAGGGCAGTTTGACACGGCTGCAGACGGACTACATAGACCTTTACCAATTGCATTGGCCGGAGCGAAATACCAACTTTTTTGGAAAGTTGGGTTACAAGCACGATCCGGCGGAGGAATGGGAAGACAACCTGCTCGAGGTATTGGAGGTGATGCAGGACCTGGTTACGGCGGGTAAGATTCGCTATTTTGGGGTATCCAACGAAACGCCTTGGGGATTGATGCGCTTTTTGTATTTGGCAGAGCGATACGGTCTTCCAAGGGGGGTGAGTATTCAGAATCCTTATAACCTGTTGAACCGGACTTTCGAGATTGGTTTGGCGGAGGTTGCTCTACGCGAGCAGGCCGGACTATTGGCGTATTCGCCCATGGCATTTGGTTTGCTTTCGGGCAAGTACCACGAGGGTGTGGCTGCACCCACGTCTCGGATCAATCAGTTCAAGCAACTGGCGCGGTACAACAGTGCGTTGTCGCACGAAGCAACGGCGGCTTACTTGGAAATTGCGCAGCAGCATGGCATATCCCTGGCGAAGTTGTCTCTGGCGTTTGTCAACCAGCAGCCTTTTGTGAGCAGCAACATTATTGGGGCTACCACGATGGAGCAGTTGCGGGAGAATATTGACAGCATTCAGGTGCATTTGTCGGACGAGATTTTGCAGGAAATTGAGGCGGTGCACCAGCGCATTCCCAATCCGGCGCCATAATTTCAGGTTATGCAACTCAAAAAACTGGAAGCTGCGCTGGTGAAGTTCCGGGAATTTTTGCCTACGAAAGCGGCGCAGGAGCGTTTGTACATCTGGGAATCGCAGTTGCTTTTTCAGCAAAACTGGGATCAGGATGCGGCTGATTTTTCGGCGATGTTTGATCGGAGTCTGGACAACAGCCAGACGCGGCGACTCTGGAAGCGGGAGCGATTCGAGCCCAAGCGCATGATGCTGCTTTTTCTGGGGGAGGAGTCGGATTTTGTCCGCTCGATGTTTATAGACCTGTTCAATCCCGATAAATCGGTAGAAAACCGGGTAGATCGCTTTGTGTTTTACTGCGATGAATTGCTTTCCCGCTACAAGCGGAAGTACCCGCTCTCGATAGAAAACAATCACTATCATCAGGATTATGAGATGATAGCGCTGTACCTGGCGTTTCGGTATCCGGAGGCGTATGCCTGTTATGATGCGGAGGCTTTTCGGACGACGCTGGCGTTATTGTCGGCTCCCAATGTGCCGGTGGGGCATGATTTGCCGCGGCATTTCAAGGTTTGCAAAACGATTTTTACCTTTATGCTGAAGGACGAGGAATTGATGGAGCGGCACCGTGCCAGGCTGGAGGAGGGTAAGCACTATATGGGCAACAGTTATTTGCTCAGCTATGATTTTATGTGTTTTTGCCGCGCCGCCGGCGAAAAATTGTTTGATTAACTTTTATAAGCTGTAGGTATGGGGTTTAAGTCTGTCGTAGCAAAACCGCTGGCTCGGATGCTGGCTAAGCGCATAGATCACTGGTCGGCTCACGCAACAGCGGCTCAGGAACGCATTTTTCAGGACCTGATCCGGGAGGCGAAGCACACTGTTTTTGGCAAGGATCACGGTTTTGAGCAGATCAGGACTTACAGGGATTTTACCGAAAGGGTACCCATTCGGGATTACGAGGCCTTGAAGCCTTACATCGAGCAGATCAAAGCGGGAAAAAGCGATGTATTGTGGAAGGGGCGGCCGCGGTATTTTGCCAAAACATCGGGCACGACTTCCGGGGTGAAGTATATTCCCATTTCGAAGGAGAGTATGCCCAACCATATCAATTCTGCCCGCAATGCGCTCTTCCTGAATTATGCCCGGACGGGGGAGGGGAGCTGGATGGACGGGAAGGTGATTTTTTTGTCGGGCAGTCCGGTTTTGGATACGGTGGCGGGAATTCCCACAGGCCGACTTTCGGGGATTGTCAACCACGAGATTCCTTTCTGGCTCAAGGGCAATCAGTTGCCCAGCTATGCGACCAATTGCATAGAGGACTGGGAAGAAAAGCTGGAGCGCATCATTGACGAGACGATAGGCCAGGATTTGCGCCTGATTTCGGGTATTCCGCCCTGGGTGCAGATGTATTACGAGCGGTTGCTGGAGCGAACGGGCAAGCAAACGGTCAAAGAGGTGTTTCCCAATTTTTCGGTTTTTGTGTACGGTGGAGTCAATTATGAGCCTTACCGGGCTAAATTGGAGGAACTCATAGGCGGCCGTGTGGCGACCATAGAGACGTATCCGGCTTCCGAGGGCTTTATTGCCTTCCAGGATGTACAGGGGGAACGGGGCTTGTTGCTGAACGCAGATTCCGGTTTGTTTTTCGAATTTGTGCCCGTAGAAGAGATCTTTGAAGCGCACCCGCGCAGGTTGCGCCTGCACGAAGTGGAGACAGGAGTGAATTATGCTTTGATCATCAACAACAATGCAGGATTGTGGGGCTATAACATAGGAGATACGGTGGAGTTTGTTTCCACGAATCCTTATCGCCTGATCGTCAGTGGACGGGTCAAGCATTTTATCTCTGCTTTTGGCGAACATGTGATTGGGAAGGAAGTGGAAGCAGCGATGTTGCGGGTAAGCCGGGAGCGGGGCATCAAGGTGGTGGAGTTTACGGTGGCTCCTCAGGTGAATCCACCCGAAGGAGGAACACCTTACCACGAGTGGTGGGTGGAGTTTGACGGCGATCCCGAGGACATGGCAGATTTTGCTCGTGTGTTGGACGAAGAAATGTGTCGGGAAAACATCTATTACGAGGACCTGATCCGCGGAAAAATTTTGCAGCCCTTGAAGCTGCGCTGCCTGCAACGAGACGCTTTTAGGGATTATATGAAAAGTTTGGGCAAGCTGGGTGGCCAAAACAAGGTGCCGCGCCTGTCGAACGACCGGAAGATTGCCGACCAGTTGCTGTCATTTATGAAGCCGGTCTGACAAAAATTTGAACAAATTTGTATCTTTGTAGGCTTGAAATAAAACACAAATATATCGTCATGGGAAAAGGAGATAAAAGATCAACGAAAGGAAAAATTTTCTTGGGCTCTTATGGAAAGAGTCGCCCCAAGAAAAAACAGCATGTTGTAGTCAAATCAGACAAGCCGGCTGCCAGCAATTAATGCTGCCAATAAGGGGGCTGCTTCACGCAGCCCCCTTATTTTATTGGCGTAAACCCATAGCATAGGCGCTTTCCTCCAAAATTTGCAGTGCCAGTTCTATTTCCGGTAAGTGAGTTCTGAAACTCATAACGGCCATCCGTATCCAAAATTTGTCCTGGATAGTGGTCGAGGAGACAAACACGCGTCCATCGTGCTGAACGTGTTTGATGAGGTGCTGGTTGGCTTCATCGCTTCCCGGATGCCGGAAGATCATGACTGACAGTTCAGGTTCCGGCCCTACTTCAAATCCCCGTTTTTGAATTTCTTCATAGAAATACCGACAAAGCAGTGCTTTTTCCTGCAAGGAAGCCCTAAACGGACTGACTCCAAACAACTGTAGGGGCAGCCACATCCGCATTCCCCTGAAATGTTTGGTCAGCTCGGGCGAAAGATCTGCCGGAGAATACTCGTGATCGTCGGACAGGGCATCCTGCATGTAGTTGGCCTGGTAAAAATGAGCCTGGTATTGAGCGGGTACATCGCGGATGATTACCGCGCCCAGACCATAGGGCAGGAACAGTCCTTTATGAGGGTCAATTACGACAGAATCAGAACGTTCGATACCCTTAAAAGCAGGCTTGAGGTTTTCGACAAGCATGAAAAATCCTCCATAAGCGGCATCTACGTGGAACCATATTTCATTTTTTTGAGCGATGTCCGCAATGGTATCCAGGGGATCTATGGCGCCGGTATCGGTGGTGCCCGCAGTGCCAATGATCATAAAGGGTCTTAGGCCTGCGTCCCAGTCCAGCGCGATTTGCCTTTTCAGGTAGTCGGTATCCATCCGAAAGTGTTCGTCCAGCGGGATGTTCCGGAATATGGCCTCTTTCATACCGGCAATGCGGAAGGCCTTGTGGACGCAGTGGTGCACTTGGGTGGTCAGATAGACTACCGCGTTTTCGACCATTGCCGCTTTGAGCTTTTTGGTATCTCGGGCAGTTGTAATGGCGACGAGGGTAGCAATCGAGCCTCCTGATGCCAGGTTGCCCAGGGCTGTCCGGGGGTAACCTAAAAATTGTGCCATCCAGCGGATCAGCATGTTTTCCATCCGAACGGCTCCCGGCCCTGCGTAAAAAATTCCGGCATAATTATTGGCTACAGCGGCCATGTAGTCGCCCAGCGCGCCAGGAAAAACCCCTCCTCCGGGAATATAGCCAAAATGGCGGCCCGAAGCTGGATTGAGTGCGGGTTTATCCACGGCCTCTTCCACGAGGTGGATCAATTGTTCAACCGGTACGGCATACTCTGGTATGGGGAACTGTAGCAGCTCCTGACCTTTGTTGTCGTCGTCCAAAAAAGCGGGGGAATGGGATAGGGATTCGATAAACCGTTCGGCATAGGCCGCAACCTGGTCGTTCCATGCCTGGCGTACCTCTGCGGGCGGCTCCAGTTGTCGGGAAAGCGCTTCCAGGGTAAGTATCTTTTTTAGCAAAATAGGCATAGGATTTGTTATTTTTGGTTCCTCTAAATTAAAACAGCATGACTACATTGCCCCGGGTAAAGTATTTTTATTTTTTATTTTTTTTCATGGTGACCAGCTCGGTGTTAAGGGCGCAATCGGACACAGATACTACGATTTATGATATCTTGCCCCTGATGCCTCGCTTTCCTGCCTGCGAACAGCTCGACACCACCGTCGCTTTCAAACAGCAGTGTGCCCAGCAACAGTTGTTGTCGTTTATGTACCAGAACATCATCTACCCTTTTGAGGCTCGACAGAATGGAAACGAGGGCATGGTGGTGGTTAGTTTTGTGGTGGAGAAGGACGGCTCGCTGAGCGACCCCCAGGTGTTGAAAGACATTGGCGGGGGCTGTGGTATGGAGACGGTGCGTGTGGTTAATTTGATGAACAGTGCGGGTATCGCCTGGGTTCCCGGCGAAAAAGACGGGCAGGCAGTGCGCTGCCGCTATACGCTTCCGGTGAAGTTTCGACTGGAAGAGCAGTTGCCCTACAGTCTGGTAGGCACAGATACGGTATATACGGAGTTTGACGTTCCCTTGCAGTTTCGTGGGGGTGAAGAGGCGCTGACATCTTATTTGAAAGAACAATTAAAGTATCCGAAAGCCTGGCAGGACAGCTGTCTGATCGGAAATATAGACATTCAGCTCTGGGTGGGGCCGGGAGGCGTTACTCGGGTGCTGGATCTGACCGATTTTGCAGGTCTGGGTTTTGACTTTTGGTCTGCCGCTACGGACGCAGCCACTTCTACCTACAACCGCTGGGATGTAGCGGTTTTTGAAGGCAGACAAGTACCTGCCGCGTACGAAATTTCACTGACCTTTTTTCCCGAAGGGGAGGCGTGTAAGTCGGTTGTGGCCGATTACGACCTGGCCGTTGCTGCGTTGAACGAAGGCATTGCGCTGTATAACGAAGAAAAAACCGAAGAAGGGATAGCTAAAATGACCGAAGCAGTCAACCGTTTTCCCAACAACGCCAATTTCCTGCTCAGCAGGGGACAGGCTTATATGAACACCAACCAATTTGCGGAAGCTTGCGTGGACCTGCGGAAGGCTAAGGAGATTGCCCAGATCAACTGGTTTGACAACATCCTTCCGCTACTTTGTAAATAGAAACCGAGGTGCCTGGATCCTTAAAGGATGCGGGCACCCCGATGTTTGAATTGTTACTGCAATCCAATCTGCGTACCGTCCGCCAAGTAGGCATTTTTCTTGACCACCACAACACCGTCTCGGATGCAGTAGGTATCGGTTTCGGTATCGGGAAGACTGGAATGTCCCCTTATGACTACATTGTTGCCGATGCGTACGTTCTTATCAATAATGGCGCGCTCGATCAGGCAATTTTTGCCGATTCCCATAGCAGCGGGTTGTTTTTTGGCCACAATATCATCCAGCGACTCATAAAAGTCGGCTCCCATGATCACCGCATTGGAAATTTCGGTACCGGAACCAATGCGAGATCTGATCCCGACAATAGCACGTTCGATCTTTTTAGCATGAATAATGCTTCCTTCTGCAATGACGGCTTGGTTGAACCAGGTGCCGAACACCTTAGTCGGGGCAAGGAGTCGGGGTCGGGTATAAACGAGTCTGTTGTTGTCGAACAAATTGAACTGCGGGATATTGTCCGTCAGGGCAATATTGGCCTCAAAAAACGAGCTGATCGTTCCGATATCGGTCCAGTAGCCATCATAAGAATAACTGGCCACCTGCATGCCGCCTTTGATCGCACTCGGGATAATTTCCTTGCCAAAATCGGTCGCTTTGGGGTGTTCTGCAAACAGGCGTTCCAGCACAGAACGCTTGAAAACGTAAATCCCCATAGACGCCAGGTAGTTTTTCCCCTGTGAGCGGTAGCTGTCAGAAACAGCCGATTCCCATTCGGACAGGACAGCCGGCTTGGGTTTTTCGATAAAGCGCTCGATATACCCTCCTTCGTTGACCTTCATGATCCCGAATCCGGGGGCGTCTTTATCGGTAACCGGAATGGTAGCGATGGTCAGGTCGGCCTCGCGATCCACATGGTAGCGCGCCAGCGCATCAAGGTTCATCTGATACAACTGATCACCGGACAAAATTAGCACGTAGTCGTAATCGTGATTGCCCAGGTGGTGCATGGATTGGCGCACCGCATCGGCAGTACCCTGAAACCAGTCGTTGCTGGAAGGCGTCTGCTCAGCCGCCAGAATATCCACAAAACCATGGGTAAAAAGATCGAAATTGTAGGTGTTTTTGATATGTTGGTTGAGCGAAGCAGAATTGAACTGCGTCACCACAAACATCCTGCGGATACCCGAATTGAGGCAATTGGAAATCGGGATGTCAATCAACCGGTATTTTCCTCCGATCGGAACGGCAGGCTTGGATCTTTGGCTGGTCAGCGGGTGCAGCCTCGTTCCGGCACCCCCTCCCAGTATGAGGGCAATCATTTTTATGACCATGTCGCTTGGTATTTGTGTTGTTTATACGGCAAAACTTATCAAAGATTCATAGATATCCCGGTATTGCCGGGCGGATTGTTCCCAGGAAAAATCGAGGGCACTTATGTTTTCCCGCAATTTGCGGAAAACCTCCGGCTGGTGATACAGTTCCAAGGCGCGATATACCGCATGGTGGGCATCTTCTACGCTGAACTGGTCGAAACGAATCCCCCGGCCCGACCCATCCGGCATTCCGATGTCAATCACGGTATCTTTCAGCCCTCCTACGGTGCGCACAATCGGGATGGTGCCATAGCGCATGGCATACATCTGGTTCAATCCACAGGGTTCTACCCGGGAAGGCATAAAGATGAAATCCGATCCGGCATACAACTGGTGCGCAATGCTTTCATTATATTGTAAGGCTACATCAAACCTGCCCCTGAACTGATGACTCAGTTGGTTGAGCCGATCCATGGTGCGACTGTCGCCCGTGCCCAATACCAGTATATTGACCTGCATACCGCTCGACAAGACCCGCTGGATCAGATCCGGCAGCATATCCCCGCCTTTTTCCCGCGCCAGGCGGCCAATAAAGGTGATCAGTGGAAGTGCGGGATCGAAACTGAAAGCCTGGAGCAAGGCCTGTTTGTTGCTTTGCTTGAAATCCTCCCAGTCGTTATCTATCAGGTGATGCACAATGTAGCGGTCGGTCTCCGGATCCCAGACCTTCGTGTCTATTCCATTGAGGATCCCCACGGATTTGTAGCGCTCGTGTTGCAACAACCACTCCATTCCATTCGAATGCTGCATCAACTCTTGCAGATAAGTCGGAGAAACCGTGGTCACCCGCCAGGAAGTTTTGATACCGGTCGCCAGCGGATTGATGAGGTTTGACCAGTCGAGCAGTCCCCGTGCACTGCCCAGGAAATAGGGCAGGAGGTACATGTTTTCCCAACTGAAAGACCCATGGTATTCGCCGTTGTGGATGGTGAATACCGTAGGAATATCAGCCAGGGCCTGGTATTCGGGCGCATATTTGATGAAAAAAGGAATAAGTCCGGTGTGGTGGTCGTGGCAATGCAACAGCGCAGGTTTTCCGGGAGCATGAAGGATCCACTGCAATACCGCCTGCTGAAACACGAGATAGCGCTGCAGGTTGTCGCCATAGCCCTCGCCCGTACCCGGATCAATGTAGATGCCCGGCCGGTCGAACATATAAGGCACATTCACGACGTACAGCGGAAAACCCAATGGGTCGCCGTAAATTTTTTCAATGCTGAAGGGCACATAGTGGAGGTGTAGCCTGACGGCACCCTTGTAAACCGGGGTGAAAGACTGCTCATTGAGCCAGCGGGTATGGTACCGGGGCATCACGACCCCCGTTTCCATGCCTACGTCGTTGAGGTATTTGGGCAAGGCTCCTGCCACATCTCCCAGACCCCCCGCTTTTGCAGCGGGATAACACTCTGCACTGATATGTAGTATTTTCATAAATAGTCAGACAAATTTAACTGTCCCCTAAGGTAACTTTTATTCCTCAATTCCCGTAAGCTAAAACCAAATTTTACCGCTATTACCCCGCCTCTGCGGGTAAAATGGAAAAAAATCCCACACCCGATTTCAAAAAAAAGAGTAATTTTCCTCGCTTTTTAAAGGTTTAATGATTAACTGAAAATCAGTTATATGCGTCACCATCTGCGCCCTCTGAACGAGGCGCTTCCCTTTGCCCTGATTGCAGAGAAAGTCGCGACCGAACTTTCCCAAAATGGCTATTCGATTACCGACCAGTTTCTGTCGCCCGATCATATAAATAGCCTGCTTGATCACGTAAAAATGCTACAGGCGGAGGATAGTCTGAAAAAGGCAGGTATCGGCAAGCAACAGTCTTTTCAGGTTGATCGCGAGATTCGTGGCGATTATATTCGATGGATTGATTCCGGCAACGAGGAGGAGGTTTTTGCGCCTTTGCTGGATCAGCTCCAGGGCTTGTTGGAATACCTCAATCAGACTTGCTTTCTCGGCTTGAAGGATTTTGAGACCCATGTGGCTTATTATCCGCCCAATACGTTTTACCGTAAGCACGTGGATCGCTTCCAGCACAATGCCCACCGAGTGGTGTCTTTTGTGTTTTACCTCAATGTGGACTGGACCCCCGAGGATGGTGGTGAACTGGTGCTGTACCCAAACGATGACCAATTGTTTGAGGTGGCACCGATTGCCGGACGCCTGGCGATGTTTCTGAGTGATATGCCCCACGAGGTGTTGGAGTCGTACGCAGGGCGATACAGCGTTACCGGCTGGATGCTCAATCAGCTGAAGGAGCTTACCTTCCTTTAATACGCTAACAGTTTTCGCAGGGCAGCTGCTACTTTTTCCCCGGAGGGGAGCATAGCGGCTTCCAAGGTGCTGTTAAGCGGTATGGCGGGAAGGTTTTCAGCCCCTATCGCGGTTACAGGGGCGTCGAGATACGCAAAACAATGCTCCTGGATGCGTCCTGCCAGGCTTTGGGCAAAGCTGTGGTTAAGAGGCTCTTCTGTTACGACCAAACACCTGCCATGGGCTTTGACTGCATCAAATACGGCGGTTTCGTCGAGCGGAAACAGCGTCCGAAGATCCAGTATGCTGATAGCGGTGCCCAGTTGAGCCGCAGCTTGCAGCGCCCAATGCACGCCCATGCCATACGTGACCACGACCGCAGCCGATCCGGCTTCCCGCAACTCAGGGTCTGCTTCCCGCACCCATGCTGCTTTCCCCAACGGAAGGATGTAGTCTTCTGCCGGCATGATGGTTTTGGCGTAAGCCGTACCCGGTACCTTAGACCAGTACAGGCCTTTGTGTTCGAGCAGCACCACCGGATTGGGGTCGTAGTAGGCCGCTTTGAGCAAGCCCTTCAGGTCGGCACCGTTGCTGGGATAGGCAATTTTGATGCCCCGGATGTTGCACAACACGGATTCCACGCTGGAAGAGTGGTAAGGGCCTCCGCTGCCATAAGCTCCTATGGGAACCCGGATGATGGCGCTTACGGGCCATTTGCCGTTGCTGAGGTAGTTGGAGCGACTGAGTTCGGTAAACAACTGGTTGAGTCCCGGCCAGATGTAATCGGCAAATTGTACCTCGACTATGGGTTTTAGACCGACTGCCGACATCCCCACCGTACTGCCAATGATGAATGCCTCCTGAATAGGAGTGTTAAATACCCGATGATCTCCAAATTTTTTGGCCAGGGTAGCCGCTTCGCGAAAAACACCACCCAGTCTTTTACCCACATCCTGTCCATACAACAGACACTCCGGGTGCTTTCTCATCAGTTCCTCGACTCCGGTGAGGGCAGCATCTACCATAACGGTCTCTTTGCCTCCCTCGGGTACTCGTACGCCGGATTCGGCTACAATAGGGGTTGGAGCAAAATCATGGGCAAACAAATCGGCGGGTTCGGGGTCGGGGGCTGCTGCTGCCAGGTTGAAATGCTCCTGCACGGTAACCATGGCCGCTGCTTCGAGTGCAGCCAGTTGTTTTTCTTGTATTCCCGATTCCAACAAAGTCGCCCGAAATCGGGGGAAGGGATCCCGCGACTGGTGTTCCTCGAGATCATCCCGGTACCATTCTTTGCGGACGCCCGAGGTATGGTGGTTGAGCAAAGGAACCTTCGCATGGATCAAAAAAGGTCTGCGCTCTTTTCGGATCAGTTGGATGACCCGCTCGATACAAGTATAAGCCTCAAAGAAATCGCTACCATCAATCGAGTAGGCTTCTATGCCGTGGAAGCCCCGGATGTACTCAAAAGCATCTTGTGCTCTTGTTTCGGCGGCATTGGCCGAAATATCCCAGCCATTGTCTTGCACCAGATACAGGATGGGCAGTTGTTTGAGTGCTGCCATCTGAAACGCCTCCGCTACTTCGCCCTCTGTGATGGAGGCATCGCCAAAAGAGCAGACCACTATCGGATTTTTTTGCTGTTTGTCGGAGACGAGATTTTCCTGCTCCCGATACCGGAGTCCCAGGGCTACCCCCGTTGCCGGTATTCCCTGCATGCCGGTGGCGGAAGACTGGTGGGGAATCTTGGGTCGGTGTTCGTCCCGAAGGCTTGGATGTGCGTAGTATGTTCTTCCTCCGGAAAAAGGATCGTCCTTTTTAGCCATTAGTTGGAGCATCAACTCCTCCGGGCTGCAGCCCAGCGCCAGCAACATCGCATCGTCGCGGTAGTAGGGGAAAGCAAAATCCTGGGGGAGCAGCTGCATGCCCAGGGCAATCTGGATCGCTTCGTGTCCCCGGGAAGTGGCATGCACATATTTGGAAACAACCTTAAAATGTTCTTCGAAAATGTCCGTCATGGCTTTGGCGGTAGCCATGATCCGATAGGCCTGCAGCAGTTTTTCTGCCGGGATACTCTTGTTGGTTTGGGTCATGGTTAGGGTCATTTTCTTTGGTTTTTTGGGGTCAGCGATTTTTTTGTTTGATCGCAGCCAGTGCGTTTTTGGCTTCCGGGGTCAAAATGAGTCGCCCGCTAATGGCCGCGCGCTGGGCGAGCAACTCGTCCCAGTGCTCCGTGCCCTCCCAGAAGGCTGCTTTGAGGGCCTGCATGGCTGCCGCACTGTAATCGGAAAGTCGGGCGAGGTACCCTTCGAGCCAGGCATCCATGGATGGGGTATCTTCAAAGACTTCCTGAAACAGGCCGTGCTGCTGAGCCCATTGGGCTGATTGCCAAGCTTCTGCCTGTATGGCGAGCTGGAGGGTAGCGGCTTTTCCCATCTTGCGTTCTACGGCCGGACCGACCACAAAGGGGCCTATCCCTACGGCAAGTTCGCTGAGTTTGATAGATGCAGCCTGTGTAGCTACGCAAAAATCGGTGGCTGCGGCAAGACCTACACCGCCGCCTACCGCTTTCCCCTGGATGCGACCTATGACCAGCTTGGGGCATTGGCGGAGGGCATTGATCACACGGGCAAAGCCCATAAAAAATTCAAGCCCCTGGTCGGGGTCTGCTATGGCCATGAGTTCGTCGAAACTCGCGCCTGCGCAAAAGGTTTTTTCGCCGGCGCTCTGTAGCAAAATCACCTTCACCAGCGGATCAGCCCCGGCCAGGGCAATCTGTTCAGCAAGCCCGGACAGTAGTTTTCCCGGCAGGGAATTGTGCGCCGGATGAAAAAAGGTAAGTATGCCTATGGTTGCGCTGCGTTCGAAGCTTACCCAGCCTTCAGTATTGGGGTGCGTTTGCATCATCATCAGTTATCGTCTTGGTTCAACATTTTTACCATGGTGAGGATGGTCGCAATGGCGACGGTTTCCCCGCTTTGGTCATAGACATCCACGAGAAACTTCACGATGCCTTTTTTGATATCGTTTTCGTCGCGTTTTTCCTGAGCTATTTTTTCTCGTACCGTAAACCTGACTCCTATGGTCATGCCCGGATATACAGGCTTGGTAAAGCGGCAGCTGTCGAGGCCGTAATTGAGCAGTACCGGCCCTTTGGCGGGATCCACAAACAAACCGGCTGCTTTGGACAGTACAAAATACCCGTGTGCCACCCTTTTTTCGAATAGCGTGCCCTCCAGCGCGGTCTCGTCGGTATGGGCATAAAAATGATCGCCGGTCATGTTGGCAAAATTGACAATATCGGTTTCCGTGACGGTATGTTTGTGCGTGATCCAGGTTTCCCCAATCTGAAGTTCTTCGAAATGCTTGCGGAAGGGATGCACTGGGCTGCGAAGGTAGGGTGCTCCGTACTGATAGATCCCTGTGACTGCGGTCAGCATACCGGGATCTGCCTGGATGGCGGTGGTCTGAAGATAGTGTTTGACTCCCCGCACACCGCCGAGTTCTGATCCTCCGCCTGCTCTGCCGGGACCTCCGTGGAGGAGCAGGGGCAGCGGGGAACCGTGTCCGGTGCTTTCCCGTGCACTTTGTTCGTTGAGCAGGTGAATACGGCCGTGATAAGCAGCCGCTTCCATGACATAATCCCGGGCTATTTGCGGATCGGCAGTGGCCAGGGTGCTGACCAGCGAACCTTTGCCCAGTCGGACAATAGCTGCTGCCTCTGCTGCTTCCCGATAGGGGATCAGGGTACATACCGGCCCAAAAGCCTCGATGTCATGCGTGGCTGTTTTTCCGAAGGGGTCGCGGTTCATCAGCACCACAGGTGCAAAAAAGGCCCCTTTCTCCGGGTCGGCAGCGACCAGATCCGATATGCTGCGCGAATAGACGACCTCCGATGCCTGCTGTAATTGTCCGAGGCTGTGTTGTACCTCGGCTACCTGCGCCTGTGAAACCAGCGAACCCATTTCTACCTGTCCCTCGTTCGGATCGCCGATGATTACCCGGTCAAGTCTGGCAGCCAGCGCTTCCTGTACGGCATCCAGCATGGCCTCCGGCACGATGACCCTCCGGATAGCCGTACACTTTTGTCCGGCTTTGGAGGTGATTTCCCGTTGTACTTCCCGGACAAACAGGTCAAAAAGAGGAGAGCCCGGGACAGCGTCTGCACCCAGGATGGCTGCGTTCAGACTATCAGCCTCCATATTAAAAGGTACTGCGTGTTCGGTGATCGAAGGCCAGGACTTGAGCATTTTTCCCGTGCTTGCGGATCCGGTAAACGTGACCACATCCTGACTTTCCACCGCATCCAGAATGCCCGTTCCACCCCCGCAAATCAACTGTAGCGCTCCTTCGGGCAATATGCCGCTCTTGACGATATCCGCCACCACTGCCTGGGTCAGGTAAGAGGTCACTTCCGAAGCCTTGACAACTGCGGGCATGCCCGCCAGCAGGTTGACCGAAATTTTTTCGAGCATACCCCAGACCGGAAAATTGAAGGCATTGATATGCACCGCCACCCCCTGTCGGGGTACCATGATATGTTGCGCCACAAAAGTTCCCTCTTTGGAGGTCTTCACCATGTCCCCGTCTATGTGAAACGGCAGATCGGCAAATTGTCGGCGCAGACTCGCATACGCAAAAAGCGTTCCGATGCCCCCGTCAATGTCCACCCAGCTGTCGGATTTGGTCGCCCCCGTTCGGTAACTCAAGGGATAGTATTGCTTTCGAAGCCCATGCAAGTGCATCGCCAGCTTCTTTAACATCAAACCGCGCTCGTGGAAGGTCATCCGGCGGAGCTGTCGCCCCCCTTGTTCCCTGCCGTAGGCAAAAACAGCAGCATAATCAATGCCTTCGCTGCCACAAGTACCCAGCAGGGCACCCGTCACGGCATCGTACTGCGGCAAGCCTTCGCCCTCATGGGCAATCCAACGTCCTTGAATGAAATTCGGGAGTTTCATGGTCGAATGATCTTGATACGAATGAATGTTCGTTAGCAAAGATAAAGAGAAAAAATGGCAAACAAAACGGGTTTGTGTTTTGGGTTCTCAGGGATTCCGCTTTTTTTTGAGGTTTTCCCAGGTTTGGAAGAGGATTTCCTGTTGGGGTCTGTCTGCGGGGATTTCGCTGAGGGGCTCGCAGGCTTGCAGTAGGGTATCGCAATCGCGGGGCAGTTGTTGGTACAGTTGTGTGCCGAGGGTTTTCCATTCGAGCATTTGGTCGGATACCGCCTTGACGATGCGAGCGGGATTTCCCACTACCAGGCTTCTGGGGGGAATATCCATCCCTGCTTTCACGAAGCTGAGGGCGCCCACGATACTGCCTGCGCCAATCCGGGCATCGTCCATGATGACGGCATTCATACCAATCATTGCGTTTTCACCTATGGTAGCGCCATGGATAATGGCGCCATGTCCGACATGGGCGCCTGTTTGGAGCAGGGCGGTGGCTCCCGGGAACATGTGGATGACGCAATTTTCCTGGACATTGCTGCCTGCCTCTACCACAATAGCCCCCCAATCGCCTCGGAGTACGGCACCCGGGCCGATGTACACATCTTCTCCGATGATGACATTGCCGATGATAGTCGCCTGAGGGTGCACAAAAGCGCTGGGGGATACCACAGGCACAAAACCTTTAAAAGCAAAAAACATAGGTTTATCTTTTTCAAGGATAACAAAGAAAGCGCCATTTCGGATTCCAAGTGCGGCCAAACGCTTATCTTTGTAGGTAAAAAAGCGGTGAAAGTACTCGAATTGCACATAGAGAGCCTCATTTTCGCTGCTGCGCAGCCCATTGGCAGCAAGGAAATAGCAGAATGTCTGGAAGTGGTCTTCGATCAAAACATTCCGATCCAGGAGATAGACCACGCGCTGGAGCGCATCACGGAAAAATACCAGTCGGATGATTTTGCCTTCGAGGTTGTGGAGATCGCCGGGGGCTATCAGTTTTTGACGAAGGGTGCCTACCACCGAACTGTAGGGCAGCACCTGAAGTTGAGTGCCAAGAAGATGTTGTCAAAATCGGCGCTGGAGACCCTGTCCATCATCGCTTACAAGCAACCGGTGAGCAAGAGCGAGGTCGAACAAATCAGGGGCGTAAATTGTGATTATACCGTACAAAAACTGCTGGAGCGGGAGTTGATTGCGATTAAGGGGCGGAGCGATGGGCCCGGCCGACCTTTGCTATACGGAACGAGCGATAAATTTATGGATTATTTTGGATTGCGGAATCTCGGTGATTTGCCGAAGTTGAAAGATTTCCGGGAAACCGAAAACCAGATCGGGGAGGAAGCCCCCATCGAAATAGATGCGGATAGTCAGTCTGACGACGAGGCCGGCCAGACGGGCGAAACGATTGTTGAATTGTAACACGGTAAACACAACCTTATGGCTGATATACTGATCAACCGGGTCGCTCAGAGCGGCCTGATTACCCTGGACCTGGAAGATTACCTTCCCGTGGATCCACTGGCGCAGTTCGACCTGAAGGACTACCTGTTTCAGGGGCTGATCCTTCGGGAAAAAGATTTCCGGGAGGCCCTGAAGCAATACCCCTGGGAAGCGCTCTCCGGAAAAATCTTGCTGGTGTACAACAGTTCGGATGCTATTGTGCCTATGTGGGCCTACATGTTGGTTGCGGTACACGCTGCTCCTTATGTAAAGGACGTGTTTCAGGGTGCTCCGGATATTTTTTACGACCTGTGGTATAAACAGGTGGCGGATGGTATCGCCTTGGACGCTTTCGCGGACAAGCGGGTGGTCATCAAAGGCTGTGGCAGTGGCAAGGTACCCGCCTCGGCTTATGCCTATTTTGCATTTCGCCTTCAGGCGGTCTGCAAAAGCATCATGTTTGGCGAACCCTGTTCTACCGTACCAATCTTCAAAGCCCCCAAGTCGAGTGAGGCCTGAACCTTGTTAAAAATAATTAATCCGACCTGCCTGTTTTGCCATTTCAGGGATAATTCTTTAGCTTTAGCCAAACACCTAAAAAAAATGGCTATGCAAAAGTGGTTAGGATTGTTCAATATCGCGATGGCAGCGCTGTTAGCGGCAGCTTTGTTCTCTTCCAACGCCAAGCAGGAAGGGATTTGGGTTGGGGACGAAGATGCACTGCCCCAGGTGATCCGTCCGGTTTCTCTCGAAAAGGCTTTTGATTTTGCCGGTGAGGCGCTCCCTATGGACAACTTTGACGTGCGCCAGCGCCTGGACAAAGAATTGATTTCCAATTCTTACCGACACTCCAATACCATGCTGTACCTCAAGAGCATGTACCAATACTTTCCCGAAATTGAGCGCATCCTGAAGAAAAATGGGTTGCCTGAGGATTTCAAGTACCTGGCTGTAGCGGAGAGTGGCTTGGCCAATGAGGTTTCGCCGGCGGGTGCCCGAGGATTCTGGCAGTTTATGGCGCCTACGGCAAAACATTACGGCCTGGAGATGTCGGCACAGGTAGATGAGCGCTACCACCTGGCCAAAGCTACCGAGGCAGCCTGCAGGTACCTCAAAGATTACTACCAGCAGTTTGGAAGCTGGACTTTGGCTGCGGCGGCTTATAATATGGGTGGTCCCAGCCTGAAAAAATCGTTGGCGGAACAAAAGGGAACTTCCTACTACGATTTGAACCTCAATGCGGAGACCAACCGATATGTCTTCAGGATTGTGGCACTAAAAGAGATCATGAGCAGCCCGGAAAAATACGGTTTCTACTTGGAAAGCTCCGAAGGTTACGCTCCTCTGGATGCCTACCGGGAATTGACCATTGATACCAGCATTGCCGATCTGGGACAGTTTGCCATAGACAATGGCACCACTTACCGCATGCTGAAAGTCTATAATCCCTGGCTGATCACCAATTCCCTGTCCAATCCTTCCGGTAAGACCTATATCATACGCCTGCCGGCAAAAGGATAGTCTGCGGTGCGTTAATAACGCAGGTCTTCAATGTGAAACCCCTGATATTTGGCCGGATTGAACACGAAAGTGTCGGCTGCCAGTGATTTGTTGGGGGTAAACTTACTGACTTGCAGGGTATAGCGCGAACCATCTTTGCCGAGGGCAAAAACGCTCACAATGTCGCGGGTGGACTTATTGACAGTGAGTCTCAGCTTGGCGTATTCCGAATTTTTGTCCAGGGGCTTGAACTCGATTTGCTGCACCCGGACGCCATTTTCGAGGGTCTCATTGGCAAGGGCATACACAAAACTGCCTTTGTCGTAGAAATTAAACAAAGCATCCGGAGAAAGAATCAGCGAACCTTGTTCGCTGGGATCCGGCATCGGGTTAATCTGCACCTCGCGGTTGTTTTTGAGGATAAACCATATTGCCTCTCCGTTGCAAAGGACTTCCATATCGCCCAGTGTCATGAAGTATTTGTCGGCTTGTCGAATCAAGGATCCGTTTTGCGCTTCAGCGGGTTGATCGGCCAGCTGGATATTCATGGAAAAATCTACCGATAGGGTTTTGTAGGAGTCGTATTTGTTGCGAATTTCGGTCAGGATCGCTTTGGCTTCGGGATCGCTGTCGGCACTGCTGCTGTACGAATTGTTGGTTTGTGCAGACAGGGCGAAGGAGACAAACAGCATCAGAATGGCAGAGCTTAGTTTATTCATGGTGTTGAGCTTTTTTGATAAAAGCAAAACGAACATCCGGCTCGTTTTACTATCCCGGAAACACTTGTTTTGGGTTAAAGTTTTTTTAAAACGGGGCTACCACTACAAAAAAACCGGAGAACAGCCAGGCTGTCCTCCGGTTTTATAGCTATAGCGACAAAAGCTAATTAGAAATCTGTTCGCGACAAATTGGCATTGAGGTATTCGCGGTTGAGCAGGGCGATATTAGATACGGAGATCTCTTTGGGGCACTCTGCCTCGCAGGCACCATAGTTGGAACACATTCCGAATCCCTCTTCGTCCATTTGAGCCACCATAGCTTTTACCCGCTTATGCGACTCTACTTGTCCTTGTGGGAGCATCGCCAAGTGTGTTACTTTTGCTGAAGTGAAAAGCATAGCACTGGCATTGGGGCAGGCAGCCACGCAAGCACCGCAACCTATACAAGCTGCAGCATCGAAAGCCCGGGCAGCCACATCTTTTTCAATCGGAATTGCATTGGCATCCTGCGCCTGTCCGGTGCTGACAGAAATGTACCCTCCTGCCTGAATAATGCGGTCGAAAGCAGAGCGATCTACCACTAAGTCGCGAATCACAGGGAATGCCTGTGCGCGGAAGGGTTCAATCACGATAGTATCTCCATCTTTGAAGTGGCGCATGTGCAACTGGCAGGTCGTCGTACCTTTCAGCGGACCATGGGGCTGTCCGTTGATCACCATGCTGCAGGTTCCGCAGATACCTTCGCGGCAGTCGTGTTCAAAAGCCACGGGTGTCTTTTTCTCGCTGATCAGCTGATCGTTGAGTACATCGAGCATTTCGAGAAACGACATGTGTTCGTTGGCATTATTCATCTGATAAGTCTCGAACTTCCCCTTGCCGAATTCTCCCCCCTGGCGCCATATTTTGAGTGTGAGTTTCATGATCCTGGATTTTTGATGATTTAGTAAATTCGCAGGCGGACGAACCGCTTATTTATAGCTCCTGGTTTTGAGTTCCACCGCTTCGAAATGCAGGGGTTCGACATGCAGGACGGGATCCTGATCCCATCCTTTGTATTCCCACGCTGCCACGAAGGCGTAGTCGGCGTCGTTTCGCAGTGCTTCTCCCTCTTCGGTCTGGTATTCCTCGCGGAAGTGTCCGCCGCAGGACTCGTTGCGGTGCAGCGCATCTACGATCATCACCTCTCCGAGTTCAAAGAAGTCCGCCACGCGAATCGCTTTTTCCAGTTCGGGGTTGTACTCGTTATTGGAGCCTGGAACATAAACATCGCGGTAAAACTCCTCGCGAAGTTCCCGAAGCATTTTACGCGCTTTTTTCAGCCCCTCTTCGCTTCTGGACATGCCGCAGTAATCCCAAATAATCCTGCCGAGCCTTCGGTGGAAGCTTTCCACCGATTGGGATCCTTTCACGCTGAGGAAGTGCTCGATCTGCTTGCGGACGTTCTCCTCCGCCGCATCGAAAGCAGGCTGGTTGGGGTCAATTTTCGGAGTACGGATATCGTTGGCCAAAAACTGACCAATGGTATAAGGCAATACAAAATAACCATCGGCCAGACCTTGCATCAGCGCTGACGCGCCCAGTCGGTTGGCACCGTGGTCGGAGAAGTTGGCTTCGCCGATCACAAAAAGGCCGGGTATGTTGGTCTCGAGGTTGTAATCTACCCAAACGCCACCCATGGTATAGTGCACAGCCGGATAGATCTTCATCGGTGTCTTGTAAGGATTGTCGCCGGTAATTTTGTTGTAGATATCAAACAAGTTACCGTATTTTTCTGCTATCACTTCCTCACCCAGTTTGACGATAGTCGCCTCATCCGGGTTGTGCATGCCCTGGTTGTGCGCTTTTGACTTACCGTAGCGGTGGATGGCACTGGCAAAATCCATAAATACAGCCAGACCTGTAGGACTGACTCCGTGCCCCTTGTCGCACTCTGTCTTGGCTGCCCGGGAAGCCACATCACGTGGCACCAGGTTACCAAAAGCAGGATAACGTCTTTCGAGGAAGTAATCCCGATCTTCCTCTGCAATATCATTAGCCTTTTTGCGGCCCTCGCGGATAGCTTTGGCGTCCTCTAACTTTTTGGGCACCCAAACCCGACCATCGTTGCGCAAACTCTCCGACATGAGGGTCAGTTTGGACTGATAATCTCCCGAAACGGGTATGCAGGTAGGGTGAATCTGGGTAAAACTCGGGTTGGCCATCAGCGCTCCTCGCTTGACGGTCTTCCAGGCCGCCGTGACATTGCTGTTCATGGCGTTGGTGGACAGGTAGAATACGTTGCCATAGCCACCGGTTGCCACCACCACGGCATGCGCAGCAAAGCGCTCCAACTTCCCGTTGATCAGGTTGCGGGCAATGATACCACGAGCCTTTCCATCTACAATGACCAGATCCAGCATTTCATGCCTGTTGTACATCTCCACGCTGCCAAGCGAAATTTGTCGTGACAAGGCTTGGTAAGCCCCAATCAGCAGCTGCTGACCCGTTTGGCCACGTGCATAGAAGGTTCGGCTCACCTGTACCCCCCCGAAGGAGCGGTTGTCCAACAATCCGCCGTACTCCCGAGCGAAAGGAACTCCCTGCGCTACGGCCTGGTCAATGATGTTGACACTCACTTCGGCCAATCGGTGCACATTCGCCTCTCGAGAGCGGTAATCACCCCCCTTAATCGTATCGTAGAACAAACGATGCACGCTGTCGCCATCGTTGCGGTAATTCTTGGCGGCATTGATCCCGCCCTGAGCCGCAATACTGTGTGCCCTTCTGGGGCTATCGTGAAACGTAAAACATTTGACCTTGTAGCCCAGCTCTCCCAAGGAAGCAGCTGCACTGGCACCAGCCAAACCGGTACCCACGACAATGACCTCGATATTGCGTTTATTATTAGGAGCAACCAGGTTCATCGTTGATTTGTACTGAACCCATTTATCGCTGATAGAGCCCGGAGGCACTTTACCGTTCAATATATTTGCCATGGCAAGTTAGTTTAGTGTTTTCAAAAAATCAGTCCAACAGCTTATTGTCCAGGGAAGACCCTGAAGTCTGGCATCGGGTGGATGTCAAAATACATCAAGATCGGTATAATGGCAAACAGCAGCGGTAGCCCCACCGCAATCCCGGCGCCGATCCCTTTGAACAAACGGGTGTAATTGCCATCTCGTAGCCCAAGGGTTTGGAAAGCACTCTGGAAGCCATGCAGCAAGTGATAAGCCAACACGATCTGTGCAAGCGCATAAAAAACGACAATCCACAACTCACTAAAACTGGTATCCACCATGGTGTAAAACTCCGTCCCTTCGTGGTGGCCAAACTTGAATTTATACCAGAAATTGCTCATGTGAACCCCTATGAAAATAAAAATCAAGGATCCCAGCAATGCCATGTTTCGGCTTGCCCAGGTCGTACCCGACACCGCCTTTACTGCATACCGCTGCCCCCCTCTCGCTTTGCGGTTTCTAAGGGTAATATCTATCCCTTTGTAGGTGTGCAGTAGAATTGCAATATAGAGCGCATAAGCAACTACCTTGATCAAAATATTTTTTTCCATGATCCTTACATAAGCATTGAACGCCTCCCCCTGGTCAGGTATCAGCAGCTGGAGGTTGCCTATCAGGTGAACCACCAAAAACAGGATCAGGAACAACCCCGTAAAACTCATCAGTAGCTTGTTGCCCAATGAGGAATGTAAAAATTGAGAAAATTTATTCATAGCACGTGTTTTTTATTTGTTTGTCAGTTGCTTTTTTTTTCGCCTGCAAATCTACTTTAATACCTGTTTTTGCCAAATTAAATTACCCGCCTATATGACTGAAATCAATCTATTTAGAATGATTCAAAATTGATTAACATTCATTTTTTCGCCTTCGCCCGTCGAACCCTTTTCTGGATGTCCTAAAAGAAAGGGATGACACGTGTTTCTTTGCGCAAACATTTGTTTCTTTGCAGAAAAAATGCCCACTTGCGCGATAACCCAATGATCCTCTTCTGGTATGAGTAACAACAACCCCACCTTATTTGATCACTTCTTGTCGTTTTTTCCTGAGGTAGAACTTCCCGTGACCCTGTCGGATGAGACGCATCACGACTTTAGCGCACAGAACGAACCCCTCCCTCCGGAACTGATCGAAATGTTCTTGCTGCCGCACGAACCGGATCACGACGAACATACCGAGTATATTGCTTGTATCCGCATTCCGCAAACGTATCAGTTTCACGCGATTGTTTATTGGAAGGCCGGATTGTTGTCTTATCAGTATTTTCTGGCTACCTTTACAGAACAAGGAGAGTTGATCCAGAAACGGGCGCTGGCAGGACTTTATGCCGCCGATGGCAAAATGACGCAGTCCGTGGCTACCCTTGATGAGGACTGGGTTATTTACGTCGTTTCAGGACAGCTGGGAGCCGGTCAGACCAGCTACGAAGCCGCTTCGAGTACGGCGTATAAGCTCGAATTACTACCAGAGGGTCAGATTATCTACCTGACGGATTAGTCGGCACAGGCCGGCTGTTTATTTTGAAATCAAAAATTATTTATGCCGAGAAAGAAAAGGTCAGCAATAAAAGGTAACAAACTTTCGGCTTTCGACCTTAAAACTGAATTGATCCGGATATTCAAATTACATCCGGATGCTACGTTTAACCCCAAACAATTGTCCCGCCGGCTGCGAATCAGCAATAGTCCGGATGCCATCAAAAATGCACTTGAGGAGCTGTTGAAGGAAGGCAAGTTGATCCAACCGGAAGAGTTCCGCTTCAAACTGGCAGCAAGTACCCAAAAAGCTTTTGCGAGTAAAGTACACGAGGGGATCGTGGATATGACCCGGCAGGGCTCTGCTTACATTGTATGTGAGGGTCTGGACAACGATGTGTTCGTGTCTGCCAAAAATATGAATACCGCCCTGCATGGGGATAAGGTGAAGTTGCGGGTGTGGATTCCGCGGGGGCGGAAAAAGCCCGAAGGCGAGGTGGTAGAAGTGCTCGAGCGCGCTAAGGAGCATTTTATTGGTACGCTCTGGCAGTATCCCGAGTTTGCACTGGTATATCCGGATGGCAATACGAATATGGATATTTATGTGGAGGCTGCGCATACCAAAGGAGCCAAGGATGGCGACAAAGTAGTGGTGTATATCACCGATTGGAGTCAAGATCGCATGAAAGGACCCAAAGGCGAGGTGACTACCGTCTTGGGAGCCGCAGGTACGAGCGATATCGAGATGAAGGCTATTCTGATTAACGCTGGTTTTGAACTGGAGTTCGAAGCCGAAGTAATCCGACAGGCCGAAGCGCTACCCGATGAGATCGAAGCAGCCGAAATAGCGCGCCGAAGGGATATGCGGGAGGTGACTACTTTTACGATTGATCCGGATACCGCACGCGATTTCGACGATGCGCTTTCCGTGGCTTTTATTGAGGAGGGCTTGTACGAGATCGGGGTGCATATCGCCGATGTGTCTCATTATATCCGGCCGGGAACAGCCCTGGACAAAGAGGCCATGGAACGATCTACTTCGGTTTACCTGGTAGATCGGGTGTTGCCTATGCTGCCGGAAAAGTTGTCGAACGAATTGTGTTCGCTCCGCCCAAATGAAGACAAACTGACGTTCTCTGCAATTTTCCGCATGGATGATAGCGGCAGGGTGCGTTCGCGTTGGTTCGGCAAGACCGTCATCCATTCCGATCGCCGTTTTACTTATGAGGAGGCTCAGGAAGTACTGGAAAACAAATCAGGCGATTTCGAAGGGGAGTTGTTGCTGCTGAACAAGCTTGCCCACAAACTCAGAGAGAAGCGCTTCAGAAAAGGTTCGATTGCGTTTGAAGTGGAAGAGGTAAAGTTTCGACTGGATGAGGCAGGGGTGCCGATAGAGGTTTATACCAAAGAGCGGAAAGATGCGCACATGCTGATCGAGGATTTTATGCTGCTGGCCAACCGGGAGGTGGCTACTTACATCCACAAAAAAGGGGAGGAAGAAGAAATTCCTTTTGTGTATCGCATCCACGATGAACCAAATCCGGACAAAGTGCTGGAGTTTGCAGCTTTCGCCGGCGAACTGGGTTTCCGAATGGATGTTTCTAATCCGGCAGTAATTGCAAAATCCTACAATAAGCTGGTGGAGGCTACCCAAACCCGCCCCCAGCTCAAAATTCTGGAGCCGCTGGCTATCCGAACTATGGCAAAAGCAGCGTATTCCAGTAATAATATTGGCCACTACGGCTTAGGTTTTGAGTTCTACTCCCATTTTACTTCTCCTATCCGCCGCTATTCGGATGTACTGGCGCACCGCATTCTGGAACGCAATTTGTCCGGCAAGGATCCTTTTCGGGTGGATAAGTCCAAATTGGAGGAGGTCTGCGGACATATTTCTCGCCAAGAACGAAAAGCCCTGGAGGCAGAGCGGGAGTCTATCAAGTACAAACAGGTCGAGTTTATTAAAAAGCACGTAGGGGAGGTGTTTACCGGCTACGTGACAGGCTTTAGCGATCGGGGTTTGTACGTGGAACTTGCGCGCACCCGCATTGAGGGCCGGGTAAGCTTCGATACCCTGGACGAAGGTTTTGATGTTGCTCCCGGCAGGATGCGCATCAAAGGGCTCAAAACCGGGAAGGAATACAAAATGGGCGACGAAATATTGGTTCAGATTGTCCGAGCCGATTTGGCAAGCCGACAAGTGGACATGATGCTGGCAAAAGAGGCTCCCATGATCGCCCCGGTTTTTGAATAGATCTACCCAACAATCTTCCGACCCCTGCACCTTGTTTCGTTGGCTTCAGACAAACAAGTATTAAGACTTCGACATCCAAAAAAATAGGTTACTTTTTTGGATGTCGAGGTATTAATAAGGGTAATCAGGTGCAAGGCACCTTAAGGTGCCTTGCACCTGATGTTTAATATATTGACAATCATGATTTTGTATCAAAAAACAACACTCCGGCTATAAAAAAGTATCTTAAACTACGCTTTTGGAATCGGGAAAGCGGAGATAGCGGTTCTGCTTGATTGCTTCTTTGTTGAGCTGCTTATTTTTCTCTACAAATGAGATTTAGTGGGTTGTTAGAGACTGTCCAAGACTTCACGGATGTCAGCCAGACTACTTACCGCAGGTTCCAAGGCCTCAATTTGTTTTACTCCGCCTACCGTGATTTGCCTTTGGTCAAAATGCCATACCCCCTCGGGCCGCTTCGAAAGGAGGATCAACCTGCCGCGCTCGCCCGAGGGCATTCCGCCCAGACAAAAGGCTGGATTGTTGCTGCTGCCCTGCCACGGCAGTTCGATGACCCTGTCTGACCCTTCAAGGACGAAAAAGACCGAGGTGTTTTGTGGCGTATAGTCGCCGGTGCCGGCTACGCAAAGTTCGGTTACCATTCCCGGGGTACCGATACTCCTCCCTATCCCCAGCCAAAATAGCGAATTTGCCCGCAGCGCTATCCCCCTGATGACTTCATTGCTGCTAAGGGTATATTCAGAAGTGCGGATATCGCCGACTCCCAAACCCCAGTCAAAGTACCGGGCATTGGGCCATTGCCCTTTAAGCACAGCAAGTCCGGCCAGGGACGACGCCACCGGCAAATGTACCTCGTAACTTTTGAGGGGATCTACCCGCAAGACTTCCCCTTCTGCCGATCGGGCCGCAAGGAAATAAGCCGACTCGAGCGCGTATGACGGACTGCCATAGGCCGAAGCGATGTTGTACAAAATTTGATCGCCCTTGCTGGTCGCTTCCAGAAGCTGGATCTGAACGCTGGAGGTAACAGGAACACCGGAAGCATTCAGGAATAAGCCTTTCGGCAAAAAAAACTTCGATTTTCCGACACTTTCTATGTGTTCGTCTTGGTTGGGGTTGATGACAAAATTCTGCAAATCAATGCCCTGAACTTCGTAAAAATCTCGGAGCGGGCTTTGGAAATCCAGAGACACAAGCGGATCAGGGACATCCGGAATGAAAATGTCCTGTTCTTCGATACAGGCGCTGCATCCCAACAGGAGCACGCCAACCATAACACTATGACTCAAAAACCTGGCAATAGACATCGTCGGTTGAGGTTTGAAGATGAATTAATACAAGCGGGTGCGTATCCCCGCGGAAAGGCCGGTGGCCAAAAATCGTTCTCGACCGTAATTTGTGGTCACCGAGCTGATAAGGCTGAGCTGTGGGGCTACAAATACCTGGATGACCGGACTTACCCGGTATTGCCAGGCGGCGTGCAGCTGCCAGTTGAGTTGCCATCCCTGCGAAGAAGTACCTGACAGTTCCACAGGATCTCCGGACTCGGGATCCAGCAGAACTTTGCGGTAATCGGTTCGGAACTCCACCAAGGGACCACCATATACGGCCAGAGTCGTTTTGCCTCGCGCACGCTCGAACCCCAGGAGCAGGGGAATGGCCAGACTGCGCTGATAGTTGCGAGCCGTTTTCCAGCGCTGACCGGTGATTGCAATCGTATCTTGTGCTACCAGCAAGCCCGCCGGACCTTCAACAGGTGCTATTTTGAGCCTGGTCTCGCTGGGGTTGTAGTAATCAAATTTTTCGTTCAGGGTATGATATTGTATGCCCGTCGTTACGGCCAAGCCCGTAGGACTTACCCAGTGAAGTCCAATGGCACGGAAATCGCTGAGCCAAGGCTGTTCGGTTTCTCGCTGTCGGTCAATGGCCGCTTCATCAAACCCCGAACCGGGTGTCCAGCTTTTGAATGCCATTTGCGGACCTGCGAATGCACTCAGGTACAGCCGCCAGCCCGGAGCAGCTTTTTCAATGGGAAGTGGAGTGGCACTCAGCCCTTCAGGTGCTTTCGCAGGCAGCAACCCGGGATACCGCGCCGCGATTTCAGGGAGCGCCGGTTGGAGGGGCGCATCCGGCATCGGAGCCGATTCAGCCTGGATCGGCTGGTCGCTTGATGTGGTTGACTCCGCAACAAGCGCAGGAAGGATGTCCTCCTTTTTCGGCAAAGCCGTTGCTATTGCAAGCACAGGATCCGCTTGGACATACAAAGCAGGAGGCTGATTGGCAATGGGCGGCTCGGATGTAGGTACAAAGACAGCAGCATTTCCTCCTTTCAGGGGTACCGGAAACGCACCCAGACCAGGGGTCGAAGTTGTGCCAAACCACCAAAACAAACCTGCTGACAAGACCACGATGCCCGCTAATCCCAGGCGAGTACTTTTTTTCCCGAAGGGAGCCCCCCCTAAACGAGCATTCCGCTCCGTCTCAATGTGATCCCAAAGATGCATAGGCGGATCCAGCTCGAAATCCTGCAGCTTCGATCGAAAAAAATCATCTATGGGGTGATGGTTGTTCATACGGCAATTTTTTGTAGCCTGGCCAGCTTTTGCTGCAGCATTTTGCGTGCCTTGACTAATTGTGATCGGGAAGTACTTTCTTGAATGCCAATCATTTCTGCAATTTCTTTGTGGCTGTACCCCTCAATGGCATAAAGGTTAAAAACGATCTTATAACCATCGGGAAGCTCGTTGACCAGATCCAGAATTTCTTGGGCGCCCATGAGCAGGTCGGCCGGAGCCTCTACCGGAGCATCGAAATCCTGGTCAATGCCAATTTCCTCCTGTGAAAAACTTTTGCGGCTGAAATTTTTCAGCGCAATGTTGATCACAATTCGCTTGATCCACCCTTCAAAGGAACCCCTGAACTCAAAGGTGTGGATATGATCAAAAACGCGGATAAAGGCCTCCTGAACGATATCCTCAGCTTCCATCTGATGCCGGGCATAGCGCAGGGATAGCGCCAGCATCTTTCCCGCATACCTGCGAAAAATGACCTGCTGGCAATTCCTGTTTCCAGATGCACAACCCTGAATCAGTTCTTTCTCGGTCACAAGCTGAATTTGAAAAGGTAATTTAACAAATTACCCCCTGAGGAAGATCAGGTGAGGTTGAAAAATGCTGCTTGAAGCAATTAAATTAGTGAATTATTTGCGATGGTATGTTAAACTTCTATTAAATCTATTACATGGAAACACCTTCAGATGCACTCCGAATCTTTGAGTCTATGATGTCGCAAGATCATTTCAGCCAATGGCTGGGGGTACAGTGCCGCGACATCAGCCCCGGTTATTGTGTGCTGGAGATGACGGTACGGCAGGAGATGCTCAATGGCTTTGGGATCGCACACGGAGCCATTACCTATGCCCTGGCCGACAGTGCCCTCGCTTTTGCCTCCAACAGTCAGGGCAGGCATGCGGTCTCCGTGGAAACAAGCATTGCACACCTCAAACCGGTCAAAGCAGGTGCTATCCTTCGAGCAGTTGCCCACGAGTTACACCTCGGGCAAAAGGTCGCACACTACCAAATAGATGTCCTCCTGGGCGAAGAAAAAGTCGCCTTTTTTAAAGGTACCGTTTACCGGAGTAGCCGGATCTGGGACTAAACTCCGGCAGGGCACTTGTTAAATGATGTTTTTTTGCATAACTAAGTATTTGTTAATCAATGTATAAAAAATAGCGCAACTGGAAAAAGGCCATTTTAACCAAAGAGAGGTTGCAATATTGTGAAGGAGGTATTAATTTTGGCCAGACCTTAGAGACACTATCGCATACTTACCACAAATCAGGAAGCCCTTTCGGCTTGCTCATGTCAATTCCGAGTACGAGACCTACAAATTTACATGCAACGACAGACTACACCACCTGCGATGAACAGGCGTCTGTTGTCAGGACACTTACGACAATAAAAATTCGGGTAAGGCTATAACATCGGGGAGGGGATCACAGGCAACAACTGCGGCCCTTGTGTTAGAACCAGTGTAAATGAAAACACCATTATGCGGAACCAGTGGTATCTGATCATTTGGCTATTATTGCCTTTAGGGTTAAGCGGTCAAATTGATTACAACATTCAGTTAAAATCGGGCACTATCCGTCAGACGGAGATGCTTGCCCCTGAGAGCGTTAGTGAATCTTTTATCCAGCACAACAGGCTGGGCAATTTTTTTTATTTGGTGCTTCAGTTCAATGAGCTGCCGGATGAGGTGATGATGCAGGAACTGAACAGTCTGGGTATTCAGCTGGTCGGATATTTGCCCCATTATGCTTATCTGGCCAAAATTCCTGCGGATACTGATTTTTCGGCGCTGAACGTGAGAAGGGTGATTCCGTTTTTGCCGCAGCATAAGTTGTCAGAGGCCTTGGCAGTTGGTGATTACAGTGATGTGAAGCGCGAGGGCGATATTTATTATATCAAGGTAGTTCCTTTTGATGATTTTACAGACTTCGAGCTGGCGGATATGCTGAACAACTATGGCCTGGGGCATGCGACGCATTCGGAAGCTGGGGTTGTGGTGAAGATTTACCGCGATCAAATCCTGCGATTGGCCAAGCACCCTGCTATTCAGTATGTGGAGGGCTATTCGGATCAGGTCTTAACGGAGGGTCTGGAGGGGGTTGGTATGCAGCGATTGAATTTTCTGCATCAGGGACCGGGCAGGGGACTGGACGGCACGGGGGTGTCGGTAGCGATTGCGGACGATGGCACGGTGAGTCACCCCGATTTGAAAGGGCGGCTTACGACTTACACGTCTAATAATCTTGGGGATCATGGGGATATGACGGTAGGACTTTTTGCCGGTGCCGGCAATATTAATCCCAATGGGATAGGAGCTGCTCCGGGGGTCAACATGCATTTGTATTCGATCAATGGTTATCCGCATATCAACAATGCGAGAGATAACTACCAAAAAAATAGGGTTACCATTACCTCTACCTCGTATGGTGAGGTTTGTGGGGGAATTTACAATTCGACCACGAGCGATATAGACGGTCAGGTGTTTGGTTTTCCTGCGCTGCTGCATGTGTTTTCGGCAGGTAACAGCGGGAGGTCTTCTTGCGCCAATCCTTACGGGGCACAGTCTTACAACGGAAGTTACTTTGGCAATATCACCGGGGGAATGAAGGCGGGCAAGAATGTCATTGCAGTCGGTAATGTTTATTTTAACGACGTTCTGGCTTCTTCAAGCAGCCATGGTCCTACGGTTGACGGCCGTATCAAGCCGGATATTGTGGCCAACGGACAGGGCAATTTTACGATAGATGGTGGCACGGGTTACCGCTCCGGGGGTGGTACGTCCGCTGCTTCTCCGAGTTTGGGAGGGGTGGCCGCAGGCTTGTACCAGGCATACCGGAGCTTGAACGGCAACGAGGATCCCAATTCGGGTCTGATAAAGGCTATTTTGTTGAATACCGCGGAGGATCTTGGCCGACCCGGGCCGGATTACGAGTTTGGCTGGGGGAGGGTACATGCAGGTCGGGCTTTGGAGACCATACAGTCCAGGCAGTTTTTGTCGGGATCGGTTCGAAATGGCAATGTCGCTACGCATACCCTGCAGATTCCCGCGAATGTGCGAAGGGCAAAAATTATGGTGTATTGGGTGGATCCGGCGGCTGCACCCAACGCAGCACGTGCTTTGGTCAATGATCTGGATATGACGGTGACCCTGCCGACGGGAGGCGTGTCGAGACCGCTGGTGTTGAGCACAGTGGCTCGGCTCGATAGTTTGCTGAAGCCTGCTTATCCCGGTGTGGATCGCGTGAATAATGTGGAGCAGGTAGTGCTCAATCAGCCCGGAGCAGGTACCTACACCGTGAGTGTCAGAGGCAGTGCTGTGGCACAGGGGCCGCAAACTTATTTTGTGGTCTATCACTATGAAACACAAAATTTATCCCTGACGTATCCCCGGGGCGGGGAGTCCTTGGTGGCAGGTGAAAAAACGACCTTGTATTGGGATGCTATTGGCAATACGGGAAGCTTTACGCTGGAATACGCGACGAGCACCAACGGCAATTGGCAAATGATAGCAGCCAATATCCCGGTCGGACAAAGGTATTTTGAGTGGAATGTTCCGGAAGGGCTATCCGGGAATTATTTTTTCAGGATTCGGCGCAACCAAGAGGTGAGTGTGTCCGCTACTGCAGCACATATCCTGAAGACGCCCAATTTTTCGATTACCTACGGACCGAATAACCAGGCCGTCATTTCCTGGTCAGCTGTGAATGGGGCAGATGGGTATGAGGTCTTTGCGCTGGGCAATAAATATATGGAGCCTATCGGGCAGACGAGCCAAACGCAGTTCAGCTTTCCGGCTACTCCCTGGCAGGGCAACTGGTACTCGGTTCGGGCCAGGCATTCTTCAGGCGTAGAGGGACAACGGGCACATGCGAAGTATTATCTGCACCGACCCTGCGAGGCAGAGGTGCAGCTTACGATCCAATTGGATCAGTATCCCGATGAAACGAGCTGGCAGGTGCGTACGCCTTCTGGGGAGGTTTTACTGTCAGGCGGTCCTTATCCTTCAAGTGATCGCAACAAATTGCTGGTGATCCGGGAGTGTTTGCCAGCTACCTGCCTCGAGTTTGTGATCAGAGATAGTTATGGAGATGGTATTTGTTGTACTTATATTAATGGTTATTACGAGTTAAAGAATTCAAGGGGGGAGGTTTTGGCTTCCGGAGGTAATTTTGGGAGCGTAGAGACCAAACCTTTTTGTTTGACCAACACCCCCACGCCATTGGCTATCGAAGTGGTGAGTACGAAGGATGTGTCTTGTAATGGTGGCTCAGATGGCGAGGCCAGGGTGGCAGCGTCTGGAGGATCAGGGGCTTATACGTATCGCTGGCCAAATGGTCAAACCGGTGCTCAGGTATCGGGGCTTAGGGCCGGTACTTATCGGGTGACCGCTACGGATGGCAGCACACAGGCGATTACTTCTGCTGTGGTGGCTGAGCCGACAGCTATTGCCGTTAGTTTTACCAAGACAGATCCGGGCTGTTCCGGCGAAAATACCGGTTCGATTGCCGCAGCAGTGAGTGGTGGTACCGGACCTTACAGCTTTGTGTGGAGCAACGGCGTGCGTCAAGCGGCAATCGCCAATCTTACTCCCGGAAGTTATAGCGTGACCGTGTCGGATCAGAAATCTTGCGTTCAAACCGCCACTACGAGTATTGTTAGCGGTCAGATGCCGGATTTTAGCATCGTACAAAAGAATATCAGTTGTTTTGGCGGGAACGATGGGGAGCTCAGTGTGAGCGGTCAGTCGTTGTCGGGATCTTTTAGTTACCGCTGGAGCACGGGTGCTACGGGAGCGAGTGTTCGCAACCTTGCAGCGGGGGCATATAGCGTAACGGTGAGTCACAGTTCGGGTTGCGAGACGGTTCGGCAGGTGCAACTGGCTCAACCGGAAGAGCTAAGGGTTACCCTGCAAGGTGGTGATGTGTTGTGTGTGGGAACGGCTACGGGTTCGGTGGTTTCAACGGTGAGTGGAGGTCGTTCACCATATAGGTATTTGTGGAGCAATGGGAGTCAGGGTACTACTTTGAGTAATGTATCGGCAGGTACTTATAGCGTGACGGTGTCGGATCAGAATGGCTGTTCGAAAACAGCTTCGGTGACGATCAGCAGCGGTCAGGCTCCAGAAATTAATATCAGCCAAAAGAATGTGAGTTGTTTTGGCGGGAACGATGGGGAGCTCAGTGTGAGCGGTCAGTCGTTGTCGGGATCTTTTAGTTACCGCTGGAGCACGGGTGCTACGGGAGCGAGTGTTCGCAACCTTGCAGCGGGGGCATATAGCGTAACGGTGAGTCACAGTTCGGGTTGCGAGACGGTTCGGCAGGTGCAGCTCACTGAACCCGCTCAGCTCAGGGTCAACCTGAGTGGACAAGATGCGTTGTGTGCAGGTACCGCTACCGGGTCTGTGATCTCGGTGGTGAGTGGTGGCAGATCTCCTTACAGCTACCGGTGGAGTAATGGTGCCCAGACAGCGGGTTTGCAGGGGGTAGCGGCAGGTACTTATTCCGTCACGGTAACAGGTGCACTTGCCTGTACGGCTGTTGCCAGTTTTGCGGTAGCACAACCCTCTGATATCGTCCTAACGAGTACGGTGACCGATGCCCAAAACGGCGGAGGCGGATCTGTGGTACTGGGGGTTAGCGGCGGAGTCGGGCCTTATGGCTACAGTTGGTCAAATGGGGCAAGTTCGCGGGACCTTACCAATGTAGCTGCCGGCACTTATACGGTCACGGTTACAGACAGCAAGGCTTGTCAAAAAACGCTCAGCGTCACGGTCAATGCTATAGACCCCGGGCCTTCCATCTGTGTGCAGCGGGGAAAGAGTACCCGATTTGAATGGATCGCATCTGTGAGTTTGGGGACTTACACCAACGACAGCGGAAATGATGGTGGGTATGGTGATTATACAGCCGAGCAGATCCCGGTGGAAGCCGGAGAAATGCCTATCCGACTTGTTCCGGAGTTCAAGGCCAATCCTTACAACGAGTATTGGAGGGTTTGGATAGACTGGAATGAGGATGAGGACTTTATGGATGAGGGGGAACAGGTTTTTGAGGGGATCAGCAGTATGCCTTTGACAGGGGCGATTGTGATTCCCGAAGGTTTGACCGGAACGCGTCGCCTGAGGGTAGCCTTAAAATATGCCAGTTATGCAGCGCCTTGTACGGAATTTGCGTACGGAGAGGTAGAGGACTACACGCTTTTCTTTGGAGATGACACTCCTGTAGTCATTTCTTATTGCAATATTTCAGGCAATTCGACCCATGAATGGATACAGCGGGTGAGCATTGGGGGCATGTCGCATGAATCGGGCAATGATGGCGGTTATGCCGATCACACGGCAAAAGTGGTGACGGCTATCCGCGGAACAGCCCTTGAGCTGGAGCTTATACCCGGTCACTCGGCTAATGTTTTTGGCGAAGCCTGGAAGATATGGGTGGACTGGAACCGCGATGGCACTTTTGAAGAGCCTACTGAACTGGCTTTTGTGCAGGCACCTGCTTTTGGCCGGGTAAGAGGCAGTATTGCGATTCCGGCCGATGCGCCTTTGGGACGTACCCGGCTGCGCATCGCGATGTTGTGGAACAAACTCCCAAATGCCTGTGGCAATAACCCCTGGGGGGAAGCGGAGGACTATTCGATTGAAGTATCGGGTGGTGCCAACCTGCAGCCCTTTGGCGCAACATGGGGTTTGTCTGCAAACAATACGACGGCTACAAATGATGGACACATATACAGGGTATATCCGAATCCCGCCAGCAGCAGTCTGACCATAGCGTGGCTGCCTGCTTTGCAGGAAAACTCGATTACCCTAACGGTACTGGATGCACAGGGACGTCACTTGCGCGAATACAAAGGGATAGACGTTGCGCAGGGACAGCTTGAGTTGGATGTCAGTAATTTGCCGGCAGGACTGTATCAGATCAGGTTAAATGCAGGGCAAAGAACCGACGTACAAAGGTTTATCATTACCCGGTAGCGCTTTGTACGTCGGTGACGAACCTGTTATGGAGAAGATAAACGCAAAAAATAGGTGCACAAGGCACTAATGGTATGGGGATGGACAAAAAATCCATCGGCGAGCTTGCGCTTCACGTCTGCCACGGGCAGAAATTCCAGGCTGATATCCTCTCCCGGATCTAACTGAGGCGTGTAGTGCAGCTGGGCGTCTCTGGCTACAAAATGGTGTATCCAGGAGTCCATAAAAACCGGATTATTGCCTACACTGTTGAGGAAGAGCCAGTCGGGCGATCCGTAGCCGGTCTCTTCCCGGAGTTCCCGCTGAGCTGCTTGTTCCGGGTTTTCCCCGGCATCCATGAGTCCTCCGGGCAGTTCGAGGGTTTCGGTTTCTATGCCAAACCTAAACTGTCTGACAAACACGATTTCTCCTGTCGTGGTAAGGGGAATCACATTAACGGCATCCTGGCCGGAAAGTACGATCATGCTTTCGGTGACCTGATTGCGCGGATTGAGGTAAAGATCCTCGAATGCCTTAAAGAGCCGCAGGTCTGGTCCTGGTTGGCGCTCCAGTCGTTTCCACCGCCTGGAGTCTGAATCGTTTATTATTGTCATGGTTCAATCGTTATCCAGGATGGCATCATCCACCAGTTCATTGCCATCTCCGTCCAGGTCTTCAAAGCCTGGCACGGTTCCTGTTTTGGGTCGGGGCTGGTAATCTGGATCCACCTCAATGGCCATATCGGGTTGTGGGGTATTGGAATCTGAAGGTTTGCCGCTGGCAAAAGCGGCAGCTTTGCTAAAAAAATCACCGTGTGCATCCAGGAGACTGTCATCGGATGCGTTACTCACTTTTTTTTTTCGCCGTCAGGCGGGGTATCATCGGTATCCGCTTCATCACTGGCGGCCTGCTGGGCATCATCCATGAACTTGTCTGCTTTTTCGAGGATTTTCTTGCCGAGATCCTGGGTTTTGTGCCAGATTTCCCCGGACTTTTCGATCACGGCGCTTCCGATTTCCTCGGTCGTCTCCCGCAACTCGGATCGGAGTTCAGCGGTTTCTTCCATAAACTCGTCTTTCAGTTCGATCACTTCCTCGCCAAGTTCTTCGAGTTTGTGCTTGGCTTTTTCGATGACCTCTCCGGACTTGTGCTTAATTTCCTCGCCTGCCTGTTTGCCCGCCTCTGCGGCTTTGTGGGCGGCCGACTTGGCGGCGGATTCTACCCCGAAGAACAATTTTTTTAGATCATTCAAGATTCCCATGGTGCTGTTTTTTGATGAAATAAATGTGGGCATAACGCCTATGCCTGAATTGGGGTATAATTTAAGGCATAAAAAAAGATTTTTCCAGGGATAATCGCTCAATTTGTACAAACCCGGCACGAAAAGCGGGCAAGAGCGCTATTTTAATTTTTGGGGCAGGTTATTATTGTTATTTTTGGAATTGGTTAAAGGTGCTAAAGTTGGTTAAAAAAGCCTATATTTCGGACTATACAAAGAAAAATATACCTTATGAAACGAACCCGACTACTGGTTGTTCTGGTATCCATGGTTGTAGTCAGCTGCCTTCAGGCTCAGGATATTCACTATTCTATGTTCCACATGTCTCCGCTTACCCTGAATCCTGCGCACACGGGTGCATTCAGGGGTACGGCTCGGATTGGGGGCATTTATCGGGGGCAGTGGTTTACCGTGCCCAACAGCGATGGTTTTGAGACGCAGACGATCTATCTCGATGCTCCTATTATCAGGGGCTTTCGCAAAACGGACTGGGTGGGTGTCGGTATGACCAACATTGGGGACAATGCGGGGAGTGCGCGCCTGAAAACTTCGGGGTCTTTGATTTCTGTGGCCTATCACCTGGCTTTGGGCAAGGACAGTAAAAATGTGTTGACCCTGGGCGTGCAGGGCGGGAGTTTCAAGCGGCGGGTCAACCTGCAGCGCCTGATTTTCGAAGATCAGCTGGCTGTGGAGGTGGGCGGCGGCGGTATGAATACCACTGCGGACAACATCAATGAAAATTCTGAAAACTTTTTTGATATCAACGCGGGTTTGATGCTGCGCTCCTCACTCAGCGACGATGCACAGTTGGAGGCGGGTTTGGCCTTCGGGCATATCAACCAGCCCAACTATTCGCTCGGAGGGGATTCTGGGCCGGATGAGCGGAAGCGGCCTATGCGCATCAACGCGCACGGTCGGCTGCGGTATCGGGTCTCGGATTTGTGGACGATCACGCCGGGATTCTTGTGGCAAACAACGGGTGGAGCCACAGAGTTTGCGGTTCAGTCTTGGGCAGGATACAAGCTCAATGATGATTACACCCTGAACGGAGGACTTGCCTACCGGTTTGGCGATGCGGCGGAGGTGATGGCGGGATTGGATTATCGGGAGGATCTCCGGGTAACGCTTAGTTATGATGTGAACCTGTCTGCGCTGAATGCGGCAACCAACTCGGTGGGTGGTTTTGAGCTATCCGCTTTTTATATTTTGAAATTGTACAAAAAGCCCACGGTTACGCCGGCTATTTTGTGTCCGGTATTTTAACAATCTCTTAAGCAACATTTGGCGATTGTATCGTTTAGAAGATAAACCTGAATACCTGTCAGTCTATGCGAAGAATAACATTTGAAGGCATCCTCCCAAATCTGTTTTCCATGAAGCGGTTCTATGCGGTTATTGGTGTGTTTGCATTTGCAGTTGCGGCAGCTGTCGCCCAGCCCATCTCGGGGTCTTCCTACGAAATGATGCTGAGCACAGCGGAAGCGTGCCTGGCAAAAAAGGACTATTACAACGCACTGGAGTGGTACGAAAAGGCTTACGACGAAAACAAGGATGGGGAGTTGCGCCCCATGATAGCCGAGTTGCATCTGCTGCTTAGGGACTATGTTCGGGCAGAGCGCACGTATGCGGCGGTGCTTCGCCGCGACCGGGCGAATGCGTATATGCACCTGCGCTTCAATTACGGTAAAGTGTTGAAGATGAATGAAAAATACCCGGAGGCGATAGCGGAGCTGCAGCTTTTTTTGGAGGAGTCGGATAATGACTCTCTAAAGGTATTGGCGCGGGCGGAACTCACAGGGGCAGAGCTGGCGATGGAGTTGCCCGATTTGTCGAATGGGGTTGCTGTGACGAACCTCGGCAAGAATGTAAATACGAGTTTTTCAGAATATGCTCCTGCGCTGGGCAAAGGGGGACAAGAATTGTTTTTTGCGGGTTTTGATACGAAAGAGGTAATCATGGTGGACGAGAACAACCAGAACTACCATGCACGGGTTTTTGTGTCTTCGCGCGCAGGAGAGTCCTGGTCCAAGCCTTCTCCGCTGGGAAGTACGATCAACCGACCAGGGGTACACACTTCTCATGTGTCGGTGTCGCCCGATGGCAGGACGCTTTTCCTTACCCGTTCGGTGCTGGAAGGCAATGTGGTGAGCGATAGCCGCATCTATTATGCGATGGGCGGTGAAGGTGAGTGGGGGGCTGCCAATGAGGTGGAAGGAGTCAATGGCGACTATTTGGCCAAGCATGCGGTTGCGGGCGAGTTGTTTGGAAGAGAAGTGCTGTTTTTTGTGTCCAACATGCCAGGCGGACAAGGGGGATTCGACCTCTATTACGCCAACCGATTGTCCGACGGCAAGTACAGTACTCCGGTAAACCTGGGGGCAGACATCAATACTTCGGGCGACGAGGAGACGCCTTTCTACAGAGATGGTACCTTGTATTTCAGTTCCAACGGACATCCCACGATCGGCGGTTTCGATATTTTTTATGCGGCCTGGGACGGCCAAAATTGGGGTAGTCCCCAAAATATGGGCAAAGGGTATAATACCAGTGTGGACGATAAGTACTTCAGCATAGATGCAGAGGGGTACAACGGATTTCTGGTGTCCAACCGCGATGCAGAGGGCGCCCGATCTACGCATAGTTCCACTTGCTGCGATGATATGTATGCTTTTGAAGTGGATCCACTTTATACCAACTTGGTGGCCGGCGTTTTTGACGAAGGCAGGCAGGCCCTGACCGGTGCAACCGTACAACTGACCGAAGTGTTGCCCAACCGGACGACCATGGTGGGGAACCAAACCAATGACAGTGGCAACCGCTTTGATTTTGAACTGGAGTTTGATCGCCAATATTATATTGTGGCATCGAAAGAGGGCTTCTACCCGGATACCCTTACTTTTTCGACCCTCGACCTGGAAACTTCCAAGACTTTCGAGGAGCGGTTTTTCCTGAAGGCCAAACCGGTTCCTCCTGCAGAGCCCGAGTACGATACCATTGCCATGGAGGAGGTGTTTGTGCTGGAAAATATTTTGTACGATTTTGATGATGATCGGATCAAACCGGAGGCCGAAACAGATCTCGAGGTGGTGTGGGAACTCATGAACCAATATCCCGATATGAAGATAGAGCTGGGGTCGCATACCGACAACAGGGGCGATGCTACCTATAACCGAACCCTGTCGCAGCGAAGAGCTGAATCCGCCCGCCGCTGGCTGATGCGCAAGGGAGTACCCCGTGAGCGGATCAATGCCGTAGGGTATGGCGAGGAGGTACCCAAAACGGTGACAGATAAAGTGAGTCAGACTTATAATTACCTTCCCGCAGGGGCTGTGCTGACGGGCGATTTCATCAACGCCCTGACTGAAGAAGAACAGCAGGAAGTGGCTCATGCCATCAATCGCCGCACAGAGTTCAAGATTATCGAAGGGCCTACCAGCATTACCATCAAGCGCACCCGATTGCGCTCGAACCAGGAAGATGCCGCCAAAAATAGAAAGGCGCTGCCGCGAGCAACAACCAGCCGCCAGACCACCAATCCCGAAATCCATCCTTTTTCGTCTTTGTATGGCAAAAAAAACCTCAAGGGCGTGCCAATTATGGTGTTTAAGGAGCGGGAAGTGGATTTTGGCAAGGTGCCTAAGGGAGAACAGCGCTACCATACTTATACCTTTACCAATAAGGGCGATGTGCCGCTGAAGATCTCTACTGTTGTGGCTTGTGAGTGCACCATTGCCGACTTCTCCTACCGCGAGGTTCCTCCCGGAGGAACAGCAGAGATTGATGTTACTTTCGATAGCACAGAGAAAGACGGCGAAGAGACGATCAGCCTGGATATTATCCTCGACAATCTGGAGCCGGGTTCCGGTAACCCGATTATCGAAAAAATAAAATACCATTTTGTAGTGGTGAAAGGCTGATGTTGCAGGATTTGCTGCGCCAATTGCTGGATTTGTCTTGGATTGACTGGAGTGCGACGCTCTTGGCGCTCGTATATGTCATCCTGGCAGCCCGACAACGCGCTATCGCCTGGATTTTTGGCATCGTCAGCTGTTCGTTGTGGGCTTATGCCAGCTTTTTCTTTTACCAACTCTATCTGGATGCCCTTCTCCAGCTCTTTTACGTCGGAATGGGCTTCTGGGGATGGTTTTCCTGGCGGAAAAACAAGACTTCCGGAGGAAACCTGTCCATTGCTACCTTACCTTGGCAACAACATTTGTGGATCATCACAGCCGGTACGCTGATCGGGTTGCTGTTTGGCTATTTTTTTGCTGCCTGGACGCCGGCAGCAGCTACCTATCCCGATGCCCTAACCACCATCTTCGCCCTGTTTGCCACCCTGATGCAGGTCCGAAAAATCCTGGAAAACTGGCTGTATTGGATCGTAATTGATGCAGCTTATGCCTGGTTATACGGTTCCCGGGGAGCCTGGTTGTTTATGCTCCTCATGGTCGTTTATGTCGCAATCGCCACAATTGCCTGGTGGCAATGGCAAAAAACCTATAGAAATAATTTGATAAAGCATTGATTATTAGTCTTTTGTATTTTATTTAGATTTTATCTAAATAAAAGATGCCAGAGAACAATAATAAAAGGTATGTGCTTTATATCACTAAAAGGTTTATATCTTTGCCGTGAAAATGAAAAGTAAGGTTAATTGGCCTTGCGCATACATTCAAGCTAAGGGTTTATCAAACAGACATGAAAAACATCATTGCAAAAACACTACTAGTGGTTGCCTTTCAGGTGGCGATTTTATCCTCATCTATGGCACAGTCAACCGGGGGTTCTGCCGGATCGAGTTATTTGTTATATGGCTTGCTGGCGGTAGCGGTTCTGGTATTTTTCTTCATTCTCGTGCAATTGTCCGACAACTTGATTGCCATTGAGGCCAAGAAGGCGGGTATCTCAGAGGATGGCCTTAACCTGGGTTTGATTCCCGGTGCCAGGGAGATTGTGGGGAGTAAGAAGGTGGGATATGTGGGCGCGGGTACGCCGGTTATTGGCCTGAAGAAGGGATTTGACATCTTATTGGAGGGTGAGGCTGCGAAGACTTGTGACGAAGGGGTTGTGGTAAACACTTTTGCGGTTCAGCCGCCCAATTTCCGGGGAGTTTTGCCGATACCCAAACTTATGGTAGAGGAAGGTGCGGAAGTTAAGGCGGGCGATGTGTTGTTTTTTGACAAAAATCAGCCGGACGTGAAGTACGTTGCGCCGGTGAGTGGTGAGATAGCCGAGATTCGCCGGGGCGAAAAGCGGGCGATCACAGAGGTGATCATTCTTGCGGACAAAGCCATGAAGTACCGGGATATGCCGGCACCGGATCTTGCCCAAGCGGATCGTGCGACTTTGCGGTCTTTCTTGATGGAAAGCGGAGCATGGCCTTTGATCAATCAGCGTCCATACGATGTGGTTCCGGATGCTTCGAAAGATCCTCGCAATATATTTGTGTCCACTTTTGACACTGCTCCATTGGCTCCCGATCTCAACTTTGTGGTAGCGGGTCAGGAGGAAGCTTTCCAAAAGGGCTTGGATGTTTTGGCGAAAATGACGGATGGCAATGTATATCTTGGTTTGGATGCCAGAGGTGCACAGGCACCTGCTGCTGCATTTACACAGGCTTCAGGTGTGGTGAAAAAGTGGTTTTCGGGCAAGCACCCGGTTGGTAACGTAGGGGTTCAGATTCACCATACTTTTCCGATTGTCAACGACGATGTCGTTTGGACGGTGCATGTACAGACGGTGATCACGATAGGTCGCTTGTTTTTGGAAGGCCGCTTTTGCGCCGATCGCATTGTCGCGGTCACGGGTGCAGAGGTACGCGAGCCTCGCTATGTAAAAACCTATTTGGGCGCAAATATTGGAGAATTGTTGAAAGATGGCTTGAGTGGAGATGCGGTGCGCATTATTTCGGGTGATGTGTTGAGTGGGGCAAGAAAAGAGGTGAAAGACTTTTTAAATGCACAGGACGACCAGGTGACGGTTGTTCGCGAGGGTGACTATTACGAGATGTTTGGCTGGTTGATCCCAGGTTCTCCTCGTCCGAGTTTGTCCCGAACCTACCCCAACTTTGTTTTCCCTGACGCCCGATTCAAAGCAGACACCAACACGCACGGAGAGCAGCGGGCTTTCGTGGTGACAGGACAGTACGAGGACGTGCTTCCGATGGACATTTACCCCCAGCAGCTGATGAAGTCTATACTCGTCAATGACGTGGAACGCATGGAGGCTTTGGGTATCAAGGAACTATCCGAGGAAGATATCGCAATTTGCGAATTTGTTTGCACTTCCAAGCAGCCTTTGCAGCAGATTTTGCGAGAGGGGCTGGATGAGATGCTTGCGCAGGGTTAAGGTTGAAATTTCATTAAACATCTATTTCGTTCGATATGAAAAATGCACTGATCAATTTTTTCAAAAAAATTGAACCGGATAAGAAGAAGGCGCCGTTCCTGCATACTGCGTATGATGCTTTCTTTACTTTCGCTTTCACTCCGAATGCGACCACTGTCAACGGGGTACACATTCGGGATGGGATGGATTTGAAGCGCACCATGGTAATGGTGGTGCTTGCGATGCAGCTTTGTTATTTGCTGGGTACCTATAATATCGGTCATCAGCATTTTCTGGCGCTGGGCGAGCACGGGGGGCTGTTGCAGGGCTTCCATTTGAAGCTTTTTTATGGCTTGATCCAGTTGCTTCCCATTTTTGTGGTTACCCACGTGGTGGGTCTGGGCATCGAGTTTTATTATGCTTACCGAAAGGGGCACAGTGTGGAGGAAGGTTTTCTGGTTTCCGGAGCTTTGATTCCGTTGATCATGCCACCGGATATCCCGTTGTGGATTTTGGCGCTTTCTGTGGCTTTTGCGGTAATCATCGGCAAAGAAGCTTTTGGCGGTACAGGGATGAACATTTTGAACATCGCTTTGCTGGCACGGGTGTTTGTGTTCTTTGCTTACCCTACAGAGATCTCGGGCGATGAAGTTTGGGTTTCCGGTCTTTCCAAAGCGGAAGCGGGTGCAGCGGTAACTTACGGTTGGGCGCATCTTAGCTTTTTGAATGGCATATTTGAGTCGTTGGGTTGGGCTACTTACAATGCTGCGGCAGTGGTAGCGGATGGATATACCGGAGCGACGCCACTATCCTTGGCTTATCAGGGTGGTTGGGAGAACGTGACCCGGGTGTATAGTGAAGGTCAGATGTTGTGGGGCTTGATTCCCGGTTCTATCGGGGAAACCTCCAAGCCGCTTATCCTGGTAGGGGCTTTGATTTTGGTGGGTACAGGAATTGCCAGCTGGCGCATCATGTTGTCCATGTTTTTGGGCGCGGTGACGATGAGTTTGTTGCTGAATGCCTGGGGCGCCACGCCTTTCATGGAAGTACCCTGGTACTATCAGTTTTATATGGGAAGTTTCTTCTTCGCTATGGCATTCATGGCTACGGATCCGGTGACAGCTTCTTCTACCAATGTGGGTAAGTGGATATATGGCTTTTTGATTGGTTTTGTAGGGATGATTATCCGGGTACTGAACCCTGCCTATCCCGAGGGCTGGATGCTTGCGATTTTGTTTTTGAATGTATTTGCGCCGTTGATTGACAACTATGTGGTGGAGGCCAATATGAAGCGCAGGGCAAAAAGGGCAAAAATGTTGGCTGCAAACCAGTCGGCTTAATCATTTATCCGGAAAAAAAGGAAAAACACAGCTATGAACAGTACAAATAAGGTTATAGGATTTACGCTCATCATGACTGTCTTTGTAGCGGTCTTATTGACGGGTCTCCGGGAGGTGACCAAAGAGAAGGCGGCTTTGAATGAGGAGATTTTCAATAAGCGCGCTATCTTAATGGCCGTTGAAAAACATTTGCCGGATGGCAAAAAGGTTAAGGACCTTACCGATGGAGATGTGGCTGGCATATTTGGTTCCAATATCGAGCAGGTGGGTTTGAATATGGCAGGAGAGCCGGTAGAGGGCGTTTTGGCAGAGGATATTGATATGGCGAAAGAGCGCAAGAAGCCGGAGGCGGATCGCTTGCTTCCGCTGTATGTATATACCCAGGGCGACCAGAAGTTCTACATCATTTCTATCCGAGGCAATGGGCTTTGGGACGAAATCTGGGGTAATATTGCCCTGGAGGGTGATCTTTCCACCATTACCGGTGCTGCTTTTGACCACAAAGGTGAAACGCCGGGTCTGGGGGCAGAGATCAAGGACAACCCGGGCTTTGGTACACAGTTTGCGGGCAAATCCATCTACGATGAGCAGGGCAATTATACTTCCATAACCGTGCGCAAAGGGGGTGCAAAAGACCCTAAGCATGATGTGGATGGGATATCCGGAGCAACTGTTACCGGCGATGGCGTCACGGAAATGTTGCAGCGTGGGATTAAGTACTACGAACCTTATTTTGCGAAGCTGAAGTCTAATATATAATCATAGACCTGTTTGTACAGGGAACAAATAAACAGCATTATGGCAGATACCTCCGTAAAAGACACCGCAATTGGTGTTGAAGAAAAAGAGCCCCTGTTCGGGAAAAAAGAACGCAAGTTGTTAACGGATCCGTTGAGTGACAACAACCCCATTACAGTACAGGTACTGGGTATTTGCTCGGCGTTGGCCGTTACTTCTCTGGTACTTCCTTCGCTGGTGATGGCGGTGGCGGTTATTTTTGTGACCGCTTTTTCGAACCTGTTTACTTCGATGTTGCGGAATTACATTCCCAAGCAGGTTCGTATGATCGTGCAGCTGGTGATTATTGCTACGCTGGTGACGGTGGTAGAGCTGGCACTCAAGTATTTGAATTATCCGGTGTACAAGCAGTTGTCGGTTTATATCGGTCTGATCATCACCAATTGCATTGTGATGGGTCGCTTGGAGGCGTTTGCGATGGCCAATAAACCCTGGCGTTCGTTCCTGGATGGCATTGGCAATGGATTGGGCTATGGGGCTATCCTGCTGATCATTGGGGTTATCCGCGAAGTGTTTGGCAAGGGTACGCTTTTTGCCGGTACAGGTATAGAGTTGAAGATTATCGGTCCGAATGCAGACTTTTTGATCAACACTACAGAGAGCGTGTTGTTTGGTTGGTACACCAACAACAACTTGATGGTGTTGCCTGCTGCGGCCATGTTTATCATCGGTATTTTGATCTGGATTCAGCGCAGCATCAATCCAAAGTTGGTTGATATTTCCTAATCCTGTTTGTAAGGACCGATTTTTAACTTTTCGAAAATTTTACACTCATGGGAGAGTTCTTTAATGTTTTTATAAAAGCGGCGTTCGTAGAGAACCTCGTACTGGCTTACTTTCTTGGTATGTGTTCTTACCTGGCTGTTTCGAAGTCTGTCAAAACGGCTTTTGGTCTTGGACTGGCTGTTATCTTTGTATTGGGCATCACGATGCCGATCAACTGGCTGATCAACGAGCATTTGCTAAGCGAGGGCGGTATCTTTGGCATGGATCTTACTTTTTTGCGCTTTATCCTCTTTATCGCGGTAATTGCTTCGATGGTGCAGTTGGTAGAAATGGTGGTTGAAAAATATTCGCCTTCTTTGTATGCAGCGTTGGGTATTTTCCTTCCATTGATTACGGTTAACTGTGCGATCCTGGGTGGCTCTCTTTTTATGGTTTCCCGGGAGTACACGCTTTCCAATTCGATTGCTTTCGGTCTGGGTGGCGGCTTCGGCTGGTTCCTGGCTATTATTGCGATAGCAGCTATTCGCGAGAAGATGAAATATTCCAATGTCCCGGGACCTTTGAGGGGTTTGGGCATGGCTTTCATTCTTACCGGCCTGATGGGTATTGCTTTTATGAGTTTGCTGGGTATTGACCCTGCGGCTTTTGCCTCGAATTAAATTCGAAAAACTTTACAATCTGATATACCATGATATTACTGTTTAGTTTCCAAACCATGATCTTCGCTGTAGTGGTTTTCACAGCGGTGATTCTCGCGTTGTCGTTCATGCTGATTTATGCAAGAAAGCGCCTGGTTCCCCAGGGCGATGTAAAGATCATCATCAATGGCGATGAGGAAAATCCCCTGTTGGTACAGCCAGGGTCTTCTCTTTTGTCTGCCCTGTCAGAAAGAAGTATATTTTTGCCTTCTGCATGTGGAGGTGGAGGTACCTGCGCCATGTGCGAGTGCCATGTGGACGCTGGCGGAGGTGATGTGTTGCCTACGGAAATGAACCACCTGACGCGTCGGGAAGTAGCGGAGCACAAACGACTTGCATGCCAGGTGAAGGTTCGCCAGGATATGCGCATCCGCATTCCGGAAGAAATTTTCGGGATCAAGAAGTGGGAGTGCGAGGTGGTTTCCAATTACAACGTGGCTACTTTTATCAAAGAGTTTGTGGTTCGCTTGCCGGAAGGTGAACACCTGGAGTTCGAGTCCGGAGGGTATATCCAGATTGATGTGCCCAAGATTGAGGTGGATTTCAAAGGTATGGATATTACAGCCCATCCTCGTATGGGCAAAAAGCCGGATGAGTTCCGCCCCGAGTGGGATAAGTTCCAACTGTGGGATTTGAAAATGAAAAACGATGAGGAACAGTTCCGCGCTTATTCCATGGCGAATCACCCGGCAGAGGGTAATATCGTGATGCTGAATATCCGGATTGCTACGCCACCCTGGGACCGCAAGGCGAATGGATGGATGCAGGTTAACCCCGGTGTGTGCTCTTCTTATGTGTTCTCTCGCGTACCCGGTGACAAGGTGACCGTATCAGGTCCTTATGGTGAGTTTTTCATCAAACCAACGAAAAAGGAGATGATTTATATCGGAGGTGGTGCCGGTATGGCGCCCCTGCGTTCTCATATTTTCCATTTGTTCCACACCCTGAAAACCCGCGACAGAAAGGTTTCTTACTGGTACGGAGGGCGTTCTTCGCGCGAGTTGTTCTACACCGAAGATTTTAGGAATATAGAGAAGGACTACGATAATTTTACCTACAATATCGCTTTGTCCGAGCCACTTCCCGAGGACAACTGGACAGGCCCGGTTGGGTTTATCCACCAGGTGTTACTCGACAATTACCTGAAAAATCACCCGGAACCGGAAGAGGTGGAGTACTACCTTTGCGGTCCTCCGATGATGCTCCAGGCTGTGATGAAGATGTTGGACAACCTGGGTGTGCCAGAAAGTAACATCGCCTTCGACGATTTCGGAAGTTGATGATCGTTTTGGCAAACTAAAAAAGCCCTTTCGCAGTTTCTGTTGAAAGGGCTTTTTTTTTGACTGCTTGTCAGTCGAATATTACCCGCCCTTTATCGAAACGTTAAGGTTTGCATCATTTTTTTCTTCGATTTTAATATTTCATTATTCTATCTCATCAAAAAAAATCAGGCATCATGTTGAAAAATTTGTTTTTTTTGCTGGCAGTTGTAGTTGCTATTCCAACTTTGCAGGCGCAATCCGTGGATGAAATTCTGGATCAGTATTTCGAGAATACAGGCGGAAAGGAAAACTGGCTACAACTCAATACCCAGAGTGTCCGGGCAAAAATGGAAATGCAAGGCATGGAGTTTCCCGCGACGATGGTTTCTAAACGTCCCAACAAAACCAAGCTTACCATTGATATCCAAGGTATGCAGATGGTGATGGCTACGGACGGAGAAACCAATTGGATGGTCAATCCCATGATGGGAAGTACAGAGGCACAGGTTATGCCCGAAGCCCAAGCCAAAGACTTCGAACGGCAGAAGTTTGAGAGCGAGTTCCTGAATTATCAGGAAAAAGGACACAAGGTGGCACTGGAAGGTAAGGAAACCGTGGACGGCGTGGAGTGCTTCAAGGTGAAATTAGAGAAAAAAGACGGTGAGGTAGAGTTTCACTACTTCGATACCGAGAATTATGTGGTCATTATGTACGAGGCTTTTGTGACCGACGGTCCTATGAAAGGCCAGGAGGTAAAAACCTACTTCAGCGATTATCAGGAAGTGGATGGTTTTATGCTTCCACACTACATCGAGTCCAAAATGGGGGGGATGACGCTTCAAAAGATGACTTTCGAACAGTACGAACTCAACAACGATATCGCAGATACCGAGTTCGCCTTCCCTAAGAAGAATTAGGATTTACACATCCATTTTTTGTGATTTTATTTGCAGGGGTAGCGGAATAACCATTCTTCTACCCCTTTTTTTAAAATTTTCCTTCCATGAGATCTATTTTCCTTTATGTAAGCATTGTTTTGCTTGCCTGCTCTGTGCAGGCTCAGGAGTCGAATATCAATTACGACGGCGTGGTGAATGCCTTGTATGCCCGACAAATCGGCCCCGCGGTGATGAGCGGCAGGGTGTCGAGCCTGGCTGCCGTGGATAGTAAACCTGAAATCATCTATGTGGGCAGCGCCGGCGGAGGTGTCTGGAAGTCTGTTTCCGGAGGCGTGGCTTTTCGACCTATCTTCGACGATTATCCGCAGTCCATCGGGAAGGTGACCGTGGATCAGCGCCAGCCGGAGACGGTATGGGTGGGTACCGGGGAGCCCTGGGTGCGCAATAGCGTTTCGATCGGGAATGGTGTTTACAAGAGTACCGATGGGGGCACGAGTTGGTCGCACCTCGGATTGGAAGCTACCGAACGCATTTCTGATATCGTGGTCAATCCCCTGCATTCCGATACGGTTTATGTGGCAGCATTGGGACACCTCTGGAACGCGAATGCCGAGCGGGGAGTCTTCAAGACTACCGATGGGGGGCAGACCTGGGAAAAAGTACTGTACATAGATGAACATACCGGGGCGGCCGACCTGGCGATTGATCCCGCTGACCCGGAAACGGTCTATGCTGCGATGTGGAGTTTTCGCCGCTGGCCCGATTTTTTTGATTCCGGTTTTACCGGTACGAGCGCTTTGCATAAGTCCACCGATGGCGGTAAAACCTGGAAGGTGCTTTCCAATGGATTGCCCGAGGGCAAATTGGGGCGCATGGCAGTGGCCGTGGCTCCGTCTAACCCCGATGTGTTGTACCTGAGCGTGGAGACCGACCAAAAGGAGAAGAAGGGCTTGTACCGCTCTACCGATAAAGGGGAGTCCTGGTCGCTTGCCAGCACCGATTTTAATACCACCGTTCGACCTTTCTACTTTTCTCAGCTTACGATTGACCCCAAGAACGATAGTATCGTCGTGAAGGCCGGTTTACAGGCTATTTTTAGCGAGGATGCCGCACGTACTTTCCGGGCTATGGATGGTTCCGTTCACTCCGATGTCCACGATGCCTGGATTGATCCCAATAACACCAAACACGTGCTGCTGGCTACCGATGGTGGGGTGTATGAGTCACACGACCGAGGCTATTCGTTTCGGCATTGGGGCAACCTGCCGCTTTCCCAGTATTATCGGGTGAGCGTGGACAACCACAAGCCTTTCCGGATTTATGGCGGTCTGCAGGACAATGGTTCCTGGTATGGGCCTTCGGCAAAACCAGGCGGCATTACCAATGCAGATTGGGTGAATACGTTTGGCGGCGATGGTTTTTATTGCTTCCGTCACCCGGTTCAGGACAATTTTATTTTTACCGAGTTTCAGGGGGGTATGATCCTCCGCTATGACGAGGCTACCGGTAATGTGAAGTGGATCAGACCCTATCCCAAAGGCGAAGAGTCCAAATATCGCTTCAATTGGAATTCTCCTATCCACCTCAGCCCCAACCAACCCGAGCGGATTTACTTCGGATCGCAGTATTTGTTTATGTCCGAAGATATGGGCGAGTCCTGGCAACGCATTTCCCCCGACCTGAGTACCAACGATCCGGAAAAGCAACGACAAAAGTCATCCGGTGGGCTGAGCATTGATAATTCTACCGCAGAAAATCATTGTACGATTTATGCGATCGCCGAGTCTCCCCAAGATGCCAATACGATATGGGCCGGAACCGATGATGGGAATCTTCAGGTGAGTACCGATCTGGGCAAAACTTGGAGGAATGTGATCGCCAATGTGCCCGGATTGCCCAAAAATACCTGGGTGAGCTATATCGAACCCGGACATTTCGATGCACAAACGGCTTATGTTGTCTTTGACGGACATCGCAGCGGCGACAAAACTCCTTATGCGTTTGTGACCAACGACCTGGGCAAAACCTGGACTGCGTTGAATACCAGTGCTATCGAAACTTATGCCCTGAGTATCCGCGAAGACCTGGTTAATCCGGATCTGCTGTTCCTGGGTACCGAGATGGGTTTGTATGTGTCCCTGGACAAGGGCAGCTCCTGGACCCGCTTCGAAAATAATGTGCCTAAAGTCGGTATCCCCGATATGGTGATCCACCCCCGTGACCACGCACTGGTGCTGGGTACCCACGGCCGGGGCATCATCATCATTGACGATATTTCGACCTGGCGACAGTTTACCCCGGCTATCGCCGAAAAAAAATTACACTTCTTTGAAATGACTCCGACTATCCTGAGAGATCCAGGCAACGGCGGCGGATGGTTCGGGGGAAGTGCCAATTATACCGGCCCCAATCCGGGGACGGCTGCCCGTATCGCTTACTATATGCCCCAGCGACATACTTTCGGTAAAATGTATATGGAGGTGTATAAAGATGGTGAACTGATCAAAACTTTACAGGCAGGAAAGAGCGGGGGAGTGAATATTGTCGAAATGCCGACCGCGATTGACCGACCCAAAGCCGCACCTACCAAAAACCGCATGGCGCTCGGCGGAACGATATTCGGGCCAAATCTGGAGGCCGGGAAGTACGAAGTGAAATTGATTAAGGGTAAGGAAACCTACACCACTGCCTTTGAATTGGTACACGATTCCGCTTCTCCCTATACGCCGGAGGAACGCACCCTGCAATACGAGACCGTGATGAAGTTGTATGCGATGACCGAGCAATTGGCCTACATCTACCAAATTCTGGATGAGATCGGAGGGCAGGCAGCTGCTATCGCTTCAGCCGATCCTGCTATCCAGGAACTACTAAAATCGCTGGACAGTAAGTCGAAAGCACTCCGCGAGCAGTTTGTGGCCCTGGAAGGCGATTTTTACGTGGATTCCGACGAGCGGCTTCGGGAAAGGATTGCCGAGATGTATATGCAGGTGAGTAATTTCCCAGGGAAACCTACCCAGACCCAGTTGGATCAGACCGGTAGTCTCAGCACCGAGATGCAGGCTGTCGAAGCTACCGTCAATCAGTTTCTGGAAGAAGAACTCAAGCCCGTAAACGACAAACTGACCGAAGCGGGAATACCGGTGATCAAGTATGCTTCTTTCAGCGATTTTAAAGAGGGAAAATTGAAAAGTAGTGGACAGGGTAAACCCTAAAATTTTTACTATCTTCCAACTATCATTTGATGTAAAAACGAAAAACCATGCTAAAATTGTTGTTGACGGGGCTTTTTGCCGTTTGTCTGACTTTCTCCGCCGCCCTTGCCCAGTCGGGTACGGGTGGAGAAAGTCAGGACAAAAAGAAACCGAAAAGCGATCTCAAATCCTTCGCTGAACTGATTACCGAAGAGGCCGTGAGCGATCCCGGGCTTTTCAACGTACACCGAGTCGGCGAAAAGGTATATTACGAGATTCCTTTCGCGCACCTGAACAAGGATATGCTGCTGATCAGCCGGATCGTGCAAAGTCCGACCAACCTCAGTCCTTTTACCCATGCGGGTTCAAAAGTGGCAGAACAGGTGGTGCACTGGGAGTTGAAAGACAAAAAAGTACTGCTTAAAGTGATGTCTTTTGCCAATGTTGCCGATGAGGAGTTGCCGATCGCACGCTCTGTGGCCTACAACAATTTTGCGCCTATCGTAAAAGCGTTCAAAGTGGAGGCCTATAATCCGGACTCTACGGGATTGCTGATAGAGGTCTCTAAGTTGTTTACCGAGGATGTACAGGCGATCAGTGGACTTAATTCCCGGCTTCGCGCCGAGTATAAGGTCAACCGACTGGATGGCGATCGGAGTTTCATTGATCGGGTTCAGGCTTTTCCCATCAATATTGAGGTGACCCACACCATGACCTACAACGCGGGTTCACCTCCTGCCAATGCCAATACCGGAACGATCAGCATGCAGATGAACCAGTCTATGATTCTTCTCCCGGAAGATCCCATGGTACCTCGTTTGCACGATCCCCGGGTGGGTTGGTTTACCATCAGTCAGATTGACTACGGCTCGGAGGCCCTGAAATCGGACGAAAAGCGGTACATCCGCCGCTGGCGCCTGGAACCTAAAGATCCTGCAGCGTATGCGCGTGGCGAACTGGTGGAGCCGGTCAAACCTATTGTCTATTATCTCGATCCGGCTACCCCGGAAAAATGGCGCCCGTATTTTAGAAAAGGGATAGAAGACTGGAATGTGGCTTTTGAGGCTGCCGGCTTCAAAAATGCTATCATGGCAAAGGATCCGCCCAGCCCGGAAGAGGATCCGGATTTTAGTCCGGAGGATGCCCGCTATTCTGTGGTGCGGTATGTGGCCTCGACTACCCGGAATGCGGTAGGGCCAAGCGTTTCGGATCCGCGAACCGGAGAGATCATCGAGAGCGATATCATCTGGTACCACAACCACTTGCGGTCTTATCGCAACCGGTACCTTATCGAAACCGGTGGAGCCAACCCCCTGGCGCAAACCCTGGAAACTCCGGAATCGGAGATCGGGGAGATGATGCGACGGGTGATCGCCCACGAAATCGGTCATGCCCTGGGCTTACCGCATAATATGAAAGCAAGTGCTGCCTACCCGGTGGATTCGCTTCGTTCAGGGACTTTCACCCAGCAATATGGCATCGCTGCGACCATCATGGATTACGCTCGGTACAATTATATAGCCCAGCCTGGTGACGAAAATATTCGCTTTGTCCGCCAGATGGGACCTTATGACAATTACGCCATCCACTGGGGCTACCGATACCTGCCGGGAATTACTTCACCCGAGGCCGAGTTGCCGGAACTGCGCCGTTGGATCAACGAAAAAGCAGGTGATCCGGTGTATATGTTTGGGTCTGCCAACGGCATTGACCCCGATTCACAGACCGAGGCGATCGGAGATGATCCGGTGCAGGCGAGTTGGTACGGGTTGCAAAACTTGAAAAGGGTGGTTCCCAACTTGATTGCCTGGACGACCAAGCCAGGAGAGGATTATTCAGATTTGGAGGAGATATACGGCGAGGTACTGGGAACCTGGAGCCGGTATATTGGTCATGTCGTGACGAATATTGGTGGGGTACATGAGACCCTCAAGTCTTCCGACCAGGAAGGGGTAGTGTATGCGCCGGTGGCAAAAAAAGACCAGCAGCGGGCACTTCAGTTTATGGTGCAACACGCATTTTCGAGCCACGACTGGCTCCTGGATCCTGCGATCATTCAGCGACTGAGCCCAACGGGGAGTTTGGAACAGGTAAGACAATTGCAAGCCAGACACCTCAACAGTATGCTTAGTCCGGATCGCCTTCAACGCATGGCAGAGGCCGAAACCCTGTTGGGGTCCGGCGCGTATTCGGTGCTGGCGTGTATGGATGATCTGCAAAAGGGGATTTGGGCAGAGCTATTCCAGTCCCAGGTACCGGCAATAGGCAGTGTGCGGCGCAACCTGCAGCGCAGCTATCTCGAGCGTATGGCCTACTTGTTGCAGGGAACCTCGGAGGAAAGCAGAGGAGGAAGACGTCCGGAGATCCGACCGGAGCTGTCCGATGTGCAAGCCGTTGTGAAAGGGAAGTTGCAACAACTTTCAGGTGATCTTAAGAAGGCGGTGAAAAAAACAAGTGATCCTTTAACCCGGTATCACCTGCAGGATTGTCTGGATAGAATACACCTGGCGCTGAACCAGGATTGATTTTATTGTTCTCTTAAATTACTTATCAATGATGAAGAAAATGGTACTAATGGGGGCGATGATTGCCCTTTTGTCCGGTGCACTTTGGGCACAGGACACCACCGACCCGCTGGAGCATATCCGGAAAGAGGGTATGGACAATAGTCAGGTCATGGACATTGCCAGCTGGATGACCGATGTGTATGGCCCTCGTCTGACGGGTTCGGACATGTTGGATAAGGCTACCGGGTGGGCACTTGACCGACTCAAAGCAATGGGACTACAGAATGTCCATACCGAAGAATGGGGTCCTTTCGGAAGAGGATGGGAACTCGAGCACTTCGAGATGCATGCAGTAGCACCCAGTTATTTCCCTGTAATGGCGTATCCCCGCGCCTGGTCGCCTTCTACCAACGGAATGGTGCAAGGCGAAGTGGTCTATCTGCAGGCCAATAATGCCGAAGACCTGGAAAAATACAGGGGTCAGTTGAAAGGGAAGTTTGTACTCCTGGATACCCTACGCACCGTTTCCGAAAATTTCGACGGACATGCCAAGCGTTTTAGCGACAGCGAACTATTGGAAATGGCCAATGCCCCTGCACCTACCCCTCGCAGTTTCCGTGGTTTTCGCGGTAGCGGCGCCAATTTCAGAAAAGCACTTTGGGACTTTTTCTGGGAAGAACAGCCGGCTGTAGTACTTGATCGGGCGGGTAAGGGCGACCTGGGTACCGTTTTTGTGTCGGGAACGAGCGTGGCGGAGGGCAGACCCCAAAATCCCGATGCAAAGGTCGTGCCTCAGGCAACGGTGAGCATCGAACATTACAACCGCATTTTCCGCTTGCTGCAAAAAGGGATCAAGGTAGAACTGGCCATGGAGCTGAAGACGCGATACACCAATCCGGATGGCATGCAGGAAAATATCATCGCCGAAATTCCGGGAACAGACCTCAAGGATGAGGTGGTTATATTTGGTGCGCACTTTGATTCCTGGCATGCAGGTACCGGTGCTACCGACAACGCAGCGGGTTCTTCCGTGATGATGGAAGCCGCCCGGATTCTGGTGGAGACGATCAAAGCTTCAGGCATTCAGCCCCGCAGAACCCTCAGAATCGCCTTGTGGACGGGTGAGGAGCAAGGCTTGTACGGCTCCAGGGCTTATGTGCAGCAGCATTATGCGAATACCGATGCTCAGGGCAATGTACAGTCCCTGAAAGCCGACAATGAAAAGGTGTCGGCTTACTATAATATTGATAACGGTACCGGTAAGATCAGAGGGGTGTATCTTCAGGGCAATGCCGCTGCCGGAACGGTTTTCCGCGACTGGCTGGAGCCTTTCAAAGATCTGGGTGCGAGTACCCTGACCCTGTCGAATACCGGCGGAACAGACCACCTGTCTTTCGATGCGGTTGGCATTCCCGGATTTCAGTTTATCCAGGATCCCATGGCCTATTCTACCCGGACGCACCACTCCAATATGGACAATTGGGATCATTTGGTAGCAGACGACTTGAAACAAATGGCGGTCATCGTGGCAAGCTTTGTATGGCAGACTTCTCAGCGGGATCAAAAAATTCCGCGTAAGCCCCTGCCGGAAGGTGTAGGAACGGATCAGTAAATTTCCGTTATTACGCAACAATAAAAAAATCTCCCGGAGACATATACTTCCGGGGGATTTTTTTAGTTTAAAGGAAAAATAGTATTATGAATTCCCCTTCAGCCACGCCTGCCCCCGACTACACGATTTACAATTGTCACCTGCACCTGTTTAGCGTAGAGCATATCCCGCGCAACTTCCTCAACAAGTGGATTCCCACGGATGTAGTCAAACGGCTTCCCGAAAAACAGCGTCTCATGAGATTGTTACAAAAGGTTGGGGGTTCAAAGTTTGATCGGTATGCCGCTTTTATTTATTCGGCGTTGAAAGAACCGGAGGATATTTTTGATGAGTTGTGTGCTTATTATCCCCAGGGAACGAAATTTGTGCCTCTGAGCATTGATTTTGATTATATGGGAGCCGGTCAGCCTATCAAGCCTTTCTTGGAGCAACTCAAAGATCTTAGTGCCCTGCGCGACAAATTTCCGACTCAGATTCTTCCTTTTGTCGGGGTGGACCCCCGGAGGCCGGACGTCGTGCAGTTGGTGCGACACTATATCGAAAACGAAAAGTATGCAGGTATCAAGCTATATCCTTCCCTGGGTTTTTTTCCGGACGATGAGCGACTGAAAGAAGTGTATGCTTATGCCGAAGCACACGGCATACCCGTTACGACGCATTGTATCCCCAAAAATCAAAACTATTACCGCGGGAAGATGAGTCATGCCGACCGGGAGAAGGCCCGGATCGTCCAAGGCCAGGCGGGGGAGCAGGGAGCGGGCAACAAAGATTTTGCGCAGTATTACAATCATCCCTACTGGTGGTCGAGGGTATTGGAACAATTTCCCCGACTAAAACTCAACCTGGCTCATTTCGGAGGTAAAGACGAGTGGAACAAATACCTGGATGAACCACCGCTGAAAAAGGAAAGCGAATCGGGGGGGTATCCCTTTCGGCAAAACTGGTTTTACCAGATCCGAAAATTGATTGAAAATGAGGCCTGGCCGAATGTGTATGCCGATATTTCTTTCACGGTTTTTGACGCCAGGCTGTATCCGCTGCTCAAGACGATGATTGCTTTTGAAAAGACCAGGGATTACATTCTCTTTGGATCAGACTTCTACATGTTGCAAAAAGATTACCGGGAGCGCAGGTTTGGCATTGAAATGCGGGGGTACTTGTCGGACGATTTTTACTGGCAGATTGCCTACCACAACCCGCGTCGCTTTTTGCATAATGCCGTACACGGGGTGATTTGATTGCATAAAAAAAGGGTTTGCAGGTAAAGATGACCTGCAAACCCTTTTGGCTTGAACGAGGATAAATCAGTCGTTCTCGTTGCTTTCGCCTCCTGATTTCAGGTCGGCATTATTGATTACACTTCTGCGTTCGCGTTGTTGGCGGAAATCCATTTTGCCAAAGCTGTGGCGGAAATTGAGTCCAACCGAACGGAAGGGGCGGATAGAATTGCTGCGCTGGTAGAAATTCGCACCGCTGAGTTCGTTGACAAACTCCAGGTTTTCTTTAAACGGTTGTGAAACATTCAGACCCAGGCTGGTGCGTTTGTTGAACTGCTTCATCAAGCCAAAGTTCAGCATGGTCCAAGATGCCCGGCTTCCCTGTAAAGTTTGGGTAGGGGAGCGATAAAACCCGAAAGCCTCGAAGCGGAGATCCTTTGGCAGCTCCAGTGTGGCGTTCAGTCGGCCGTTCCACAATACAGCCTGGTTGCTCAGACTCAGCCCTTCGATGGTACTTTGTCCGTTGTACGTGAACACATCCACGCTACCGCGCAGGGTAAGTTTCTTTTTGATGGTACCTGAAATGTACAGGTTGGTTCCAACCGACCGGTTTCTGCCGATATTCTGGAAGGTCGTCACCGAAACCCCCTCGTCATTGATCCGCAAGAAATTTTCGATGATATCGGTTGTATTTTTGTAGAAAAGCGCTGCGTTTACCGAAATACCTTTCACATACGTGTTGTATCCCAATTCATATTGATCGGTCAACTCGGGCGAAAGGTTGGGATTTCCGAAAGAAATGTCCCGGGGGTCGGCCAGTGCAATATAGGGGTTGATATAAAACAGGCTGGGGCGCTGGATGCGTTTGTTGTAGCTCAGTTTCACATTGGACGACTTGCCCATTTTGTGGCTGAGGATCACATTGGGGAGCCAGTTTTCGTAGCTGTTGGCAAAAGGATTGGGATGATCCCTGAAATCCCCTGCGATATCGGTTTTTTCATACCGGGAACCGGCAACCAAACCGAAATTCTCGCCCAGTTTCACATTGAACGACAAATATCCGGCATAGACATCCTGGTCGTAGGTAAACTCATCGGTCCGCCGTCCATCTGTCTCAAAATTGTCCGTTTCAAAGTTGAACACTTCATAGAAGTAATCGCTGTCTATGTCGCGAAGTACGCTTTTGACCCCGACTTCCATTTTGACATTTTTCCCCCAGGGGTGTGCATAATCAAGTTGCAGGGTGGTTTCGACATTCAAGCCGTCGTTGGTATTGCTTTCCAGTTGCAGGAGTGCATCATCGTTGCCCTCCTGGTCGAGCGTATTTTCCTGATTGCTCTTTGAACCGCTCATCTGAAAGGCGAAGGTGAGTTCCTGTTCGGGATTTTTGAATTTTTTGCGGTAGTCGGTCGTCCAGTCGTAGCTGCCATTCAGGTTGGTTGACTCGCTCAGGCGCTGGTAGAGCTGATTGATCCCCAAAGCAGGATCGGAATAAGCAGCCTGGGTGTTGTTGTCGTTAAAACCGCCCCTTCCGCCAAAGCTGACCGAAGTACTGATGCTGTTGTAGGCATTGATATCGTAATACGCATTAAACGATCCCCTGCTGCCCACAAAATTGCTTCTGGAAGCAGCCGACTGATCCAGGATGCGCTTGCCGCTGCTCACCACATCTTCCCGGTAGAATTCAAAGCGCCCGTTTTGAGGCCAGCCATAGTGACCGCCAGCATTCAGACCCATTCCAAACCGCCCTCTGGCGATGTTGAGATTGACATTAGCGCGGTTGGATCGGATGCCCACGGAAGCCCCTACAGAACCAGAAATCCCCTCTATGCTTTTCTTTTTGGTAATGATGTTGATAATGCCGGCTGTGCCCTCGCCATCGTATTTTGCCGTAGGCGTGGTAATGACCTCCACATTTTTGATCTGATCAGAAGGCAGCATTTTCAGGGCCTCGCCCATATTCTCGGCAAAAAGGGTAGAAGGTCGGCCGTTGATCAGGATTTGGATGTTGGAAGAACCGCGAAGCGACACGTTGCCGTCGAGGTCAACCGACAAAAGCGGAACCTTGCGCAGCAGATCTGTCGCATCGCCGCCCGCTGCTGTCACATCTTTCTCCGCATTATACACCATCTTGTCAATCTTGTTTTCAATCAACGCAGCCTCTTCGGTCACCGTAACCTCGGTCAGCATCAATCCTTCGCTGATTAATTCCACCTTTCCAATATTCACATCCGGTTTTTCCAGGGTCAGTTCCACCCCTTCCACCGTTTTGGTCTGGTAGCCCAAAAAAGAAAATGAAAGGCGGTAAGTGCCGCTCTTCACATCCTGCAGTTTGAACTCACCCTTCTCGTCTGTAATCGTACCGTTCAGCTCCTTGTCGGACGCCGCATCAATCAGCACCACCGTAGCAAATTCCACCGGAGCACCTGTACCGGAATCCACAATTGCACCCTCGATCTTTCCAACGATAGAAGGACCTTTGGCCATTCCTCTACCTGGCATCTGAGCCTGTGTGATATATCCGGAAAACAAGAAAACAAAGAATAAAATAGCGTTTTTCATGTATTTTTAAAATATTAATCTTTTTCTTGGCAAAATTTAGAATATTGTAATTAAAATTAATCGTGTGCAAAGTTAATAAAAGGATACATTTCAAATTTGTAGCAAATTTGATTTAAAATAACTTTAACGGCGGCAAGTTTAGAATCGGTTATCTGAGCCCTCTTTGAGGTCATCGTTTTTGATTCTGGATCTTCGTTGTCGTTGTTGGTTGAAATCGAGTTTGCCGAAATTGTAGCTAAAGTTGATGCCAAAAGAGCGGAAAGGGATTTCGAAGGTACTTTCCTGGACGAAATTCTCGCCGGAGAGGCTATTGGGGAAAGCCTTATTTTCGCTGAAGGGATCAATGATCGTGAGTCCCAGGCTTGCTTTTTTATCCAGGATTTCCTTTTTGAAGCCCACGCTCATCAGGGAGAAGGAGGCATTGGTTCCCTGGAGGGTTTGTCTGGGGGCATTATAGAATCCGAAGATCTCTGCCTTGAAGCCCTTTTTGAAGCTGAAAGTAGAATTGACAAACGCGTTCCAGATGGCGGTTCTGCGGGAAACCTCCTGGCCGTTGATGATACCGGTCGCATCGTAGGTATTGGCATTAAAGTTGCCTCGAATTTCCCAAATTTTCAAGATTTTGAGGGAGGTAAAGAAGTTGAAACCAAGGACATCATTTTGGCCTACGTTGAGGTAGGTGGTAGCGGACACCCCATCGGGTCGGATCGTCAGGATATTTTCGATCACATCGCGGGTATGTCGGTAATAGACAGAGCCATTGAGGACGATCCCTTTGAAGAAGGTATTGTAGTTAATTTCGTAGAGGTCGGTCAGTTCCGGCAGCAGTTCGGGGTTACCGAAGGAGATATTGCGGGTATCGCTGAGATCCACGAAGGGGTTGATGTAGAACAAGCTGGGGCGTTGGATGCGTTGGCTGTAGCTGAGTTTGATCGTTTGGAACCCTTTGAGGGTTTGGCTGAGGATGATGCTGGGGAGGATATTGCCGTAATCGTTGGCGAAGGTATTGGTTTCCACGTCGAAATCGCCTGCTATGGCGGTACTCTCGTAGCGGGCACCGGCGATCAGACCTGTTTTTTTGCCAAATTTGACATTGAACGAAGCGTAGGCTGCCCACACATCCTGGTTGTAGAAAAAGATATCGGTTCTTCGAGGGTCAATAACGAAGCGATCCTGATCAACGTTGAAACTGCGGTAAGTATAATCGCTATCAATATTGCGCAGGGTGGTTTTGGCACCGGTTTCGAGTTTGAGTTTATCCGAGAAGGGGTGCACGTAATCCACCTGTAGGATGGTTTCGAGGTTAAGCCCATCGTTATCGTTTTTTTCGCGAATCAGGAGTCCCGGATCTGAGCCACTCTGTTCGATGACGGTATTGCGGTTGCTGTTGGAACCGCTGATTTGGAAGCCAAAACTCAGTTCTCGCTCGGGCTGTTCGAAGGTTTTGCGGTAATCGCTGGTCCAGTCGAACCCGCCATTGAGCGAACTGTTGTCGTTAAAGCGCTCGTAAGTTTGGAAAATGCCGGCCAGCGGATCGGCAAAACGGGCATTGATGGTACCTTCGTTGCTGCTGCCGAAGCCTCTGAACGAAATGCTGGAATTGATGCTGTTGTAGGCGTTGATATCGTAGAAGGCGCTGAGAGAGCCACCAGGGCCATAGGAATAACTTTCGGAGGGGCCTTCCTGTTCGAAGACGCGTTTTTGTCCGGCGATCAAATCCTCGCGGTAAAACGACACATTGCCTTCCCGCGGCCAGGAAAGGAAAGAACCGGCATTCATGTTGACCCCAAACCGGCCTTTCGCTGCGCTAAAACTCAGGTTAGCGTTGTTTTGTCGGGTACCGACGGCTCCGGATACCGATCCCGTGATGCCCTCCACGGATTTTTTCTTGGTGATGATATTGATAATTCCTGCGCTGCCTTCACCATCGTAGCGCGCCCCGGGGGTCGTGATGACCTCCACCTTTTTGATCTGATCCGCTGGAATGGTCTTGAGCACATTGGCCACATTATCGGCCAGCAGGGTAGAGGGTCGGCCGTTGATCAGGATCTGGATATTTCTGGAGCCGCGGAGCGACACATTGCCATCGAAGTCCACCGCGAGCAGGGGAACCTTACCCAGGACTTCAGTAGCATTGCCTCCGGCGGTGGTCACATCTTTCTCGGCATTGAAGACGATCTTATCAATTTTATTTTCGATCAGGGCTGCCTCCTCGGTCACGGTCACCTCACTCAGGTTAATCCCTTCGGGGATCATATAGACTATGCCCAGGTCGAGATCCGGCTTTTCCAGGGTAATCTCCAGGTCGGTTATCTTTTTTTCGGCGTAGCCTAAAAACGAAATATTGAGCTGGTAGCTACCATTGGTAACATCTGTAATTTTGAAATTTCCCTTCTCGTCTGTCAACCCGCCGTCGAGCTGTTTGCCAAACTTGGGATTAATGAGTATTACCGTAGCAAACTCTACCGGTTTGCCGCTAATCGAATCCATAACGGTACCGGATATTTTTCCCTTGATCGTCGGGTTGGATCCCGGGCGTCCCATGCCGGGGAACTGGCTGAAAACAGGACTGAAGAAGAGCAGACAAAGCGCAAGAATGGTGTAACGATGATTCATTTAGGGTATATTGTGTTAACTTTCAGGATCAAACAAAAAATCAAAGCTATTTCAAAATGCTTTTTTGGCTAAATTGTTTTGATAAAAAGCAGCTTTTAAAGGATGAAGGACATAAAGCTTGCCGCGTCTCGATTATTTTTTTATATACTGCCCCTTTTCCTGTCAGGAAAGTTAGCCGGGCAGATCGTATGGTCGGGTAAGGCTCCGGGAAAAGCAGGCGAGTGGATGGAGCCCCGCAACTGGGTGCAAAACCGGCTGCCCGACACCTGGGACAAGGTCGTATTGCCCTATCGAACCGGTCAATCCGGCACGGCGGTCGTCCTTAGAGGAACAAGTATCCGCATCGCATCGCTGGAGCTGCAATCGGGCAGTCGGCTGGAAATCACCAAAGGCACCCAACTCATCATTGACGGCTCCGACACCTACGACTACGGCATCCTGCTGCTGGGCGGCACCCTCTCCAACGAAGGCGAGATCATCATCATCAACGCCGGCTTGGCCAGCATCGAAAAGCTCAACGGCCTACTGATCAATAACGGAACCATCCGCGTAGAACTCAGCGGTGATTTGTTGGAGCAAACGGGTGGAGGGCAGGTGGAGCGGTATTGAGATGAGCGTGGGGATTGTTGTGGAGGAGTTCTTATCTGTATTTTTACAAATAAATGTGGATATAATTTTTAATTATTCAGCCCTATCTTACAGAATGCGAGACAGAGTATGCGCTGTCGGTACTAATAAAACATATCCTCTTATAGGGGGCACCTGCGGCTTGATCCAAATTGCTCAGGGAATCCACAGATTTCGCAGATTGGAAAAGGATTTTCATCAACGGGATGGTGGTTGGCCGTTGATGGAATTGATGAAGATGATCATTTTTGATCCATTCCATTTGTCTGTAGGGACAGGGCATGCCCTGTCCCCACCATGCCAGATTTTCCATGATGACCGATCCTGGTGAAGGTTTCAGGAGTATTTATCCCTTTCGTATTCAGTTCATAAATTTATGGGATGAACCGAATAATTGCAATGCCGTCAACGGCTAATAAATGATCAACAAACCGGATGATGAACTCCATTACGGATATCCCGAAGGATGGAACAGGGAGACGCAATATCTTGCGTCTCTACTAATTTGGATTCCTCATTCTTGGCGTGAGGGTGCTGAAATTTACCCTTGTTGTTGACATTCTGGTGGTTGGACATGGTAAGGACAGGGCGTGCCCTGTCCCTACGTTTGTGAAAATCCCTTATAATCTGTGTCCATCTGTGGATATCTGTGGTGCATAAACCTACCAGCATCCTGATTGTCCGACATTAAAGGACAGGGCGTACCCTGTCCCTACTTTGTGGAAATCCATCTTTAATCTGTGCTCATCTGTGGATATCTGTGGTGCATCAACCTACCAAAACCGGACACTTTCGGACAACTATTTGATTGTCATTGTTTTCCCCGATATCTTGGGGATATGGAAAAAAATATCCCTCACGATAGTTTGATCAAGTTGTTGATGCAAGAACAGGGTTTCCCCGCTGCATTTTTCGACACCCTGCTGCCCGAACGGTTGAAGGAGAGACTGGTATTAGAAAGCCTGGAATTTTCAAAAGACTCCTACACTGACGATGCGCTGCAACAGTACTTTTCGGATGCCGTCTTTAATGTCGAGTACAAAAGCCGGCGGGGCAACAAAAAGATGCAGTTGGCGCTTCTGGTCGAACACAAAAGCAGTCCGGAA
>JANQWK010000034.1 GCA_030729925.1 Saprospiraceae bacterium
AGGTAACTTTTTATCTTTGGGCAGGAGGAAACCATCTTTGCGTAAACATCAAACCAACTTATATGAGACCTTTGCTGCTGTTGTCTTTTTTATCCTTTTCTACCCTTGCGCATGCCCAGTATCCTTCCCAGAGCACGCTACTGGCTGATGTCAAAAAGCAAAGCCCGGACGAATTTGTAACGATTACCCCGGAAGGTTCGTGGGGCATGTTTCACGACAAAGTGCCCGACTGGCAGGCACCCGACGCTTGTCGCCACCAGGTGAATATCGTAGGCAAAAAAAATGCAGATGGTTCTTTCTGGACGTATTCCGGTCTGGCCATTTATGCCAAAGCGGGCAATTCCTTTGTGTTCAACCGCTTGTTTTTGATCGAAGATGCAACCAAGCTCAACGGACTGGCTATCCCCGATAATGCGTATTTCAAAAAGTTGTTTTTGGACAAACTGGAGGCAAAGGATGACATGTTGCTGACGATGAACTACGAACTCAAAAATGCCACCGGTTTCTATGGTTTTGAGATGAAGGCTGCGCCAAAAATTACAGGAAACGGCAGCAATCTGATGGCTTTGTACGTGGTAGAAGTTACCCTTGACCTGCCCAATGGCACCCGACTGGAGCAAAAAAAGGTTCCCATCGAGGTGCGGGCTTCCAAATCGGGCAACGGGTTTGTGTTTACCCACGCCCTGAAAAAATCGGACGGGGCAATTTTGAGTACAAAGGAAATGGGCAATTCAGATGCCATAGACCAACTTCCCCGGTATGGTTTTGACGAGGGAACCCTGGCTGCATTCACCCGCACGGGGCAGTCGTATGCTACTCCGGCAGGCAGCAACGGGGAGGGGATGCCCAACGACCAAAGTCTCGTGGCGCTGATGGAAAAGACCTTCCTGGCGAATGCGGAGAACTTTTCCATACTGTTCGGTCCCAAAGGGGCTTCTTTGATTACCTCGGTCGGTTTTACAAAAAAAGAAACCCGTCAGGCGAGTGCCGACCAATTGACTGCCGTGTTTACCGTGGAATATGTTTTCTTCAACGAAAACGCCCAGGAGCAGAGCTTTAAAGTGATCACTGCCCAGCGCGACTTACAAACCAGCTTCGTGCTCGAAAACGGAACCTGGTACGTGGATCAAAGCACGTACCTGAACGAGCCCAGCTACACCAAGACCGAGGGAATTGCTTGGTCGTACCGGAACAGTTATACCGAAAAAACTTTTGAAAAGACCAGATTCCAATAATGGAAAAAGTAGCCTTAGGCCTGAAAGCCAACTGGAAGCAATTTACCCTGCTGGTACTGATCAATGGCTTTGTGGGGGGTATGGTGGGTTTGGAACGGACGATCCTGCCGACACTGGCGGAGCAGGAGTTTGGCCTGGCGGCAAAATCGGCGATCCTGTCGTTTATTGTGGTTTTTGGGGTGACCAAGGCGATGACGAATTATTTTACCGGCGCCCTGGCCAATCGGGTGGGGCGAAAAAATTTATTGGTACTCGGGTGGTTGGTGGGTTTGCCTGTGCCGCTGCTGCTGATCTACGCACCGAGTTGGGGCTGGGTGATTTTTGCCAACGGCTTACTGGGCATTAACCAGGGATTGACCTGGAGCAGTACGGTGGTGATGAAAATTGATTTGGTGGGGCAGCAAAATCGCGGCCTGGCGATGGGAATCAACGAGTCTGCCGGCTATATCGCTGTGGGTGCGGTGGCCTTTTTGAGTGGCTGGATAGCCGCCGAATACGGCATCCGCCCTTATCCTTTTTACCTGGGGATCGCTTTTGCGCTGATCGGCTTGCTGAGCAGTTGGCTGCTGGTGAGGGATACCGGGCAACATGTGCAGGCTGAGGCGCAGTCGAGTACGATCCTGCCTTTGCAAAGGGTTTTTTGGGAAACGAGCTGGAAGCACCCCAATTTGGGAGCGATTACGCAGGCCGGACTGGTCAACAACCTCAACGATGGGATGGTCTGGGGCTTGTTTCCGATATTACTGTCGGCCAAAGGTTTCGAGCTGACCCACATTGCTCAGCTGGTGGCCATTTATCCGCTGGTCTGGGGACTGGCTCAACTGGTCACCGGCAAAGCGGCCGATCACTTGCCCAAAAAACCGCTGCTGTTCTGGGGGATGTTGCTGCAGGGGGCAGCCATCGTACTGATGGTCTTTGCCGAGGGGTATCTGGCGTTTGCAGGGCTAAGTGTGGTGCTGGGATTGGGCACGGCGATCGTTTATCCCACCTTCTTGGCGGCCATTGCAGACAATACCCACCCCCAACAGCGGGCAAAGAGTATTGGGGTGTTTCGACTGTGGAGAGACCTGGGCTATGCGATAGGAGCTGTTTTGACCGGCGTAGTGGCGGATATTTGGTCATCCGGAACAGCTGTGTTGTGGGTGGGCGGACTCACCTTGCTGTCTGCAGGGGTGATTGTTCTGCGCATGAACCACCGGAACGATCCCAATGTGCGATCGTCCTGAGCGGAATTGTTCAGGGGCGAGGCGGTGTTTCGCCCCTGAAACCAATTGGATTTATACCAAGGACTCAAAAATGCCGGCAATACCCTGACCTCCGCCTACGCAGGCGGTCACCATGCCGTACTTTTGGTCGCGTCGCTGTAACTCGTTGAGCAGGGTGGCAGTGAGCTTGGCACCTGTGCAACCCAGTGGGTGACCCAGTGCAATAGCGCCACCGTTGACGTTGACAATATCCGGGTTTAGCCCGGCTTCCTGGATCACGGCCAGGGCCTGTGCCGCAAACGCCTCGTTAAGCTCGATGGCGTTGATGTCCTGCAGTCCTATTCCCGCCTGTTTGAGGGCTTTGGGAATAGCCGCGCAGGGCCCAATACCCATGTAGAGCGGATCCACTCCGGCAACCGAACAAGCCGCCATTCGGGCTATCGGTTTGAGGTTGAGTTGTTTGACCATCTCTTCACTCACCACCAGGGTAAAAGCAGCCCCGTCGGAAGTCTGAGAAGCATTGCCCGCAGTTACCACTCCGCCGTTGGCAAAAGCCGGACGCAGTTTGGACAACACCTCTACCGTAGTCTCTTTGCGCACGCCCTCATCGGTATCCACGACAAAGGAATGGGTAGTACGCTTGTTGTTTTTGACAAAAACCTCCTCCACGGCAACGGGTACGATCTCGTTTTTGAATTTTCCCGACTCGATAGCAGCAGCGGCCTTTACGTGTGACTGATAAGAGAAAATATCCGCTTGTTCGCGGGAGATGCCGTATTTTTTGGCGACAGCCTCTGCGGTATGGCCCATGCCAATGACGTAATTGGGCGTTTGGCTGGCCACTTCATAACTGGGTGCCAATTTGTAGCCGACCATGGGGATCATGCTCATGGATTCGGTTCCACCTGCGATGAAAATATGCCCCATGCCTGCTTTGATTTTGGCCACGGCGATGGAGATCGTCTCCAGACCGGAAGCGCAGTAGCGGTTGACTGTCATTCCGGGAACCTCTTTGCCCAGGGCGCGCAAGGAAATTTGGCGACCGATCTGGAGCCCCTGTTCCCCTTCCGGGTTGGCACAACCCACGATCACATCGTCCACTAACTTGGGATCCAACTCGGGAGTTTGTTCCATCAGGTACTGAATCACTTTAACGGCGAGGTCATCCGATCTGTAATTTCGGAACCCCCCCTTTTTGGCTTTGCCGACGGCCGACCGATAGGCCTTTACGATATATGCTTCCATGATGATAGCTCGTTTGAATTTGAAAGTTTGAAGAAAAAAACGGGTTTAATTGCGCAGCGGTTTGTTGGTCTGCAGCATGTGCTGAATGCGTTCCAGGGTTTTGGGTTCCCCGCAAAGACTCAGGAAGGCTTCCCGCTCCAGGTCGAGCAGGTAGTCTTCCGACACCTGTTGAGGCCCGGTAAGATCACCCCCGCTAAGCACCCATGCGATCTTGTGCGCGATCTTGATATCGTGCTCGCTGGCATATTTCCCCATTTTTAGTTCATTGGCGGCGGCGTATAGGGCTGCGAGTCCCTGTCTGCCCAGGACATACACATCTTCCCGTTTGATGGGTTGGATGTAGCCGGGAGCCAGTTGCAGCACCTTGTCTTTTGCAGCTGCGATGGCCCGGTCTCGGTTGTAAACGATACTGTCTTTATGTTTGAGCAGGTAGCCGTGATTGAACCCTTCCTGTCCGGAAGTGGACACGGAGGCCATGGCGATGGTCTTGAATTTTTCGATCAGGGTAGGGATCATCACGTCCCCTTCGAAGAAACTGTCTGAAGCGCGCACGGCAAACTCTTTGGTCCCCGCTCCGCCGGGGATAAGCCCCACGCCTACCTCTACCAGACCGATGTACGACTCGGCCGAAACCATTGCTGCATCGCAGTGCATGATCGTCTCGCAACCCCCGCCAAACACATAGCCCTGGGTAGCTGCTACCACCGGGATAGCCGAATAGCGGCAGCGCATCACCGTTTGCTGGAACATCCGCACAGCCATAGACAGTTCGTCGTACTCTTGTTGATAGGCCATCATGGCAATCAGCATCAGGTTGGCGCCTACGGAAAAATTAGTGGCGTTGTTGCCGATCACCAGGCCGTTCCATTTGCCTTGTTCGGCAATGTCAATGGCCTCGTTCAAGCCGCGCAGTACGCCCTCGCCCATGGTATTATGTGGACTGGTATATTCCAGACAAAGCACCCCCTCTCCGATATCGTGCAGCACGGTCTCTGCATTCTTAAACACGGGAGCCTGATCGCGGTAGTTGTCCAGGATCACAAAAGCCTCTGTACCTGGGATGGGTTGGTACTGCTTACTGTGCATATCGTAGGCATATTTCTTGCCCTGCTGGCTCTTGTAGAAACGGGTAATGCCCAGACTCAGCATCTCGTGTACCCAGGGAGCGATGGTTTCGCCCAGTTGTTCGGCCACGGCGATACCCTGTTCGATTCCGATGGCATCCCAGTACTCAAAAGGACCCATTTCCCAGGCGTAGCCCGATTTCATGGCATCATCAATATTGAAGAGCTGGTCGGTAATCTCGGGTACCCGGTTAGATACATACGCAAAAAGTCCACCGAGAGATTGTTGGATCAGCTGGGCACCGGGGTCTTCACCTTTGAAGATAGCCTTTAGGCGCTGGCTGAGATCGTCAATCTGTTTGGCCGAATGAAGGATGGGAATATTGGCTTTTTGGGGCAGTTCGTAAGCCAGGGACTCCAGGTTGAGCGACAAAATCACGGGTTTGCCCTTTTCGTCCTTTTCTGCTGTTTTTTTGTAGAAACCCTGGCCGGACTTGTTGCCCAGGAAATTATTGTCCAGCAAAAACTGCAAATAAGCGGGAACCTCGAAAGTAGCGGCCTGTTCGTCGTCCGGACAATTGGCTTTGATCCCCTGGATCACGCGGGCGGCCGTATCATGTCCTACCAGGTCTCCCAAGCGGAAAGTCCCGGTTTTAGGTCGGCCGATAAATGGACCGGTCAGTTTGTCCACCGAAGCAATATCCAGCCCCAGGCGGGTCGTCAGTTGATATATTTTTGCCATGGCATAAACACCCACTCGGTTGCCGATAAAAGCTGGGGTATCTTTGCACAGCACAGTTTGTTTGCCCAAATTGATATCGCCGAAGCGCATCAGAAAATCAGTCACTTCCGGTAACGTATCTGCGGTAGGAATAATCTCGAGCAGGCGCAGGTAGCGGGGAGGATTAAAAAAGTGGGTTCCGCAAAAATGTTGCTTAAAATCCTCACTTCTGCCGGCTGCCATCAGGTGGATGGGAATGCCGGAGGTATTGGAGGTCACCAAAGTACCGGGTCGGCGCAAGCGATCCACCCGTTCAAACAATTGCTGTTTGATATCCAGCCTTTCCACGATCACCTCGATTACCCAATCGCATTCGGCAATTTTTGCCAGGTCATCCTCCAGGTTACCCGTTTTGATCCGGGAAGCGTAGGCGGCATCGTAAAGCGCTGCGGGCTTGGACTTGAGGGCCGCTTGCAGGGCCTGGTCGGCAACGCTGTTTCTAACCTTCGGATGCTGCAGTTCCGCATCGCTTGCCTTAGGGGGGAGAATGTCCAGCATCAGGACTTCGAGGCCAATATTGGCGAAATGGCAGGCAATACCCGAACCCATAATTCCGGATCCCAGTACGGCTACTTTTTTGATTCTTCTGCTCATGATGATTGCTTAGTCAGTTAATGTATTTGGTAAATGTAGGAAATCAGGAGGTATTTTTCCATTAATGCAAGGTAGCGAATTTTCGCTGATTCACAAAAAAGTTTTTGGCATAAAAGGGGTTTGGGGTGGGGTAGATCGAAATTTTCGGGATCGCTTTTGCGTTAAGAAGTATATTGCCAAAATTCACAAGAGAGCGTGTTATATTTGGGAGCCAGAATTTAATTTTCCTTACCCCTAAAAGCGGATTTTTATGTTGAAAGGTTTTTTATTGCTGCAGGTGGCTGATATGCCGGTCGAAAAAGTTGCTACACAAAGTGCATGGGAAATCATTAGTGAAGGTGGTCCTTTGGGCATTTTGATTGTCGCGGTTTTGCTGCTGTTATCTGCAATTGCGCTGTACATTTTTATCGAGCGTTATCGGACAATTGGTCAGGCCGCGAGGGTAGATGAGAGTTTTATGAACAACATCAGGGGGAATGTTTCGAAAGGCAATTTCGATGCGGCTCTAAATTTATGCAGGGTCACCGACTCTCCGGTAGCGAGGATGGTTGAGAAAGGTTTGTTGCGTATTGGTAAGCCTTTGCGCGATATCGAAACTTCTATCGAGAATGTCGGCAATTTGGAGGTCTTTAAGTTGGAGCGGGGTCTTTCGACTTTAGCAAGTATAGCAGGTGCCGCCCCGATGATTGGTTTTTTTGGTACCGTGACGGGTATGATTCTAGCGTTTTATGAGATGTCCACCAAGAAAAATGTGGATCCGGATCTCCTGGCAGGGGGGATCTATCAGGCTCTGATTACTACTGCAGTTGGTCTTTTCATCGGTATTTTCGCTTTTATTGGCTATAATATCCTGGTGGCGAATGTGGAAAAAGTTGTGTATAAAATGGAGCGTACGACGGTTGAGTTTATGGATTTGTTGCAGGAGGCTCCAAAACACTAGAACATGGGATTGAAAAGCAGAAATAAGGTGAGTGCGGAGTTCAGCATGTCGTCGTTGACAGATATTATTTTTCTGTTGTTGATTTTCTTTATGTTGACTTCTGCCTTGGTAAAGATTGATGATTTTGATCTGCCCGAGTCCGACTCGAGGACAGTGGCAGACACTTCCTTGCTGGTGTCTATCCGCAAAGATGGTCGGCACAGTGTGAATGGAAAGGAACTGCCGGTGTCACAACTGCGATCGGAGATCGAACGCACGATGGGCGAGATTGGAGGTAAGTCGGGACCAACCATTACGATTGTGGCGGAGACAGGGACTTCTTTCGACTATGTAGTAGGGGTGATGGACATTGCCGCCCGTCTGAAGTTAAGAGCAATTATTGCGACCAAACCCCGGACTTGAGTTCGGGTAAAATAACATACGCGTATGGGATTGAAACGAAAAAATAAGGTGAGTGCAGCGTTTAGTATGTCGTCACTCACCGATATTATTTTTCTACTGCTGATTTTCTTTATGTTGACTTCCAATATTGTGGCGCCGAATGCGCTGAATCTGAAGTTGCCGGGAATGTCCCGCCAGCCCGCTGTGCGCGATACCCAAATAGATGAGGTGCGCATCAGCGCCTCGGGCAGGTATGTGCTGAACGGTCGGCCCTTGGAGCTGGATGCTTTGGAGCAGGCCTTGTCCGACAAGGTCAACAGTCGAAAGGGAGCGGATATGAACATGACGATCGCGCCTGCCAGCGGGACGCCTACAGAGCATGTGGTTGCGGTGATGGATATTGCCATGCGCTTGAATATCAATGGTATTTTGGCTACGGAGACATTCAACCGGTAGTGGGAAATTCCGGTTATTTTTTGGGTAAAACGAACAGGATATGGAACCCTTAACTTCAATAAAGGAATTGCAAAACCGGCGATTTGGCCGACTGATGAGTGCGCTGATTCATTTGGCACTCCTATTGTTGCTGTTGTTGCCTATATTGACTTATCCGGATCCGCCTCCCGGGGCAGCGGGTATTTTGGTGAATCTGGGTTTGCCGGATGAGGGCTCGGGGGAGGAGAATGCGCCCCCTGCAGAAGCTACCCCGGCGGAGAATAGTCCACCGGTACCCGAACCGGAACCCCAACCCAGGGAAGTGCCTGTGCCACCCCAACAGCCTGTCAAACAGCCGGAGGTGCTGACAACTACCGATCCGGAGGCGATTGCACTCAAGAGAAAGGAGGAGGAGCGCAAGGCGGAAGAGGCTCGTGAGGCCAAGGAGCGGGCTGCTGCAGAGGCAGCAAAAAAGGCAGCCGAAGACAAGGCGCGCAAGGATGCCGAAGAGGCACAGAAAACAAAGGACGGCATCGCTTCTTTGTTTGGTTCGGGCAAAGGAAAAACGGGGACTCCCGGTAACCAGGGGGATCCCAATGGCGATCCGGATGCGAGTAAGCTGGAGGGAATCAGCACAGGTTCCGGTACAGTAGGAGGTGGACTGGGTGACCGGGGATTAGTGTCTTCCCCCCGGATTTCAGATGCCTCCCAGAAGCAGGGAACGGTGGTGGTGAGGGTATGTGTGGACAAAACAGGAAAGGTGATCGAGGCGGAGTTTACCCAGCGGGGTTCCACCAGTCCCGATCCGACCCTGAAAAGATTGGCAGTGGAGAATGCTCGTCAATGGCGTTTTGCCGAAGGCGCAGTTGATAAACAGTGCGGTACGATTACGTACAGATTTGTGGTGCAATAATTTTCCAAATCCGTTTTTATGTCGGTACCCCATCCGCTGTATTCCGAGACGATACAGTATTTGTTCGAGCGCCTGCCCATGTTCCAACGGGTAGGTGCTTCGGCGTTTAAGAAAGACCTGACCAATATCCGAGCCTTGCTGGAAGCCTTGGGACAGCCCCAGTTGGCCTGGCCCTGCATCCACGTAGCAGGAACCAATGGAAAAGGGACGGTTTCCCACCTGCTGAGCAGCATATTCCAGGCAGCCGGATATAAAACAGGACTATACACTTCTCCCCATTACCGGGATTTCCGGGAGCGGATCAAGATCAACGGTGAGCTCGTGTCGGAAGGGGCAGTGGTGGACTTTGTCACCCGGCACCGCGAACTGATCGAGCAGATCCAGCCTTCTTTTTTTGAAATTACCGTTGCACTCGCTTTCGATATTTTTGCCCGGGAGGGCGTCAATATGGTGATTGTGGAAACGGGTTTGGGCGGACGGCTGGATTCGACCAATGTGGTGACCCCGGAGTTGTCGGTGATCACCAATATCAGTTACGACCACCAGGAATTTTTGGGCGATACCTTGTCTGCGATTGCAGGGGAGAAAGCGGGTATTATCAAAAGGCAGGTGCCGGTGGTTATCGGGAAAACCCAAGCCGAAACTCGAGCGGTTTTTGGGGAGAAGTCAGCCGACATGGATGCTGCCTTGGTTTTTGCCGATCAGCAGTACCGCGCCGAACGGCTGTTTTGGGACGATGCGTTTACTTATTTTAATGTGTATCGCGCCGACGGAACGCTCTGGCACGGCAGACTGGCTCTGAACGCTCACGGGCCTTTCCAGGCGGAAAACCTGGTGACGGTGCTGGCAGCAGTAGATGTGCTGAAAGCCAAATATCCGGCCATCGGACTGAGCTGGGTGAGGGCCTTACACGACATGAAACAACTGAGTAACTATATCGGCCGCTGGCAGTTGCTGAGCCGCTCACCCCGGGTGATTGCGGATAGTGCCCACAATGAAGGGGGCTTGCGCATTGTGATGGAAGAATTGCAACAGTTGCCGCACCGACAGCTTCACCTGGTGCTTGGTGTAGTCAAGGACAAAAGCCCCGATAAGGTGCTGGCGCTCTTGCCCCGGGAAGCCAGGTATTATTTCACCCAGGCAAGTATTCCGAGGGCTATGGATGCCGGCGAACTGATGCAGCGCGCTGCTGTTTATGGTTTGAAGGGAAGTGCTTTTGGCGATGTGCCGACTGCCCTGGAGGCAGCTAAAGCCGCTGCTGATCCTGTGGAAGACCTCGTTTTTGTGGGAGGCAGCACCTTTGTGGTAGCAGATATGCTGTGAGGGGAGGACCTGAAATAAAAAAAGGTACCCTTGCAGAGTACCCCAACTATATAAACAAACAAAAAACATTATCCAAATTAGTTATTGAGGAACGCATTTATCGGGGATTGGTTCATGGTCCGATTCATTTTTTTGGAAAAAATTTTCACTTTTTTGCCGAAGGCGGAAAAACACCAACTATGGGTTTGAGCAAAGACAAGGAACAAGGATGGCCCTGGTGGCTGATATGGCTGTTGCCGGCCTTTCTGGTGGTGGTGTATGCACTACGGCTGGGAGCGCTGCTGCGTTTTTTGCTGCCCTTTTTACTCCTGGCGGCGGTCTTCGGATATTTGTTTGTGCGGCTGTTTGGGTTCTTAAAAAATGCAGGGCTGAAGAAAACCCTGGAGGAAGAAATTGCGGAAAAACTGTCTTTTTGTCGGGCCGAGCGAGAGACGACGGAACGGGCGATGGAGGAGCTGATGCAGCACCTGAGGGATCTGGAGGCGAAGGCTGCTGCGGGGGACATAGAACCGCAGGCGAGGGAAGCGTTGCGACAATTGCTGGAAGCCTATCGGCGTGAATATGAGCTTCGCGCTGCGAAAAAAGCCTTTTTCGAGCGGTGTATCCGGGAACTGGAGCGGGTGTTGGCCAATTATCGGCTGAACGAAGAACTTCGCCGCAAGCGGAAGCGCTTGGAGGAATTTCGGCGGAGTAGGGGATTGTCGCCCGAGGAGATGGAGGTCATACGGCAGGACATCAAAACAGAGGCCGGCTATGTACAGTCTATCGGGGAATTGTCCAGGGGGATGTCGGAGAGTAAGCTCCTGGATGAGGTAGAAGTCTATCGGCAGCGGCTGGAGGCGATGATGGCGTGATCAGGGCTGTTGTTGTTTGACATACTCCTCCAAACTCATCTTTTCATAATGGTTGCCGGCAATAAACTGTAACTCCTGCAGCATGGTTACCGCATCTTTGTAGCCCGGACTAATGGCAATGCGCGACTCGTCGTGGTTCATATACACATAGGAAGGATAGGATTGACGCCTGCCCAACAGGGCGTAGGCGAAGGCGTGGATTCCCCTGGAGCCGGATGGCATGAAGGTAAACTCGTGGTTATCGTACGTAAAGGCCGTTTTGGACTCGGCATCAAATTTGACCGCATAATAGTGCTGGTTCAGGAAAGCAACTACCTCCGGATCCACAAAAGTAGTTTGGTCCATTTTTTTGCACCAGCCGCACCACTCGGTATAGACATCCACGAAAATTTTTTTGGGTTGTTCGCGGTTGCGCGCCACAGCCTCTGTCCAGGTCATCCATTGAATAGCTGTATCGGGGGTGTTTTGCGTGAAAGCAGCGCTGGGCAGCAGCAGGGCAAAGAGCAAGAATTTGAACCGGTTCATTCGAGCAAATTTGATAGTTTCTGCAAAAATACACCAAATGGTAAACCCTGAGGGGCGGTTTATAGTTAAGGAGAATCTAATTTACCAAAAAAAAGCAAATGCATCAGGCAACAGCCCGAAAAATCGTGGTCGCGGTAGGCGGATCCAGTGGTTCCATTTATGCGAAGGTCTTGTTTGATCGCCTAAAACCGCTTGTTTCCGATCATTTTGTCGTGGGGGTTGTCATGAGCAGCAATGCGCGATTCAATTGGGAGCACGAATTGGACAATCGGGACTACGACCAATATCCGTTTAAATATTATGACAACCGCGATTTTATGGCGCCATTTGCTTCGGGTTCAGCTCGTTACGATACGATGATCGTATGTCCCAGCTCTATGGGATTGTTGGGGCGGATTGTAGCGGGGGTATCTACGGATTTGATCACCCGAGCCGCAGATGTAATATTAAAAGAAAGAAGGCGTTTAATTCTTGTTCCGAGAGAAACGCCTCTCAGTCTGATCCATATCCGAAACATGCAAACCCTTACCGAGGCCGGGGGGATCATTTGTCCGGCCACTCCTTCGTTCTACAGCAGGCCGAAAGACTTCGAGCAATTGGCGGCTACGGTGGTGGACAGGGTGTTGGATCTGGCGGGTATTCAGACCGAGACTTTTCGCTGGGGCGAATAACAAGTAACCAACATCAATTAATTTTTTTATGGCCAAGAATTTTCCTACCTTCCCGCTCTTGGGATTATTGCTATTTATGTATTGCCACCTGGGTGGCCAAAACCAATCAACCATCAAAATGGATTCACTTAGTTACAGTCTTGGAGTTATTGTAGGTCAGAACATTAAAAGTCAGGGTATTGACGGCATAGACACGACTTCCCTGGCCAACGGCCTTGCGGATATGTTGTCGGGTGCTGCCCTGAAAATTGACATGCAGGAGGCCAATGCTATCCTGAACGATTATTTTAAAATGAAACAGATGGCCCAGTTTGAGTCTATCATCGAAGAAGGTCGTCTTTTTTTGGCCGAAAACGGCCAGCGCGCTGAGGTGGTTACCTTGGAAAGCGGTTTGCAGTACGAAATCCTATCAGCAGGTACGGGGGCTCGCCCTTTGGTGTCTGACCGGGTGACGGTGCATTATCATGGTTCGCTGTTGAGCGGACAGGTATTCGACAGCAGTGTGGAGCGCGGTTCTCCGGCCACTTTTGGAGTGGGACAGTTGATCGCGGGTTGGACAGAGGCCTTGCAACTGATGCCGGAGGGTTCGAAGTGGAGGTTATATATCCCCTACGACCTTGCTTACGGCGATCGCGGAGCGGGTCAGGATATTCCGCCGTATGCCACCTTGGTTTTTGACATAGAACTGATCAAAATCGTTAAATAATCCGGCAGGCATGATGCGGATTGACATCATTTCGGTGTTGCCGGACTTGTTGCACAGCCCTTTTCAGCATTCTATCCTGAAAAGGGCTCACGACAAGGGCTTGCTGGAGGTACATGTACACGATCTCCGCGCCTATGGGTTGGGCAAATACAAGCAAATTGATGATTATCAGTTTGGTGGCGGTGCAGGCATGGTGATGATGATCGAGCCGATCGTCAACTGTATAGATGACCTGCGTGCCGCGCGGACCTACGATGATATCATCTATATGACTCCGGATGGGGAGCGCTTGGCTCAGCCATTGGCCAACCGCCTTTCCCTTCAACAAAACCTGTTGATCCTTTGTGGCCATTACAAGGGCATAGATGAGCGCTTGCGCGAGCATGTGATTACCCGGGAAATTTCGATCGGGGATTACGTCTTATCGGGTGGAGAACTGGCCGCTGCTGTATTGGTAGATGCCATTGGGCGACTCCTACCGGGGGTACTTAACGACGAAACCTCGGCACTGTTCGATTCTTTCCAGGATGGCTTGCTGGCTCCTCCGGTTTATACCCGCCCGGCCGAATACCAGGGCTGGAAAGTGCCGGATATCCTGTTGTCGGGCAATACTGCAAAAATAGAGGATTGGCGCTACAACATGGCGTTGCAGCGCACCCGTGAGCGCAGACCCGATCTGTTGGACGAAGAATAGTCGCTCCGGGTCAGGCGGAAGTCACGATATTTTCCAGGGTTTGATACAGCAACCCGTCTTTCGAAATCTTTGCCCCATTTTCCATCATCTCAAACAACTCCAGCGCACGTTCGCGGTGATAGGACTTACTGGCGCGAAACACCTGTAGTCGGATGCCGGACTGTCGAGCCGTATCCATCATGGCCTGCCAGTCGGTAGCCTTGCTGAAATCGAGATCAGCAGGTTCGGCGGTCTTGATTCCCAGCAGATGGATGGTATCGCTGTCGCAAAAAAAGCAGTGCACCTCATTGGGGCTGGTATGTTCCAGGTAGCGCACCTTATCCAGCACCTGCTGAAACACGATATCGCTGAAAGTTTCCATAAATTCCTGCACTTTGGGACTATCCTCCGATTTGAGTTTTTCCCAATGATCCGCGGGAACCCCATTGGCTGCCAGGAACCTGGCAAAATCCGTTTCTAGTTCTGACAATTCTTCCAGGGTGAGCTGTCTGTATTTCATCAGCTAATATTCTGTTGTTTAAAGTTCAAAAAAAGCCCTAAACTTGCAAAAAAACGCAAGGATATGGAATTCATCATGCCTGATTTTGCAAGTGCAGCGGTTTGGATGAGCCTGCTGACCCTTACCTTTCTGGAGATCATCCTGGGTATAGACAACATCATCTTCATTTCGATTGCCTCCAACAAGCTGCCCGAAGCCGAGCGACCCAAAGCTACCAATATTGGTTTGCTTTTGGCAATGGCCATGCGGATTTTGTTGTTGTTTGGGGTCTCTGTCCTGGTCGCCATGGAAGAACCCTGGCTGAAGTTTGACCTCGACTGGCTGAGCGCTGGTTTTTCGGGGCAAAGCATTATTTTGATCATCGGCGGACTGTTTTTGCTGTACAAAAGCACCACCGAGATCCGCCACAAACTCGAAGAAGGAGATCATGGCGGGAACCAGGCGAACGCTGGCGCGAAAAAATCCTTATCGAGTGTCATCATGCAGATTACCCTGATCAATATTGTCTTTTCGTTTGATTCTATTCTCACGGCCGTTGGGATGACCAATGGGGTCAGCGGTGCATTGGTTATTATGATCATTGCAGTAGTCCTTTCCGTCGTGATCATGATGGTATTTGCGACCCCGGTTGCCAATTTTGTCAACCAGCACCCCACCATCCAAATGCTGGGTCTGGCCTTTTTGATCCTGATTGGCTTTATGTTGATCACAGAGGGCGCTCACCTCGCCCACCTACAGGTTACCGGTACCGAAATCGGAGCGGTACCCAAAGGATATCTGTACTTCGCCATTTCTTTCTCGCTGTTTGTCGAATTTCTCAACATGCGCTTGCGCCGCAACAAACGCAGTGAACCGGTGCAATTGCATGGCGTCAAGGAAGAGGCTGTCCGCGAGGGAATCCTGGACGCAGAGTCATAAAAACAGGTTGTTGGGGCTTGTTTTTTGTTGTTAAAAGATTAAAAATCAAGTCATTAAATCACAGGTGCAAGGCACCTTAAAGTGCCTTGCACCTGGATTACCCTTATTAATACC
>JANQWK010000035.1 GCA_030729925.1 Saprospiraceae bacterium
GTGCCTTGCACCTGGATTACCCTTGTTAATACCCCGACTCTTTCAAAAGTAACCCTAACCCTGAGGGTTTTTTAAAAAAATTCCTGTCAGGATAGTTCATTCAAGTATAGCGGCTCCACCATTGTGGGTTTAGGATGAATAATTCTTTAATTTTGAACTGGCTTTTAGCTCAAATCTATCGCTATCATCGTTTATATAATCCATCCCTATCATGAAAAAATTAATGCTTTTGTATCTGATGCTTCCGGTATTTTCGCTTGCAGCACAGGATTTTTTGCCGCAAGGCACCGTAGAGGCGGTTACACAGCAGGAGGTAGAGGGCTACACGGTTCTCAATGCTACTTCCGGTGATCTCAACCGCGATGCCTATCCGGATTGGGTATTGATTTATCGGAAAACCACAGAAGCAGAGACTTCCGATGCGATTGATCACCCCGAACCTCGTCCTTTGCTGCTATATGTGGGACAGCCCGATGGTACGCTCAAACTGGCGGCCCGCAATGACAAGGTGGTGCTGTGTTACGACTGTGGGGGTGTATTTGGCGATCCTTTTTCCCAGGTGGTGATCAAGAATGGCTTTTTTACAGTCGAACACTATGGGGGGAGTTCCTGGCGTTGGACCCGCCTGATTACTTTCCGCTATCAGCCCAAAGCCGGCAAGTGGTACTTGCACAAAGACGGAGGCGATAGTTATCATACCGGCGATCCGGATAAGGTGGAAACTGTCGTTAAAACTACCAAAGACTTTGGGGTGGTCGCGTTTGAAGCTTTTGACTGCTACGCAGAAAATTAAATAAAAAAAATTACCCGGATCGGACAGGGTGTCCGACCCGGGTAATTACCCAAAAAGTTTCGATGGGGGCTTAAGCTACTACGGCTTTGCCTGCTTCCTGCCACTCTTTCATACCACCGGAGTAGTTTTTGACATCGTCAAAACCATGCGCTCTAAGGATAGAATAAGCCACCGAAGCACGGTCACCAGACTGGCAGTGGATCACCACTTGCTTGTCTTTGCTGATTTTGTCGAGGTTCTCTGGCAAGGTACCCACAAAGAGGTTGTCTGCTCCGGCAACGTGTCCACTCTTGAACTCGCTTACCCCGCGCACATCCACGATCTGCACATTTGGCTTGCCCACGTACGACTCAAATTCGGCCAGATCAATGACTGAAGCCTGTTGAAGCGGAAGACCAACTGACGCAACATCAGAAATATATCCATAGACATTGTCCAGACCAATGCGCATCAGTTTGCGGGTCAAATCCTCCATCTGGGCATCATCTGCGACCAAGATGAACTGCTCCTGGTAATTCAACAACCAACCTGCCCAGGTAGAGAAAGAATTGTTGCCCTGGATGTTGATGCTGTTGGGCAGAAAGCCTTTGGCAAAATCTACCTTGTTGCGCGCATCAACTACTTTGAGTCCCTTGCCATAAGCCGCCAAAAACTGCTCTTTGGTCAATTTGGGATGCTTGGGTACTTCCACCAACAAGGGGCGTCGAACCTTGTTGAGGTGCTTCATCATGGCAAAATACTTGGGCGCCTCAGGCTGATCTGCCAGCAAATAATCTTTGAAGCCTTTTTCGTTATCGCCATACTGGAAAGCCCAGTTGCGTATTTTTTCGTAGCCTACCGTAGAGCTGGGAACAGCTCCCAGGGCTTTTCCACACGCAGATCCTGCACCATGAGCCGACCAAACCTGCACATAGTCAGGAAGTTCAGCAAATCTTTTCAGCGAGCGGTACATCTGCGCAGCACCAATGTCCTGTGTGCCCACCATCCCGGCTGCCTTCTCCAGCAAGTCGGGGCGACCAATATCACCCACAAACACAAAGTCACCCGTGAAAATCATAATGGGCTTGTTCGTGGCAGGATGGTCAGTCAATAAAAAGCTGATACTTTCAGGCGTGTGCCCAGGGGTGTGCATTACCTCAAGGGTAAGATTTCCTACCTTAATCTTGTCGCCATCTTTCAAACCAATGTGCGGAAACTCGTACTGCCAGTCTGGGCCACCCTCATCCGACAAGTACAGCTGAGCACCCGTAGCAGCCGCCAATTCCCGAGAACCACTCAAGTAGTCCGCGTGAATGTGCGTCTCCGTAATGTGCGTAATGTTGAGGTTGTTGGCTTTCGCAATCTCCAGATAAGTATCTATATCCCGCTTGGGGTCTATCACTACAGCTTCTTTGCTTGCCTGACAACCAACAATGTAACTTCCCTGCGCCAGGGTCTTGTCATACACGTGCTGAAAAAACATAATCGTATATTTTTATATGAAAGAATGTTTGTAATTAAATATGATACAAATTTGGCGGTTTTTTTGTTATTAATCAAATTAATCATTTTTATATTAGCCATTGATTTTGTCAATATTGCTCTATGAACCTGCAACAACTGGAATATATCATTGCATTAGATCGAACGCGCAGTTTTAGCAAGGCTGCTGAAATGTGTTTCGTGACCCAGGCGACGCTCAGTACGATGGTCAAGCGTTTGGAGGAGGAACTCGAGGTGGTTATTTTTGACCGCAAGGCAAATCCTATCGTGACGACAGACTGTGGGCAGGATATCATCGAGGTGGCCAAAAAAGTGGTGTACCACACCAACCAAATCCGCAACCTTGCTTTTCAGGTAAAGGGGAGGATTGAGGGGCAGATTAGCATCGGAATTATTCCTACCATTGCCAACAGCTTGCTGGAACTGATCATCAAGCCGCTGATTACCAAATATCCCGACCTGCAGCTAAAAGTGGTGGAGATTACGACCGATAACATCCTGCGGCAGCTGAAAGAGGGCTCGATAGATGCAGGTATTATCGCTACTTCTCCTACCTTGATGGACGATTTTGAGGCGGAGATTTTGTATTACGAGGAACTCTTGCTGTTCGGAAATACCGATAACAAGCGCAAGTTTTTTATGCCGGAGGAAGTGGTGAAAAATAAGATCTGGTTGCTGGAGGAGGGACACTGTCTGCGCGATCAGACGATTTCGCTTTGTTCGCTGAAGCAAAAAAAGACAAAAGACAATTTTGTGTTTGAAGCAAATTCCCTGGAAACCTTACTCAATATGGTGGACAATTTCGGAGGGTTGACCCTGGTGCCGGAGTTGTATGTCAAACAGCTCCCCGATCACCGCAAAGAAAAAGTGATTGCTTTTAAGGCACCACATCCCGTGCGCGAGGTGAGCCTGGTCTTTTATCGGCCTTACGCCAAGTACCGCCTCACCCAGTTGCTCTCCAATGAAATCCGCGAACTGGTAAAGCCCCACCTGAGTACTTCGGCTTTGAAAAACAGCGAACAGGTGATTGTTATGTCCTGATGTGTTATCTTTACGAAATTTATTTCGTATGAAGACAAAACAGGAAATTGTAGAAAACTGGCTTCCCCGCTATACCGGGCAGCAGCTGGATCAGTTCGGGGAGTATATTCTGCTTACCAATTTCGACAACTACGTCCGCCTTTTTGCAGAATGGCACCAGGTTCCCGTTAATGGAGAGGATAAGGCTATGCTTAGCGCAACAGCAGAGGGTATCACGATTATTAACTTTGGCATGGGTAGCCCCAACGCTGCGACTGTAATGGATTGTCTGAGTGCCATCCAGCCCAAAGCAGCCCTATTCCTGGGTAAATGCGGTGCATTGCGCCGAAAAAATGATATCGGAGATCTGATCCTGCCCATAGCCGCAGTAAGAGGCGAAGGTACCTCCAATGATTATTTCCCCCCCGAAGTACCCGCACTGCCTGCTTTTGCCCTTCAAAAGGCAATTTCTACGACGATCCGCGATTATAACCAAGACTACTGGACAGGTACCGTCTATACTACCAACCGCAGGGTGTGGGAATGGGACGAAGATTTTAAAAATTATCTCCGCAAAATCAGAGCCCAAGCGATAGATATGGAAACCGCTACGATTTTTTCTACCGCCTTTTACAACAAAATTCCAGCCGGTGCGCTACTCTTGGTTTCCGATCAACCCATGGTGCCCGAAGGGGTCAAAACAGAGGCCAGCGATACCGTCGTAACGAAAAATTTTGTGGACCTTCACCTGAGAATCGGAATAGATTCCCTCCGACAACTGATCAATCAGGGAATGACCGTAAAACACCTTCAGTACTAAACGCTATCCAACTCCTGCCATAGCCTGGTTTTTTTGTTGTTCCCTTCGGAAAAATTTTTTCAATCTCCCCTGGGATTTGTGGTTACTTTTTGGTGTGCTGTGGTATTAACAAACGGTAATCAGGTGCAAGCCACCTTAAGGTGCCTTGCACCTGTGTTTTAAAAAATTGATTTTTAAATAATTGCGAAAAATCATCTCATTTCCTTCAACTTCAGGAAGGACGGAAAAGGAGCAAGGGGATACTGGTTTGGAATGCCATTCTGCGGGTTTGGCTTTTGTGAAAGACCTGCTCGAAAAGTCCGTGATGGGGGGCGTACATGACGAGGAGATCTACGTCGTGGTTGTCCGAAAATTCTTGAACACTATTGACAATGGATCCTTTGAGCGCGTGGAAGTTGATTTGTAGGGTGGGGGCATGGTATTCGAAGAACTTCCCGAAATCGGAGAAGTCCATGGCTTCTTCGAGCGAGTCGTTGGCGTTGACATGGATGCAGTGCATGATGGGGCTGAAGGGGTCGAGCAACTGACATACCTTCCAGATATGATAAGGATCGGCTTCATTGAGGTTGGTAGCATACGCTGCGATCTGGATTTGTTCGTAGCGGCTGTGTTCCGGGACGACCCAGATGCTGCAGGGAGCATTTTTGATGACTTCCGTGGTGACACTGCCAAAGAGTTTTTCGAGCAGGTTGTGCTCTCCTTTGGTGCCCATGACGATGATGTCCACATCGTCTCTCTTGGCAATGGCGTTGATAATGCCGGCCGGGCTTCCAAGTTCTACTTCCTGGCGAATGACGGGGATATGGGATAGCTGACCACTCATTTGCGATTGCGCCAGGCCAAATTCCACAAACGACTGCATGACATTTTTTGCAACATCCGCTTTGTCCTGCATGGCACGGGTGGCCATGACCGGAAGGTCGAGCATCTCGTATTGTGGATAAATGACATGCAACAGTTGTATTTCAGCCTTAAAGGCGTCTGCCAGTTTCAGGCAGTACCGAAAGGCATTCTGGGCAGCAGGTGAAAAGTCTGTCGGGAAAAGAATTTTTTGGATAGCTTCCATGTGCGCTCGCGTTTAGGGTGAATGGAAAATTAGCTTTAAGTAACGGTTTTTCCAAGGAGGGTTTGCTGATTTATGTCAGTACTTCTCGCTGAAAATGACCAAGGGTTTTATTTTTCGGGCAGTACGGCACTTTTTCTGAAGCTCCTGCGCAGCAGCCGGTAGCTTTGAATTAAGAGCGTGGGTACCAAGCTGAATGCAAGCATGTAAGCATAGAGTTCCCCAGGTAATTCCACGAGTTGCAGGGCGTTTCGGGTGAGCGGAAGGCTGTACACGAGTAAGGTGATGAGTACACCCGCTACAATTGCCCACCAGATATAAGGGTTTCGGGTTACCTCATTGCGGAAAAAATTGCTCCGGGGCAGGCTGAAAACCTGCAGGAGCTGCGACAGGATGAGGGTGTAGAAGGCCATGTTGTTGGCTACTTCATGACTGAGCCCGAGATAGTAGTGGGTGTAAATGAGCGCCGCTAAAGTGGCAAGGGTGATCGCCAGGGCAAAACCGCTGATGTCGAGCCAGTCATTCCGACCGATGATGTCTTGCCGCGCATCTCTTGGTTGTTGCCGCATAATGTCCCGGGGAGTTGCATTCATGCCCAGAGCAAGTGCAGGCAAGACGTCCGTGATCATGTTGACAAAGAGGATTTGCAAGGGCAGCAGCGGGGTGATGAGGTTGCCGAACGAGGCTACGGCAATGACCATGAGTTCAGCAAGGTTGCAGGAGAGCAAGTAGATGACAAAGTGTCTGATGTTGGCAAAGATGCTTCTGCCCCGCTTAATCGCCAGCACGATGGAGGTGAAGGAGTCGTTTTTGAGGACCATATCCGCAACTTCCCGCGCAGCTTCCGTGCCCCTAAGCCCCATGGCTATGCCAATGTCCGCCTTTTTGAGCGCCGGCGTGTCGTTAATGCCGTCGCCCGTCATGGCAACCACATATCCCTGCTGCTGAAAATAATTGACCAGTTGTAGCTTGTGCCGAGGGGCTACCCTTGCGAAGATGGGCGTGCTGCCAAGGACAGACAAGTCCCTGTCTTCCTGAAATAGTTTTTCAAGTTCCTGACCCGTCATGCACGATTCCCGGTCTTCGCTGGTCAGACCAATTTGCCGGGAAATGTTACAGGCCGTCCGGGGGTGATCTCCGGTTACCATATATACCCTGATCCCTGCCTGTATGCAACTTTGAAGCGCCTCTTTTACTTCGGGTCTGGGCGGATCAAAAAAGGCAATCAATCCGATAAAACACATTTCCGGGAGCACTTCCATTTGGTCATCTGCTGCATGAGCAAAGGCAAATGCCACAATTCTCAACCCTTGATCCGCGAGTTGCTCGGCTTCGCTGAGGAAATAGTCTTTGTGCTGAAAAGGAACGATCCCTTCTTGGGTAAGTAAACTGCCGCAAAGCGGCAAAATGGCTTCTATGGCTCCCTTGGCAGTCAGAAGGGTGGCTCCCTCATTGTAGTGTGCAGTAGCCATCCATTTGTTGGCACTTTCAAAAGGCCATTCGCGGGTTCTGGGAAATTTTTCCCGGATATCCCGGGTATGCAACCCCAACTGCGTAACCCATTCCAAGAGCACTACTTCCATCGGGTCACCCGAAAAAAGACTTGCACCTCCTCCCGTGGGCTGGGCATTATTACATAGGGTGGCTACGAGTCCCAGCTGCAAAAACTGCTGCGGATCTGTGGTATTGCGCTCGTGTTGCCGCAGCAGTTGCGGGGTCTCGGGAAGGGCAACCCTGGCGATGTCGAGCTTGTTGTAGGTGAGTGTACCGGTTTTGTCGGTGAGGATAATCCCGGTGCTGCCCAGGGTCTCTACCGCATTGAGTTGCTTGACGATGACCTGATGCTTGGCCAGACTAAGCATACCTCTGGCAAGGGCAATGGTGGCTACAATGGGCAGACCTTCCGGAATGGCTGCTACAGCCAGCGCTACGCCCGTTTTGAGCATGAGCAACCATTCTTTTCCCTGGAGGATACCTATGCCGGCAATTAAGAGCACCAGCCAGATCATGAGCCGCATGAGGGTGTGGCTCAGTTTGCTCAATTTTTTTTGCAGGGGAGTAACTTCCCGCTCGGCACCGTGGGTAAGGGCAGCAATCTGGCCAACCTGGGTATGGATGCCGGTAGCCGTGACGACACCTACACCATGTCCACGGGTGACAACCGTGCCCTTGAATGCCATATTACCCTGATCAGCAATGGGAACTTTCTCCGCGAGCGGCTCCGCGTGCTTGTCCACCGGGATACTTTCACCTGTGAGAACCGCTTCCGAAATGCTGAGCTGGGTGACCGAAAGGATGCGGGCATCCGCTCCAACAACATCCCCCGCTTCCAGCACCAGGAGATCCCCCGGAACCAAATATTCTGCCGCAAGGACCTGCCGACTCCCACTGCGAATGACTTTTACCTGTAGGCTGGACAGACTTTCCAGCGCACGCATGGAGCGACGCGCCTGCCATTCCATCATCCAACCAATAAGGGTGTTGATCCCAATCACCACCAATACGGCAGATCCTTCCAGCCAGTCTCTGAAGATAAAGGATACTCCGGCCGCTATGCCCAAAACGGCGTTCAGCGGACTCCAGACCTGCTCAATCAAGATCCGCAGCTTACTTTTTTCCCCGGCACGGGGCAAATGATTCAGCCCCTCCACCTCAAGTCTTCTTTTGGCTTCAGCCTGATCCAAACCTGCCTGCCTCGTCGAACCCATACTTTCCAGTACGGCTTCCGCGTTCATACAGGAGGCATCTAAAGGTGGCGTGCGGCTATTTTTCATGCTTTATACTCAAGTTCTCTGTTATAAAGTTAATCCGGCAGGGTATTTTTTGCTAACTTATTCTTTTATCTATACTATTTCTAAAGTTACAGCTTATGCGCCAGAGATGTCTTTCCACGACCCTAGTATTTTGCCTGCTAATCAGCCTGCTTTCCTGCGAACCGCCCATCGTCTTTTCAGAGCCACAGCCACCCGGTGCCGGAGAGCTCCAACAATTTCCGGAGGCTATCCAGGGACAGTATGTGTGTTTGTCCGATACTTCGCTCTTTGTCGTCAACAAACACTTGATCTTCCAGGAAAAGACCTACGTATTTGAGCTGACCCGAAGCGAAATTGCGCAGGATTCCGGACTGCTGCTCAGCGGAGAGGCTTTGTTTTTTACCGATGATCCGGACTATGGCCCTGCACGCATAGAGGAGCTCAACGATTCGCTTCTAAGCGCCACATGGGTAGTCCGAGATACCTTTTTTGCCATAGGCCCGACAGGAATACTCAAAAAATTCAGAGGACACCTGATCCTCAATACGAAGCTGGATGAACAAAAATGGGGGGTATGGGTGTTGGATCGCGATCGAAATGGAGTAATTACTTTGTCAGAAACAGCCTTACCGGAGGATTTGGAGGTGCTCGAGGCCATTACTCCGGTAGAAGATATTACAGTAGAAGGAGGAAGAACCCAGTACCGGATTGCACCCAGCCGCTCAGCTTTCCGAAAACTACTGCAAAAAGAAACAGCCGTATTCGAACATTGTGAGACCTTCGAGCCAGTTGGTAAGGAATCTTCCTCCTATTGAGGACTTAGAAAGGTTTAGATTTTTCCTTGACCTTCTTCAGCTGTCGGCGCAGCTTTTCTGCAGTTGAAGCTACCGCCTTTTCGAGTGTTTCTTCGGATTCTTGCGCAAACACGTCGGGGCCGGGAATGCCGAGTTTGATCTCAACCGTTTTATCTTTTACCCCTTCGCCATCTCCACTTTTCAGATAGACATCGGCGTAAATGATTTCTTCGTAAAAGGTCTGAAGCTTTTGAAGATGGTCGTGGATCACCTGATTGAGGTAATCGTTAACTTCCCAGGAGGCATGAATGTTGACTTTCATAACATTTAAATTTTAGGGAGGTGAACCTGTGAAAGCGATGTTTGTCAGACAAAGCCTTTACACTAAAACGCCCACAGGCCTGATTTGGTTATGTTCTTTGAAAAAAAGTATTTTGGGTGTTAGCGGACAATCAGCAGCGGGAATTCGTGGTTCTGCTCGATCAGGGCTTCTGTGACAGACCCAAAAAGCATATTGCGCAAAACGCTGTGTCCGCGAGCTCCTGTAAGAAGGAGATCTGCCTGTATTTCCCGCGCATACTCCAGGATGTGTTTGGCCGGATTTTGCAGAATATTTTCCCGATACACGGGCTGTATTTTATCGGTGGGAATGTGATAATCCACTACAAATTTGTCGAAAGCTTCCCGGGCAGCATCGTGCAAAATTTTCCGGAACCCTGCTTCTTTGTAGGGGAGCATGTAGTAGTCGTTGGGTGGGAATTCTACTACGTGCAGGGCGTGAATAACGGTATCGGGAAACAACAATTGTTTGTCCAAAGCCGTCATCAAAGCCCTTGCCGAAAATTCGGAATAATCAATGGGTACTACGATGTGTCGGGGTGCGCGTGCAGTTTCATTGACAAAAAGCACCGGACAAGTAGCCTGCCTGGCTACCCTGCGGGCCACGATACCACTGCCGTCGCTGATTGATTTTCTGCCCAATACCAGCAGGTCTGCTTTTTTGACCTCTGCCCAGTGCGTGATCTGCTCGGAGGGTTTTCCCTCAATGACTTCTATTTTGATTGCAAAGGGTGGCTGTTCGCCAAAAATAGCTTTTACCTGCTGACTGATTTTTTCAGCCAGCACCTCGTCCAGAGGCTGATCCTGGATGAATCGGGCAATAAAGTCTCCCTCTGGAATGCGGGGTGCCGAAAAACCGGGTACGATATGCAAGGCATAAAGGGTTTCGATTGGGTAAGCTTTATGTATTTGCGCCAGGTACTCCAGTATGGTTTGATCCAGAGGAGAAAAGTCCAATCCCAGTATTACCCTTTTGAATTGTGTCATATCCGGTGTTTTAGATTTTGATGCTCAAAACAGGAATCTCTCCAAATTTAACCAAATTTTCGGGAATACTTTCCACAAATATGCTGCTGATATCCTGCCGGCCATGGTTGGCAATGGCAATCAGGTCAGCATTTACGGATTTGGCAAAGGCCATAATACCGGATTCGATATTAAAGTGATTGTAATTGTGGGTTTGTAGCGTAACCCCGGGGTGCTGCGCCAGGAAATTCTCGATGCGCTGCATGGCTTCATCGCTGGGCACGAAATTAAAGGGGGTGGTCACCTCTACAAAGTGCAGGTGTTCGGCACCCGCCTGTTGCGCAATATCTAAAAGCCGCTGGAAAGCACCGTGGGTATCGGACTCCAGTCCAGACGCAAAAACCACTGTTTTGGCCTGGAAGGGGCGATCTTGTTGTTTGACCACCAGTACCGGACTGCCCGATCTGCGCATCATGCGCTCTGTGGTGGTGCCCAGCACAAATTTTTCCAGGGCACTTCTGCTGGTAGCTCCCATGATGATGAGATCCTTTCGGAGCGCAGTGAGGTGGTGGATGAAATTGCGGGTAGAACCCGCATAAAGTATCTGGTATTGCACCACAACACCCCTGCTTTCGCCTTCTTGCTGCAGGATCTCCAGTTGTGCTGTCGCATAATCAATTTGTTGCCGAATTTCAGGAAAACTGTCTTTTTTGGCGTCAGCCAGTTCCTCCCAATCAGAAGGCACCTGTATGGCATGCAAAATTTCCAGTCTGGCCTGCATGGTGGTTGCCAGCTCAAAAGCTGCATGAGTGGCGGCCATGCCCCACTCCGAGAAATCAGTCAGCAAGAGCAAGTCTTTCATGGGCATTGGGTATTAATGAACCTGTATCTTCTGGTGTGTTTTTTCCTGTTCTTGCGGAACGTCCACAAATTCCAGCCGGAGAATCCCTGCATCGAGCGTGGCATTGATCTGTTCGTGGCCCAAACCTTTGGCGAGCCTGAAGCTGCGCTCAAAAGTATCGTAGGTAAATTCTTCCAGAATGATTTCTGCATCTACGCCGGACTGCTGTTGGCCTTTTTCACCGCGAATCCTGAGCAAATCGTCGCTCACGGTAATCTCGATATCGGCTTTGGAAAATCCGGGCACTGCAATTTCCAGGATAAAAAGCTGGTCGCTTTTGCGCAGGTTGACCGGAGGAAGGTTATCCCTTTTACCCGGCCAGTCCAACGCATTTCGACCCAAAAAATGATAGGGATCAATGATCGGCGCATAGCGCTCGCCCATCCGATCAAAAATCCGGTTGCTGATATTGGGCCTCCACATGGTTTTGGGATTTTGAGGTGAGTTAATGGATGAAGTGAAAAAATTCTTTCACTTTTGCTATCATTTGGTTTTCGGTTAGTTGTCCGCTGGTTTCGACAGACAGTAGCTGAGGTTTGAAGTTTTTGTCTTCCAGAATAGCTTTTTCGAGGGATATTTTTGCCTCGGCAGGGCCAAAAATGTAGAGTTCCTGGCTATCCTTTACTTTATTTTTCAATACGTCCACAAAGGCAGCTATCTGGTGGTTGCGGCGTTCCAGGTACTTGGTGTCTGAATTTTTGTCCATAGGACCCCAAGGTTCTTTAGATCGGGAGCCCCCTTTAACATGAAAATCCTCGATGTTGGAGGCTATTTGCTCCATTTCTACATGTTCATGGTTGAGGTTTATCACAAATGCCTGCTTGTAGTCGAGCCAAATTCCGGTATGCGTTCCCATGGTGAATTAATTTATCGGCTAATAAAATATGTTTTATATTAGCAAGTTACCGGCTTAACACAAGGGGGGCAGTGACGTCTGTCAGTCTAGCCCCTGATATTAGTCATTCATAAACCAATACAATTTGTCCATATGGCACTGATCAAGACAGTCAGGGGGTTTACGCCTTCCTTCGGAAAAAATTGCTTTCTGGCAGAAAATGCTACGATTATCGGGGATGTTTCGATGGGAGACCAAGGGAGCATCTGGTACCAGGCCGTGGTGAGGGGCGATGTGAATTTTATCCGGATCGGCAACAAGGTGAATATTCAGGATGGTGCGGTGATACACGGGACGTATGAGCGAGCCGGTACGACGATCGGCAACAATGTGTCTATAGGTCATCGAGCCATTGTGCACGGCTGCACACTGCACGACAATGTGCTGGTGGGTATGGGGGCGATCATCATGGACAATGCAGTGGTAGAGGAAAACGTGCTGATCGCAGCCGGAGCGGTGGTACTCCAAAACGCTGTGCTGGAATCAGGGCATATCTACGCCGGTGTCCCGGCAAAAAAGGTGAAAGCACTGGGCGCGGAACAGTTTGCCGATACGATTGGTCGCATTGCAGATGCTTATGTGACCTACGCCAGTTGGTTTTAGTGCCGGCTGAGGTACACGCCTGCGAGGATGAGTACCATGGCAAGTACGTGAAACAGGCCGATGTGCTCCCCGTCGAATAGTCCCCACATGACGGCTACGGCGGGCACGATATAACTCACCGTGGATGCAAAAACGGGGTTGGTTCGGTGTACGAGCTGGAAGAAAATAATAGACGCCATTACGGTGCTCATCAAGGCGAGGAGGGCGATGTAGCCCAAAGCTGTCCAGCTTTCCGGCTGGGTTTGCATGCGTTCGGTAAAGTCGGTTTGGAACAGGAAGAGCAGGGCAGGGAGTCCGACCATGACAAAGGAGGTCGCGCTAATGGCAACGGGGTTCATGTCGCGGAGCTTGTAAGCCACCAAGTTCGAACTGGTGCCGTAGCACAGGGTTGCCAGGATCACAAAGCCGCCGTACCAGAAATTGCCCTCCGCGCCGCCTTGTTTTCCTGAAAGGATGAGCAGCACCGCGCCCATCAAACCGGTAATAACCCCGAGGATTTTTAGCCAGCTTACCTTGGAACGAAAGAAAAGCGCGCCAATGAGCAGGGTAAAGACCGGGCTGAGGGAATTGAGGATACCGGCAGCCGAGCTGCTGATTTGGGTTTGGGCGATGGGAAACAGGAACGAGGGGATACCGGTGCCGGTAAGTCCTACGACGATCATCAGCGGCCAGCGAGACCAGTTGATGCGGCGAAACTGCCAGGCGAGGTAGGGGAGCAGCAGTAGTGCTGACACCCCGAGCCTGATGCTGGCTACCTGCTCGAAGGGAAAAGTTTCGAGACCCTTTTTGATCAAAATGTAGGATGTGCCCCAGATCAGGCTCAAAAATATCAATATTCCCCAGGCTTTCAGGGGAGACAAAGGATCGCTATGCTGTTTCAAGTTCCTAAATTTGAGCGCAAAAGTAGGTTTATTTTCGCTCGCCGTACAGCATTTGTAAGCTTAATTTGGGTTGATTTTGGCGAGTCCGCCAAAATAGTACCGGAATCCCACGGAAAAGTCGAACTGGTTGGTTTTGGAGATGGTCTGTTGTTTTGCACCGGCAATTTCGGTATCGAAATCACTCCTGGCATAATTGTATTTGACCAGGGCTTCTATGCCAATAGATCCGCTGGAAACCACGGTAAAGCCGGGGCCAAAACCCAGGGCAAAGATATTGGTATTGATTTTTTGGGCTTGCCCGGCAATTTCTTTGTCATCGCGGGCATTGCCAAAACCAAAGTTGGCTTCCAGGAAAATGGCACTGTCGTCCGTAGTGAGGAAAAAATAGCGGGCAAAAGGTCCGAAGAGCAAATCGCTATCGCGGGTGAAGTCTTCGCCGGTGTTGTCCACCTTGCTAAAGGTGTAGTCCATTCCGATACCTACTGCAAATTCATCCAGGATAAAATACCCGATAGAAGGGGCGATGCTGAATTGGGTAGAGGAGGGCGTTTCTTCAATTTCTTCTCCTGCGGCATTGATCTGCGTGATTCTGGATTGTGCAGAAGAAAGTCCGAAAGTGGAGCCGATCATGAAGTTGCCCGCCTGGGTAACTTGTGCGCTTAGGGTATAAGCGCTTAAAAAGAGGATCGTAGTGAGAAGGGAAAATTTTTTCATGGCAGCGATGTTTTTGTGTTATCAAAATTATCGCTGCCATGAAGGGTGAGGTACTGACAGAAATCAGCTGGTTGGGGTGATTTGGGTCAGTTGTTAGTTGAGTTCTTCACCCGGTAGGGGTGCGCGGAACACCAGTTCGTCGTCAAAGGCATCTACCACCACGGGAACCTGAGGGTCGAGGTTGCCCATGAGGATCGCTTTGGACAATTGGTTGAGGACTTTCTTTTGGATCACCCTTTTGACGGGTCTGGCTCCAAACTGTGGATCAAAGCCTTCGGTGGACAGATAATCAACGGCCTCGTTGGTCACGTGGAGTTGGATATCCTGTTTGCGGAGGTTTTTGATCAGGGTCTCCAGTTGTTGGCGCACGATCGTTTTGACCGTATCCCTATCGAGGGGTTGGAACATGATGACTTCGTCAATTCGGTTCAAAAACTCGGGTCTGACGGCATCTTTGAGCAAATCAAACACCAGGTTTTTCGTCTTGTGGATAACCTCTTCGCGATTCTGTGCGGTCAGTTTTTCGAAGTTTTCGCGAATCAGGTCCGATCCGATATTGGAGGTCATGATGACGATCGTATTTTTAAAATTGACGGTTCTGCCTTTGTTGTCGGTCAATCGGCCATCATCCAGCACTTGCAGCAGCACATTGAACACATCGGGGTGTGCTTTTTCGATTTCATCGAGCAAGACCACCGAATAAGGTTTTCTGCGCACGGCTTCGGTCAGTTGTCCACCTTCATCGTAGCCCACATAGCCGGGAGGAGCGCCTACCAATCTGGAAACGGTGTGTTTTTCCTGGTACTCGCTCATATCTATGCGGGTCATGAGGTTTTCGTCATTGAACAGGTACTCGGCCAATGCTTTAGCCAGCTCTGTTTTACCCACTCCGGTTGTACCGAGGAACAAGAAAGACCCGATGGGGCGTTTTTCGTCTGACAGTCCGGTACGGCTTCTTCGGATCGCATCGGAGACGGCCTCGATAGCTTCATCCTGTCCCACAACGCGTTTGTGGAGTTCATCTTCGAGCTGGAGGAGTTTTTCCCGTTCGCTTTTCAGCATGCGGGTCACGGGTATGCCGGTCCATTTGGCTACGATTTGGGCGATATCTTCTGCATCTACCTCTTCTTTGACCAGGAGGTTTCGGCTGCTTTGCATCTCCTGCAAGCGTTTGGTGAAGTCTTCCAGTTGGCTTTGGGCAGCGGGGATGCGTCCGTATCGGATTTCGGCGGCTTCGCTAAAATTCCCTTCTCTTTCGGCGCGGATACCCTCGTTTTTGAGGGACTCCAGTTCGGCCTTTGTCTGTTGTATGCCCAGCACCACTTCGCGTTCGCTTTCCCAGCGGGCTTTCAGTCCGTGTCGTTTTTCTTCGAGATTAGCCAGTTCCTTATTGATTTGTTCGATTTTGAGCTGGTCATTTTCGCGTTTCATGGCTTCCCGTTCGATTTCGAGCTGTCGGATTTTCCTTTCCACCTCATCGAGTTCTTCGGGCATGGAATTCATTTCGAGTCTTAGTCGGGCTGCTGCCTCGTCAATCAGGTCTATGGCCTTATCCGGCAAAAAGCGATCGGTGATATAGCGATCGGATAATTGGACGGCGGCGATGATCGCATCGTCCTTGATATTGATCTTGTGATGGGTCTCGTAGCGCTCTTTTAGTCCTCTTAGGATAGAAATAGCATCCTCCATATCCGGTTCGTCCACCATCACCATTTGGAATCGCCTCTCGAGAGCTTTATCGGCTTCGAAGTACTTTTGGTATTCATCGAGGGTAGTTGCCCCGATAGCGCGCAGGTCGCCTCTGGCCAGTGCTGGTTTGAGGATATTGGCTGCATCCATGGCGCCCTGGTTCTTTCCTGCGCCCACGAGGGTGTGGATTTCATCAATAAACAAGAAGATATCTCCCTCGGCGGAAATGACCTCATTGACCACGGATTTGAGTCTTTCCTCGAACTCGCCCTGGTATTTGGCGCCGGCGATCAGGGCACCCATATCGAGGGCATAGATCTCCTTGTCGCGCAGGTCTTCCGGGATATCGCCATTGACGATGCGGTGGGCCAGACCCTCCACGATGGCGGTTTTTCCGACTCCGGGTTCGCCAATCAGGATGGGATTATTTTTGGTTCTGCGGGCGAGGATATGCAGTACGCGCCGAATCTCATCTTCCCGACCTATCACCGGATCCAGTTTGCCATTGCGCGCCCGCTCATTGAGGTTCACGGCATATTTGTTGAGGGCATTATAGCTATCCTCGGCGCTGGCGCTTGTCGCTTTTCGCCCTTTTCGCAGGTCGTTAATCGCTGCGATCAGACTTTTTTCGGCGAGGCCGGCATCTTTGAGCAGGCGGGCGCTGCTATCGTTGCCTTTCAGGATACCCAGGATCAGGTGTTCGATGGCGATGTACTCGTCACCAAAAGTTTTGAGGTAGCGATTGGCCTCCTGTAGGGTTTGGCCGATGTCCCTGGAGAGATAGGCTTGGCCGCCGCTCACCTTGGGGTAGCCGCTCACAAGGCTGCTCACAGCCTTGCTGACCATGGGCAGATTGATCCCCAATTTCTTGAAAATAAAGGGCGTCACATTTTGATCCACTTCGAAAATAGCCTGGAGCAGGTGTCCATTCTCTATGGCCTGGTGCTGGTTGTCGGAAGCCAGCGCCTGTGCGCGCTGAAACACCTCCTGGGCATTTATGGTCAGATTATTCAGGTTCATGTGTCTTCGTATTTGGTGAATGGGAAAATAACGTTTGACTTATAGCAAGGCCTGTACCAAAGGCAAGTACCTGAAAAAAATGCAGGAAAACCAGGCTTTTACCTGACAGAAATGACAAAAACTGGACAAAAGGATGTAAATCTGTCAGTTCGGCAAGGTAGCCGATCAGGAAAAGGGGTGGGTTGCGGTTTCGATGGAAGTAAACTTATCGCTGGCGATGGCCTTCACGGACTTGCCTGCCAGCTTGCTTTCGATCCAGGAGATCATGTCCAGGTACACGAAAGCGCGTTTTTCGAAAGGATTTTTTTCCAACTCTTTGAGGCGTTGCAGAAACTGTCTGAACAAGCTCATGCTATCATCGGGGTTGCTGCTGGCAATTTTTTTCATAAACTGCAGCACATCGGAGTGGTAGGTCCCTTGTTCCTGGACCTTTTCGAACATGCGTTGGGTTCCCGCGATCAGGTACTCGAGCAAGTCGTAGTTTTTGAGATCGTAATGCGCCATAAGGAAGAGGAGTCTGGCGTAGATTTGAATATCATCGCGCAGGTGGCGTGCGGGATCATTGATAATCTTATTCAGATAATCTATCGCTTTGCCGGGTTGGCCGTCGGCAAAATACATCCAGGCAATTTTGTAGTACAGGATCATAATTTTGTGGGGATCCAGTTTGTTTTTGTAGCCCTGAATCCGTTTGAGGGTTCGGGGCACATGTTGTTGAATGCCTTCGGAAAACGTACCCTCGATAAAACTCTTATTCAGTCTTCCCTGGTGAACATACAGGAAGGACAAAATTTTGGAATTCATGTTAAAGGAGGGGTAGCTTTCTTTGCGGAAGCGTTCGAGGGTATCGAGGGTATGGGTAAAAGTTGGATAATCTTTCAGATAAAAAGAAGTCGTAAGGAGGTGATGGAGTCCTTTCATGTACATATCCACATCCTTTTCGATCATGGGGGGATTCTCCTGGAAGAGGTTTACCCAGTCTTGTGCGAAGTGGTGGCACCTTTCGAACTGGAGTTGGATATAGTGGTACCAGAAGTAGGACTGAAACAAGTAGATTTTTTCGAAGAACGAAAAGTTGAAATGTGCGCCGTGGGGGAGGTACTCTTGGAAGAGTTGCTCGATTTGCTTCTGATCTTGTTTGTCGCGGATATAGCCCTGGTTGATAAACAGGCGTTGGAGTTTGAGTTTGAGGTTGGAGAGGGCTACGATATTGGTCACCCTGCGGTTGATCATACTTGCCTCTGCGGTAAGTTCGTCCATGCGTTCGGTCGAACTTCGGGTAATGTGCCGGGACTCAATTTTCTTTTCAAACTCGATAATTTCGAGCAAGAGGTAATCCAATTTATTTTTTTCGGTAAAAGACTTGGCCCGTTGCAAAATTTTCAGGGCTTGGATGTATAGCCCCTTGCCGTAGAGAATACTGGCATAATCCAGGAGTTCCCGGGCTTCTATCTCCATATCTTTCCGGATATGCACCAATCTTAGGCTGGTAAGGAGGTGTTCGTAGAGCAGTCTTTTGAGATTGATATACTGATTTTTTTGGAGCGACAATTTTTCCAGGACCTCATCCTCACTGTACTGGCGCTGTTTGTCCAATATATCGAACAGCTGAAGGATCCTGGCATCCCCTTCATTGTGAAGCCGTTTGGAATACAATTTAAAATTTCGCTTTTCTGCTTTGGTCATTGACTTGATTAACTTCAAAAGCAGATCGGACTGGGATATTGGCATGGGTCGAGCTTGGTTATTGCGCTCTAAGTTAAAAAAAATCGGACGGATATCCGGGGAGAAGGAAACAATAATTATTTGCGTCGGATCAAACCTTTTGACGGTTTGTTTGTATTAAGTTTTGCTTCATTCTACCCATGAACAGCAGGTTCGTCTAAAATTAAATTTGTCTGGTCGAAAAAATCAAAATTTTTTTGACGGAGTCAGGAAGCGTTATCCAAAATGGAATCGTTACCAGTAGTCTGGATCTTGGGAAACAAAATTTGGTATGGAAAGAAAATTTAAAAAATGTCCAACACAAAGGCAGGCTTTAATCATTCTTATTTAATACAATGAATCAGCTTATGAAACAATTTTCACTATTCTTTCTGATGGTGCTGTTCAGTGCAAGCTCCTTGCTGGCACAGCGCACCATTACGGGAAAGGTTGTTGACGACAGCAACCTGGGGCTGATAGGGGCCTCTATTCTTGCAAAGGGTACTTCTACGGGTACCGTTACAGACATTGACGGTAGCTATTCTCTGGAAGTTCCTGAGGGCACTACAGCGCTTATTTTTTCTTACACCGGTTTTGAGACCATGGAAGTAGCGCTAGGTACTTCTAATGTGGTTGACGTGGTGATGACTTCCGGGGTTACCTTGGAGGACATTGTCGTGGTGGGTTATGGTGAGCAAAGTACCCGTTTTCAGGTACAGAGTGTGAGCCAGGTGAGCACCGAGAAATTGGCCAACCGTCCTTTGATCGGCCCTCAGGAGTTGTTGCAGGGTCAGGCAGCGGGAGTACAGATGGTGAGCAATGGTGGTATTTTGGGTGCCAACGCTACCGTTCGTATTCGTGGTGCTTCTTCGATCAACGCGGGTGGTGATCCTTTGTACGTAGTGGATGGGGTTCCGTTGAACGACGGTTCTTACTCTGGCGGACAGGGTGGTGCTTCGCTCAACCCGATCCAGGACATCAACCCCAACGATATTGAGTCTATCTCGGTATTGAAGGATGCAGCAGCAGCAGCTATTTATGGCTCTCGAGGTTCTAACGGGGTTATCCTCATCACAACCAAGAAAGGTAAGGCAGGTGTAAACCGTGTAAATGCCGACTTTTACACAGGTTGGTCAGAGCCTACCTACACGCTTGACATGATGAACGCGGATGAGTTCCGCACATTTGAGAAGGAGTACAACAACCGTAACTTCCCTACTACAGGGTTTGACTGGCCGGGTGCAATATTGCAGACGGGAAGAATCAACTCTTACGCCGTGAATTTCTCTGGTGGTAACGATATGACGCAGTATTACCTGGGTGGTTCTTATATGGATCAGTCCAGCTATGCGATTGGTAACGAGCTGGAGCGTTTGAATGGTCGTTTGAACTTCAAACATACTTTCTCCAAGAAGTTACGCTTCGGAGCAAACGTGGGTATTTCAAGAACCAACAACAACCGTATCGGGGGTGAAAACAACACCTTTGCGCCTTTGACTTCTGCTTACCTGCAGTTGCCAACGGTACCGGCTTACGACGACAATGGCAACTTTACCCAGACGGGCTTCATTCGTAACGTAATTGCGATCGAAGCATTATCAGTCAACGACTTGATCACAGATCGGGTAACGACCAATGCTTACTTGCAGTTTGATTTGATGGAAGGCCTTACCTTGAAGACAGACTTCGGTATTGACAACATCATGACTACAGAGACGAGCCGCTACCCGGATATTGTTTCTACAGGGGGTACTGCATCCAATGCAATCAGAAGAGACAACAAATGGTTGAGTACGAATACTATTAATTTCGATAAGCAGTTTGGTCAGCACGCGATCAATGCGGTCGCAGGCTTCAGTTTAGAGTCATCTATTTTCGATGCAACAACTGTTGCGGGCAGCAATTTTGCTGCTGATGCGCTCAGAAACGTGGCTTCTGCTGCAACCCCCACGACTACGAGTGCAACGAGAACGGAGTGGGCATTGTCTTCTCAGTTCATTCGTGCCAATTACCGCTTGAAAGACAAATACATTCTTGAAGGTGCCGTTCGTCGCGACGGTTCTTCTCGATTCGGTGCGAACAACAGATACGGTATCTTCTGGGCAGCATCAGGAGGATGGGTACTTTCTGAGGAGGCTTTCCTACAGAATGTTTCTTTCCTGGACAACTTGAAGTTGACGGCCAGCTACGGTACTACCGGTAACGACCGCATTGGTAACTTTGCTTCTTTGGGGCTTTATGGCTCAGGCGTAGGCTTTGACTACGCAGGATTGGCGGGAATTGGCCCAAGCCAACCTTCCAATCCGGATTTGAAGTGGGAGCAGACGTCTCAGTTGGACATTGGATTGTCTGCGGACTTGTTCAAGAACCGCTTGAGCGTGGATGTCAACTACTTCATCAAAAATACAACCGATCTATTGTTGAGCTTCCAGTTGGCTGACCCCAACGGTTTCTCATCTTTGATTCAGAATGCGGGTGAGATGCAAAACCGCGGTGTTGACCTTAACATCGAAACGGTGAACGTACGTACTTCAGGAGGTTTTGAGTGGACAACTAACCTCAATGTTGGATTCCTGACCAATGAAGTTACTTCTTTGCCGAGTGGCTCCTTAGACGCCCAAGGAAATCGCTTTATTGGAGGAAACAACCAACGCGCGATCGAGGGTTACAGCGTGAATACTTTTTATCTTCCTCGCTATGTAGGTATCAACTCTAACACAGGCGATGCTGAATATCTGGACGTCAATGGCAACATTGCAACCAGTCCTTCTCCCAACCACCGAATAATTGTAGGTTCTGCTATTCCTGATTTCACAGGTGGTTTTACCAACAACTTCCGGTACAAAGGTTTTGACTTGGGTGTATTCTTCAACTTTAGCTACGGCAATGAAGTTTACCTGGGTGACTTTGCGTTTACCGAAAATCCGGTTGGTGGTTTCAACAAAGCAAGGGTGTTGTTGAACTATTGGACAGAGAACAACCGCGAAAATGCCTTTGCGCCTGCTAAAACAAGTGCTACGCGCAGTACTTTCGGCCAGGCTTCTACGCGTATGATGCTGGACGGTTCTTTCCTTCGTTTGCGTAACTTGACATTGGGTTATACCCTGCCTGCAAGCAAGGTGAATGCCCGCTTCTTCCAGAATGCCAGAGTATATGTGATGGGCCAAAACCTGTTGACTTTCCGTGCAGACGAAGAACTATGGGAAGGCAGAGCACAGGATCCGGAGATAGGTTATGCCGCAAGCAACACCTTCCAGGGACAGTCTTTCTTTACGCCTCCACAAGCTAGAACGATCACTGTAGGTTTCAGTGCCAGCTTCTAATTTGCTCAACTAAAATTCTTGAAGACATGAATAAATTCAAATACATTTTATTAAGCTCCCTTCTCGTGCTGGGTACAGCATGTGATGAGTTCCTTGATGTGGAGCCGGAACAATCGCTTTCTACTCCCGTGGCATTCAGCGATAAAAGTACTGCCCTCGCTTCTTTGATGGGTGTTTATAGTCAAGCACAGGATGCAGATGTGTATGGATCTGTTACTGCCATGATTTCTGAAATGCAGGCAGACAACGTGCGATTTGTGGGATCTTTTCCTACTTTCCAGGAAATTTCTCGTTACGTTACGATCGCCTCTAACGGTAGTGTACGCTCAATTTGGGCGGATCATTATGCCGGAATTCTTGCGGCAAACGCAGTTATCAAAAACATGCCAAGTGTAGAGGATCCAGGTCTTAGCGAATCAGAGCGTGCGCAGTTCATCGGTGAAGCTAAATTTATGCGTGCCCTGTTCTATTTTAACTTGGTAAATATGTTCGCCCAGCCTTACAATGTGTCAAATGGAGCTACGCCTGGCGTACCTTTAGTTTTGGAGCCTACTATTTTTGAAGGCGAGCAAATTCTTCCGGCAAGAAATACAGTTGCAGAGGTGTATGCTCAAATTGAAAAAGATTTTCAGGAGGCACTCGCTGTATTACCAGACAAGTATGGGTCGGCTGCCCAAACCAGAGGTAGAGCTACCAAAGGAGCTGCTAACGGGTTGTTGAGCCGTTTATATTTGTATAAGGGCGATAATGTAAAGGCAATTCAGTCCGCCGATGCTGTTTTAGGGAAAACAGATTTATATGCGTTAGCTGCGGATTATTCATTTTACGATGGCAATACAGCAGAGGATGTTTTTTCTATTCAGAATACCACTACCGACCAAAGTAGTTGGGATCTTTATTATCTTCCAGCAGTAAGAGGCGGCCGCGGCGATGCTCCTTACTCTGATGATTTGCTGGCTGTATTTGACCAAACTAATGATGCACGCTTTACTTCCCTTACCTTTACTGGGGTAGATGCGGCGGGAAATCAAGCAATATTCACAAATAAGTTCAAAAATGGCATTGAGAACTCCGACAACGGGCCAATTATGCGTACTACTGAAGTAGTTCTCAACAAAGCTGAGGCTTTGGTGAAAAGCACGAACAGTGTGAACGCAGAGGCAATTGCATTGATCAATCCTTTGTTGACGAGAGCAGGTGTGCCAACGGTAAGCGCAAGCGATTTTGCGAGTGCTGAGGCCTTATTGGATCGCATCCTGTTGGAGCGCAGAAAAGAGTTGTGCTTTGAAGGACACCGTCGTATGGATTTGTTGCGCAATGGCAAGGCTTTGCGTACTGCCGGCCCGGGTGCCGGGGTTTCAAACCCAGGTGATCCACTGATAGTATTACCTATTCCTCAGCGCGATATTGACCTCGGTTCTTCTTTGCCACAGAACCCAGGTTATTAATATTGATACACACAGACAATTGACGAACGTTAATTGATCTGGGCGGGAAGACAGGACACTGTCTTCCCGCTTTTTTATTTATCCCTGTTTCCTTGTATTTTGCAGAAAAAAGAGCGACATGGTACTGGTATTTGATATAGGCAACTCCAATGTGGTGGCTGGCATCAGGGACGAATCGTCCTGGCAGGCGGTATGGCGCTATCCAACTTATCAGGAACAACCCTCCTTGTTGTTTTATGAGGTAAAATTGAGTGAGCACCTGCTGGAGTTGGGTTTGAGCCCTGGTGCGATCAGACAGGTTGTCATCAGCAGCGTTGTACCGGAGCTTACTCCGGTGTTTGTAGCGCTTTCCCGACAGCTGTTTGAGCTGGAAGCCGTCCTGATGCGGGGAGTTTTGTTTGAAAAGCTTGACTTGCTGATCGAACGCCCGCATGAGATAGGTTCGGATTTGGTAGCGAATGCCCTGGCGGTGTATCACCGACACAGGAAGGATTGCATTGTGGTGGATTTCGGTACCGCTCTGACCTTCACACCTGTATCGGCCAGGGGAGAGATCCTGGGAGTTTCGATTGCACCCGGCCTGAAAACGGCTATCCAGGCCTTGTACACCAAAACTGCCCAGTTGCCGGAAGTCCCTCTGGTCATGCCGGAGTCTCCCATAGGCCGAAGTACTACCCATGCGATACAGAGTGGGATTTTGATAGGGTATGTAGGATTGGTCAAACACATGCTTGCCGAAATTCGCGGAGCGGTGGGTGGGCACTACACTGCCATTGCAACAGGCGGTTTATCCGCCATCCTGGAACCTTTGGCAGGAGAATTTGAGTACATAGATCCCCACCTGACCCTGGAGGGCATTTATATTTTTGGCAGCCTTTTTCCGTCGGAATTACCCTAAGCTATAGCAATCGGGTCTCCTGTCTTCCAATGCGTGATTTCTGGGAGTAATCCATTTATTGTCCGCCATTTCGGTCAACAGTTCTGTACTATATACCCTTTCTTCCTCCGCACCTGCCTGAAAAACGACTTCTCCCTTCGGATTGGCGATGGTGGACATTCCGGTAAAGGTGAGCGTTTTTTCGGTGCCGATCCGATTGGCCGTTACCACAAAATACCGGTTGATCAGGGCATGTATGGGGACTGCTTTCTGTGCAAACCCGGGGAGTACGAGGTTGGATGGATGGCATACGATCTGTGCGCCCTGTAAAGCCAGGCTCCTCCAGGCTTCGGGAAACATCCAGTCGAAACACACCAGCATGCCGAGGGTAAGGCCATTGTCGAGTTTGAAAACAGGCAGACCCAGGTTACCGGGTTCAAAAATGTCTTTTTCGTTCCAAAAAAGGTGCAGCTTTCGGTAGGTTCCTATCCAGCCCTGTGGGCCCACGAGTACCGAGCTGTTGTAGAGCAAAGCCCCTTCTTTTTCGTGAAAACCGCTAACGATATATTGATCATGGGCCTTTGCTTTGGCTTCGAGAAAGCGGATAAACGGACTGTCGGAAGTGCTTTCTGCCAGGCTTGCAGCCATTGCTTTGTCTTCAAAATGATAGCCTGAATTGCACAGCTCCGGCAGGACAATCAGGTCTGCTTCCTTTGCCGCATCGAGCAAGGGATCCAGTTGGCCGAGGGTAGTTTCGGGTTGACCGAGCGTAGGACTAAACTGTATGAACCCTGTTTTCATGGTTGTGCGATAAAACCTTGGAGTTGTTGAATGGCATGCTGAACCGTCTTGGCAAACAAGCCGGTATCGGTTCCGTAGGAAACCATGTTGAAGCCCATGTCTATGGCTCGTCGGGCATCTGCCTCATTGACCGTAAACACGGCAGTATATTTACCGGCTGCCCTGGCTGCTTCCAGGATGCGTTCGAGGGCAGCGATGAGTACGGGATCCTGGAAATTGGCTCTCTGAGGTCTTTGCAGGCTTACGCTGAGGTCAAATGGGCCGGCGTAGAGCATATCCAATCCTTCTAAGGCGGCGATAGCATCTATATCTTCCAGAGCCTGTGCGGTTTCTATCATGACTGCCGTCAAAAAATGATCCCGTGCCGAAGCAAAGTAGTCCGGCTGTTGTCCGAGGTATTGTGCCCGGATGGGGCCAAAACTGCGGATACCTTTGGGGGGATAATGACAGGCCTGCACAAACGCCTGTGCCTCGGTAGCGTTATTGATCATCGGGCACACCACACCTGCGGCACCTGCATCCAGGGCCTTCATGGCAGCGGCGGGATCATTCCAGGGAATGCGCACCAATGGGATTACAGAATCGGGGAGTGCCTGGAGGATGGGAAGCAGCCTGTCGGCGTGCTGCAAACCGTGCTGCATATCTATCATCACGCTTGGAAAGCCGGATCTGCCGGTGATTTCTGCGAAGAAGGGATCTCCGGAGGAGAGCAGCATATTGAACAGCACCTTGCCCTGGGCGAAATGTGTTTTGAGTTGGGGGATATTCATGTCGGGTTGATTAAGACAGGTCAAAATAGGAAATTTTGTCCAAACCTGGTCTGGTTTTCCCGAAGGGGGGGAAGATAAACCGGGTACAAGCATTTCTCCTTGTTGGAATTTGCTATCTTTATTAGCGCACTTTCTTTATTAGCAATCGAAAAATCCAAACTTTATGTTAAGACCAAGCCTGAAAGCTGTTTTTTTGGCGGGAGCCTTATCCTGCCTGAGTCTGGTATCCGTTATCGGCCAGGCCACTCAAAAGCCGGTACTGCACGGGCGCCACTGGATGGCGATTACGGGTAAACCGCTGGCGGCTACGGCGGGAGCACGGATGTTTCATCAAGGGGGCAATGCCGTGGATGCTGCCTGTGCGATGCTTGCTGCGACTTGTACCATGTGGGATGTATTGAGCTGGGGCGGAGAAACCCAGGCTTTGATTTATCATCCGGAACTCAAAAAGGTGATCGCGATCAATGCCTTGGGAGTGGCTCCCACGGGCGCTACTCCGGAATATTTTAAGGCAAAAAATATGGATTTTCCGCCGGAATATGGCATGGACGCGGCGGTCACTCCCGGTACTCCGGGCGGCTTGATGACCATGCTCGCCGAATATGGCACCCTGAGTTTGAAAGATGTGCTCAGTCCCGCCATCGAAATGGCAGACGGTTATCCGATCGAGGCAGATCCCATACGCCGCATCCGCTCGAATGTCAAGCGGATCAAAGAGTGGCCGTATTCGAAGGAAGTATATCTGACCCATCCGGGGGAAGCGGACGAGGCACCTCGGGAGGGCGAGATTTTCCGTCAGGAAGACCTCAAAGCTACGCTGATGAAACTGGTAGAGGCCGAGCAAGCGGCATTGAAAGCCGGTAAGAGCAGAAAAGAGGCCATTTATGCAGCAAATGAGCGGTTTTATAAAGGCGACATTGCCGAGGAGTTTGTGCGGGGTAGCCGGGAACAAGGCGGACAAATCACGATGGGAGACTTGGCCAATTGGTCGGTGAAGATCGAGGAGCCCTTAAAAACCAGCTATAAAGGCATAGATGTATATAAGCTCGACACCTGGACGCAAGGTCCGGCCATGCTGCAAGCCCTTAACCTGCTGGAGGAAGTGGATCTGAAGAGCATGGGATACAATAGCACCCGATACATCCATGCGATTTATCAGGCCATGAGCATGGCCTTTGCAGACCGCGATTTTTATTACGGCGACCCTTACTTTCCGCCTAAGGAACCTACAAAAGGGTTGTTGTCAAAGGAATATGCCAAGCAGCGCATGTCGCGCATGAACTGGGAAAAAAACGATCCTGCCATTTATCCCGGCGATCCTTATCCGTTTCAAAACGAATCCAATCCCTACCTCGATTTGTTGGAGCAGTGGAAGTCCACCTCTATGACGGGTCAGGAAGCAGGGCTGACGGAAAAATTTTTGGAGGACTTTCACGCCGGTACTACCTCTATTCAGGCTGCGGATAAATCGGGTTGGGTAGTGTCTGTGACGCCAAGTGGGGGCTGGATACCTGCGGTCATTGCCGGAAAAACGGGCGTGGGCGTAAGTCAGCGCGGACAGAGTTTTGTGATCCACGAGAAAGATAACCCCTTCAACGTCATCGAACCAGGCAAACGCCCGAGGGTAACCCTTACGCCGAGCATGGCACTCAAAGACGGCAAGCCGTTTTTGTCGTTTGCTGTTCAGGGGGGTGACACACAGGACCAGAACCTCTTGCAGTTTTTTCTGAATGTGGTGGAATTTGACATGAACGTACAGGAAGCCGCCGAAGCGGCTAATATCAACAGCTTTCAGCTGCGCAACTCCTTCGGGGACCACGAAATCAAGCCGGGGGAACTCTTGTTGCACGATAATACGCCCCCGTATGTGCGCAAGGAACTGATCCGAATGGGCTACAAACTGCGTTTCGACGACCGTACCTCCGGTCCCATCAACGCCATTTATTTCGATTGGAAGCATGGCTCGTTTTGGGGCGGTTCGAGCAATTACGGGGACGATTATGGAATTTCCTGGTAGGTTGAGCTGTTGAAAAAAAAAGCTAGGTGGAAGTCACCTTAAGGTGGCTTCCACCTAGTACAAAAAAACTGTTGGACTTTTTTATACTTTTTCGGACAACTTGTGCCAAATGTATTTTTTAACATAAAATATTGTTTTTCAATTATTTATATTTTTTATCACAATTATCCTCCAATGAACCCTTTTGTAGTGATGGCCCGTTTTTCGGGTATGTTGTTGTTTGTATTTGCTGTCTTTACGGCACAAGCCCAGGCGGATACGATAGAATCAAAGAAGGTTCCGATCACGGATGGGGGGAAACCGGGGGCGATTATTCTCAAGACGATTCCGACAGCCAAGGACCCGGTGAAGATAAGTGGCAACGGAACGCCGAGGGAAAAATATGTGGTGCAGTTGGCTCGTTTTATCAGCATGGACAAGGGGGCGCTGGAGCAGTCGTTTCCGAAGGGTACTTTTTTGTGGATCAACCCGGATTATGGGCAGGAAACGATGTTACTGGCGGGTTTTTACGATTCTTTGGAAGCAGCGAGGGAAGCAGCATTGGCCTGGCGAAAAAAAAATAAGATGTTTGCCGAGGCTTTTGCGCGCAGCAAGCCCTTTTTAATCATGTACGAATGAAACAGCCCGGTTCCGACCACCCAAATTGGAAGTTCCCGACCGTGATTTTCACCTTGTTACTGGCCTTGATTTCTTTGCAGGGATTCCCGGAATCAGAAAAGGCAAAGCTTCCGAGTGCGGTAGATACTTACCTCGACAAATACCTTTACCTGGCGCGCACGGTACATGTGGAAAGTGGTATTCCGCTGCCTATTATTCTCGCGGTGGCGGGTTTGGAGAGCGACTGGGGGCGGAGTGAATTGGCTCGGTTTGCCAACAACCATTTTGGGATCAAGGCGACCGACTGGCAAGCGGATACTTATTGTAAGACGACCTTGGAGTACGATGCGTATGCTGTGGTTTCAAGTATTGAAGCTTGTTTTCGGCGCTATCCGTTGATCAAAGACAGTTACCAGGATTTTGCAGCTTTTCTGAAAGGCCGACCGTACTACCGGGGCTTGTTCGATTACGGCACCCTTGATTATCGCTCCTGGGCTGTAGGCTTGCAGGAGGCCCATTATGGAACTGACCCTGAGTATGCCTCTAAGTTGTTGCGCATTATCCACGATTATCGCCTGGATGCTGTTCAGTAATTTTTACAATATTTATTTGTGGGATAATTTTGAGTTTACACGTATAACTTATCTTTCCCGCAAAAATGAAACGATTGATGTTTACCTTGCTGCTAGCCGGATGTATTTTCGCGCTGTCAGCCCAAACCGATGCCGCCCACAGCCATTCCCACGGCGGCAGGAAGATTGAATTCCCGAATATCCCCGGTTTTCAGACCCTCAAATGCGATTTCCACATGCACACGGTTTTTTCCGATGGCAATGTATGGCCCACTATCCGGGTGGAAGAGGCGCTAAAAGACGGACTGGATGCGATCGCGATGACTGAACATCTTGAATACCAGCCCCATAAGGAAGATATTCCGCATCCCGACCGCAACCGCGCCTTTGATATCGCGTCAAAATTTGCTCAATCCTACGATCTGATCGTAGTACGGGGTAGTGAAATTACCCGCGGGATGCCCCCCGGTCACAACAATGCGATTTTTTTGACCGATGCCAACAAATTACTGGTAGAGGATCCCATCGAGGCTTTCCGAGAAGCGAAAAGACAAGGCGCATTCATTTTTTGGAACCATCCCATGTGGACAGCCCAAGCTAAGGACGGCGTTGCCCGACTTACCGATATGCACAAGCAATTGATCGCTGAGGGCTTATTGGATGGGATAGAGGTGATCAACGAAACTACATATTCCCAGGAAGCTGTCACCATCGCTCAGGAAAACGGATTGACCATCATGGGTACTTCCGATGTACACGGTTTGGTGGACTGGGATTTTGATCTTGAAAATGGAGGACACCGACCGGTTACCCTTGTGTTTGCTACCGAAAAAACAGAGGCAGGCATCAAAGAGGCACTCGAAAATCGCCGCACCGTGGGTTGGTTCAACAATATCCTCGTGGGGGAATCCGACTGGATGATGCCCCTACTACAAGCTTCTCTAGTGGTAGAAAAAGCGGAATACAGCAAAAATACTCAGGTGGCCGTGGTAACGATCCACAATACCTCGGACGCGGTATTTCAACTGGAAAATCTTAGCCCTTATTCCTTCCACCGACACGCCGATTTTGTGACCATCGGTGCCCATGAAACGGTAGAACTCGAAGTGAAAACCCTGGAGCTTAAAGATACTTTTGAATTGAAATTCAAAGTGTTCAATGCTTATATCGGAGCAGAGCTGCATCCCGAACTGGTATTGCCGGTCGTGATTAGCAAATAATAAAAAAAAACGAGGGCAGATCTGTGTGATCTGCCCCGCTCTCTTTTATACGCTACTTATCAAATTCGGGGTGGGCTTCCAGCTGCTCCAGCAGCCAGGGGACATTGTAAATATGCGTCCAGCCAAAGACCCGCATCCCCTGGGTGATTCCCCAGATGGTGACCGAGCGACCTTCTTCCTTGGGCAGGTTACTGGCGGCTTCCAGCGCCGTTGCCAGCTCCTTTCTGGAGTCATAACTTTGTAACGGCTTGGGCAATTCGTTGGTTTTTAGCACACTGGCACGTTTAACGGCCTCCTGAAGGAAGGAGGGTTCGCCGGTAAACTCATAGCCGAGTACCAGGCTGTGTATGGTGGACAGGTAGGACTCGTACTGGTGGTTCCAGGGTGGATTGTCGCGTAGTGCCCTGGCATGGCGGATCAACGCATTTTTGACGGACACATCACCGGTCATGGAGAAATACTTGTACAATCCGTGCGAGGCATAGCCTTGGGAATATCCATAGCGATCAATGACGAGGCTTCCGTACTGGTCCGGACCTCTCTGAAGGTCGAGCATTTGATTTACCCGGTACTGGAGTTCTTCCAGATAGCGGGGATCTTTGGTCGCATCGTAAATCTCTCCAAGGTTCCAGACAGAAAGGTACAAACGTCTTCCCCTGAGGTCGTGGTCGCCCCAGATTCTTTTGAGGTAGGTTTCTGCGGTGAGTTTGGCGACTTCAAGTCCCCGGTGGTAGCCGTGCAGGTAGTAGGACGCTATCCATCCGGGCACCCACACGTGAGCGCTGAGTACAGCATTCCAGTGCTGGTTGGCGTGTCTTCGACCTATACCCAGATATGGTGTAGCGCGCGAAGGGGTAGCCTGGTGCTTGAAAAAGTCCAATGATTCGTTGGTATCTCCGATATACTTGGGGTCGGTTGGCCAGTGGATATTGTCCACATCCATGGTGTGCATACTGGCGGCAATGGCGGTTTGGTACCAGGCGGGATCACCCGAGCGCATGAACTGTAGCCAGAACATAAAATCTACCGCCGGCTCGTTGTTCATCCATCTCATCCACTGATCGTTGTAATAGGCGTTTTTGTGATCGCCATAATCGAACATCCCGTACCAGGGATCCCAGTGTTGGCTGAACACCGACCAGCCCATGCGGTAGTCCAGGCCGCGCTCGTAATCGGCGTGTGCGTTGGATTTGGGTGCAAAATTGCCATATACGCCCGACTGGCTGTACCAATTGGCTTCGGCGTGCCCCATGGAGGGTTGCAGTACATAATTTACGGCTTGCTGTATATCCTGATCGGTCAGCCCGGAGGGATGAAAATGAAAAACCAGTTCAGATGTTTTGGTCAGGCCTGCGGCAAAATTTTCCACCATGCCCTGATCGCTTTCATTGGACCATCGGGCAAAGCTCATTGGATCGGCCAGGGGTGACCATGCAAATCCGGTCAGTTTGTTTTGGGCAGGATCAATGCGAATCTCTTTGGGATACTCTTCGAGAAAATTTTTGATCCCCAACGAAACGCCCCAATTATCATCGGAGATATCCACCCAGCCTTCCAGTCGTTCTGCTTGCTGGAGCACCTGATCGCCTTCCTGAACCGTACCGGAGAACCCTTCCAGGCGCTGATCGCCTGAAGACACGGGTACCGGTGGAACCCGATCGGGCTTGGGGCCTGTCTGTAGCAAACTAAGAGGATCCTTACTGCCGAGGGTATGTGACCAATCGGCGCGCTGGGTATTTTCCCACCATTTATCTGTTTTGTAGCCGCTTTTTACCTTGGTGGCACCACTCAGTTTGTACTGCAAGGCCAATCCCGTGGCTGCTATCCGGTCATTGGGTTGTGTCCAACCCGGATCGCTGCTGGTTCTTTCCGGTTGGATCACATCATCGGCCAGTTGGGTAGCCACTGCCAGGTGTTCACCCGGTCTTGTTTTGCTTTTATCGGGTTTGCCCGTATAGGTGAGGGTATGATAGACTTTAATATAGGACTTGCCTGCGAAAGCGTGGATGTAAAGTTCGAATGGCGAAGGTTCGTTGTCGTCTCGTTCGTAGTAGTACATCCCTTCGCAGCGTAGGATGGCGTGTAGGGGGCCGGAGCCTTTTACCTTAATGGTGCGCGTGATAACGGCTTTAGAGGGGTCAATTCCGGCATCGTCCAGCATATCCATAAAAGAACCTCTGGCGCCATCGCTGGAGGCGATCAGGTCATCGGCTTCAAAGCCATCTCTCTCCAGGTCGAGATAGACTTCATCGAGAAAACCTCCCTGGCCTTTCCGGATGGTAAACTTGAGCGGACCGGTTTCCACCTCGGCATCCTGCCTTGGCCGCTGGTTATTGTCCACCTTGACAATATCCCCGCTCAAGGCTTGTCTGGTGACTCCGGGGCCATATTCCAGGTAGTACTCGGGCTCGTCTTCTGCGAAGAAAAAGACCCATATCCACTTGATACTGGGGTCTATGGGATCCCAGGTAGCCACTTCGGTCACCTGGGCGGGGAGTTCTTTACCGCTGCGGTTGAGCAGGCGTACCTGATCCGGTGACTGAAGTGCCCCCTTGGGAAAAGGAACCCCCATGGTAACGGGAGCACCGGGTTGAAAATTTTTCACGGTCAGGGGGATTCTGGAGCTGGTGTTGCTGGCATTCCCGCAGGAAACCAGCAGAACCAGGATAAAAATTTGGACAATTTTCATCGTGTTGGATGTTTGCTTGTAGTGAAAGTTGGTTTTTCAAATAGGTCTTTAGTTGTATTCAAGGCAAAGGGCGGCTGCGCCCAAAACAGGAATCGCTTCATTGTCGGATATAGCTATGGTAAGATCTGCTATCACGGGTTTGTAGGCAAAGGACTGTGTGCATTGTGCCCACAGGCTTTCGCGAAAAAGCGGATAGGCTTTGCTTACGGAGCCGCCCATTACAATCAGGTCGGGATCGAGTGCGTATAACAATGCCATAATGGCATTACCCAGGTGTTTGCCAAAGTCGGAAAAGGCGGTCAGTGCTGTCGGATCTCCTGTCTTGGCACGCTGAGCCAGCAGTTGTCCGTCTGTATTGTAGAAATGCTGAAAAAATTGTCCGCTGCAGTAGTATTCGAAATTGTGATCGAGGTAGGGCAGCATCCCAAACTCACCTGCTCCGCAGTGACGTCCATTGTACAGTCTGCCTGAGATAACCAGACCTGCAGCCATTCCCGTTCCTACGATCAGTCCGATCATATTCTGACAATCTCTGCCTTTGCCGAAATATTTTTCGCCGAGGGCAAAACAATTGGCGTCGTTATTGAGCTGTACGGGTACCTGAAAGGTGGTTTCGAGGATGTCTTTTAGTCTGACCTCCGTCCACGAAGGAATGTTCTGTACATCATAGACAATGCCGCGTACCGGATCCACGACGCTGGGAACCCCCACGCCAATAGCCTGTACTTCGGGCTGCCATACGCTTTTGATGACCTCGATGACTTCCTGGATCACGATATGGGGATCGGGGCTGTGTGCGCTCACCGGCAGCGTGGCGGACTGGAGGACTTCCTGTCCGAGTATCCGGGCAGCTTTGACTTTGGTGCCGCCGAGGTCAACGCCAATGACGGGTAGGTGGTTTTCGCTCATCTTGATTCAGCAGTAAGAGACAGCTGGCTGCCTGTGCAGCAGCCAGCCGGCTCGTGTATAAAAAAGGTTCAACTATCGGATTTGCCGATACTTATGGTCTGGTTGTTGATCAGTGGTTTTGACCAAAAGCCAACACTCAGGATGTAAGCCAGGGGCAAAAACAAAAAGTGCATCGCGGTTTTTAGTCCCACCATATCACCAATGCTGCCCACGATCAGCGGCACGATCGCTCCGCCGGCAATACCTGTTACGAGGATTCCGGAAAGCGTGCCGTGATGCTGGGCAACGGAGTTAAGTGCGAGGGAGATGATAATGGACCACATGACCGAAGCAAAGAAGCCGGTAAGGGGGAAACCGATAAGTGCCAGCGATTTGCTGCCCACGATACTCATGGCCAGACAAAGGATCGCAGCGGCACTAAATCCGATCAAGACCTTCCTGCTGTCCATGAATTTGAGTAAAACCAACCCAAGTACCGTTCCTGCCGTCATCAATCCCCAAAAGGACGATACGGTGGAAGCTCCGGTGGTCTGTGGATCCACGCCGTGGTACGTTTCGAGAAAACTCGAAATCCAGTTGGCTATGCCCTGCTCTGTACCCACGTAGGCAAAAATGGCGAAAAAGTAGCGGATGACCATTGGTTCTTTCAGCAACTGGAGGTGCGTTTCCCAGGCTCCGGCCTTTTCATCGGATTTCAATTCTACCCGGGGCAGCCGGGCAAGACCGATGACGAGTACCATAAGCAGGGAGACGATCGCAAACAGCCAGTACAAGGAAATCCAAGACATGGACTCCGGTGCCAGCTTGATCAGCGCGTTGGCTAACGCAGGTGCTTCGCCCGTATTGTTGGCACTGGTGACGAGGTAAGAATAGACCAGGGGGCTCAGAAAGGATGCCAGTCCGAAAAATAACTGTCCCAGCACCGAATTGAATGCAAAATTGGCTTCTCCACCAGCTACTCTGAGCAGCGGATTGATGGCTACCTGCAGCATGGCCATTCCGGAACCGATCATAAACAAAGACACCAGGTACGAGGCATAAGTAGCCTGCCAGGCAAACCCAAACGCTCCCAGAAAAGAAAGCAAAAAGCCGGCGGACATGACCACCTTTTCTCCGTAGCGTTCTACCAGATACCCGGAGGGTATGGACAAAAAGCCGTAGGCGATAAAAAAGGCAAAGGGCAGAAATGCGGCCATGGTCAGACTAAGTCCAAAGCTGGCAATGATATCCGGAACTAAGGGGCCAATGATGTTGGTCAGAAACGAAATGACGAAGAACGTCAGCAGGATCAATCCTACGATCAGGTAGTTACTTTTCATCTTAAGGTTTTTTCAGCATGGGGAATAAAGCTCGGATGTCTTCCTCCTTGGGCTGTAAGCCGTATTCTGCAATTTCGAAGGCCTCGGTGTATTGCACAGTAGCCGCTTTGGCATCACCGTACCACTTTTTCAGTTGTTCAAGTCGCTCCGAGCTTACATTTTTATTGCTTCTTTTGGTATTTTCTGCCAGCCACGCCCTTCTGGCCTCCTTGCCCTGAGGTACCTGATCTACAGCTCCTCTGGTCCAGGGCAACCACTCGTACATTTGCGATTCGTGTGCATCCAGACCGTCAATTTTCTTTTCGATGGCGTCATCAATAGCCACCACGATATCGGGTTGGTGGGGGTAGGGTTTCTGGAAATGATCCTGCATATAGAGGAACAGCGGATTTTTTTCCAATGGAGGGGTATCGGGAGCAACGTTGGGCACGATAACCATATAAGAAGCATCAATCACTACTTTTCCGGCGTTTCTGTGGTCGGGGTGGTAGTCATTGGGGCGCAGACCCAGTACGATATCGGCATCCCACTCTCTGATTTTTCGGATCACCTGTAGTCGCACGTCCAGGCTGGGCAGCAGTTCACCGTCGTGGTTGTCGAGTACATCATAAGTAATCCCCAATCTTCTGCCGGCTTCCTGCGATTCTGCCCGGCGTCTTTTGCCCAGGGCACCACCGCCTTGCGACTGGTGTCCGGCGTCTCCGTTGGTCAGGGCTACAAATTTGACATTGTGGCCCATCTGAGCAAACATAGCGGCAGTACCGCCGAATTTGCTATCGCAATCATCGGGGTGGGCACCGATGGCAATAATATTGAGTTTTCTGTCCTGCGCCTGGATATAGATAACGAATCCCAGCAGCAATGCTACGAGCAATGACTTTTTCATGAATAGGTTGGTTTTTTGTTAAGTGCCTGTCGGCAAAAATATTTTTGCCGACAGGCGGGAATGGTGAAAGAAGGTTATTAATTGTTCTGTTTGAAATTCGGGTTGAGGTCCAGTTCCCGCTGAGGGATATAGAACAGGAGTCTCGGGTTTTTGCCGTGTGCGCGCATGACGGTTTCTGCTACTCCGAAGCGCAGTAGGTCTGCCCAGCGGTGGTTTTCGAAGGCCAGCTCTACCTGTCTTTCTTTCAACAATTTCTGGGCGAAAGTACCGGGGGTACTGGCATCAATATTGCCCAGCCCTGCGCGGTTACGCACCTGGTTGATCAGGCTGTAGGCCTCGGCCGATTCGCCGATGGCTTCTGCTAACATCAGGAGCACATCTGCATAGCGGAGTACGACAAAATTGTTGGGCGCATCTCCTTCGTTGAAGGGGTTGGTTCTGCCGTATTTGATGGTCCAGCGGCTGTTGTCTGTGGAACTGCTGTGCGGGCGACCGGAGTTGTCAATGTAGAAGGTATCAATAGAAGCTGCAAAACGCAGGTCACCTGGCTCGTAAGCCCTCATGAGATCCATGGTGGGGCGGTTTCGGTAGCCACTCACGCTTGTGGGTAAAGAGGCCGAGAAATCATTGGTAAACCGATTGCCTTCGCTGCCCAGACCGCCTTGGTATTGCACTTCGAAGATAGACTCTGCATTGTTTTCGTTTTCCACTCCCCAGAGATTGGCATAGTCGCTTAACAGGGTGTATCCGTAAGAACTGACAATACGTCGTAGCACGGTAGCCGCTTCGCCTTTTTTGTTAACCGTCAACAAAACCTTGCCCAGCAGCGCAGCAGCGGCTCCTTTGGTAGCTCTTCCCACGTTGGCGCCGGTATATTTGACCGGAAGCAGGGATTCTGCCTGTGTCAGATCGGCGATCAACTGGTCAAACACCGCAGATGCAGGTACTTGGCGGTGTTCCAGACCCTCATCCACAGATTTGGTTTCGTCGAGTACCAGAGGAATATTGCCGAAAGACAGTGCCAGGTGGTAGTAAAACAAAGAGCGGAGGAACAATGCCTCGCCGGTGTACTGGTTTTTCAGGTTGGCATCCATATTGACCTCGCCGATCCGGCTGAGGACGATATTGGCGCGAGCCACTCCCAGGTAAGAGGTAGTATAAGCATTGGTAATCACTTCATTGGTAGGCTCATCCTCAAAGGCATCAATGGTGAAGCGCACGCTTGCCAGACCGGATTCTGAAACGTTGTCCGTGTTGTCGGAACGCATTTCGAACATAGTCCAGTAGCTGTCGTTGTAGCAGCCATCCTGCTGTAGCACGCTGTAGATCGCATTGACGCCGGTTCGGACATCACTTTCGGTTTGGTAGAAGTTCTCCACGTTGCGCTGGGAGATGGGCGCCAGATCGGTGAATTCCTCCGAGCAGGCGCTGGCGAAAATAGCCAGGATGAGTATGTATTTAAGTTGTTTCATTTTTTCTGCAGTTTAATAGAATTATAGGGTAATGTTGACACCAAAGCTGATGGTACGGTTGAGCGGATAAGCGCCGTAATCTTCGCCCTGTACATTGACGAGGGTGCTCTGGTTATTTACCTCCGGGTTAAAGCCGATATAATCGGTATTGATGAAGAGGTTGTTGCCGGTGAGGTAAAGCCTAAGACTTTCGATACGATTACCCAACGCAGCTTTTGGCACATTATAGCCAAGGGTTACATTTCTTACCCGAAGGTAGGAAGCATCTTCTACCTGTAATGAGGACTGGCGGATGTTGTTGCCGTGTGCAGTAGTCCGGTGATCGGCTCTTGGGAAGCGGCCACCTCCAGGTTCTGCTTCAGATCTCCATCTTTCTGTCCAGGCGGCATAGCTCCCGAAGTTCCCTTCCCCGTTGCCCAAGTGGCGAGCGGTCAGGTTAAGTACTTCCGAACCTTCCACGCCTTGGATCAGGACACTGAGGTCAAGGCCTTTGTAGCTGAATCTGTTGGTAATACCGTAGGTAAAGTCCGGTAGATAATTACCAAGTACGGTTCTGTCGGCTGTTGTAATTCTGCCATCGCCGTTGATATCCTCATAGTACAAATCTCCAGGAGCAGGTGCGGGAGCCAGTGCATCTGGCAATCTGTTGTCCACTTCGGCTTGGTTTTGGTAGATGCCCTTCACCTTGTAGCCATAGAAGCTTCCGATCGGGTCACCGATGCGGGTAATGTGTCTGATACCGGCACCCCCTGCGCTCAGGATCGGATCGCCGCTGGGGCCCAGTTTGGTTACCTCGTTGTTGATAAACGAGATATTGAAATCGGTACGCCATTTGAATGCACCCACGGTATTGCGGCTCACCAGGGTGATTTCCATACCTTTATTCACTACCTCGCCGATGTTTTGTAGGGCGTTGGTGAATCCAAGAGAAGAAGGAACTTGTACGTTGAGGAGCAGGTCGGAGGTGGTATTTTCAAACCATTCCACTGCTGCGAAGATGCGGTCGTCGAACAAACCCAGTTCAACTCCTACGTTGATCTGGTTGGATTTTTCCCAGGAAAGGTTTTGGTTGCTGATGGTAGCGGGTGCGATACCATTGGCCAGGGCACCCCCCAGAACGTAGTTGTAGGGGTTTAGCAAACCGATAGCCGCGTAGTTGGGGATGAGGAAGTTACCGGTCTGACCCCAGCTGGCTCGTACCTTGAACTCGCTCAACCATTTTACATCTTCCAGGAAGGCTTCTTCAGAAATGCGCCATCCTACAGAAGCGGATGGGAAGATACCTGTTTTGTTGCCTGCTCCGAACCGGGATGACTTATCCGAACGGAAAGAAGCCGAAAGCAGGTACTTTTCATCAAAGCTATAGTTGATACGGCCGAGGTAAGACACCAGCGACCACTCTTCCTGGAAGGCAGTTCCCTGGGTAATCTGTCCGCCGCTGACGGTTTTCACCTGGTCATCGGGAAACTTCTCCGCTACGATTGTGCTGGCATCTATTCTTTCCTTTTGTCCGGTATAACCCACTACTGCGGCAATGTTGTGTAGTCCGCCGAAGGTTTTGTTGTAGGAAAGGGTCTGTTCGGCAAGCCAGTTGATACTTTCTGAAGAACTCGCCTGTGCGGAGGGTTCGCCCACAGCCGCGGTACGGAACAACAAACTGCTTGCCCGGTAGAAATTCCTGCGGTAGTAGTTGATATCGGTTCCTGCGAACGTGCGGAACACGAGCCCGTCGAGGATCTCCCACTCGGCGAAGATATTGGAGAAAGTACGGAACTGGTTGAGCTGATCGTCAATGGCTTCGATGATAGCCAATGGATTACTGGCAGATGTCATACCTGCTGCCTGTCCGGTTTCGGTAAACATAAACCCTGCATTGTCCCGTTGGTTGATCGTCCCGTCGGCATTGTAGGGGTTGATCGTGGGTGAGTGCACCAGGGCAGAATAGATGATCCCCGGAGGCTGTGCAAAGTAGGGCGCACCTGCCGGTAAAATGTCAGAAACCGTCATAGACGGATTGAGGGTAAAACCCACTTTGAATTTGTCTGAAAGGTTGGCTTCCAGGTTCATGCGAAGGCTGTAGCGATCGAATCCTGTGCCTTCCACAATACCATCCTGGCTAAAATAGCCTCCTGCCACGTAGTAGCCCATCTTTTCATTACCGCCGGTAACGGACAGGTTGTGGCTTTGAAGCGTGGCATTGTTGAACACAAGATCCTGCCAGTCTGTATCCGTGCCGGTGCGGTTCACAAAATCGTCCGGAATGCGGTAGTTTTCCCGCGCGGGCAACTTAGCCGCTACTGCCTTGGCATTTCTGTCGGCATTGCTATCATTGATGTTTGCACCCGGAATATCTTGCAGGTAGGCATTGTTTCGGGCATCCGTAACATACTCGTCCAGTTCGTCGGCGTTCATCAGGTCAACCCGGTTAAAGACGGACTGTGTCCCAATAAAGCCATCGTAATTGATCGAAGGCGCGCCCGTTCGTTTTCCTCTTTTGGTGGTAATCAGAATAACCCCGTTAGATCCCCTTGAACCATAAATGGCAGCCGCAGAGGCATCTTTGAGTACCTGAATAGACTCGATGTCATTGGGGTTGAGGGTACCCAGCGGGTTGGCTGGCGGAGGGCGGAAAGCCACCGAACGGCGGAAGTTATCTCCCTGCAGACCCACATCTACGTTTTTGGAAACCGGGAAACCATCAATCACATACAGCGGTTCGTTTCCGGCTGTGATAGAACCCAAACCCCTTACCCGGATCTGAGGACCTGCACCCGGCTCACCGCTGGACTCTACCACCTGTACTCCTGCCATCTGTCCCTGGATGGCATTCTCGAAGCTCGGCACTGGCATCTCACGGATATCATTGGCAGAGAGGGTAGCAACGGAACCCGTAATGTCGCGCTTCACCTGGCGACCATAACCTACCACCACCACTTCGTCCAGCAGCGCGGCATCTTCGTTCATCGTTACATCAATCACGGTATTGCCCGCAATCGCGATTTCCTTTTTCCGGAAACCGATAAACGAAAAAATTAAGGCCGTTTCATCGTCCGGAACCGTCAGGGTATATTTTCCATCCAGATCGGTGATGGTACCCATAGTCGGATATTTTTTGGCCACAACGTCCACCCCGATCAAAGGCAAACCTGCCTCATCGGTGACCACCCCACTGATCGTCTGATCAAACGATGCCGGGCTTGCACCGAATACTTGAATAGGAATGAGCTGTAAGAGCACAGCGGCCACCAGCAGCAGTAACAGGCTGCTGCCTCTGGCGTACTTTCGGGAAAAATCATTAGAAATGCACCACATAGTTTTGACTGTTTAGAGGTAAATGGATGATTTTGTTTTGATATTTAATTTGGTTGTTAACTTACTTGGTCTTAGGCAATACATCCCTACCCTGTGCCTGTACAAAACAGACCCCAGCCCCTTGCGCTAAACGACGCATCCATCTTGTGATAATTTGTTCGGAAATATGAGAATAAATTCTGATTTTTTTTTGAGAATCATGTTGCAAAAAATGCTTTTATTTTGAGAAAAAATTTGGGATTATGTGTTAACCATCACACAATTAACGGAATAGATTGGTATAAGCGCAACTTTTTTCTGCCAAGAATGAACGGTAAGTTTGGACTTACTTGCTACGGGGACAAAAGAATGTCCAGACTTTCTATTTTTGACGTATTTTGGTGCAGACCAAAATTTGCCCTAAACCCTATTTTTACAAAATCTTTGTTGCTATGTCCAAATTGTTCGGCCAGCGCTTCGTTTGGCTCATTTCGATCCTTGTTGTTAGTCACACGCTCCTCCTTGCCCAGGACAATTCCCCTAACCCCTCTATTTTTGTGAAGCAAACTACTGACCCCATTCGGGTTGACGGGGTGCTTGACGAAAGTAGTTGGCAGTCGGGCAATGTGTTGGGGGATTTTTGGCAGTATTTTCCTTCTGATTCTACCAAAGCGACCGGAAAGACGGAGGTGGTGTTGTTGTACGATGAGGAGTTTTTATATGTAGGGGTGAAGTGTTATACCATAGGTAAAAAGTACATTACCCAGTCGCTGCGTCGGGACTATGGTTTTGGCGGGAACGACAACGTGACCCTGCTGTTCGATACCTATAATGACGCCACGAGTGCTTTTGCCTTTGGGATGAATGCTTTTGGCGTTCGGCGGGAGGCGTTGATATCCAATGGGGGGCGTCAGCGAACAGACTTTAGTGCGTCTTGGGATAATAAGTGGTTTGGGGAGGTCAAAACTTTTGACGATTACTGGATTGCGGAGTTTGCCATTCCCTTCAATACCCTTCGGTTTGCTCCGGGCAGTACCCAGTGGCGGTTCAATTGTTACCGCAACGACACCCAGCTCAACGAGCAGTCGGTATGGATGCAGCATCCGCGCAATCTGGTCATCATGGATCTTTCGTTTATGGGTGATTTGATCTGGGAGGCTCCTCCCAAGCGCAGCGGTTCCAATTTTTCGGTTATTCCTTATGTGAGTGGAAGCAGCTTGAGAGATTTTGAGGACGAATCACAGTCCAAGCCGGATCTGGGTTCTGGTTTTGGGGGAGATGCCAAGATTGGGATTACTTCGGGTTTGAACCTCGATTTGACGTTTAACCCCGACTTTTCGCAGGTCGAGGTGGATCAGCAGCAGACGAATCTGGATCGGTTTGAGTTGTTTTTTCCGGAACGGCGACAATTTTTCCTGGAAAATGCAGACCTATTCAGCGGGTATGGCCTGGGCAACCGGGCAAGTCCCTTTTTTTCCCGAAGGATAGGCATTGCCATTGATACCGCAACGGGTCAGAATATCCAGAATCCGATTATTTATGGTGCCCGCTTGAGCGGGAAAATCAATGAAGATTTCAGGATTGGTTTGATCAATATGCAGACCGCCCGGGAGTTGGACAACGGCCTACCGGCTTATAATTATACCGTGACTTCCTTGCAGCATCAGGTGTTCAGCCGGTCGAATATCTCGTTTATTTTTGTCAACAAACAGGCCATGAATTCGGGGGATTTTTCACCGGGAACGTTTTCGGAATACAACCGGGTGGCCGGACTGGAGTATCGCCTGGCTACGCCGGAAAACAAGTGGAGCGGGAAGGCTTTTTACCACCGTTCTTTTAGCCCGGATCAACAAAATCATGCTTTTACACACGGTGTTCAGCTGGAGCACCTGCGTAGAAAGTATCGCTTCGAGTGGGCACATGTGGGCGTAGGTAACGGCTACAATGCCGAAGTGGGTTTTGTGCCGCGCAAAGACTATTGGCTTTGGAGTCCTGAGGTACAAGTTTTTTTCTACCCCAAAAAAGGTCCTGTCAATATCCATGATATCAATATTGATTCCCGATTTTTCTGGCAGATTGGCGAGGAAAACAATCCCCATATCGGCGATTACGAGATGTCAGAGTGGCAGGTAGAGGCCAACTGGACTTTTCAGTTTAAAGACAATTCCCGGGCTACTTTGCAGGCTACCCAAAGCTACCTGACCCTTCTCAATGATTTTGATCCTACACGGGTGCAGGAGGATGGTATTTTTTTGCCGGCAGGCTCCTCTTATACCTACCTGAACGGAGGATTTAATTTCAGCTCGAATCCGCTGAAAAACTTTGTATATGAGGTGGAACCCATTTTTGGACAGTTCGGCAACGGAACGATTGCGGGTATCAAAGGCTCTTTTTCGTATCGCGTGATGCAGTATGGTTCCTTGGCGATGACGTATGACTACAACTACATCAAACTGCAGGCACCCTTCAAGCCGGCTTCTATCTGGCTGGTAGGGCCCAAGCTGGACGTCACCTTTACGCGCAATTTGTTCCTGACGGGTTTCTTTCAGTACAATACCCAGCTGGACAATGTGAACATCAATACCCGTTTGCAATGGCGTTTTGCGCCGGTATCGGACTTTTTTATTGTTTATACCAACAATTACCTGGTCGAGGGGCAGTTCAACCAGTTTGCCGTGCGCAACCGGGCTTTGGTAGCCAAATTGACCTACTGGCTCAATCTTTAAATATTTTTTACACTCAAATCCATATCTGATATGAAACAACTGTTATTTTTTGCCGGGCTGGTTTTGTGTTGTGCATTTGTACCGCAACACTTAATTGCCCAGGAGGATGAGGCGGACAATACCCTGGTTGCCTTAAACCCTCGCTATGAAAAAGAGATTGACGTGCTGATCAAGCAGCCCAAGGTCAAAACTGCTTTCGATTTTATCCTGCAATCTGATCCCCAGACAATCAAGGACCACATTTTCCTGACGGAGATTGAGGCTCCGCCTTTCAAAGAGGAAAAAAGGGCCGCCGCTTTCGCGAAAATGCTGGAAGCGGAAGGAGTGGATTCGGTGTGGATTGATGCGGAGGGCAATGTGCTGGCGCTTCGTCGGGGTACGAAGGGCGACAGGGTGGTGGTGCTGGATGCCCACCTCGACACGGTTTTTCCCGAAGGGACAGACGTGACTGTAAAGGTCAGCGGGGATACGCTATTTGCGCCGGGTGTGGGCGACGATACCCGGGGCTTGTCTATGGTGTTGGCCGTATTGCGGGCGATGAACCATGCCCAGATCAAAACGGAGGCCGATGTACTCTTTATTGGAACGGTAGGAGAGGAAGGTCTTGGTGATTTGCGGGGCGTCAAGTACCTGTTTAGCGAAAATGGACCGAAGATTGACTCCTGGATTGCGATTGATGGCGGCGACCTTGGCCGCGTTAACTTCAAAGCCTTGGGTTCTTATCGGTTTCGGGTGGTGGTCAAAGGTCCTGGAGGCCATTCCTGGGGAGCTTTTGGTCTAGGGAATCCCCACCACGCCATGGCTGCCGGCATCAAGTATTTTGTAGATGCAGCCGATGCCTATACCGAGACAGGGCCACGAACCAGCTACAATATTGGTCGAATGGGAGGCGGAACCTCCGTCAATTCCATTCCTTTTGAATCCTGGGCGGAGATAGATATGCGTTCGGTGAGACCGGAAAGATTGGATGACTTGGAGAAGGTATTGCGGGAGACGATGCAAAAAGGAGTGGACGAGCAGAATGAGATTCGCAGAAGAGGACGTCCCCTTCAATTAGAAGTCACGATGATTGGCAAACGGCCGTCGGGCGAACTATCTCCGGATTTGCCCTTGATCCAGCGCGCGATTGCTTCTATCGAGGCTTTTGGCATGGAGGCGGGTTATACTCGTGGTTCTACAGATTCCAACATTCCCATTTCGCTGGGTATTCCTGCGGTAACGATTGGCAGAGGCGGAGAAGGAGGCTGGGGGCACTCGCTATTGGAATGGTGGGCCAACAAAGACGGATATAAATCTATTCAGTACAGTTTGTTGCTGCTCTTATCCGAAAGCGGATTAGCGGATTAGAAACAAAGAGGGGCAGTCTTACCGGACTGCCCCTCTTTGTTTGGCTTATTTTTTCTTCAGGGTAATCTCGATCACTCCGTTTTTGGCTTTTTCGCCAAACTTTTCGATGGCCTTTTCGCCTTTCCATATGTGGACGGAAGCGATATCGCCTGGATTGATGCTATCCATTTGGAAGTCGGCATCTTTTTCTTCTCCGTCCACCACAATCAAGGGCTGATTGGTTGGGCTTGCGGATTCCATGCGGATCACCTGTTCCTCTTCGGTATTGATGATCATCTCTTTCTGGTTGTTACCGGAACGGGCGATCACTTTGATCACCTTTCCGCCATTGGTTTCGCTTGTCTCCACGGTTGTTTCCATGTGCAATGTTCCTGGCTGTTCGTCATTTGACTCGAAATTAACAGTAATGCTATCTGCCAGGAAATGGGTCTTTCCGGTATTCTCGACGAACACAAATTGTTTGCCTGCTGTCTTAATCGTATCGGATTCGCCTTCCTTGCGGAAAAATATGGCACTTGGTCGGGGTTCCATCTGTGCTGTCCAGCTCGCTACTTCGGGCTGACCATACCCCATGCGCTTTTTGCCATCGCGGATACTCACGAAGAAGGTAAAGGGTTCGATGGGATCTGGGCTGTTGACGCTATAATTGCCGCTGCCTCCGTCTTTGTCGGAATAAGACGACGCGATGCCGGTAATTTCGCCTGCTGCGTTGCGGCGGATATTATCAAAAACCAGGGTAACACCATGTTCCTGGAACGACTGGGCTTCTTTTTCCAGCGCGGCATCGCTGGAATTTTTATCTATTGCAACCACATACCGGGTCTCTTCGATGGTAGTACTTTGCGTAATGACTTTTGTCGTCTGGATCTGGGCTACTGTCTTGACATTGAATGCCAGGAAAAAAGCGGCCAGCAGCGGCAGGATAATTCCGAATTTCCAATGGTTGGCGGGGTGAGAAGGATTTTTGTGTAACATAAATATGCGTTTTTTTATGGATGAACTAAATAATGGATTTGCAAGACTTACGTGGCTATCGGGCAGACTATTGCGGAGCAGCAGGTACTGATAGTCGCGCAGGTTGGCTCCGGACTTGGTCGTATCGCTGTCTGCAATAAACTCCAGATTCGATTTGATGCTCTGTTGGTATTTCCAGGCCAGGGGATTCCACCACTGGAAGATGCAGAAGAAGCGTCCGACCAGAATATCGAAGCTGTGCCACTGGCGGGCGTGTACCTGCTCGTGGAGCAGGATCATGCGCGTTTCTTCGGGGCTATAGGCGGACGGGTTGTACACCAAAAACCGAAAAAAAGAGAACGGAGCGATATGTTGTTGGTGCCGGACGTGGATCAGCCCCTGTTGGTATTGCCGTTCCCCGGATCGCAGCATTTGGCGGAGGGAATATAATTCAATGCCGAACTGCAGCAGCAGAAAGACAACTCCGGTAGCATAAACTCCCCCGATCAGGGATGTTAAGTGCCATGTGGGGGTATCTGCCGTTTTAACTACCTGTTCCAAGGCAGGCAAAGCATCCTGCACGGGTACATAAGCAACCCATACCACTTGGGTGTAGGTCAGCAGTGGCAGTCCTGCGGCACAAATCAGTCCCGACAGCAAAAACAAGCGCTTGTGTTGATGGAAGGTCTCTCGTTCGAGCAACCAGCGGTAAACCGCATAAAAAAGCCCCAGCAACAGGGCGGATTTGGCTAAGTACAGCAGCAAGCTCTCCATCACTTCTTATTTTCGATCAAGCGGATAATTTCTTTCAACTCCTCCACCGAAATTTTCTCCTCTGCTGCCAAAAAGGACACCACATTTTTGTAGCTGTTGTTGAAATAATCTTTGATGGCGGTATTCACAAACTGCTTGCGGTAAGCTTCCTTGCTCACCACCGGAAAATACCGGTGGGTATTGCCAAAAACCTCATGTCCGACATAACCTTTCTCCTCCAGGTTCCGAATGATCGTGGACAGTGTGTTGTAATGCGGTTTTTCTTCGCTGAACTCCGGCAATAAATCTCGCACAAAGGCTTTTTCCAATTTCCATAAGGCTTTCATGACGGCCTCCTCCTTGTTGGTCAGTTTTTGCATGGCATATTGTGGTTTTAGTGTTACAAATATATCACTAAGAAATTAGTTATTCAACTAAAAAAATAGTTAAACATTTTTTAAATGCATTTTAGGTGTGGGGGGTTAAATGGGGGTTACCTTTTTGGATGTCGAGGGATTAATAAGGGTAATCAGGTGCAAGGCACCTTAAGGTGGCTTGCACCTGATTTATAAAAATCTGTTTTTCAAGGATTTAATCCCCGTAAAACAT
>JANQWK010000036.1 GCA_030729925.1 Saprospiraceae bacterium
TGAAACGATAAATGGAATAGGAAAAAAAGTGCGTCAGCATGCTCACTTCTAAGCGGCTGGAGGGATTAATAAGGGTAATCAGGTGGAAGCCACCTTAAGGTGGCTTCCACCTGTGATTTAAAAAACTGACTATCAGTAAAATAAGTCCGCAAACACTTTACAATGCCTTGAAGAAAATATAGGCATCCACGTATCCCTGCTCGATGTGGTAAAATCCTCCGGGGATGGTTCCGATGATATCGAACCCGGATGCGAGCCACGCTTTTACGGCGGCGGTGTTGGTACTGACTACGAGGTTGAACTGCATGCCCCGGTAGCCGGCTTCTCGCGCGCTTGCTATGGAATGGGTGGCTAAAAGTCCTCCAATCCCCTTGCCTCGGTGCTTGTTGTCCACCATGTAGGCCGCATTGGCGATATGACTGCCCCATCCGGGTTGGTTGGGTTTGAGGATATAGGCACCGGTAATTTCGTCATCGGTAGCTGTAGTGGCCACATAGACGAGGTTTTTCAGGGTAACCCAGCTGGACTCAATTTCTTCGCGGGTCGTGTGCTGATCGTAGGGGTAATAGATATTTTCGTCTATGACTTGCTTGAACAATTGCCATACGGTTTCCATGTCTTGGGGGAGGGCAGGTCGGATATGCATGTTAGCTCGTTTTTGAAGGGTCAGGAATGCTGGGATAAATCAAGGCAAAGGCTATGAGAAATGAAATAATGCCAAACCAGAGGGCCGATCCCAGACTGAAGCTGCTGATGAGGATGGCTACCATGGCAGGCCCCGCCGAACGCCCGCTGAGGTTGATAAACGCACCAAAGGATATGATTTTTCCCTGGGTATCCAGGGCAGCCTGAACCATCTGGTACAGTGGGATCAGAAATGACCATGCGGCGGACAAAAAAAATACGCCGATAAAGTACAAGAGGCTACTGTCGGTGGCATATTGGACACATATCACCGATCCTATCGCGGCCAGGATGCCTCCGGCAATAGGCCATTTGATCCCGTAGCGGGAACTGAGGGTATAGACGAGCAGACTAATCGGAATGCCGGTGAGTTCGCCCAGACTTAAAGACTGTCCAATCAGTTGTGGGGAATGCCCTTGCATGACCCCAATCCGCTCCAGGTAGGTCCATACGCCTCCAAATGCCGCCTGAACGGCAAAATAGGAAAGCAGCGAGAGCCATATCCGGGGAGTCCTGAAGATGTCCCGCGTCTGAAAGGGCATCTGGGGGTGCTTGCTCTGTTGAAACTGCCGGAGTACCGGCAAAAACAACAGGGAGAGCAAGGAAGTGAGTACCAAAAATCCATAAAGCAAGCGAAGTCCTCCCCATTCCTGTAGGTAAGGCGCGGAAAAAAAGCCCATACTGCTCCATCCGCAATAAACTAAGACATACAGACTAAATCCCCGCTGCGGCTTGGGTAAACCCGCCAGTACCGATAATATAATGGTGTAGGTGATGCCTCCAAACAACCCGGCCAGGAAGCGGATAGGGATTAGGGCAATGGGTTCAACGATAAATGCAGCACAAATGTCGGCAACAAGGACAACACTCAAACTGACCCCCAACACCCGAAAGTTGTCCGGGCGACGTTTTTGCAAGGGCAGCCAAAGGCTCCCTATGGCTATGCCCAAGGCATTGCTGGTGGCAATCCAGCCAATCAACTGGTTGCTGTAACCCAGGGTTTCGGCCATTCCTCCCAGGATGATGGGCAAAATCAGCAGCATGCTGAACGAACTGGTCGCTATGAACCCGAGCTTGCTTAAACTTGACCAGTGATGCACTACCGCTTGTTGTTCCATGGATTTAACGGAATAATTGAGAATCTAATCTTAAATTTAAAGCCCGAAATTATCAAAATATTTATTCCGAAAATTTTATTAATTCCCGCCTCAGTATGATTACAAAAATTTTTACCCCGGATGCACCAGCTCCAGCCGGACATTATTCACAGGCTATTGTTTATAACGGCTTGGTGTATGTGGCCGGCCAACTGCCTATTAATCCGTTTTCTACAGAAAAGGTTGCCGGAGATATCGAACAACAAACGACCCAGGTACTTCAAAATCTGGATGCCGTACTGAAAGCAGCCGGTAGCAACCGGGATTTGGTGCTCAAAGTGACGATCTATGTGTCGGATATCAGCTTGTGGGCAACCATCAATAAGGTGTATGCCGCTTTTTTTGGCGATCATCGTCCTGCACGCGCCGTTATTCCTGTGAAAGATCTAAATTATGGCTATCAGTTGGAACTGGAAGCCATCGCCGCTGTGGCATGACCCTCAAAAATAATTGACGATGAAATTTACCGGTCCAATACCCCCAATGGTTACTCCCTTCGATGAAAAGGGCAATGTAGATATAGATGCGCACCTGCACAACGTACAACAATGGTCAGATGCCGGCCTGCAAGGATTTCTGGTGATGGGCTCCAACAGCGAGGCCGCTTACCTGGAAACGGACGAAAAATTGGATTTGATCCGACATACTGTGACCCAAGTGGGTAAGTCGGCTAAGGTGCTGGTAGGGACGGGGATGGAGTCCACCCGCTCGACAATCGCGCTGACCAACGCGGCTGCTGCCCTGGGTGCCGATGCGGCCCTGTTGCTGACGCCTTTTTATTACAGGGAGGCGATGTCAGAACAGGCCCTGATCCGACATTTTTTCGAGATTGCCAACCACAGCGATATCCCCATCCTGCTGTACAATGTGCCCAAATACACGGGTATCAATGTGTCTTCTGCTTTGGTGCGGGAGATCAGCGAACATCCCAATATTATCGGTATGAAGGACAGCTCCGGCAATATCGGTCAACTGGTTCAGTTCCAACAGGCCGCCGCACCCGATTTTCAGGTGCTGGTCGGGACCGCCGCCGTGTGGTACCCGGCATTGGACCTGGGGACGACCGCCGGTATCATGGCACTGGCCAATTGTGCTCCCGCAGAGTGCCTCGAGGTGGAGCGATTGTTTCACGCCGGCGAGCGCGATGCAGCTCGAGCCTTATACCAAACCCTGGTTCCCGTCAATGCCCTGGTGACCGGTAATATGGGCGTGGCCGCTCTGAAGTATGCCTGCGAACTCAGAGGAATCCGCGGCGGTAAGGTGCGCGCACCCCTGTCCGAACTTTCCGATGCCCAGAAAAAAATAGTCGAAAAAACCCTAAGCGACGCCAACCTGATCTGACTTTTGTCACCCCATGCAAAAGCCCTCCGGAATAAAGCATTCCAGAGAGACGGTGCGTGGGGTGATCCCCCTTTTTTGACCCTTTTGCTGCTCCAGATTGATAAATATCACCCCCCTCTCTGTGAGAACTGTCACGGATTGTCAAGCCATTACGCAATATCTTGGTCATGTATTCAGGTAATTTCATCAAAAAAAAACCAAGACCTATGAAAGTGGAACAAATTTATACCGGTTGTTTGGCTGAAGCGGCCTACTACATCGAAAGCAAGGGAGAGGCGGTGATCATTGACCCGCTAAGAGAGACGGAACCCTATACCGAACGTGCCGCCGAGGATGGGGCAACCATTAAATATGTCCTTGAGACGCATTTTCACGCGGATTTTGTTTCGGGACACTTGGATCTGTCCAAAAAAACCGGCGCAACGATCGTTTTCGGCCCTACGGCCAAACCAAATTTCGAGGCACACGTGGCCAAAGACGGTGAGGTGCTGAAGGTGGGCGATGTGACGATTACGGTGCTGCATACCCCCGGTCACACCATGGAGAGTTCTACCTACCTGCTAAAGGATGAAAATGGAAAGGATTATGCAATTTTTACTGGCGATACCTTGTTTTTGGGCGATGTGGGTCGGCCCGACCTTGCGGTAAAAACCGATTTGACTCGCGAAGATCTGGCCGGACATTTGTTCGATAGCCTTCGACATAAAATCATGCCTTTGGCCGATGATGTAATTGTATATCCTGGTCATGGTGCAGGTTCTGCCTGCGGCAAAAAAATGAGCAAGGATACCTGGGGCTTTTTGGGCAACCAGAAGGTGGTCAACTACGCCCTGCGCGCCGATATGTCGCGAGAGGAGTTTGTGAAAGAGGTGACTACCGGATTGGTAGATCCGCCACAGTACTTCCCCAAAAATGCGGTGATGAACAGAATGGGCTACGATAGTATTGACAATGTGCGCGATCGGGGTCTGCAGGCGTTGAATGTGGAGGCCTTCAAGCTGGTTTGGGAAAGCGAAGAAGCCCTGGTAATTGATACCCGCCACCAATCCACTTTCGTGAAAGGGTTCCTGCCGGGTAGTATCTTTATCGGGATTGACGACAACTTCGCACCCTGGGTTGGGGCACTGATTACCGACCTGAATACCCCTATCCTGATCGTATCAGATAAAGGCAGAGAGGAGGAAATCGTGACACGCCTGGCAAGGGTGGGCTATGATAACACCATTGGCTATCTGGAAGGGGGCTTCGAGGCCTGGTTGGCTGCCGGCGAAGAAGTGGATGTGATCGAGGAGGTCACCCCAGAGACTTTCGCAGGGATGTTCAATGGCAGAAACCTAAACTTGCTGGATGTACGCAGGGAAAGCGAATACGAAGCCGAACACCTGGTAGGAGCAGAAAATTTCCCGCTGGATGTGATCAATAAAAACATGAGCGCCGTAAATCGGGATAAAAAATATTACCTCCATTGTGCAGGTGGCTACCGTTCGGTGATCGCTGCGTCTATCCTGAGATCCAGAGGTTTCGACAAACTCGTCAACATCGCCAATGGCTTTAAAGGACTACGGGAAACAGGCCTTGCCCTGACAGAATACCGCGAACAGGTGACCGAGTTGTAAGTAAATTATCTGCATAGAAATATCGTTTTTGTTCGATTTACATGGTTTGGGTTGATTCTTTTTAGAATCAACCTTTTTTTTTGTGACAGGGGTCACGGCATGTTTTGTTTACTTGCCGTTACTTTGTGCCATTGTTTTTTCATCCAATAAAATTATCGAACAATCATGAAAACACACATCAATTTTTCTACCTCCGAACCCCTGATCATTGACGTAAGAGAAACATGGGAATATGCACTTGGCCATATCCAGCACGCCTTGAATATCCCCCTGGGCGAACTTCCTCAAAAAATGGAAGAACTCAAAGGTTGTGAACGCGAAATTATCGTCTATTGCCAGTCAGGTGGAAGAAGTGGCCGTGCCGCCGCTTATTTGCAATCCGTAGGCTTCGATAAGGTGCGCAACGGTGGTGGAATCGGCGAAATGGCTATGCATTATCCTGTTGCATAAGCTTGTGTGACAAATGTCACAATCTATTTGGAAAAATAATTTTATTTTGGCTTTGATTAAGAAACCAACTTAAAATTCCAAATTATTTAATTTTGCACCATGAAAGTTGAACAAATCTACACCGGCTGCCTTGCCGAAGCAGCCTATTACATCGAAAGCGATGGAGAGGCTGTGATCATTGATCCGCTGCGCGAGACGCGTCCTTATCTGGAAAAATTGGAAAAAGAAGGGGCTACCCTGAAGTACATTTTCGAGACGCATTTTCACGCGGATTTTGTTTCAGGTCATTTGGATTTGGCTAAAAAGACCGGCGCTACGATTGTGTATGGGCCTACTGCCAAAACCAACTTTGACATCCACGAGACAAAGGACGGTGAACAGATCCGGGTAGGTAAGTTGACTTTCGAGGTGCTCCATACGCCCGGCCATACTCCGGAGAGTACGACCTACCTCCTTAAAGATGAATCGGGTAAAGACTATGCGATTTTTACCGGCGATACCTTGTTTATCGGCGATGTAGGGCGACCCGACCTGGCTCAGAAATCCGGTTCGATCACGAAAGAGGATCTGGGAGGCTGGTTATACGATAGTCTGCGCAATAAAATTATGGTGCTGGCCGATGAGGTGATTGTGTATCCAGCACATGGTGCCGGTTCCGCCTGCGGCAAAAACATGAGCAGCGAGACCTGGGATACCCTGGGCAATCAAAAGCGAACCAATTACGCCCTTCGCGCCGATATGACCCGCGAGGAGTTTATCGAGGAGGTGACCGCCGGCCTGATGCCACCGCCACAGTATTTTGCAAAGAATGCAGCGCTAAACAAAGGTGGCTATGAGAGTTTCGACGAAGTCCTGAACAAAGGTATGCAAGGCTTGTCGCCCGATGCTTTCGAACTGGTGGCAGAGGCCGAGGATGCTTTGATTATTGATACCCGCAGTGCCGGTGATTTTGCCGAAGGCCATATCCCCGGCAGCATTTTTATTGGGATAGATGGTAGCTTCGCACCCTGGGTAGGTGCCCTGGTACCAGACCTGAAACAGGCTATTCTGGTGGTGACCCCGGAAGGTCGCGAGGAAGAAGTGGTGACCCGCTTGTCAAGAGTTGGTTACGACAATACCCTTGGCTATCTGAGTGGGGGTATGGCTGCCTGGATGTCTGCCGGAAAAGAAGTAGCGGATACCGAGTCTATTGATGCCCATACTTTCGAGACCCGCATTCGCGAAAAACAGGTTCCCCACGTGCTGGATGTCCGCAAGCCCTCCGAGTTCATGGCACACCACGTTATGGATGCCGTGAATTTCCCACTGGATTATATCAACCAAAATATGCACAAGGTAGATCGCAAAGAGACCTACTACCTGCATTGTAAGAGTGGTTACCGCTCCATGGTGGCAGCGTCTATCCTGCAGGCCAGAGGATTTGCCCATGTGGTGGACATCAAAGGCGGCTGGAATGCCATCGAAAAAACCGGCATTGCCCTGACAGACTATCGTTGCCCCTCCACCATCAGTCAGGATGAGATGGATGCAGCACTGGAAAAGGTGCTTTCCTGACAAAAAAGTACTTTATAAAGCACTCAATAAGGGGGCGGACTTACAGCATGTTAAGTTCGCCCTTTATACGTTAAGGGGCTTTTTGTCCCGATTGATGTACAACGATGCCCCGATACCCAACAACAATGCTCCCAGTACAATAGCAAGGGAAACCCATTCTTCGAAATGGTACCAATGCGCGATCAGCATCTTGACTCCCACAAAGGCCAGGATGAAGACCAGACTGTATTTGAGCAGACTAAATTTGTCCAGCATGGCGGCCAAGACAAAATACAACGACCTCAGGCCCAATATGGCGAAGATATTCGAACTAAACACCAAAAAGGGATCTGTGGTAATGCTCAGGATGGCAGGAATACTGTCAATGGCAAACAAAATATCCGTAGTCTCCACCACAATCAAAGCCACAAACAAAGGGGTGGCAGCCGTAATGTATTTGCGCTTCACAAAAAACCGATCCTGGTAAAAGGTCTTGGTAACCGGAAAAACTTTCCTAAACAAGCGCACCACCGCATTGTGGTTGGGATCTACTTCCGCATCCCCCGAACGCAGCATTTTGTAGGCAGAATAGATCAACATCAATCCCAACAAATAGGTCATCCACTGGAAGCGGTGGATCAATGCCACACCAACAGCAATCATCAATCCCCGAAATATAACCGCCCCGATAATCCCCCAGAATAAAACGCGGTGCTGATAGGATTTGGGTATTTTGAAATAATTGAAAATCAAGGCAATGACAAAAATATTGTCCATGCTCAGCGAGTATTCGAGCAGGTAGCCGGTAAGGTATTTCAACACGGCGAGTTTACCGTCGAGCGAGCCATCGTGCGCAACCCAGTCGTTTTCGTAGGCGAAAAAGATCACCACCCCGAAAGAAAGCGACACGACAACCCAGATGGATGTCCAGGTAAGGGCTTCTTTGGTCGAGACATCGTGCGGGGTTTTGTTGAAGACCCCCAGGTCAATGGCGAGGAAAGTGGTAATCAGTACAAAAAAGATAATCCAGACTATCATGGGGTGGTTTTTTGGCTTACAGCCATTTTTTGCGTTTAAAAAATAGCAGCATGATCAGGGCGAGCACAAACATAAATATCCAGAGGTAAAAATAGCCATATTGAGAAGATAATTCCGGCATATTTTTGAAATTCATGCCATATACGCCCACTAAAAAAGTGAGGGGAATAAAAATGGTGGAGATGATCGTGAGCAACTGGATGATTTTGTTCATCCGGTAACTGATAGCGGAGAGGTACCAGTCGCTAAGGCTATTGACCAACTCCCGCTGCATGTCCAGGATTTCAGTGATTTCAAGGGTGTGGTCGAAGAGATCCCGCAGAAACAAATGGGTATTTTCTTCGATCAGCGGGGAATCCGACTTGGCAAACTGATGCACCGCTTCTCTGAGCGGCATGAGGTATTTGCGCAGTTGCAACAACTGATTCCGGGTATCGTATAGCATTTGTTTCAGCTCGTCGTCCGGATTTTCCTGAATCCTTTTTTCGAGCCCTTCCGTTTGGTCTTCCAGGTAATCCAATACCACATAGTACCCATCTACGATGGTGTCGAGCAGGGCATAGGCGAGGTAGTCCGTTTTTCGCTGTCTCAGTTTGGCACCAGGCATTTTCATGCGCTCTCGGACACGGGCAAACAGATCGTCGTTGTCTTCCTGGAAGGAAAACAAAAACTGTTGCGAAAAATAAATAGAGACGTGCTCCTGAATAATTTTTTCCTTGGCTTCGTCAAGCGATAAAGCCTTTGCCGTCAAAAAAATACCGTCGTGATAGGCTTCAAATTTGGGTCGTTGGCGGATATCGAGGATGTCTTCCAGTACCAGTTTGTGGATGTTAAAATCCTGGCCGATCTTCTCCATCAGCCCGGTGTCGTGAATGCCCTTTAGATCGTACCAAGTAACCCCCGCCTGCAGCTCAGGCTCGGGAAGCACCCGGGTGTAATAGGCTTCCGAAAAATGGGTGTCGCGGTAAGATACTACATGTAAGGTAGGGGCATCCAGGCGCTTTTGTCCGGTAAAGACCAGACTACCAGGAGCCAGGCCTGTGTTTTTTCTTTGATAGTCAGACATGGATATCCGGTTTACTGACCAAACTGTGGTACAAATCAGGGAAGCGGATATTGGCGGCATCAAAGCGTTTTTTGATAGACTCATTGAGGTCGCAGGCCATATTAAATGCATCCGATTGGTCTTTTGCCCATGCCCATGCCCTCACTTTGACAAAATACGATCCCAGCTGGATCACCCGAACCTCCACTTGGGTCTTCCCTGCTTCCATCTGCTCCGCAGACCGACCGTCAATATTGAGCGGATGGGCCAAAATCTCTTCGCGCATAATCTCTTTGGCCAGATCAATATCGCTATCGTAGGTAATATCCATTTCTATCCACTTGAGGATCCTGCCATCTTCAAAGTCGGCATTGATAATGATCTCGTTGCTGATCACCGCATTGGGAATCAAGATCCTGCGGTTTTCAAAATCGCGGATAACCGTATGCCGAAGGGTGATATCCTCCACAATGCCCTGCAATTCTCGGATCCTCAGCCGATCATTGACCCTGAATGGTTTAAAGATAACAATAAATACCCCACTGATAATATTGCTGAGGGCGTGTTGGGAGGCAAAACCTACGGCAACGGCGAGGATACCGGCACCTGCAAGCAGGGAGTTGGCTATGGTGCGGAGGTTAGGCATCACATAGATCGCCATACTGAATCCCACCGTATAGATAACGAAGGTCAGGGCATGCCGAAAAAACTGGTAATTGGTAGGGTCGTTTTTCATGATGGCGGTGGATCGCTTGATCAACCTGCCCCAGAAACGATCTACTATAAAGGCCACGAGCATGGTTCCGAGAAAGATCAGCAGGAATAAACCAATGTATTCGAGGTTATCCTTAAAAGCTTGTGTCATAGTTACGGGCGTTAAAACTATCCTGAATGGGTTTAGATGGCAGCGCCAAAAGTAGCACAAACCGCTCACTTTTGTTAACGGTATCCGCTGTGGAAAGTTCCCAGGAGTTCGACTTGCAACGTGGAGAAACCGACCAATAAAATAAAGATACCCCTGAGGGCATAATCAGGTTGGCAGCTTTAGGGGATGTGCTTATCTTTGGCCATAATTGTCCACTTTTGTCCGGTTTTGACCAAATCTGACTATGCCACTGTCGCTATGAAAAAACACCCATTCCGAATTTCCTTTTTGTTATTGCTTGGTCTATGGATGGCCTCCTGCAGGGTTGTCCATGTGGCCGATGTTCAGGTTACCGATTTTCGGATAGGGGAATCCACCCCCGCAGATTCCGCCCTGCTTGCCCTGATTCAACCTTATCAGGAGCGCGTGGAAAAAGAAATGAATGTGGTGATTGGCAAGGCTACCGCAGCCATGACAAAGGCGCAACCGGAGGGAACACTGGGCAACTGGATGGCAGACCTCGTTTACCGACAAGGACTACAATACGATGGTGGCTCCATCGCCTGTGCCCTGCTCAATTCCGGCGGTATCCGTATGCCGGGCCTTTCAGCAGGTAATATCACCAAAGGAACCGTTTTCGAACTGATGCCGTTCGATAACCAATTAGTGGTGGTCACGCTAAGTGGTGAAGTGATGATGCAGCTGGCCGACCGCATAGCCGAAAAAGGAGGCTGGCCCCTGAGTGAAGGGCTTAGTCTGACCATCCTGGACGGGCGAGCCACCGAAGTCCAAATACAAGGTCAACCTCTGGATATGAACGGCTCCTATCGCGTGCTGTTGCCCGATTATGTGGCCAATGGCGGAGATGATTGTCCCTTTTTGATCGGTCAACCCCAAAAACAACTGGGCGTCTTTGTGCGGGATGCCATCATTGAAGCCGTCCTGCAGGATACCCGCGCGGGAAAAGATCAGGAACCGGGAACATTGGGACGAATCAGCAAACCATAAAAGGAAAATCATGAAGCGCAGAAATTTTTTGCACCAGGCCGGACTAGGATCCCTGTTGCTGTATTCCGGTAATTTCCCCATGGATGCCTGGAGCAACGGCGATATCACCAAAATTACCATCCTCCACACCAACGACGTACATAGCCGTATAGATCCTTTCCCGATGGATGGGAGCCGCAATGCCGGTCAGGGCGGAGCCGCGCGGCGAAAGGCACTCATTGATTCGATCAGGGCCAAAGAACCCCATGTACTCCTGCTGGATGCCGGCGATATCTACCAGGGAACCCCTTATTTTAACTTTTTCAAAGGCGAACTCGAATTCAAACTGATGTCAGAAATGGGCTATGATGCAGCTACCCTGGGCAATCACGACTTCGACGCCACCATTGACCAACTCGCCGCCAACCGCCACCTGGCAAAGTTCCCCTTCATCGTGTCCAATTACGATTTCTCCAATACCCCTATGCAGGGATTGTCTCAACCCTATCACATCATCCGGAAAGGGGGAGCAAAAATCGGTCTGCTGAGCGCCTGTATCGAACTCGACGGACTCGTACCCAAAGCCTGGTACGGCGATACCCAATACCTGGATCCCGTAGCCCACGCCAATAAGTATGCAACCCTACTCCGAGAGGAGGAAAAATGCGATTACGTCATCTGCCTCAGCCATCTTGGGTACCAATACCGCGATGAAAAAATATCCGACGTCAAACTTGCATCATTGAGCAAAAATATTGATCTTATTATCGGTGGGCATACCCACACTTTTATGAAAGAACCCCGATGGGTGAAAAACCTTGCAGGCGAACCCGTACTGATCCACCAAGCCGGATGGGGCGGAATACTGCTTGGAAAAATCGAGCTTTTTATCGAGCGCAACCGCAAAAACACTTGCGTCTCCTGTAAAAGTTTGCCTGTGGGTGAAGTGCTGAATTCGGCTTATTAACCAGGACTGTGGATAACTAAAATGCTGTTTTTTGCACATTATCAATGGATTATGCACTTTTTTACAAAACTGATTTTTGTAAAATTTTGGTTGCTAAAACATTAGGGTAATTGTTTGGAATGTTGAAAAAAAACCGGATCAAAAGGTCAGATTTAATTTCGGGTTTGGGTTTTTTTTCTGAACTTTGAACTCCCGCAGCAACCTGATATGAACAACTAGTCTTACGCGTACTGGAGGAAGTTAATTCAAATTTTTTGCGGTGCGTATGTTTTTATCCTGACTTACTGATATACTTAGACACACAATTTAGGAAGGACAAGCTTAATTAATCTTTGAGAATGGTAAAGGATCACATTACCGTATGGGATAGCTGTTTGGCTACCATCCGTCGCAACGTTAATATCCAGAGTTATAAGACCTGGTTCGAGCCGATCAAACCCGTTCGTCTGGATGAAACTGCATTGACGATCCAGGTTCCGAATAAGTTTTTTTACGAGTGGCTGGAGGAGCATTATGTTGCGTTGTTAAAGACTACTATTCGCAAGGAGTTGGGGGACAGAGGGCGATTGGAGTATCAAATTTTGGTAGGTCAGCTGGATGACCAGGCTCGTCAGAATAAGTTAGCCCGTGCTGCCAGGACAGATGGCGGTTTTCGCAACCAAGACTCGACTGGCGGTGATGCTTATGGTTTTTCGTCTGAGCAAATCAAGAATCCTTTTGTGATCCCGGGGATCAAAAAAGTGAAGATCAATCCTAACTTGAATGCCAATTACGTATTTGATTCTTATATTGAAGGTGATTGTAACCGCTTGGCGCGAAGTGCGGGTCAGGCTATCGCCAAAAGACCGGGGGCTACTTCTTTTAACCCCTTGATGATCTATGGCAATACGGGTTTGGGCAAGACCCACCTGGCGCAGGCGATTGGCAATGAGATCGTGGCCACGCTGCCCTCCAAAAATGTGTTGTATGTTTCGGCCGAAAATTTCACCAATCAGTTTATCCAGTCTTTAAAGAATAATGCGGTCAATGACTTTGTGAATTTTTACCAGCTCATTGACGTGCTGATTATTGATGATATTCAGTTTTTGTCCAACAAGCACAAAACCCAGGAGATTTTTTTCCACATTTTTAATCAGTTGCACCAAAGCGGAAAGCAGATTGTCTTGACTTCCGACAGGCCTCCAAAAGACTTGGAAGATGTGGAGGACCGCCTGATTTCCCGCTTCAAATGGGGACTTACAGCCGATTTGCAGGCACCCGATTTGGAGACGCGTATGGCTATCCTGGAGGCTAAAATGAATTTGGAGGGGGTCAAATTACCTCAAGACGTGATTGAGTTCATCTGCTACCACATCCAAAGCAATATCCGCGAACTCGAGGGAGCTTTGATTTCTTTGATCGCCCACTCTTCCCTCAACCAAAAGGCGGTAGATATGGATCTGGCCAGAGAGGTGGTGCGCAATTTCGTTTCGCAGATTCACAAAGAGGTTACTGTGTCTTTCATCCAAAATCTGGTGGCCGAGCATTTTCAGGTGTCTGTTGATACCCTGTCGGGTAAAACGCGCAAAAGGTCTATCGTCATTGCAAGGCAATTGTCTATGTTCCTGGCTAAAAAACTAACGGACAAGTCTTTGAAAACTATCGGAGAGATGTTTGGAGGCCGCGATCACAGCACGGTGATTTATTCCTGCAAAACAGTGCAGGATCTGATGGAGACCGACCGGGTGTTCAAGGATACCGTTCTTGATTTGGAGAAAAAAATCAGGTTGAGTCTCAATGAGTCGTAATTATTTTGAAAAAAATCCCGGCAGAGGTGTTGGAAATTCTTGAAAGGTTACCTACATTTGCATTCCCCTTTTGGGGGTAAGAAAACAGTCACTGATAAAAGCATCAGAGATTTTGCTGCGGAGCAATCATAAGACATCAAGTTGTCTTTATTTCAGTATCAACATAAACCTCCTGGTGAAGTGGGTGAGTGGCTGAAACCAACGGTTTGCTAAACCGTCGTACTCTGAAAGGGGTACCGCGGGTTCGAATCCCGCCTTCACCGCCATTTTATAGGTTGTTCCTACATCTTTTTTGGGTGTCGGAAATTTTTCGGGGCGTAGCGCAGCCCGGTAGCGCACCTGGTTTGGGACCAGGGGGTCCCAGGTTCAAATCCTGGTGCCCCGACAACAAAAGCCTGAAAGTCATTGACTTTCGGGCTTTTTGTTTGATATCATATAGGGAACCTTATTTAGGGTTTTATCTTGATTTGGGCAAAGACGGCCAGGTGGTCGGACGCGGTTTTGCCTTCCACCGCTTCTCCCAGGATGGCGTGTTTCAAAACTTCTACATTAGGGTTAACAAAGATGTAATCTATGCGTCTGTTGTCCTGTTCGGGCAAAGTAAAGCTGCCTGTGAAAGTGCTTTTGGGGCCAAAATGGGGGAGTTGGGACAGGTGAAAAGCATCTTGGAGTGGAAGGGGATAATCTTTAGCGGTCATAGTTTGATAAATCTCGGTTGCCGGGTCAGCGTTGAAATCCCCTGTGCAGAGGACCGGAAAGCCTTGTGCCAGTTCGGAGATTTTATTGCGCAGCAAGCGGGCGCTGTTTATCCTCGCTTCTTTTCCCATGTGGTCAAAATGGGTATTAAAGAAGTAAAACACTGTTCCGTCGGGCAGATGGCGCAGTTTGACCCAAGTGACAATTCTGGGCAGTGCGGCATCCCAACCCTTGCTGCCGGGGACATCGGGGGTTTCGGAAAGCCAGAAGGTACCTCCGTCCAATTGTTCAAAGCGGGATTTTTTATAGAAGACAGCGGAAAATTCATTGTCCGGATCGGGATTAGCGGTGCCGTCTGTCCTGCAAACTCCAAACCAGGTATAATCTTCCAGTGCACCTTCCAGATAATCCAGTTGCGAGCGGAAAGCTTCCTGCACCCCAAAGAGGCTAATATCATGGAACTGGATGGTCTGTGCCACTCGTTCTTTCCGGTTTTCCCAGTAATGGATACCATCGCCCGGATTGGGGAAGCGGATGTTGAAAGTAAGGACGTTGATGGGTTCTTGTGCAGAAAGAGCGGACAGCGCCGGAAAGAAGGCCAGCAGTAAAAGTAATTGTTTCAT
>JANQWK010000037.1 GCA_030729925.1 Saprospiraceae bacterium
TTGATCGTTTATGCACCACAGATATCCACAGATGGGCACAGATTTTAGGGGATTGACACAACGTAGGGACAGGGTACGCCCTGTCCGCACCATGTTCGACAATCGGGATGTCGTTGGGCGTATTGATCGTTTATGCACCACAGATATCCACAGATGGGCACAGATTTTAGCGGATTTTCACAAATTAAAGCGAGGAGATTGACAAAAAAAAGCAACCGGCGGGGGCCGGTTGCTTTTGAGGGTGGTCGGGATGACAGGATTTGAACCTGCGGCCACACGCCCCCCAGGCGTGTACTCTACCGGGCTGAGCTACATCCCGAGTTGTTTTTTTCGGAGTGCAAATATAAAAACTTGCAGCGAAAATAGGAAAAATTTTAGGGGAAATATCTTTTGGAGGGGGGGAGTGGGTGTAACAGGATTCGAACCTGTGACCTCTGCTCTGTCAAAGCAGCGCTCTAAACCAACTGAGCTATACACCCGTTTTTTCCCGTAAGGGATTGCAAATATACGCAAAGTTGTGAAATGGAAAACGGTTTTTCCGAAGGGACGCTAAAATTCTAAAACAAGCTTTACCTTTGCAGGGCAATTTTACACACTTAATCTCCTACCATGATGAAAAATTTGTTATCTACCTTGACAGGGGCTGCACTGCTCCTGCTGTCTGCCGCCTGTTCTCAGGATGATCCTACTACCTATCGCTTTAAGACTGCCGCAGATCAGCGGGTGGCACTGGCTTTGTCGGATGAGAGCCAGTTGCGGGTGAATGCCGGAGCAGGACTGGATTATGATGCCGACAATTTCGACCGGGTGGTGAAACTGGATGGGGAGACGTTCTTCAAGGTCAAAAAGACCGGCGAACCGTTTACGATCGAGACGCCCAATGGGATGGTAGTGGTGCCCAGCCAGGCCGATGTGAATGTGTGGTCGAGAGGCGATCTGCTGGAGGTGAGCATTTTTGGCGGTAGCGCCGAATTGCGTACGCGCAGCAATAAGTTGGTGAAGAAGGTGTTGACCGGACAGGCTATCCGTACCCTGAACGGGAAAACAGACCTGGAATGGGTGATCGAGCTGCCTGCCAGCCCTTCCTGGGTGGTGGGAAAGAGCGAGTTTAACAATGTGCCGTTTAGTTATGTGATCCGCGAACTGGAGCTGCAGTTTGGGCTGACGATCCAACCCAATAACGTGAATGTGCAGCAGCGCTATACCGGCGGTTTTATCAATGCCGACCTGAATACCGCCCTGAATATGGTGTTCAGCGATCAGGGGATCCAGTACGAACTGGTGGACAATTCGGTGATCCGATTGATCCAGTAAGTTTTACCGCAACCAGTGCTCCAGTAAGGCGCCTACGACATACGACAGGGAAGCCGCAATGACCCCCAGGACGATGGTCTCCAGCACGCTTTTCCAACGGCTGGTTTCGGTGACGTACGACTTGAGGGCACCAATGATGCCAAAAGCAATGGTGGTGAGCAGACTGGCCCATATAAAGGTATCGCCGGGAAAACCCAAAAGGTAGTCCCACAGATACACAGACAGGGGAATCAGGCCTACCGCCAAAAATGAGGTAAAGGTGACCCATCCGATCATGAAGGGAGAACGATCCGGTTCTGACATGCCGAGTTCTTCCTTCATCATCACATCCACCCAGCGGTGCTTGTCGGCCGTAATGACCTCCACTACCTTGTCCAACAACTCGCCCTCAAAACCTTTGGCCGCAAAAATATCCCGGATCTCCTGGCGCTCCGTATCGGGGATTTCCTCCACTTCCCGGTATTCTATCTTCTTGTGTTTTTCGTAGTTGTCCTGCTCGGTTTTGTGCGCCAAATACGCCCCTACCGACATCGAAAACCCGTCGGCCAGCAGGTTGGCAAAGCCCAGGATGATGATCACCGAACTGTCCAGACCGGCACCCACCGCACCCGCTACCACAGCAAAGGTCGTCACGCTGCCGTCTATCCCACCATACACAAACTCGCCCAGGTATTCCTGTGCACCGGCAAAACGCAAATTTTGACGATGTAAGGTAGATTCTGACTGGTTTTGCATAAAAATTATTGCTTGTTTTTGCGTAAGTTAGCTTAAATTTAGTACCAAAAATCTGCAGCAGCAAAAATGGTGCATTTTGTCAGGAAAAAAAATAATTTTTTTTGGGAATAAAATGAGACCTTTTGTTGTTTTGCAGTCTGAAATAAAAAACAAACGACATGGATAAAGCTACGGTAAGGTACACCGACGAAGAGCTGGAGGAATTCAGGGTAATCATCAGCACCAAGCTTGAGCAGGCGCAAATGCAACTGGATCAGCTTGTTGAACAGATTATGGACATCACCGAGAACACCAACGACGAGTTTGGCGGCGATTGGATAGACGATAGTCTTACCAATAATGAGGTCGAGTTACTCAATACCATGGCCATCCGGCAGCGCAAATACCTCCAGGATCTGGAAAATGCACTGGTTCGGATTCGCAATAAGACCTACGGGATCTGTACGGTGAGCGGTGACCTGATTGACAAAAACCGCCTGCTGGCTGTACCCACTACCACCAAAAGTCTGGTGGCTAAAGAAGAAGAGAAAAAGTCCAATCCAAAGGAGTACTACAGCTCCTATACCAAAAAAGCTACCCCGGCTGCCAAACCCGGGAAGATTCTGACAAAAATTCATAGAAAACCTAAAATTGATCCGGAAAAAATTGCCAGACCCAAAGTTAAGGACGACTTCGATTTACTCGATGATGATGAACTGGAAAACGACATGAACATCACCTTCGAGGACATTGATACCATTGACACTGACCTCATCCAAGAGGAGGAATAGACCCCTGTTTTTTTCAATTTTTTTAATCATGGATAAGAAAAAGGAAAAAGATAAAAAAAAGAAAAAGGCTCCTGTGAGCAACAAGGATCCCTACCAGGATGGAAGGAAGAAAAGCAAGCTTCGCCCGGTTCAGAAAGGAAAATACAAGGCTATTGACTTTTCTGAACTGGAAGAAGACCTCAGCTTTTAGGGATTTCCAGTCTTATTGATCGCAACAAGTTTAGTTTCACCTCAATTTCCAGTTCTATGACCTGTGTACGGATCCATAGATGGCAAATGCTTAATTTTGTATTTGTATGATCCACCCCGATTCTGAACTTCGTTTTGTTAGCCAGGAAGTTGGCTATGGAGTTTTTGCGACCCGTTTTATCCCTAAGGGTACGATTTCCTATATCAAGGATCCCCTGGAAATTGATATTCCCGAAGAGAAAATTCCTTCCTACGATCCTGATATCCAGCAAATTATTGAAAAATATGCCTACGTTGATGAACGGGGGCATTTTATTATCAGCTGGGATCACGGCAAGTACATCAACCATTGCTGCAATTGCAATACGATGAGCACGGGTTATGGTTTTGAGATTGCCATCCGCGATATTCATCCGGGTGAGGAGATTACCGACGAATATGGTTTGTTCAACATGGATCAGTCTATGTCGCTGGTCTGCAACAGGGGTACTTGCCGGGGGATGGTTCAACCGGATGACCTGGAGCGGTACGGCGAGCTGTGGGATGCGCGGGTGCAGGATGCCCTGGCGGCTTTCCAAGCGGTTGAGCAGCCTTTATTGCACTGGCTGGATCCTGCCATCGGGGAAAGGCTGATGTCCTATCTGAGCGGACAAGGTGCTTATGTGTCGGTGATGCAGTTGAGAAAGGCTACCCGCTCGCGGGTGTAGCCCTTGACTTGACTTTCCACGGAGCAACAGCGGGTTGCTCCGTGGATTTTTTTCCATTATTGGGCTAGTATTTCTGTAAGCAGGGCCGGGTCGTCGTCGAGCGACTGAAAGAGTTTGGCTTTGAATTTTCCTTTGCTGTTGATGAGGTTTTGGGCCATTTTGTCTATGGCAATGACCGACAACACGGTTTGGAGGTAGGCGTCAATCAGGTCGTCCAGTCCAATGCCGAGTTTGTTGAAGTCCCGCCGATCCATGAGGAGCAGTCGGTTGGTGTCGGAGTCCCAGCCCCCATCGTCGAGCTTGAGGGAAAGGTTGGTGCCGAGGATATCCCAGGAGTCTATGCCCTCATCGAGGATGTCTTTGAGCGGCGAACGGGCTTTTCGGGCGTAAATGGCCAAGGGGCGGATCCCCGTCTCGGTGGCGCTCACCATCATCCGGATATCGGTCACGTAGCTGTTGCCGAGCTTGCTGGGGATGGTGCCGAGGTGGTAAAATTTGCCTTTGCTGGTCGTGGAACTCCAGTGGTAGTTGCCGATGAGACTTTGTACGATGAAGCGCTCGTAGCGAAACTCCATCTGCATGAACTTGTCGAGTTCCTGTTCGTTGACAATCGTAAATACCCCCTGACCGGCGTTGCTGTAGGGGTTTTTCACGACAGCCTGTCCGCCCATTTTGCGCACCCACAAGGGGACTTCATTTTTACTCACGTCCCAGATGGTTTCCGGGGTGATGATTTCCAGACCGGAGCCTTCGATTTCTGCGTTGAACAGGTTATACGCTTTCGAGGCCACCATTTTGTTGCGCCCGCCTGCCAGACAGGCAATGGTGGGATTCACGATGAGGGTTTTGCTGTGCACCGGCAGTCGGTTCCAGGGACGTTGGGTGAGGTACCGAAACACTGCATCCATGGGGAGCCAGTCGCCCGCGGCATTGCGCACATACACCTTTCCGTCCTCCACCCGTACCGGAGGATCCGGATCTTCCGCTCCAAAAGCAGCCAGATGCACCGGTCGTTTGAGGGCATCTGCCAGGGCATGGGCATACCCGGAGGCCTCCATGAGATTTTTATCGTAGATCACCGCCACGTTCAAGTCGCGATTTTTCTTCCGTTTTTGGATCATGGGCACGAGGGTGCGCTCCACCAGGAGTCGGTAGCCGCCCTGTTCCATGTTGTCGTTGAGCAGGGGCATGGATTTTTGTCCGGAAGGACAGGAATTCGTCTCAATGACGATCATCTGTCTCTTGCCGCTGGCATTGGTCACGTGCATCAGATCCGCTCCCGCCCAGAAGAAGTGTTTGGGCTGATACGCCAGGATCTTGCGGAGATCGTCTTTTTTGACCCGTGGGTGCAGGTGGCAATAGCGCTGAATGATGCGCTCGTCTTCCAAGTGCAGAAAGAAGTGCACGAGGGGATGTATCGTGGCATTCAGGGCTTTGGGATACCAGTGGCGTTCAGGCTCAAAAGTGCCCGGATCTACCTGGGTTGCGTAGGAAGCTGGCATGTTATATCGTCGAAATTTCAAAACGCTAAACTAAGCCTAAAAAAGATAGCTTGCATCATTTTTTGGCGGCAGCCGCGAATTTAATATCCTGGTAATAACTACAGGGGATTACCGGGTTCCCGGAAAAAGGGAATTTCCACGGTCGCGCTGGTTCCTTTTCCCGGCAGGGAGTCCCATAAAAAAGTGCCGCCCAGGGAGTTGACCCGCTCCCGGATGTGTTGCAGACCACCTTTGCTGCGGGTAATCGGAGCCGATCCTACCCCATCGTCTTCGACCATGAGCACCAGGCTGTCGGCATGATCCAGGAGCTGCAGGGTAATGTTGCGGGCAGCCGCGTGTTGGATGGCGTTGTGGAGGAGTTCCTGGGCGATGCGGTACAGGTCGTGTTGAAGCCCTTCCGACAGGGATACCGGATGCGGGGGTACAAAACAGCTAAGGTTGGCTGGAGCGGTTGTGCCGAGCAGTTGACACAGCTCCTCCAGCGCGACACCCAACCCGCGGGAGGTATTGCGCAGGCTCCGGTAGAGGTCGCGAAGACCCAACTCCAGTTCGCGCAACAACACATCGAGCCACAGGAGGTCCTCCTTTCCGGAGGAAACTGAATTAGAGGCCCTCTGAAGCTGCAGGCGGATGGCAGCGATCAAAGGCCCCGTGCTGTCGTGTAGTTCGCGCGACCATTTGTTTGCGACAGCATCGGTAATCACCAGCAAGAGCCCGTCGGCATTGGCGTTGGCGTTGAACCAAAGTTCGCCCCCGCCGAGTTGAAAGCCTCGGTGTCCGTCGTTCAGACAGACCTGACAAGCCCGCAGGACATCGGGAAAAGCGTGGAACAGTTCGTCCAGTGATTTGCCCTCCGGGTCACTTGCCCCCAACAGTCGGACGGAAATCGAGTTGGCAAAGCGACACAGGCCGGCGGGGTCGAAAGCCAGGATCCCGCAGGAACTGTCGTGCAGGAGGTTGGGCAAGCAATAGGAAGCAAAATCGGACATACACGTGCGCTTAAGGCACAAAAATAGGGCTTTGGTAGCAACTAAGCCGCCAAAGCCCCGAAAATTTGCGCTCTTTATACTCCCTTTTAGTCCGCCGCGTACATTTGCAGGGCGCGGGCAGAAGGATCAACAATATCGCCACACCAGCGAGGCAACCATTGATAGGGTGTCAGGTTTTGGTGAGGGCCATAAAACTCGGTAAATTTCTTGCGGAAATAATAAGCCTCCTTCGTTTGGGGCGGATTCAACGCAAAATCGTTTTTGTGCGTCTGGTATTCCGTATCGGAAACCACGGTATCCACATATTCCTGGATAATGTGGTGCCAGGAGCGGGTTCGGCTGCTCACCGAATCCGAAAACCCGTTTTTGCGTCGCCACAATACACTGTCCGGAAGCAGGTTATCTTTTTCAAAAGCCTTTCGCAAGGGATATTTTTCTATGCGCTGGTCGTCAAACATCCGGATTTTGGGATCTATGCCCATGTAGTAAGCCAGGAAGGCTTGGTCACTGAAAGGCACCCTGCCTTCCAAACCTGCAGACGAGATGCTGCGGTCGCCGCGCAACATATCGAAATAATGGATATCCGTGAGCAAACGCACCGCTTCTGCCTGGAAAGCCTCCGGAGAAGGAGCTGCCTGGAAATACAGGTAACTGCCCATCTCGTCAATGGTTTCGCCGGTGTACAGCACTTTTACATCCGAATTGTCCCGCACGTAGTGCGAAATCAGCATGTGTCCTACAGAAGCCCTGATGGTGGTCACATCATAAGAACCGACCGTATAGATCGTTTCGTCCAAAGCACCCAGAAAATCCTTCTCTGTCAATACCACATCGTGGTGCTTTGATCCAATATGATGCGCCACCTCACGGGCTCTAATCAAATCCATAGATCCGTCCATCCCTACGGAAAACGTCTCGATCGGGTCTGCGCCTTTGCGGTACTTGTTGGCAATGGCCGAGACCAGCGAAGAATCGAGTCCGCCGCTGAGCAAAGCGCCCACGGGGCGGTCAGACATCATGCGCTTCACCACCGCATCAATCAGCAGTTCGCGAATGCGGGCAAACATCTCCTCGCTTTCTTCAGTCGTATGGATGGGATATTCGTGTACATACCAGGTATGAAAAGTGTCGGGGCTGGAAGAACTCCACCAGTGCGCCGGCGGAAACTGCTCCAATTTGTCGAAAGCCACCAAAGCCTTCGCTTCGCTCGCAAAACCCAGTTCGCGGCCATCTCCCGAGCGACCCATATACATGCCGCGCACGCCAAGATGGTCACGGGCCGCAAAAAACTCCCCGCTGCGCTCGTCGTACAAGCAGAAAGCAAACTCGGCATCCAGTTGTTTGACCGCCTCCGCCATACCATATTTGCGGTACATGTGGATGATCACCTCGCAATCGCTGTCGGTCTGCAACTCAAACTGATTGGCACTGGCCAGTTGCTGATAATTATAGATCTCCGCGTTGGCAATCAGCCAGCAATCCTGCAGGTGCATGGGCTGGTTGCTCTCGCTGTTAAGTCCGTTGATAGAAAGTCGGTGGAAACCAAACTGTACATGCGGGGCTACCGCACGAAATTCCGAATAATCCGGCCCCCGGTGCTGGATGCGCTGATAATCGGGAAGCAGCTCCTCAGCACTGCGTTGTTGTCCTACATAAGCAAAAATACCACACACGATAGTCGAGTTTTGTTGATAAATGAATAACCTGAGACAAAAAAACATTCTTTCTCAAAGAAAAACAAGTTTTTTTGTGTTTTTTTCAACGCTTTTTAACTGCAATTAGATTATTGGCAATTTTAGGCTTCTTTTTTTTGGATTTTTATAATTTTCCCCGAAGGGGCGCTCAAATATTCAGCCAGTAGGTCAACTTTGCGACGAGGTTGCGGGTTTTGGGTCCGATATTGGGTTCGATGAGGTAGTTGTCGGTATAGACGAGGAAAAAATCGGACATGGGGGCGAAGCGCCACTGGAGTCGGCTGTTGATGTTAAAGTTATTGGCTTGGGTATTGTACTGGAGGAAGTTGGTCCAGAAGAGGTTATTGGTAAAGCTGAATTCCAGTCGGGCGCCGAGCAGGGTAAGGGCTTCGTAGCCGTAGGGGTCTTGAAAGTCCAGGAAATTTTGTTCTACTTGCAGGCTGAAATTGCCCCAAGGTTGGCGGCGGTAGTTGAGGGCGGCTCGGTAGGTAAATTTATTGCCGGCGTAGAAGGTGCCATAAACCGCGAAGAAGGTAGCGTTGAACTGTCGGCGCAGGTCGGTATTGTATTCGATATTGAATTCGATGTTGTTATAGGCTTTGGCGGGCAGGGGGGTATCGCCGGTAAAGCTGAAGGGAAACTGCAGGTCCACGTAGTTGTTGTTGATGCGGAAGCGCAGCTGGGAGGTATTTTGGAGCACCAGGAAATAGCGGAGCCGGGTGTACCAGTCGGTCAGTCCTACCCCATTGTTAAAAAACAGGTTGTTTTCGAGTCCAAACCAATGCTGGTTGATCCGGGCATTGTTTTCCGGGAGCAGGTAATAGTCCAGTCGGTTATAGACCCTGGTAAAGCCAAGTCGGATGAAGGTGTCGCGGGCGGCATCGTAATTGCTCACCTGGGGCACAAATCCCATATCGGCGTAGTAATTGCTGCCCACGTGTCCGCCGTTCAGGAAAACCCTAAACTTTCTGCCCCCGTAATCCAGACTGCCGGTCAGCGCGGCGGTTTCGCCACTCACCCCGTGTTTGAAACTCTGGTTGTAGCCCAGGTTGGCCGACCATTTGCCGTCCTGGCTCACGTAATCCATCTCCAGACCTGCATTGCGGCCGTAATCGGTAGCGACCCATTCGGCATCCTGAATGGCCTGTCGGCTCAGAAACAGTCCCTTGATCACGGAACGGCTGAGGATTTTGCGCTGAAAGGAGGCGGCGGTAAAGTTTTGGTTGGCCAGTCCCTCGCCGGGTCGGGTCTGGATGTTCATCAGTCCGATGCGCGAGCGTTGGTCGAGGTTGCCGCTCAGGCGCAGCCCGTAACTGATGGGCAGGGGGGTACCGGAATCGCTCAGTCCGATGCGTCGGGAAAAAAAAGGCAGGGCAGAATTGTTGCCAAAAGAGCCGAAAATGTCGGCGTTTTCGAGGAAGAAGGTCCTCCGTTCCGGAAAAAACACATTGAAGCGGGTCAGGTTACTCACCTGCTGGTCCACCTCCACCTGGGAAAAATCGGGGTTGACGGTCACATCGAGGTTAAGCCCCTGGCTCACCAGCACCTTGCCGTCTATCCCCACATCCATGCCCGCGGTCGCCTTTTTTTGCGAAGCAGGTTTGTCCGCATTAGCCGCCACATACGGGATCACCGACACATTGCTCTTCGCCTGTCGGGGTGAACGCTCCCACACCATTTCTTGCAGGTAGCCCAGTTCCCAAGCCTCAAATTGCAGGGGAACCCTTCGCCAGGTATCAATTTCGTTGTTGGAAGGATCATCGCGCACGAGGTTGATGCCCCAGACGAGGTTGTTTTCCTTGAAGCGCAGGGTCTGGAAAGGGATAGCAATTTCTGCCACCCAGCGATCGGGGTAGGTTTGTATGGCGGAATACCATTTGTTGTCCCAGTTGAGGTCCAGTCTTCCCCCGGAAATCAGTCCCTCCGTCTGTGCCCCGCCGGCATTGAGGGCAAACAAAAAAGCATTGGTCTGTTGGTTGAGCGGATCCAGGATCAGTTCGATCCCGTCGCTGCTGCCGAGTCGGTTGTCGCGTTTGAGCGATTGGATGATGGGGTCCTTGCGGAAAAAGCAAACCGCGCTCAGGTACAAAAACTGATCGTCGAAAAGCACCCGAAAGAGGGTCTGTTCGGTTGCCTGGGCGCTGTCCCGCGGCGTGTGCATCCAAAGTCTGTCCACGCTACCAGCCTCCTTCCAGGCCGATTCATCGAGGATCCCGTCTATTTGAATGGAAACATCTGTATATTTGACGTATATCTGTTCGTCCTGTCCGTGGCTCGTGAAGGCCCAAAGGAGCAGGAACAGCAGGGTTAGGGTTTTTTGGTGCATGCGAGGCAAAGGGTTTTAAGTTGGCTTGTTTGCAAGCTAAGCAAACCTGACTTTTTAATTATTATTTAGCCAAAAAAATTTATCTGTGGGTTTTCCAAACGCGATTTGTTCCGATTTGCGGGTGGTGGAGCTGGCCAGTGTGCTGGCGGGTCCTGCCGTGGGAATGTTTTTTGCCGAGCTGGGCGCGCAGGTGATTAAGGTGGAAAACAAGACCACCGGGGGCGATGTGACCCGCAACTGGCGCATGCCTTCAGAACGGCCGGATATTCCGCTGCCGGCATACTACCACAGCGTCAACTGGGGTAAGGAGTCGCTGTTGTTGGACCTGACCGACCCCACAGATGCGATTCGGGTGCGGGAACTGATTGCCGGAGCAGATGTCCTGATCACCAATTTCACCCGCAAAAAAGCAGAAAAGCTGGGGGTGGACTATCCTTCGATACAGGCGCTAAAGCCCGATATTATCCATGTGAACCTGACCGCCTACGGCGAAAACGACGAGCGACCCGGTTTTGATGCTGCCCTGCAGGCGGAAACGGGGTTTTTGTACCTCTGCGGAGAACCGGATCGGCCTCCGGTGAAGATGCCGGTTGCGCTGATTGACATTCTGGCGGCGCACCAGATGAAGGAGGGGGTCTTGCTCGCCCTGCTCGAAAAAATGCGCTACGGCCGGGGAGCTTACATCACTGTCTCGCTGTTTGATGCGGCCATTGCGGCTTTGGCCAACCAGGCGTCCAACTGGCTCAATACCCATTGCATCCCTCAGCGCATGGGCAACCAACACCCCAATATTGCACCTTATGGCGACCTGTATGTCTGTTCCGACAGACAGTGGTTGTTGCTCGCCGTCGGGACGGAAAAACAATTTGAGCAGTTGTGTGCCGTACTGGGTATGCCTGAGCTCCCCCAGGATGCGCGTTTTGCCCGGAATGGCGTGCGGGTGATCCATCGGGAGGCCCTCAACAGCTTATTGGGTGGGGCTATCGCCCAAAACAGTCGGGACTACTGGATGTCCAGGTTGCAGGAAGTCGGCGTACCGGTAGCCCTGCCGCGGGATATGTCGGAAGTCTTTGCCCTGCCGGCGACCGAGCGACTGGTGCTGCGGCAAACCGAAGCCGATGGAAGTTTGTCGGCCCGCGTGCGAACCGCTATATTTGAAATAAATCCACAATTATAATGGTATGATGCGACACTTCACCGCTTTTCTGTCTTTGTGCCTGCTGGTTTCCCTGATGGGCACCCCAAGGGCAACCGCTCAGTCTGCCGCCAAAGGCTGGCAAAAGCAAAAAATGGCTAAGGGGCTCACCCTTTACACCCTCGATCAAAGCCGCGATGCCCGCGAACCGCAGTTTGTACAGGTTCTCAAAGTGGGCAAAAAGCGCTCGGCGGGACTCGCCTACTCGGCTTCCGAACTAAAAACCACCAGTCAGTTTGCCGCAGAACACCAGGCGCTGGCGGCGGTCAATGCCGGGTTTTTCGACATGAAAAACGGCGGATCGGTCACCTATCTCAAGGTAGATGGCCAAGTAATCAGCGAGAACGCCAAGGAAAATCCCCTGATCACCCAAAGTGCTTTTGTGGTGACCTCCCGGGGAAAAGCGCTGATCGAGCCCGTCGTATCGCCCAAGTACTATTCCCAATCCGATATCTACGCAGATGTCCTGTTTACCGGCCCCCTGCTCCTCCACGATGGCCGGGTACTTGCGCAGGACACCGCCAAAACCTTTGTCAGTTATCGGCATCCCCGCACAGCGGCATGTACCCTGCCCAGTGGCGAACTGCTCCTCGTAACGGCTGACGGTCGGGCGCAGGAAGCCCGGGGGTATTCCCTGCCCGAACTGGCTGCCCTCCTGCAAAGTCTGGACTGTGAGGATGCCATCAACTTCGACGGGGGCGGATCTACCACCCTGTGGGTTAGGCAGGGTGAGCGCGGGGAGGTCGTGAACCACCCGTCCGACAACCGGCGCTTCGACAACCAGGGCGAGCGGCGGGTAGCCAATATTGTCTTCATCAAATAAGCAGCATCGTGGAAGCAATGACCCTTTTTCAGCTCAATGAGTTCATCCGCCGTGTGATGGCGCTCAATTTTCCCGAACCCGTATGGGTGAAGGGCGAAATCGCGCAGCTCAGTTTGTCCGGGGGACACCACTACCTGCAGTTGATCGAAAAAAGCACGGATCCGGATGGAGCCATTGTGGCAGAAAACAAGTGCATCATCTGGAGCAGACAATACGCCGTCTTGCAAAAGCGCCTTTCGGGGCAACTGGCGCCCCTTTTGCGGCCGGGCATGCAGGTCAAAATCCGGGTACAAGTAGGCTTTCACGAGCGCTACGGCATGCAACTCGTGGTAGAAGACCTCGACCCGGAATACACCCTGGGGCAACTGGAACTCGAGCGCCTCCAAAACATGGAAGCCTTGCGCAAAGCGGGTCTGCTGGGCAAAAATGCGGAAGTGCCCCTGCGGCCTGTGCTACAGCGGATCGCCCTGATGGCTTCTTCCCGATCTGCCGGCTACCAGGACTTTGTGCAACAACTTGGCCAAAACCCCTACGGGTATCAATTTGCACTAACGTTATTTGAGATCCCGGTACAGGGTCAGGGGGTTGAAGCTCAGGCCCTTGCGCAACTCGATCAGATTGCATCGCGAGAAGGGCAATTTGACGGGGTCGTGATCATCCGGGGCGGTGGTGCGCGCATAGACTTGGGGGGATTCGACAGTCTGCCCTTAGCCACCCGGGTAGCCAAATTTTCACTGCCGGTATTCTGCGGTATCGGGCACGACACCGACGAAACCCTATTGGACTTGGTGGTAGCCCGATCGCTCAAAACCCCCACGGCGGTAGCCGAACACCTCCTGTTGCACAATGCCCGGTTTGAAGCCACGGTGGAGCAACTTGGCCAAAAACTGCAACAAAGGGCCGCGCGTTTTCTGCAGGAGCAGGAACTGTACCTCTCGCGCCTGCAGCTACTCCTTCGGCAATCGGCCCAAAGTTCCCTGCGGCAGGCAGTCCAACAGCTCCAGGCACAGCAAAAACTCCTGGAAGTCCTCAACCCCCTGCACACCCTCGGCAAAGGCTACAGTCTGACCCTTAAAAACGGCGTGGTCGTTCGATCAGCGGCCGATCTGGCTCCCGGAGACACCATTCAGACCCGTTTTGCCGACGGCATTGCCACCAGTACCGTAAACTCCAACAAAAACCAATAAGATGGAAGCCCATAACTATGAAGCAGCCCTGCAGGAACTCCAGCAGATCGTGGACACCCTGCAATCGGAATTCAGGGATCCCGACGAACTCATGCGGCTGGTAGCCCGCGGCAATGAGCTTATCCTGTTTTGCAAAGACAAGCTCCGTGCCACGGCCGCTTTTTTGGAAGAAGACAGGCTGTCCGGATCAGCGGATTAAGGTCACTTCGCCCTTTTTCACGATTTCGGCTCCATCCAGCCTGCGCAGTACAATGATGTAAATATATACATCGGATACGGCTGGTTTGCCCTTGAACTCACCGTCCCAGCCAGTATCGGGGGTTTGATTGCTATATACTTTTTGTCCCCAGCGGTTAAACACCTCAAAGGACTCCAATTCCAGGTTGCCCGAGGTAAAATAGGTAAAGCGATCGTTCAGTCCGTCGCCATTGGGGGTAAACGCGGTGGGGATCTCCACCACCGGTTCGACCACGGTAAAGACCACCTCGGCCGATGCCGTACACCCGCTTGGGCTGGTCACCAGCAAGGTATAAACGATATCATTGCTCAGGGGCTGTACCTCTATGCTTTCTCCGGTAGCCCCGGGGATCGCCACTCCGTTTTCCTGCCATTGCAGGGTCAGCGGACCGGTATTGCTCGTCTCGATCGCCGCGCTCAGGGTCACTTTGTCGCCCTGGTCAATCCTGAAATTTTGATCTTCTTCATTGGTCGTAATATCCACGATGATCAGCGGATCCACCTCTACGGTAGTACTCAGGATCACGGGGTTACAACGATCTGACTGAATATAGGTAAGGGTATAAGTGGTCGTCTGGGAGGGCCGGACCGTCACACTGGCATCGGTATCGTTCAGTTCGCGGCCAAAATTATCGGTCCAGATAAACACATCAGTAGGAGTTCCGCCCGACACATTTGCATTGAGGGTTACGGACTCGCCCGGACAAATAAAATCATCGGAGGCACTCAGGCTGACCGAGGCCAGATCCAGTACATTGATGGTAATAGAAGCCTCATAAGGCGGACAATCCGATCCAAATTCTTTGATGCTCAGGAAATAGGTGGTCGTTTGAGCCGGGGTCACCTGCGGGAAAGGATCCAGAATCGTCCCGAAGGTGGGATCTGTGGAAGTCCAGACGTAGGAAATGCCGCTCAGGGGTCTTGTATTGAGGGTAACGGTCTCCCCGGGGCAGATCGTCGTAGCCTTGGGGAACTCAAAAGGCGGAATCTGTTCCACATCTATGGTCGTAGAAACACTCACCGGGCACTCCCCTGCCTTTCCCTGGAAGGTATAGGTCGTTTTAGAGGTAGGTCGGACGGTGGGAGTCAGACAATCCTTGCAGCTCACCCCATCGGCGGGCGTCCACTCTTTATCTTCCAGGTCTCCGACCAGGTTCACCACCAGCCGGATCTCCTCCGGATAGCAGAGCAGGGTATCGGTCGGGGTAATTGAAATCTCGGGGATGGTATCCACGTTGATCACCGCGGTGGTCGTGTCCACACAGGCGCCATTGACCGTTGCCCGATAGAGGGTACGGGTAATATCTGCGGTAAGCACCATATTCAGCAGGGAATCCGGCGACTCGAAGCCGGCATCGGAAGGCCCCCAGGAGAAGGTGATGTCAGGGAAATTTTCAGGATCGTAGGTGGGGGTTTTGAGAATCAGCAGACTGCCCTCGCAGACCGTCGTATCGGCCGGAGCGATAGACAAATCGGCCGGAAGAGAATCCACAAACACCGTAATCGTATCGGTAGCCACACACTGTCCGTTGCTCACCTGAGCCAGGTAACGGGATACGGGCTGGGTGGGTTGGATCCGCAATTCATCGGCCACCACCGCCAGGAATGCACCGTCGCTCGAGTACCAGCTTATGGGGGATCCTGCGGGGTTGGTACTGGTCGTCAGGGTCGCTGACTCCCCTTCACACACGCGAAGTTCATCCTGTCCGTCTGCGATGCGCACGGCGGAAGGAATCATGGTCAGTTCGAAGGCTGCGGAATACACGCAGGTGCCATTCACCACATTCAGGGTAAACGTGCCACTGTTTTCCGGAACCATACGGGCATCGGGTCGGGTCGGGTCATCGAACACCCCGGGACCTGTCCACTCGTAGATCACCCCGGGCAGGGCAGGCATTGCGGAAAGCTGCAATTCGGTTCCCTCGCACACGGTAGTATCGGAAAGGATCACCACCTCCACCAGGGTATCCACGGCTATCGTCACGCTATCGCGCGAAGGCAGCGGACAAAGTCCGTTCGACACCTCGAGGAAGTACGTCGTCGTTGCGGCGGGTTGAACCTGTGGATTTGCGGTTGCGGCGGAGAACCCTGAAGGAACGGAAGACCAATTGTAAGTATAGCCCTCTCGGGAGGTTCCGCCCAGGTTGACCGCATCGCCTCGGCAGATTCGATTATCAGGCGCTATATCCACCACCGCTGCCGGCGGAGGAAGTACCGTCACGGAAAAACTCTCGCTAAACGAGCAGTCACCGCTGACCAGGTTGACCACCACGATGGAAGTCCCGGCCTCTTTGGCCCTAAACAGCACATCGCCCTGATCCAGGTAGGTACCCTCCAGCAAAAATCCGGAAAATTGCCAGTTGTAGATCGCTTTGTCGTAAGCAGGGCCGGCAAAAACCCGGAAATCCTCTCCCCTGCAAACGGTGATGTTGGGGAAATCGGGCAAGCCCAGCACCTGTACCGCAATTTCTATAGAAGTCGTACTGCAATTTTTAACAATATGCGCTTTATAAGTTGTCGTAGTGGCGGGACGCGCTATCGGATTTGGGCAGTCGGTGCAGGAGAGCGTCCCATTGGGATCCTCCCATAGGATATCCGTACCTGTATTTTCGAGTAGCAGGGGAGCTGATCCTCCCGGGCAAATCGTGGTATCGCCCCTCACCACGGTCACGGGCATAGGAGCCATCACGCCGGGATCTGAGGGAGAAAAATCCACAAAAATACCGGAAGCACCCACCTCATTGCCCCAATCGTTGAGCAAGACCACGTACACTTCTCCTTTTTTGGCCGCTATGCGGCTCACAAAATCATCTCCCGGGGCACCGGCGATCCCATTTTTGCAATCCAGTTCGTCCAGCACCGGAACTCCCGTCAGGGGGTGAACATCCACCAGGCCGGTCAGGACTCCCGTAGTGGACCAGGAGCTGCGGATGGGCTGATTTTTTTCGATAAAGCGCAGCACGGTAGCAGGTGACCCGCAGACCTCCTCTGCAGAAAAAGGGCCCCACACATTCAGATCGAGATCTGATTCGCCGTCCTTGCTGCCGGTCAGAAAACCAATTTTGCCATCGGCGGCGGCCTGAACCGTAAACCAAAAATAATCCGGCTCCAGGCCATCGCCCAACCAGCAGCCCGAATTGATATTCACCACCTGGTTGAGGTCTTTGAACCCGTCCACCAATTGGAAAAACACCGGTTCATCGGGGGCGCTCAGGCAATTGTTGACAGGATCGCACAAAGCATTGACCAGGGCAGGTGACACCACGCAGGAATCGGTCGTTGCCAGCAATCGAAAATCGGTGCAGCCAGAATTATTGGCCACCACAATATAATACCTTCCCGGAATGCGGGTATCTGCCCCTGCAATGGATCCATTCAGCCCCGTAGCCACGCAGGAAGTACCCGGAGCACCGGGCACACCGTCCAGCACCAGGATACCGGTACCAAAAGCGGCACCTTCCAAAGACAAGGACAAACAGCTCCCGCCGGGAGCATCGTAAACAAACACATATTCGGGACCATTCACAAAATCGGCACCCGGGCAATCCAGTCCGCCGAAGGTAGCCGCGCCATCACAAGTCGAGCGCAATCCCGAATCGAAGGGAAGCATCGGCATTGGCGTAGCAGAAGCGACATCCGATACGGTACAGGAAGCAGGTTGGCAATTCCAGTTGAGGGCAAAGCCCGGCTGGGTGACCGAGCCATCAGACACAAAGCGCACCGTCACGCAGGAACTTGCACTCAGGATGGGGAAAGCCGCATCCGGGGCAGAGCCATGGCTCAGGATCGCCAGGATAGGGGCATTGGCACTGGAACCCGCGTAAAAAATAAGGCTGTCGGTGCCCAATTCCAGATCAAAATTCAACAAATCTATCGCGATACAGGAACCCGGGCTATCCGGACAAATCGTAAACACCTGGTCGAGATCGTTTTGGTAGTCCCCATTGGGGCCTCCGGCATCATACAAGGTTCCCGAGCAGGCATCGCTGCCGCTCGCACTGCCCATCAAAAAAACAGGCGCTTCGTTTTGGGCCGACAGGCCGGACCACAAAACCAGATGTACCAGGGAAACAATCAACGTAAACCTCATTGTGGAAAATTGGTGCATGAAACAGGAATTTTGCCTTTGTTTCAAAATTAATCAAATTTTGCAATTTTTAGGTTTAATGCCCAATCTTGCTTTACCTTTACACCCCCTTGTACCGGGGCTCATCACCAAACACATATCGGCAACCCTTGAATACCACTATTTTACATTTGGGATCCAACTTAGGCGATCGAAAACAAACCCTCGAAGAAGCACGCAGGCAGCTCGAAGTTTGCTGTGGAACCCTGGAGCGGGTATCCGGGTTGTATGAAACGGCCCCTTGGGGATTAACAACACAACCCGACTACCTCAACCAGGCCCTTTTGCTCCGCACGCCCCTGTCTGCCCACGAACTTCTACGGCAGATGCAAGCCATTGAAGACCGTCTGGGAAGGGAACGCAAACAGCACTGGGGGCCGAGAACCTTGGACATAGACCTTTTGTTTTTCAACCGGGAAATCATTCGGGACGAACACTTGCAGGTGCCCCATCCGCACCTTGCCGACCGACGCTTTGTGCTGATCCCCCTGGTGGAAATTGCCCCCGACTGGATCCATCCGGAAAACGGAAAAACCTGCAGCATGTTGCTCGACCAGTGTACCGATTCGGGGATCGTCAAACCTTACATTGAATAAACCCATGAGTCAGACCAAACCCACCCTGCAGCACAGATTTGTAGCCATAGAGGGCAATATTGGAGCCGGAAAAACAACTTTGGCCAAGAAATTGGCAACCGATTATGCATCCCGCATCATCCTCGAAGAATTTACCGACAACCCCTTCCTGCCCAAGTTTTATCAAAACCCCGAGCGCTATGCCTTTCCGGTCGAACTCTTTTTCATGACCGAACGCTTCAAGCAGCTCCAGGCCGAAATACAGCAAGGGCACCTGTTCGACGACACCATCATCGCCGACTACTTCTTTGTCAAGACCCTCCTGTTTGCCCGAAGAAACCTGCCCGAAGAAGAATATCGGTTGTTCAAACAACTCTTTCAAGTCCTCAACCAACAAGCCAGAAAGCCCGACCTGATTTTGTACCTACACCGACCGGTACCTCAGTTGATCCAACATATCCAAAAAAGGGGAAGAAATATGGAAGCCGGCATGGAACCCGACTATTTGTCCGGCATCCAGGAAGCCTACCTGGAATTCTTCAAAGGAGCCGAAGAATGGACAATAATAGTATTGGACGCCGAGCAGCTCGACTTTGAACACAACCCTGCGCATTATGCCTACATCGTTGAACTCATCAACCGGCAGCATGACCCGGGCGTCCAGTACATCAGACCGGAATAATCCGGCTTACTTATTCGCTACCAAATTAACGGTAAGTTCGAAATCGTCGTAGATCGTCTTGTCTCCCAAGTTGCCAAAGAAAGAGTTGGAACCGAAGCGCACGTTGTACTCAGAACGGTCCACAGTCACGTCAGCACTCGCCTTGATCTGACCATCTGCCTCTGCAACATTAGCATAGAACTTCACCTCTTTGGTAATACCCTTGATGGTAAGATTGCCAACGATCTTGTAATCGCCGGGAGTACCTTTTGGGGTAACCCCTGTGATGTTGAAAGTCGCTACAGGATGTGTCGCTGCGCTGAAGAAATCATCAGACTTTAGGTGACCTACCAACTTCTCGTTAGAACCGCCTGTCAAATCATCGCAAGTGATAGAGTTCATGTCCATCTCAAAAGAACCGCCGGTTAGCACCCCTTCATTGAACTCCAAAGCACCGCTTTTGATTTTGATCTTGCCATAGTGGGAACCGGTAACCTTGTACCCCTTCCACACGATAAAGCTCGACTCAACATCTACTTTTACCGGATTTTCAGGGCCACCTGTATAGGCAAAACCCGCAACCGCAAACACAGCTGTCAACAACAGAGAAAAGAATACTTTTTTCATAACAGATTAATTTTCAATTTATAAAAACAAAAAGAATAGCCTAAATACTTTCATCCATCCGAACCTTGTCCAAGAGATCGCTCAGCAGCAAGGCTTCCTCCTCGGTCAATTGCTGTTGGGCAAGCTCGTACATGTTCTCCACCGCCGCGGAAGCCTGTGTCAGCACCTGCAGCCCCGTTTTGGAAATCACCACATCCACCCTGCGCCGGTCATCGGGACAGGTATTGCGGACTACCAGCCCCTTTTCGATCAGTTTGTCCACCAATCGGGAGGCATTCGACATTTTGTCCAGCATGCGGGAAGTCAGATCCTTGATCGTCATCGGCTCCGGATACCGCCCCCTCAGGATGCGCAGAATATTGAATTGCTGTACCGTCAAGCGGTAGGGCTTCAGCGCCATGGACGTCTGTTGACTCAGAGCCGCCGCTGTGAACAAAATATTGACGTGCGCCTTCTGAAAGGCATTGCTAAACTGCTTTTGCTGGATGGCTTCTTCAATTTTCATGATACAAATTTAATGTATCTACTTTAAATGTACAAACATTAAATGTAGATATATCTATTAAACAAAGAATTTAAGAGAATGTTTTGGCAAAAAATGGGGGGTATAAAACAAATTGTTTTACCCTCAATGGTGTAACTTAGCCTTTTCAACAAAAAAGTAGCGATGTCGGGATCGGACTTCCTTCCTATACTATTTTTGGCCATAGGTCTGCTCACGGGCGGACTATTGAGTTGGCTGGGGTTTCAGCTGTTTCACAGCAAAAAATTCATTTCGCGATCGGAATTGGATGCGCAGTATGTGCCGAGGAGTGCTGAGCAGCTTTTGCGGGAATCCTTAGTGGCTGCTGAGGGCAAGGTAGAAGCAAAAGAGCGGGAACTGCGGGTGGTATCAGCGGATTTGGCATCCAAATCGCAGTTGTTGCGCACGCAGGAAGAAAGTTTGCGCAGCTTGCAGGAGCAAAACCGGCTGGAGTTTGAAAACCTGGCCAATCGCCTGTTGGAGGAAAAGAGTGAAAAGTTTGGTCGCATGAACATGGAAAAAATAGGGGATGTGCTCACGCCCTTAAAGGAACAGATCCAATTGTTTAGCCGACGGGTGGAGGACCAATCGCTGCTGGACACCCGGGATCGGGTTTTGCTGAAAGCGGAAATCGAGCGCTTGCGGGAGCTCAACCAGCAGCTGAGTGCGGATGCCAACAACCTGGCGCGGGCCTTGAAGGGCGACTCGAAGGTACAGGGTGACTGGGGTGAAATGCAATTGGAGTTGCTTCTGGAGAAGGTAGGACTGATCAAGGGCATGCACTTTCAGGTGCAATCGAGTTTTGCCGATGCGGCCGGCAAGCAAAAGCGACCGGATTTTGTGGTGCAGTTGCCGGGGCAAAAACACCTGGTGATTGACGCTAAGGTTTCCCTCAAGGCGTATGATTTGTACTGTCAGACCGAGACCCCGGAAGCGCAGAAGGGGCACCTGAAGGCGCACCTCGACTCAATCCGGCAGCATATCCGGGAGCTGGGCAGCAAAAATTACCAGCAGTTGTATCAGATCAGTCAGCCCGACTATGTCTTGCTGTTTGTGCCCATAGAACCCGCCCTCAACCTGGCAGTTCAACATGACAACCAATTGTTTATGGAGGCCCTCGAAAAAAACATTGTGATTGTTTCAGGTTCCACCCTCCTGGCCACGATGCGGACAGTAGCCTACATCTGGACGCAGGAAAAACAACAGCGGAATGTCCAGGAAATTGCCCGACAAAGCGGCGCCCTTTACGACAAATTTGTGGCGTTTGTGGAAGATATGCGGGAGATCGGCACGCGCATGGAGCAATTGGAAAAAAGTTATGAAAGCGCGATGTATAAATTGTTCGATGGCAAACGAAGGAGCGACACCCTGATCGGGCGGGCGGAACGGGTGCGGGAACTGGGAGCGGGCAACAGTAAGGAATTGCCGCCGGAATTCAGACCGGAAGATTAAATTGGCATTTCAAACGTGCGGATCAGCTCTTCGCGGGCCTGCAGGAGTTCGGCCGTTTTGGCTTCGCCCAGTCCCTTTTTTTGCCGATAGGCTTGAAATTCCAGCCAATAATCATAGTATCGGATATACCAAAGGCCGCTCAGGGCAACCGCCCCAACCCCGGCCAAGCCCAGCCAGCCCCATAGACTGCCGCACAGGAGCAGCAGCAATAGATAATATAAGGTATAGCCGCCGATGCAGATCCCGATAAAAACTGAGCCGTAAAACTCGATGTATTTTACTTTTTTGTCCACGATCCTGCGGGCGAGCCAATAGGGAGGCCAATTGCCAATGCGCCCCAGCAGGGCGGGCACAGCGCCCAGGATCAAGAACAATTGTCGAGCAAAGGAACTTTTGCCGCTGAGCAGGGCAAGATCGCTGATCGCAGATCCGGCCAGCTGATCGAAGTAAGTCTCCACGCCCTTTTCCAACTTTTCCCGAGTATCGGGATCCAGGGCATTGAGCCAGTTGGCCAACCCTTTTTCCTCCCGAAAAGGAGTTTCATCCCCATCCACCACGGGCCAATAGCGCAAGGAGCGGCCGGAGCGCTGCATTTCCCAGAGTCGTTCGGCCAACAACTCATAGGACATATTGTCCAAATGCACCACCCCTTCCTTCATGCGGTTTTCCAGGGTGGAAGTCAGGTCATTGATCGCCTGGGCGGGTTGATCGCGGTACAGGGCCAGGAAATCGCGGGCTGCGATAGGTTCCTGCACGGTAATCATCACATCGGAGCGAAAGCGGTTGGAAAAATTAAAATTCACCCCCACCGGAATCACCTGGAGATCCATATCGGGAAAGCGTTCCATTGCGCCGAACACGATACGGGCGGTGCCCTTTTGGATGGGTCGCAATCGTTTCTCATACACCGTACTCCCCTCGGCGAGGATCATAATATTTTTCCCCTCGTCCAGGGCGCTGTAGCAATAATCGAAGGTCTGAAAATTTTGGCGGAGGTTTTTGTAGCCCCCGTCTTTCATCCGGAAAATCGGAATCAGGTGCACCTGGCGCATCAGGAAGGCGTAGAAAGGTTTTTTGAAAAAATCGCCCCGCACCAAAAAGTGGAGGGGTTGTTCCAGAAAACAAGCCAGGATGCAGGGTTCGGTAAAGGCCGTTGGATGGTTGGAAGCGATGATCAGGGGTTTACTCCAATCAATCCGCTCGGTATTGCTCAGGTAGATCTTTCGGAAAAAACTGGCTAAGGCGATGGACGCCACGGGCCGGACGATTTTGTAAGCCATGTTGGTCGGATCTCTTGCGGTTTGTAAGATAGGTACAAATTTAAAAACCTTTTGTATTTTCGAGCCATGACGGCAAAAAAGTATCTCCTGATCGTTGGCGGAGCTACCGCAAGCGGAAAAACGGCACTGGCCTTGGCATTGGCCCGGCAGTTCAACACCGTCATTTTATCGGCGGACAGCCGACAGTTTTATCGGGAAATGAGCATCGGTACGGCCAAACCGGATGCCGAAACCCTGGCAGCGGTGCCCCATTATTTTATCAACAGCCTCAGCATTGACCAGTCCTACAGCGCCGGAGACTTTGAGCGGGATGCGCTCGAACTGCTCCAACGCTTGTTTCGGGAGCGGGACACGGTTGTCGTAGCGGGTGGCTCGGGTCTGTTTATCAAAGCCTTATGCGAAGGATTTGACGATTTCCCGGAAGTATCCGAGGCGGCCAGGCAACGGGTGCAGGAATGGTATGCCTCGGAAGGACTTGCGGGATTGCAGCAGCGGCTGCGGGAAGCAGACCCGGTGTATTACCAGCAGGTGGACAAAGACAATCCGCAACGACTCCGCCGCGCCCTTTTGGTGTGCGAGAGTACGGGGCGACCTTATACCGATTTCCGCAGGGGCCATGCCGTGGAGCGCCCCTTTGAATCCATTTACCTGATGCCCCATTGGCCTCGAGACACCCTTTATGCCCGCATCAACCAGCGCGTGGCCGACATGGTAGCGCAGGGACTGGTAGCAGAAGCGCGGAGCCTTTTTCCGAAGGAACACCTCAACGCTTTACAGACGGTGGGCTATCAGGAACTTTTCGACCATTTTCGCGGACAAACCGATCTGGACACAGCCATTGCAGCCATTGCCCAGCACACCCGCAACTACGCCAAGCGACAACTCACCTGGTTTAGGAACCAGGGGAGCTGGAAACGGTTCCCCGGCGGCGACACCGACACCTGCATCCGCTATATTGAATGGCTGATCCGACATGGGTTGCGCCTGCAAAGTGAGCGACACAAGGGTTCGGACGGACTGCTTACCGAGACCCTCTCTTTTGTTCGGGAAGAAACGGTCATTGCCAGCGTGCAATGCGATCAAACCCGCCGCTCGGTAACGGTACATATTCGCGACAACCCCGACTTTCCCGAAGCACGAACCTTTTTGCTGCACGAATGTCTCTACCGCTACGACGATAAGCCCATCTTTGTGGCCGAAAGCGGGCAAAAATTAACCCGACTCCTTAACTTGCATAAAAACTAAGCTCCATGATCTGGAAACACACCCCTGATATTCACCAGATGAACGAATTTTCCAAGAACACTTTAGGCGACAACCTCGGGATGGTTTTCACGGAAGTGGGCGACGACTACCTCAAAGCCACCATGCCGGTGGATCACCGCACCCGACAGCCATTTGGGTTGCTGCACGGCGGCGCATCGGTAGCGCTCGCAGAAACCCTGGGCAGTGTGGCCTCTCAATACTGCATTGACAACCCCGGAGAATATTACGGCGTAGGGCTGGAAATCAACGCCAACCACGTCCGTTCGGCCAGTTCGGGTCTCGTCACGGGCATTGTAAAGCCGGTTCGGGTAGGCAAAACCAGTCATGTGTGGAACATTGAGATCCTGGACGAAAAAGAAAGGCTGGTTTGCGTAAGCCGCATCACCATTGCCATCATCAAACAGCGATAAACCCAAGTTCATGAAATACCGTTCCGCTTTGACCGGTCTCCTGTTGCTCCTCGGCTTCGGAGCCTCGACCGGGTACGCGCAGTTTGCCCAAAACCTTCGATTGGTAGGACAGGCCAACGACTTTCCCAATGTCGGATACAATGATATCTGGGGCTATGTAGATAGCAGCGGGTTGGAATATGCCATCATGGGCACCAAAAACTCGACCCTCGTGTATAGTCTCGAAAATCCGGCTCAGCCCCGGCTGCGCGCCAACATCCCGGGAGTCGTTTCCACCTGGCGGGACATGAAGTCCTGGAAAAACTTCGTCTATGTCATTGCCGACCGCGGCTCCGATGGCATCCTTAAAATAGATATGTCGGGAGCACCGGGAACCATCACCCATGAATTTTTACAGCCTGCGACCCGCATCAACGACGTGCCCGGCATCCTGGCCAGGGGGCACAACTTGTATGTGGACGAAAAAGGCTACCTGTATGTCTCCGGAGGCAATCTCCACAACGGGGGCGTGCTCATCTTTGACCTCAACGACGAAACGGGCGACCTGAGCTTTGTCGGGGCAGGAGATAACCGGTACTCCCACGACAACTACGCGCGCAACGACACCCTTTGGAGTGCCGACATCTATGCGGGCATTTTTTCGGCCCAGGACGTGCGCAACAAAAGCAGCATTCAGACCATCGGTTTCCACGAAACCTCTTCCCGATTCACGCACAACCTCTGGCTATCGGACGACGGCCGGTACCTGTTTACCACCGATGAAGTCTATGGTGCCAACATAGACGCCTACGATGTCAGCGAATTGGACAATATCCGCAGGCTGAGCAGTTTCAGACCTGCCAGATCCATAGACTTGCCGGTAGTACCGCACAACACCCACTACGCCAATGGATACCTCGTTATTTCCTGGTATTCGGAAGGGGTCGTTGTAGTAGATGCGCAACGTCCGGAAAATATGGTACTCGTGGCGCAGTACGACACCTACCCCCCTGATCAGCATGGATTTTACGGTTGCTGGGGGGCTTATCCCTTTTTGCCCTCGGGCCTTATCCTGGCCTCCGATATCCAAAGCGGGCTGTTCGTCTTTCAGCCAGAATGGCAAAGGGCCTGCTACCTCGAAGGCAGCATCCGCGACGCCTCCACCGGGACGCTGTTAGGTGGCGTTGAAATAAAGCTCCAAAGCACAGAAGCCAATCAGGCCCGGTCGGATGTATTTGGACAATACAAAACGGGGTTGGCCGAGGCGGGGACTTACGCGGTCACCTACAGCAAACCCGGCTATGCTTCGCAAACCGTGCAAGTGAACCTGGATCACGGAGTGCTTACCCTTACCGACATCGCCCTTACCCCTCTGGCGCGGGTGGTTGCAACGGGTCAGCTGACCGACAAAACTACTGGTCAGCCTATCCCCTTCGGGAAAATAGCATTCACGGGCGAAGCCACCACTTTTGAAACCGAGGCCGACGAAAAAGGACAATTTTCGGTGGAGGTATTTCAAGGCAGTTACACCCTCCAGGCAGCAGCATGGGGATACCGACACACCTACGAGGCTGGTCAGGACATCAGCGCCGGGGCAAACCTGGATATCGCTTTGGAGCGGGGCTATGCCGATGACTTTGTATTTGACCTGGGCTGGCAAACCGAAGCAGAAGCCACGGTGACGGGTGGAAAATGGGAAAGGGCGATCCCTGCGATTACTTATTACCAATCGGACATTTCGAATCCGGGAACAGACTTGCCGGATGATCTTGGCGATTATTGTTACGTGACCGGCAACAATCCGGCCTCTGCCGGAGCCGACGATGTGGACGGGGGTGCGGTGCGTTTGAGCAGTCCGCCGATGGATTTGAGCGGGTATGTCTCCCCTGTACTCGAATTTGGCTATTGGTTTTACAACGGCGGAGGCAGTAGTCTCCCCAACGATAGTTTTTATGTGGACATCTCCAACGGGCTCGAGACCGTCAGGCTTGCCGCGTACGGCATGAGGGCCAACGATTGGATACGGGTGCGCATAGACCAGCTCGAAAACTACCTTTCGCTGTCGGATCAGGTCAGCATTCATTTTACCGCTGTAGATGATGCGGCTATGGGGCATTTGGTAGAAGCCGCGGTGGACGGATTTACGGTGTACGAAGGACTATCCACCGGAACCTTCGATTCGGATCTTTCCGAGCAGCGCTGGCAAATTTTCCCCAATCCGGCTGGAGACCACCTCACCATCCGCAGCAGCACGGTTGGATCGGAAACCGTACAGCTGAGTCTGTACAACCTGCAGGGACAATGTCTGTTGCAGCAACAACTCGAAGTTACGGGCCGGGATATCCGGTGGTTTACCGGCAGTTTGCAGCCGGGGCTGTACCACTTGTACCTTACGGATGGTCGGCAACGCAGTAGGGCATTAAGGTTTGTCAAGCAATAAATCCTTGCTCCAAAACTGCAAGGATTTCTCGGTTTCCTCGGTTTCATAAACCATCTGCCAGGACATCTGGCAGATGTAGCCCTCCTTGCGCCGATAGCCCCTGTGGTGCCAGAACGCATCCAGCGGCACATAATCCCTTGGTCGCCAGGGATCATCCTGTGGACGGATCACGGCACAAAACGCAGTGTGGGCAAACCCCAACTGTCGTGCCCAGTTCTCCCGTTCCTCAAAAAAGCGAACCCCTATCCCCTGACCCCGGTATTCCTTTTGCAGCACCGACTCGCTCAGGTAAAAAATATCCGATATGGATTCGCCGGCGGTCACCCAGGGCTGTTGCACAAGCAGGGGCTGCCCGCTCAGGGGCATCCCGGTGGACACGCCCACTACCCTATCTCCATCCAGTGCCACCACCAGCACCACATCCCGAACATGTAAAAACGAATGGAGGTACTCCATTTCGTAGGCCATGTTCCCCTCATACAAATAAGGATACTCGCGAAAAACCGCTATCCGGAGTTCTGCCAACCGGGGCAAAAAAGCAGCCGCTTCGGCGTTGGTGCAAGTCGTGATGCGAATGGCCATGCGTGGGAATTTTGGTGGAAGAAGTGGGGGGAAAGAGGGAGGAAATTTGATTTATTTTGTTGAAAATCAGATTTTTATTAAACAGGTGCAAGGCACCTTAAAGTGCCTTGCACCTGAATTACCCTTATTAATACCTCGAGCTTGGAAAAAGTAACCTCGTTTGGCAGGCTTGTTACACAAAACGGTTGTAGCTGAGGGTTTGGTTGTTTAGCCGTTAATTGCCTGAAAAACTACCATTGATATCCCCTTTTTTGATGGCGACAAAAGACAGGTCGGTCACGGCCTGTGCTTCCAGTCTGATCTGATATACGCTGGGTATTGTTTCTGAAAAAGGCTGGGAGGGGTTGGCAAAAGTATGTCCGGCGCGCACAAAGTTCCAATTGTTGGCCACATTGAAACTTGTTTCGAGGCTGAGCAAGATTTTCTGCATTTTCACCACATCAATAACCGAGATATCGCCTGAATTGTCCACATCGGCGGCCAGCAACTGTTCCGGAGAAGACAGCAACCGGGTACTTTGAATATGTCTGATCACCTCCACGATATCTATCACATCCATCCCTTCCACGGCGGGTGCCTCTCGTTGGAGTTGCAGTTCGAAAGTACCGCTCAAAGGCAGATCCATAAACAAGAAATGTCCGTTTTCATCGGAGATGGTAGAGCCTTCTCCATCGCCGCTCAGCGTCACCTGGATACCACCTACCGGTTTTCCCGTCACGCTGAGGACTTGTCCGGAAATGCTCCCGGTAGCGCTGCTCAGGCTCATCCCGTGGAGGGTATCCTGATCCAGGCCCAGCGGATCCAGCCAATCCATCAGGCGGGTATCGGGGGTTTCGCCATTATCCCAGGACACGGCGAGACGGGCAAAATAAGCCCGGGCGTTTTCGTTAAACAGGCAGGAATCCTGAAACCCCCCATGAAGTTGGCCGATAACCAGTTTGTCGTCGTTGAACAAAGAACTACCGGAAGAACCCAATTGAAAAGTTCCCTGGTTGTAATCCATTTCAAAGTGGAATCCGGCGGGAGTAGTCACATCGTTGTCCCATTTGATGGGAAGATTGAATATCCGGGCGGGATTATTCAGAAACGAAATCTTTTTGACATCGCCCACGGGATGGTGGATATTCACGCCTTCGGTGGGTGCAAACTCATTGCGGTCCCAACCATTAAAATAAGGCTTGAACCTCGACGGAACCGGATCATTGATTTCGATCAGCAGGAAATCGCTTTCCCGTTTGCCGGCGCGGAAGGCACAGCCGGTCATGGAGTTGAGGGTCGGCTCTTTGGTCAACTGTCCGCAAGTCGCTCCTTCATAATTAAAATCGAAGCGCCACATATCGTACAGGGGAGTATAGCCATCCTGGCAATGAAAACCGGTCAACACATAAGGGGTGCCGTCTTTGGCGGTATTGTTAAGCAAGTTGCCGCTGCAAAAACCGGTTCCCTCTTCGAGCACCATAAGTACCCTACAAATACCCTGCTTTTCCCTAGCCCAGGTTCCTCCTTCCGGACAGCTGACATCTATGTGGCAGGGCCAGGAAGCATTGAATCCGAAATTGACTGCCACGGAGGGCGTTCCGGGAGACTTAAAAGCGTAATCCACGCGAAACAGGTGTAATTGGGTCTGGTCTTGCGCAGATGATGGAACTCTGTATTGGAGCACACCGCGATCAGCAACCAGGAAGCCGGTAATAAATTTGCCGGCGGCATTGTTGAAATTTTCGTCAAAAACCGGGAGGAAAACACCTTTTTCCCGGTTGAAAAAGGTAAGACTGGCTCCTTTGGGCAAGAAAAATTGGTCGAACAGCAGGGCAAGTCCGGCTGCGCCCGGAGAACTGATTTCAAGCTGCCATACGCGATCGCCATTGGGTAAGACTTCCCAAACACCGGCATTGTTCGGATCAATATCTACAGGGATAGGTAGGGCAACGAGGGGTTCCTGATTTTGTGCTGCAAGGATACTTGCAGGGTCAGGAGCGGGCAAATCGAGTTGTGGGATTTGTTTGGGATTGTTTTGTGCGGATGTTGTTTGAATGATCGTCAGGGAAAAAAATACAATTACTGGCAGGTAACGAAAATTCATGGGATTTTTTGTCGGCTAATATAGCACAAAAAAACAAATGGGTGCCAAAATAGCACCCATTTGCATTTGTATTAAGGTTTATTGCGTTTGATCGCCACCTTGGGTTTGTTCTGAATTAAGGTATTCACGGTCATAACTTCATTGCGGATCACTTCGTCAAATGCCTTGCTGGCAGCTTCGGTTTCCTCTTTCAGGCTGGCTACCCGCTCTTCCTGGGAGGCCGTTGGTGCCGCGGCCGCGCTGTCAATTTCCCGCATACGCGAGCGAATTTCTTCGCGCAAGCGAGGCTTTTGGCGGTAGTTCATGCTTGGCGGAGGACGTTGCCACTCGTCCTGCAGGGCATCCACTGCTTTCATGGCCTTATCCACTGCGGCCAGGGCCTCGGCATTGGCAGGATCATTTTCTGCCATTAGGGTTTTCTTCAGGATATCCAGTTGATCCATGACGAGTTCAGACTCATTGATCAATTGGTTGGTCTGAGAAAGCAGGCTTTGCAGGGCAATCAGTGCTTTGGACTGTTTCTGGTAGTCGTCGGCGCTCAAACCCAGACGGGGATCGGCGCGCAGTTCCAGGGTTTTACTGAGTTTTTCGCCATTGGCGTGTAACACCACGGTATAAGTGCCCGGAGGAGCCATGGCACGCATAGCACCGCCCCACCATCCACCGCCTCCGGTGCTGTTGGCGAGTGCTATACCCTCCTGCATGCGAAGATCCCAAACCATGCGATTAAGTCCGGCGGTGGCGGTCTTGGAACTCAATTCGCGCACCAGGACGCCATCGGCCGACAAGATTTCCACTTTTACCGCTTCTTTGGGGGCTTCCTGAAGGAAAAAGTTCACATACGCCCCGTATTCCGGATTGGGGGCCACATAGGTGCGGTCGCCCAGGTTTTCCAGTTGGCTGTACATGTGCCAGCGGGTAGCGCGGCGCAGGTCGAACAGCTCCACTTTTTTAGCACTGGCTTTGTCGAGGGTCTGCAGCGGACTGATATCATCCAGGATCCAGGCTCCGCGACCGTGTGTACCCACGATAAGGTCATTTTCCCGAGCCTGCACCCGCAGATCGCGTACCGATACGGGGGGCAGGTTGCTGTTGATCCGGCTCCAGTTGGCGCCCTTGTCCCAGCTCATATAGATGCCGTGCTCCATTCCAACATACAGCACGTTGGCGTGATGGGGATCCTGGCGGATAACCTTCACATAATCATCTTTGGGCAATCCGTTGACGATCTTCTTCCAGGTCTTTCCGTAGTCGGTCGTCATAAAAGCATGCGGGGTAAAATCGTCCAGGCGGTGCTGGTCCACTGCCACAAAAGCCGTACCGGCATCGTGTTCGGAAGCGTGGATTTTTCCTACCCAGGAGAAGGCGGGCAGACCGGGGACATTTTTATTGACGTTGGCCCATGTTTTTCCGCCATCGCGGGTCACCTGGATATTGCCATCATCGGTACCGACCCAGATGACTCCGGGAGTAACCGGTGACTCGGCTATCGTCAGAATAGTGCAATGAAACTCGGCAGCTGTATTGTCCTGGTAAATGTCTCCACCCGAACTGCGCTGTTTCTCTTTATCATTGGTCGTCAGATCGCCGCTGATCTCTTCCCAGTTGTAGCCGCGATCGGAGCTTTTGAACAGCACATTACCGCCGAAAAACACTGTATTGGGGTCGTGGGGGGAGATATGAATCGGAGAATCCCAGTTGAACCGATACTTGTGGTCCTCAATGGCATCGCCGGCAGAACCGGTAATCTTTGGATAGGGGTGAATGGTTCTGACGTTGCCGGTGCGGGTATCCACGTGGAAAATCACCCCACCCTGCAAGTTGGCATACACTTCGTGTTCACTGCCCGGAATGGGTACGGCATAGTAGCCGTCACCACCTGCCAGTCCTTTCCAGTGGCGCTTCATGATCCCTCTGGCCAACAGCGAATTGCTGGGCCCCACCCAGGTACCATTGTCCTGTAAACCGCCGTAAACGTTGTAGGGATCCTGGTTGTCCACGTTCAACTGGTAAAACTGCGACAGTTCGATGTTGTTGATGATATCCCAGGTAGTACCCTGATCCCAGGACACCTGAAAACCTCCGTCGCTGCCGCTGAGCAAGCGCTTGGGGTTTTGGGGATCAATCCAGAAAGACTGGTGGTCGCCGTGGACATCCCGGGCGATCATTTGGAAACTTTTTCCGCCGTCCATAGACTTCAGCAGGCGACCGGAAAGCGAATAGACGATTTCCGGATTGGTTGGATCAACGCGGATATCACTGTAGTAAAAGGGTCGGAAATTGATATTGGGATCCTTGTTGACCACCCGCCAGTTGTCGCCATGGTCATCGGAGCGAAACAAACTCCCCGCCATATTGGCAAACTCGGTAATCATATACACCGTGTTGGGCTGGCTTTGTGCAACGGCTATCCCGATACGCGCCATAGGTCCGTCGGGCAACCCTTTTACAATTTTTTCCCAGGTATCCCCGCCATCCTTGGAGCGATAAACGGCCGTTGATTTGCCACCATCGTCGAAACGCCAGGGTTTGCGGCGGAAGGTCCACATACCGGCATAGAGAATACGAGGATTAGACAGGTCCATATCAATATCGGAGCAGCCGGTATCCTCGTCCAGGTACAGCACCTTTTTCCAGGTTTTGCCCCCGTCTGAGGTCTTGAATACGCCCCGATCCTCGTTGGCGCCCCACTCCCGACCCAGCGCACATACGCAGGCCACATCCGGATCGCGCGGATCCACCACAATGCGCTTGATGCGTTCTGTGCCTTCGAGCCCCAGGTGCTGCCAGCTTTCTCCGCCATCGGTAGAGCGATAGACGCCGTTTCCATAACCTACGGAGTTACGGGGATCCCCTTCACCACTACCCAGCCAGAGTACATTGTGATCGGAGGGTGCTATCGCAAGCGCTCCTACCGAGTAGGCGCGCTGATCGGTAAATTGGGGTTTGAACGTCACCCCGCCGTTGGTGGTTTTAAATAGCCCCCCATCTGCGCCGGATACATAGAAAGTAGCCGGATCGCCGGGGATGCCATCAATATCGGTGACCCGACCGCCCATATTGGCCGGGCCGATGGGTCGCCATGTCATGTTTTTCATCACTTCCTGTACGTTGGTCTGTCCGAAGACTGTACCCACGAACAGCAAGCAAAACAAGGAAAAAAAAGTCCACTTCTTCATGTTGCAATTTGTTTGGTTGTTTCGAATGTTTTGAATAGTTGGCTATTTATTTTGAGCGATCAAAGGATCCTTGCGTATCCGCAGGTTACGGGTATGTATTTCGTTACCTACCCGCAGTACCACCTGATACACCCCTGCTTCTGCCGAAGGCATACCGAGGGTCTCGGGTATCCCGATGCCGGGAAAACTTGTCAACATGGACTGTACCGCCCTGCGCTGTCCGGCAGGATCTTTGGCCCGCAGGACGCGATCGCGGGAACGGGCAAAATCGCTCCCCTCTCCATACACTTCCATGCCCTTTGCGAGATAGCCGCCCAGTTCGGTTTGCTCGGCAGCGCTGTAGGGCACGGCATCAAAATACAGGTCCCAGTTCCAGCGGTGGATACCCGGGCTTACCGCCAGTTCCTCCTCCCGGATATGCTTGCCATCCAGAGTACTAACGGAAATTTTTGCCGTGGCAGGCGCTTTTTCCCCGATGAGGAAGGCAATATTGGCAGAATTATCAAACCTGGCTCTCGGCAAACTCGAAGCGGGCTTGATCGTGGAGGGGTTTTCTCCGGCAAACCAAAAATGGCCGCGCTGTCCTCCCCTGCTCACATTTTCCCAAAGGGTAGCTTCCCGTTGTTCGAACAGGTAGGCATCTTTCCCGAGGACGGTTTTGTTGACCTGCTGCAACGGGGTAATGTCGTCCATAACCCAGATACTTCTCCCGTGGGTACCTGCAACCAGGTCGTTGTCGCGAGGATGGATCACCAGGTCGTACACCGACACTACGGGCATGCCCGGCATCCAGCGCATCCAGGAATCGCCCCTGTCCAGGGAAGCAAAAATTCCGGTTTCGGTACCGATAAACAACAAATCCGGGTTTTTGAGATCCTGTCGGATTACCCGCACTACCTCGTTGGCAGGCAGGTTTGCCCGGATGCTTTTCCAGGTTTTTCCGTAGTTGGAGGTCTTATAGACAAAAGGTTCGAAGTGATCCGAACGGTGGCCGTCGAAAGTCAGGAAAGCTTCGGCAGGGTCAAAACGGGAGGCCTCTATCCGGCTTACCCAGATGCCTTCCGGGACATCGGGTACATTCGAGCGGACATTCTGCCAGCTCGCTCCCCCATCGAGGGTCACCTGTACATTGCCATCGTCCGTTCCTGCCCAGATTACAGCTTCGGTGACCGGTGACACAGACAGGGTCGTCACGCTGCAATGGTGTTCGGCGCCGGTGTTGTCCAGGGTAATGCCTCCGCTGGTGCCTATTTGTCGTTTGACCGGATCATTGGTACTCAAGTCAGGGCTGATGATTTCCCAGGTTTCGCCCTCATCGGTGGACTTAAAAAGGTGGTTGCCGGCCACGTAGAGGGTGGAAGGATTGTGGGGCGACATCACCAGGGGAGCCGTCCAGTTGAAGCGAAACTCGGCTCCTCCCCTGCGCTCCGGAGCCGGAATGGCTTCGTTGTAGTTCAGGATCTTCAGGATGTCAATGCTGATGTTTTCAAGTTGGTGGGTCAGGGCATTGTATCGGTAGTAACTGCCGTTTTCGGCGGAACTAAACACCTTGGTCCAGTCGTTGGGGTTGGCCTGGATAAACATCCCGTCGCCCCAATGGAGTTTCCAGTTGGAATCGTTGAGGATACCGCGGACATCCCGCGAAAAACTGGCCACGGAGAAGGTGCCGTTATCTTGAAGACCACCATATATATAATAAGGATCGCGATGATCCACCCCAATGCGGTAAAACTGTCCGATCGCGAGGTTGTCCAGCAGGGTAAAGTGTTGGCCGTGGTCATGTGTGATCGAAATACCCTTATCCGCCCCCAGGTAATAGCGCTCCGGGTCGGCAGGATCCAGCCACATGGCGTGGAAATCGCCGTGAACCTCCTGATCGGCGCTACCATCGCGAAGGGTGGTGCCTTTGTCATTGGACACCATAAACCGGGTAGTAAGCAGATACACTTTGGCATCGTCGTGCGGATTGATGCGCACCTGGCTGTAATAAAAAGGCCGGTTGTTGTACGTATTCATGTATTTCCAGGACTTGCCCCCGTCTTCGGAGCGGTAAAGCCCCGAACCTGGTTTGGAAAGATCACCCGTCTGCTCCGCCTCCACCAGGGCTACCAGGATTTTGGGATTTTTGCGGTAAATATCCAGACCAATCCGGCCGGTAGGATTGGGCAGACCATTGGTCAATTTCACCCAGGACTTCCCCCCATCGGTCGTCTTGTAAATTCCGCCATTTTCGCCACCGCCCTCAAAAAACCACGGCTGTCTGCGGCGATGGTAAAAAGCAGCGTACATAATTTTGGGGTTGGAAGGATCCCGTACCAGATCGGTACAGCCGGTTTTGCCATCATCGGGCAGTCCATTGGTCAATTTCGACCAGGACTTTCCCCCGTCGGTCGTCTTGAACAAGCCCCGGTCGCCGGTATAGCCCCAGAGGTGACCCGTCGCACATACGCAGGCTTCCTCCGCATCCTCCGGATGGGTAACAATACGAGAAATGTGATGGGTATTTTCGAGTCCGACCTGGGTAAAATTAGCGCCTCCGTCGGTGGTTTTATACACCCCATTACCCCAGGAAGTACTGTTGCGGTTATTGGCTTCGCCGGTACCCACCCACACGATATTCGGGTTGGGCTGAAAAATTGCCAGATCGCCTATGGAAGCTGTTTCGTAGCGATCAAACACGGGTGTCCAGGTCGTACCTGCATTGTCGGACTTCCAGACCCCGCCGGAAGCGGTAGCCATCCACACGTGGGCGAAGTCCTTTTCATGGGCCTCAATATCCACCACGCGTCCGCCCATGTTGGCCGGACCCACATTGCGCCATTTGAAGCCGGAAGACAGTCCGTCGGGCAACAACTGGCCTGTCAGCAAAAGGGGGAAGCCTGTTGTTGCCAGGGCAAACAACAGGCACTTGATCTTGCGCATAAGTTGAGTTTTTCGTTATGTTTTCAAAAATATACTTACAAAAGGAATCCCTTATCGGATGCCCTTGTAAAAAATCCGATAAATTCTTCCTCCTTTGGAATCTGCCACATACAGCGAACCATCGGGCCCTTCTGCCAGTCCACAGGGTCGGTGCAGCACCTCTCGGGAACTCACCACCGGATCCACTCCGGCAAAATCATCGGCAAACACCCGCCAATCGCCGGAGGGTTGGTCGCCCTTAAACGGCACAAACACCACGTGGTACCCTTGCTGGGTCAGCGGGGTGCGGTTCCAGGAACCATGAAAAGCGATAAAAGCACCGTTTTTGTACTGCTCCGGAAACTGATCGCCACGGTAGAAAATCAGGTCATTGGGGGCGTAATGTCCGGGAAAAGCCAGGATTGGCTGGTCTTTATCGGCACAACGCTCCTGGATCTTGCCATCTCCGCCGTATTCGGGTCCGAGAACCTTCTTGTTTTGAAGCTGGTCGAAATAGCAGTAAGGCCAACCAAAATCTGCCCCCTCGGTAACTTTCAGGAACTCCTCTGCGGGCAATTCGGCCGACTGCTGCTCGGTGTAAAGTTCCGGATACAGAAAATTCAACTGATCCCGACCGTGTTGCAACGCATACAGCGCATTCGCTGCTGTATTCCAGTTCAGTGCCACTGCATTGCGGATACCGCTTGCGTAGCGCTTGCCGTCTTTATCCTGGGTCTGACCGGGCACATCTGCCTTAAACTGCCAGATGCCGCCTTGTTTTTCGAGCAAGGGACAGGGATCCATCCCCTGGGAATCCTTTTCCCGGTCTTTTTCCTGACAAGCATTGGAAGGAGCCCCCACATTGACATACAAATTACCTGCTCCGTCAAAATCAAAAGGTTTGGCTGCGTGATAAGTCCCCTGAATAGGCAGTCCACCCACGATCTGCTCGGCTTCTCCGAGGGGTTTCAGGGAAGTATCGTCGAGCCGGTAGCGGTGAATCGAAGTATCGGAAGCATAATACAGGTATCCCTGATAGATTTCAATTCCGGTACCGGTATGTGCCCCAAAATACACCATTTCATCGGCCTTGCCATCGCCGTTGGTATCGCGCAGACCAGCAATTCCGCCCTCCTTGTTGGGCTTGTCGAGCATCACATACACATCCCCGTTGTCTCTGACCGTCAGATGTCTGGCTCTGCCAACGGTATCGGCCACAATCTGGGCATAAAATCCCTCCGGAACAGCGATACCGGTATCTTCAGGTTCCGGCAACGCCGTCTGTGCCGCGTCTGCCTTATCGGTATTTCCGCCACATCCTGCCAGGGCAAGCGCCAGGACAAACAAGCCTCCGGGTAAAAAATGTTTTCTGATCATGCGTTTTGTAAGTTAAGCTTTATGAGTGATTGTAGGTTAGCCTGTAATCAATTGAAGGTGACCTCTTTCTCGATCGTCTCCTCCCCGCGTTTAAACACCACCACGACTTTATCGCCCTGGTTAAATTTACTCAATCCGTCCATATATCCATAAATATCTGCCACATCTGTATCGCCAATTTTCAAAATCACGTCACCTTTCAGCATACCGGCATTATCTGCTGCCCTTCCGGCCATCACGCCGTCTATGCGCATCCCTTTGCCGCTATACACATAATCCGGCATCACCCCTAAAGTAACCTTGTACGAAGCACGTCGTGGAGTTTCCTGCTCGTCTTGGGTTTTGACGAAGGCTATTTTGCCGTCGGTGTCCAGGTTGTCCACCAGGGCGATGATGTAGTTGGTAATATCCAGGATGCCGTTGAAGTTGATCAGGTGCGCATCATCTTCGGGTTTGTGGTATTCCTCATGCTGCCCGGTAAAGAAATGCAGTACGGGAATGTCCTGCAGGTAAAAAGAGGTGTGGTCGGAGGGACCTACGCCAGACTCGGACATCACGGCTTGTATGCCACCCACTTCGATCGTCTCCAATGCCGCTTTCCAGGCAGAAGAAGTCCCTACTCCGTTGATCGCCAGAGATTTTTCCTGATTCAATCGGCCTACCATGTCCAGGTTGAGCATGTAATTGACCTTTCCCAATTCCACGGTAGGATTTTCGGCGAAATGCTTGGAACCATATAGTCCCAGTTCTTCCGCTGAAAAAGCCAGAAACAGATAATTATTTGATTTGGCGGCGCCTTCGGCAAAATAGGCGGCCAGTCGTAGCATCGCAGCCACTCCGCTGGCGTTGTCGTCTGCACCATTGTGAATGGCAGACCCGGCCGTACTTCGGCTGCTAAAAGCACCCATTCCCAGGTGGTCGTAGTGCGCCCCGATAACTACGGTATGAGCTGCACCATTGTCAATGAACCCTGCAATATTTTTGCCGGTACGGCTCTCCCCTGCCTCCTCGCTGCGCGGATTGGGTTTGAAGGTAAAATCGAAAGACTGGAACCAGCTGCCGTTGCTTCCGGCGGGTTGTAAGCCCATCTCCTGGAACCGCTTCACGATATAGTCTGCTGCAAGACGCTCTCCGGCCGTACCCGCTTCACGACCTTCCAGATAATCCGAAGCTAGGTACACCACATCTACGCGGAGCTGTTGCAACTGGTCTTTCTGGTTTTGGGCGAAAAAAGTTTGGCTCGTCAATAGCCCGATCAGCAAAAAGAAAAAAGATTGTTTCATGATGAAGATTTTTTTTGTCAAAATTCTCTGGTTTTGGGATAAAAACCACGCCGTGGCAAAAGTTTTACATTTTTTCTACACAAGGATCAGGCCTCCTGACGCGTCTCGCGCACAAAAAACCAAATCGCGGCCGAAATGGCCAAACAAACCGAGCAAAGCATAAAGATCAGGTTTTTCTGGTCCAGTCCGCCAATCCATTCGCCGATGCCCAAACTAGCAACCAACTGCGGCAATACGACCGCGAGGTTGAACAAGCCCATGTACAGTCCCATTTTCTGCTGATCCACCTGACCGGACATGATGGCAAAGGGCAAGCTGATCGTAGCAGCCCAACCTATCCCGGTGATGCCCATGAGCAGGTACACCGTAGTAGGAGTACCGGGTAACAACCACAAGCCGGCATACCCTATTGCCATCATGGTGATGGACCAGGCATGTGTGCGCACGCGTCCTATTTTTCGCGCCAGCGGCTCCAACACAAAAGCCGGTAACAAAGCACCAACTGCATTGAGCACCAAAAAAGCCACCGATACCACCTTGCCCATGTCCCTGTCGCCCAGTTCAGGCATTTGTTGTTGCACGTAGGCAAACATATAGATAAACATCGTTTGCACCCCTATCCAGGTAAAGGCGTGGGCGGCCAATACCTTTCGGAAGCCGATCTGCCCTGCCTCCGACCGCGATTTTCCGCGCTCGCGGGCCGACATCACGTATATTATCGTTCCTGCTGTCAGGGCTGCGCACACCATTTCTACCCAGTAGTTGCTCCGCTCCACTTCCATCAGGCGCATGGCCATGCCGTATATGGCATAGACCAAAAAGCCCCAAAGCGGCAAAATAGACAGCATGATTTCCCGGAGACCGTAGCGTTGGGTCGCTTTATTTGGGTCACCGGTCTGTGCCAATTCCCGAGGTTCCTCAATAAAAAACGGTGGAATGACGGAAAGCAGCAGCACCAGCACGGCTCCGAAATAAATGAGGTTGTAGTTGCCCCAGACGGCACCGATCACATAGGCCAACACCCCAAAGGTGCCGGAGATCGTCTGCATCCAGGTATATCCTTTGGTGCGCTCCTGTCCTTCGGGAGTCACATCCGCAATGATGCTGCGGGTGGGGTTAAAGCCTACGTTGATGGATAAATCCAGCATGAGGGCAACGAGAATGGCGACCCCGAGGATGCCGTCCAGCCCCAGGGTTGTCGAAACGACCTCGATATTTGGCAGCGCCAGCAGCATCAGGGCAGCCAGCACCCCTCCGATCAGGATGAAAGGTCGCCTCCGACCTCCCCAAAACCAGGCCTGATCGCTGATCACGCCAAAAATTACCTGTCCGAAGATACCCGCAATAGGTCCTGCCGCCCAGACCAAGCCCACTTCCTCGATTTTAAGGTTGTATTTGGTGCTCAAAATCCAGCTCAGGGCGGAAATCTGTACAGAAAGCGCAAACCCCATTGCCGTGGAAGGCAGGCTCAGCAGCACGTAAAAAATAGGATCCAGATGTTTTTGAATTGCCCGCATGGTTTTTCGTTTTGTTGGTCATTACAATTGGAAAAGAATCATCCCTGTTTGTCCGGGCACTTCGAGGCTGCCGCGCAGATCGATTCGACCGGGAATACCCGAAGTATTGACCGTATTTCCGTCTGCAGCCAACTGCCAGTCTCCCTCCGGGAGGGTAATCGAAGCAGGCTCAAGAGCGCCATTATATACTACGATGATGTTTTTCCAGGTATCTCCATTGGCATTATCGCGCAATTGGTAAGCCAGCAGGGTTTCGGGGGTATCCGCAAAAAACTCCAGGTGGGTGGCCAGCATATCGGCAGTAGGCATGCGGAAGGCCGGATGGGCTTTGCGCAGGGCGATCAGTCCTTTGTAATATTCAAACACGGAGATGAACTCCGACTTGCGCGACCAGTCCAATTTGTTGATGGAATCCGGCGACTGGTAGGAATTTTCCACCCCGTATTTGGTGCGCAAAAATTCGGTTCCTGCATGCAAAAAGGGAACGCCCTGAGCGGTGAGCACGATGGTTTGGGCAAGTTTGTGCATGCGTATTTTTTCGGCCTCCGAACTTTCCTTGCTGTTTTCCAGCAGGCGATCCCAGAGGGTGTGGTTGTCGTGGCAAGAGGCATACACAATGCACTGGGAAGGATCCTTAGCCCAGGGACTTTCCGCATTGAGCCATTTGACCTGAGTAGCATCCAACTGGGGGTGGGCCGTAGCGCCAAGTACCCCGTATTTGATATTTTCCTTCAGCCCCGGGGCGCCGTTGAGGAAGCCCTTCTCATCCGGAGTGAAAATATGTCCGCGCATCCCGTCCCGGATTTCATCCGAAAAAGCGGCGATCTGTTCCAGTTGAGGCACATTGCGCTTGATGGCCAACAGTGAATCCGGTATCGCGGGCGACTTGGCGTACCAGCCCTCTCCGTATAGAAAAATATCCGGTCGGATCGCCCGCAGGGTGCGGGAAATTTCGTTCATGGTTACCACATCGTGAATCCCCATGAGATCGAAGCGAAAACCATCAATGTGGTAGGCTTCCACCCAATACTTGACCGACTCCACGATAAACTTACGCACCATGGGGCGCTCAGAAGCAATCTCGTTGCCACAGGAAGCTGCATCGGAAAAGCCCCCGTTTTCATCTTGTCGGTAGTAATAGCCCGGAACCAGTTGGTTGAACAGCGACTCCTCCGTAGCTCCGGTGTGGTTATATACCACGTCCATTACCACCCGAATGCCCTGATCGTGAAGGGCCTTGACCATCTGCTTGAACTCCCGGATGCGCAGGGCGCCATCGGCGGGATTGGTGGAATAACTGCCCTCCGGGGCATTGTAATTTTGGGGGTCATAGCCCCAGTTGAAGTTATTTTCTTCCAGTTTGGACTCATCCACAGAGCGAAAATCGAACGCAGGAAGCAGGTGGACATGCGTGATGCCCAGTTCCCGGATATGATCTAACCCGGTCGTATGTCCTTCGGCATTCTTTGTACCGGTTTCGGTCAAGCCCAAAAACTTACCTTTTGCCTGGATGCCGCTATGTTCGTCCATAGACAAATCCCGGACGTGCAATTCATACAAAATCACATCATTGGGGGCAGCCAGCGGGGGTGCCTGATCCTGTGACCAATCCTCCGGGTCGGCGGCCAACAAATCCACCACCATCGCGCGATGGCCATTGACGCCTACCGCCTTTGCATAGGGATCCGGAACCTCTGCCAGGGTTTTTCCGGCAACGGTAGCCTGAAAAGTATAAAAAGTACCGGCATGGTCACCGTCGAGGCTTAGCTCCCATACACCATCCTTTCCGGACTTCATCGGGTGCTCGGACAGGGCCGTTCCGCCGGAACCTTCGGCATACAGGCGGAGGATGAGACTTTCTGCCGGGGGAGACCAGACCTTGAATACGGAGCGCTCGGAGCTGTAGGTCAGACCGAGATCCGTACCAGTGTACACCGGATAATCTTCGTAAGCAGTAGGGAGCGTAGGTTTGGACGTACAGGAAACCATGAGCAGTACAACAATTACTCCCAAAAGCGGGATCAGGAACTTCGCCATGAGGGTTGGATTTTTAAAAAATAAGTAAACCAATGCCAGTAAGGGTAAATATAAAAAAAATGTCGGGCAAATCTTACAGATCGCGGCGCATCAGGATGTCGGTTTGTTTGTCCTCCCCCAACCAAAACACGTGCTCTCCAAAAACCTCAAAGCCATTGCGGCGGTAAAACCGCTGCGCCAGGGGATTGTACTCCCAAACGCCCAGCCACACATACCTCACCCCTGCGATTGCAGCCTCTGTCATAGCCACATCCATCAGCAACTGCCCCACTCCTTTGCCGTGATACGCTTTCAGGACATAAATGCGCTCTATCTCCATCGCCTCCGGGTCCCGGATATCCGATTGGGCTTCGCCAAAATTAATTTTCAGGTAGCCCACAGGGCGCTCGCCCTCACAGGCGAAAAAGAAGCGGGAATGCGGATTGGCCAGTTCGCGGCTCAGTTGCTCGGGGGCATACGCCACATCCATATACGCACTCATATATTTTTCCTCGTTCACAGCGGCAAAGGCCTCCGTGAAGGTTTGACGTGATAGCAACGCCAAATCTGTCGCCCTATCCGGCGCTATCGGGCAAATCCGTGTAGCCTGATTGCTCATCCAAGTATTTTAGTTTTTTGAACGTGTTTTTTGGTTCAAAATTTTGGTTATCAAACATTTATAACACAGGTGGAAGCCACCTTAAGGTGCCTTCCACCTGATTACCCTTATTAATACCCCGGCATTCCAAAAAGTAACCTCGACCGGCTCGAAATAGCTTGCAAATTTTTTTGGATAGCAAAGGTAAGTTCCAATTTACTTAAATTAGTGCAAATCTACAGATCATGCCCAGCTACCAACTGTCCAAAAGCACTTTTATGCAGGGGTTGCAATGCGACAAGCGCCTGTATTTGTACAAGCACCAGCGCGGACTCATGGATCCGATCAGTACTGAACAACAGGCCGTGTTTGATCGCGGTAAAGCAGTAGGTAAGCTGGCGCAACAACTTTTTCCCGGAGGGATAGACGCCTCCCCACCCCATCATTTTCAGATGCTCGAAGCCGTGGAGACTACCCGGCGGTTGATCGAAATGGGGCACCCGATCATCTACGAGGCCACTTTTTTGTTTGAAGGGGTCATCGCAGCCCTGGATATCCTCGTGCGGAATCAGGCAGGCTGGTGGGGCTACGAGGTCAAAAGTTCGGGAAAGGTTAACGGTACTTATATCACCGATGCAGCCATTCAATACTATGTGATCCGGGGCAGCGGTTTGATGTTGCAGGATATGCGGCTGATTCACCTCAATCGCGATTATGTGCGGGGAAAGGATTTGGAAATCAGAAGGTTATTTGTGAGTCAGTCAGTGCTGGAACCCATCGAAAAAATACTCCCGCTCCTGCCCGAGGAAATCGCCCGACAAAAAGCCTTACTCCTCTCAGCCGAGCCCCCTGAAACACCCATTGGCTTACACTGTACCGACCCCTACCCCTGTAGTTTTATGGGGCACTGCTGGAAATCCGTTCCGGCGTACTCGGTATTCGATATCAGCGGAATCCAGCGCTACCAGGCCCTAAAATGGTACCAAAAGGGCATCCAAACCCCCGATCACCCGGAACTCCCCCTGGATCAACTCAACGACAAACAGCAAATCCAGATAGCCGCTGCACGCAGCCAAACTCCCCAAATCCAACAGCCGGAACTTACCGCCTTCGTCGAAAACATGGAGTTTCCCCTGCACTTTCTGGAATTCCGTTGCATCAACCCCGCTATCCCTTTGTTTCCGGGTACCCGCCCTTACCAGAACCTTCCTTTTCTGTTTTCCCTGCATTTGCAGGAAAAGCCGGGATCAGCAGCGCAACACTTCGATTTTCTTGCTGATCCTGCTGCGGATCCCCGACAACAGTGGCTGGAGCAATTGTTGTTGGCAGTTGGGACTAGCGGCGACATCCTCGTGCAGGACATCCGCCTGTGCCACAAGATCCTCACCGACCTGCAACAAACGTTTCCCTCCCTCGCCCCTGAACTGAACCAGATGATCCTGCGCCTCAAAGACCTGATGATGCCCTTCCGGGAAGCTTGGTACTATCACCCCGCCATGTGCGGGAAAATCACACCTCACTCGGTTTTTTCCGCTTTGGTGCCGGAATACGCTTCTTACCTGGAAAACTCGCAAAAGGTACATCTCCCCACGCTCTTTTTGCAAAAGCTATCTGGAACCTTCACAGGAGACTGGGAAAAAGCCTGCCGGGATATTAAACAAGATGCCGAAGTACATAGCTTTGCCATGCTCAAAATTATTGAGAAAATAACCCTAAATCTGTACCCATCTGTGGATGTCAATGGCCAATAGCCAACCGCCAACGGTCGTTTTCCGTGCTCATCTGTGGATGTCGGTGGTGTTTAAACGATCAATAAACCTACCAACATCCTGATTGCCGGACATGGTGAGGACAGGGCGTACCCTGTCCCTACGTTTATCTGTGGTGCATCAACCTGCCAAAACCTGACACTTTCAGACAACTATTTGATTGACATTATTTTCCCTGATATCTTGGGGGTATGGAAAAAAATATCTCCCACGATAGTTTGATCAAGTTATTGATGCAAGAACAGGGTTTCCCCGCTGCATTTTTCGACACCCTGCTGCCCGAACGGTTGAAGGAGAGACTGGTATTAGAAAGCCTGGAATTTTCAAAAGACTCCTACACTGACGATGCGCTGCAACAGTACTTTTCGGATGCCGTCTTTAATGTCGAGTACAAAAGTCGGCGGGGCAACAAAGAGATGCAGTTGGCGCTCCTGGTCGAACACAAAAGTAGCCCCGACCGATTTGTTGCCCTCCAGGTCTTGGAATACATGTTGGCCGGATACAAACACCAGCTGCGAAATCGTCCCAAAGAAGGTAAGCCTTATGCTTTGAAACCTATCGTCCCGATGGTCATTTATCACGGCAAAAGCAACTGGCAAGCCAAACAACTCGACCAACTCTTCGACCCGGATTACGAAGAAGCCCTTTCCTACAACCCCAGGTTTCTATTCGAATTTCGCAGTCTGACGCACATGAGCGACGCTGAAATTACCAGCATCAACTATCTCCTTCTCCGGGCAGCTATATTTGTCCTCAAATTTAGTTTCAACCCCAAGCAGCTATTCGTGAACCTGAGGCTAATCACCAAAACCCTAAGTCCCGGGAACTCCCCCCGCGGCATCTTTGTTTACATGTTTAAGGTTTTAGAAAAAACCTACACCAAAGAACAAATCCTCGAACAAATTGAACCGGCTATGGCTATAGAAGTAAACTCATTCTACGACAAGCTCATCGCAGAAGGCTTTGAAAAAGGAGCGGAGCAAGGCATTAAACAAGGTCGCGAAGACGCAATAGTGGCACTAATCTTAAAAGCGTACGACGAAGCTCTGCCATTAAATTTGATTTGCCGATTGGTAGGTCTCCCAGAGGAAGCAGTCGAGACAATCCTAAAGAAGCACCAAAAGTAAAGGTCATTACATCCTTTTGTGAAAATCCCTCATTAATCTGTGCCCATCTGTGGATATCGGTGGTGCTTAAACGATCACTAAACCTACCAACATCCTGATTGCCGGACATGGTGAGGACAAGGGTTGAACTCAT
>JANQWK010000038.1 GCA_030729925.1 Saprospiraceae bacterium
TGAGCGCATTTCGGTGCTCAAAGATGCTTCCGCTGCTGCGATTTATGGGGTAAGAGCCGCCAACGGGGTGGTGATTATCGAGACCAAAACGGGTAAGATTAAGCAAAAGGCACAGATTGAGTACGACGGGTACATGGGAACCCAGGTCGCCCAAAATGTGCTCAAAATGGCCAATGCCGAGCAGTTTACTACTTTTATCCTCGAAACCGGTTCGGCTGCTGATGCCAGTTATATTGACAATGCCATGCAGCGCTATGGCAGGAGCCGGATCAATCCGAATGTGCCGGATGTCAATACCGACTGGTACCGCGAGGTATTGCGCGATGCGCCCATTTCCAACCATAGCTTGAGCATTCGCGGTGGCGGAGAGGAAGCCACTTATGCCGTTTCGGGCAATTTTTTCCGACAGGAGGGTATCCTGGATATGAAAAATGAGTATGAGCGGGTCAACCTGAGAGCGAAGGTGGATTACCAGGCAACCGACTGGCTGAAAGTGGGAGGTAATGTGTTGGTGAGCAATGCGACTTCCTTTTTGCCGGACAACGGCGCTTTCTTCAGTGCCTATTTCGCCGTGCCCATCCTGCCGGTGTACGATGAGCAAAACACCGCTGCAAATCCGGTGAACCTGGCCAATGCGCAGGATTTGGGCTACCGCGGTGGTCAGAACCCCTTTGCAGCGACGTTGTTTTCTGAAAACAGACAAAAATCCCGCAACATCGTTGCGAACTTCTTTGCGGAGGTGGAGCTGATTCCGAATACCTTGAAATTCAGAACAGCCTATAACCATAACTTTGTGTCCGGAACCAACCGGGGCGTGTTCTTACCCTATTATTTTGGCAATGGCTTCCAACGGGCCAACTCGGTGATCAACCGATCTACGAGTGTAGTCTCTAACCAGATTATAGATAATACCCTGACTTTTGACAAATCCATTGGCAACCACAATATCCAGGTATTGGGAGGTCATTCCTACCGCGATGAGTCTTTTGAGTTCCTCCGCGCACAGGGGTTGAACTTTCCGGCTGAACAAACCACTGCCTGGTACATTGATCAGGCCGAAACCGTGCCGGTTGACGGCGTGGGCGATGGGGCGAGCCGCCAATACGGAATCTCGTACTTTACCCGATTGGCGTACAACTACAAGAGCAAATACTTGCTATACGGTACTTTCCGCGCTGATGCCACCAATAAATACCAGGAAAAATGGGGTTATTTCCCGACTGTAGGTGTGGGCTGGGTGGTATCGGAAGAAAATTTCTTCAACATTCCAGGGATAGACTACTTCAAGATCAGGGGTTCCTGGGGAGAACTGGGCAATGATAAAATTGCAGCCAGCGATGGCGCTTTTACGACCCGGGTCGTCACCACGGCAATCAATGATGTGCTGGTAAGCGGAACCACCGTATCCAGTGCCTTCTCGGCGCTTCGCTGGGAAACGGTAGAGGAAACCAACTTTGGCTTTAGTTCTTACTTTTTGGGCGAACGCCTGAGCCTGGAGTTTGATTACTACTCCAGAGATACCAAAGATGCGGTTATTCCGGTAAATATTCCGGCGATTGGAGGTACGATCCGACGCAATGTGGGCGTCATCCGCAACTCCGGGATAGAGGTCAACCTGGGCTGGAACAGCGGAAGGGAGAAAGACTTTTGGTATGCGATTAATGGAAACTTCTCGACCCTCAACAACGAAGTGATTGACTTGTACGGTCAGTCACACATTGACGGAGGTTCGGCCGAGTTCCGCCAGCGCTCCATCGTGGGAAGCCCGGTACTCGCTTTTTTCGGACGGGAAGTTGAGGGTGTTTACCAAACCCAGGCCGAGATTGATGCAGATCCGGTGGCAGTCGCAAACCAGTTGCAGCCGGGCGATCTGAAATTCAAAGACCAAAACGGAGACGGGTTGGTGGACGACGATGACCGCGTGGTACTGGGTTCTTACCTGCCCAACTTGATTTACGGCGGTTCCCTGACCATGGGCTACAAAAACTTTGACCTTTCGCTTAATATTTTCGGACAGTCCGGCAATAAAATCCTCAATAGAAAGCGGGGTGAAGTGATCTTCACCAATGACACCAACATAGATGCCGATCTGGCTGTCAACAGATGGCACGGTGAAGGTACCAGCGACCGGTACCCATCGGCTGCCGGGGTACGAAAAGGTTGGAACCAGAGACTCAGCGATTACTTCATCGAAGACGGATCCTTCTTCCGACTGCAAAACGTGCAGGTGGGCTATACCCTGAGAGGGGCAAATGTGGGTGTTGCCGGATTCCCGGATATCCGTTTCAATTTCACCGCTGATCGTCCGTGGACGTCGTTCACCTACAACGGATTCAACCCTGAAGTAGCGGATGGTATTGATCGGCAAACGTATCCTATTCCCGCGATCTATACTTTTGGTGCAAATGTGAAATTTTAAGTTAACCTCAATGAAAATAATTATGAAGCCAATTCGAAGTAATATTTTCAAGACCGTCCTGATGACGGCAATGGGTGCTATGGCCGTATCCTGCACAGAGGTATTGGACGAACTTCCCGAAAATACCGTGATTACAGCGGATGTGGATTATACCATCAGCGACAATATGATTCTTCCCCTGATTGGGGCTTATGCAGAATTTTATACCCGCGGCTGGGAAGGCATTCCGCTTATTTCCGTTCGGGGCGATGATGTCAATGCAGGCGGACTGGGCGACCAGCAGGATTTTGCAGAATGCGACAAATTCAATTACAACAAGGACTACTGGATGTACAATTCCTTGTGGCAAGTGACTTTCCAGGACATTTTTGTGATGGAGTCCACGATCAATCAGATCAACCGCTACGCGGAAAACAATGCCAATCCGGCACTGGCTGCCCAGTACATTGCGGAAGCCCGCACCATGGAGGCCTTTTTGTTGTTCCAGATGTCGCGCGTGTGGGGCGATATTTTGATTCCACCCTCGGCAGACCCTTCGGATTTGTTTGTAACGCCGCTTTCTACCAAGGATGAGGTGATGCAGCATATTTCGGATTGGATGGACGATGCCATTCCCAATCTGCCTGCCATCCACCCGGCCGACCGCTCAGATATTCCCGGTGGGGTGACCAAGTTTACCGCGCTGGCGGTAAAAGCCCTGGCCAATTTGGAGTTGGGCAATTACCAGGCAGTTGCAGATGCTACGGCACAGATTATTCAGTCTGGCGCAGTTGCCCTGGAAGCAGACTACTACAACCTGTTTAAAATTCCGGGTAAGTTGAGTCGGGAAAACCTGCTGGAGTTGCAGTATTCCGATTTCAAACAGCCTTCCGGTGACTCGAGAAACTACCTGATGGCCTTTTTTGGTCCCCAGAGCTGGGCACCCAAAGTTACCGGTGCCGGTGGAGGATGGGGTTTTTACGAGCCCAGCATGAAATATATTAAGTTCATGCTCGACCGAGGAGAAACGACCCGCCTGGAAACCAGTGTGGTATTTACCAATAGAGGTATAGAAGCGCTGAAAGCTTACACCGGATATACGGAATTCCCGGCTTTTGTGAGCAATACTACCCGCTCGGGCGACCGGTTTAACGACTACGCCAGAGCTTTGTTTGCCAGCGGGAAACACTACCTGCCTTCTGACCAACTTACTCCGGGTAGGACAGACTACGGCTCCAACAAAAACTTCATCTGTATCCGCTATGCCGAGATCCTGCTGATGTATGCCGAGGCTTTGGCCAATGGCGCTTCCGGCAGTGCCATGAGCGCCGATCAGGCTGTCAATATGGTAAGGGCCAGAGCAGGTATGCCAGCGGTATCAGGAGTCAACCTGGATGCTGTGCTGGACGAAAAATTTGCCGAACTGGGTATGGAGTGGGGCACAAGGTACTACGACATGTTGCGCTACAAGCGTTACGACGAACTCAGTTACGACGGTAGAGCCTTTTCTGCCGAGGATGCTTTCTTGCCTTATCCACAAAACCAGGTAGATCAGTTGCCTGCGCTTGACATCAACTAATGAAAGCGCAATTTTTCAACCTTAAAATTGAATTTTACCATGCTGACTAACAAAAAATATAAATTGTCCACCCTGACAGGCCTAATGATCCTGCTTTTAGGCTGGGCTTGCAGCAAAGACAGCTTCATTGATCCGATTACGCCTGTCGAACCAGGTGCAGATGCGGCAGCTCCGGCGGTGGTGATCAACTATCCGGTGGAAGGCACCAAAATAAAGGTGTTGGAAGCCATTACGACGATTGACATCAAATTTCAGGCCTCAGATGACATCGAACTGAGCAAGATCGTATTGGAGTTGGATGGCAAGGAAATCGGAACGGTAGCTCAGTTTGTGGACTACCGCAAATATGCGGGTAACCTGGTCTATGACCAGCTCGCTACCGGCGTTCATAGTCTGAGTGTTACGGCTTTTGACCTGTCGGGCAAAACAACCAAAACGACCGTAAATTTCGAGAAAGAGGCACCTTATGTGCCCCTGTACGAGGGCGAAATCCTGTACATGCCTTTCGACAACGACTATATTGACTTGGTAAGCATCAGTCGGCCAACCGTCACCGGTGCCCCCAAATTTTCGGAGGAAAGTCTGGGCGGAACAGCTTCCTACCAGGGAGCAGCAGGCTCGTATTTGAGTTTCGATGCTGCACGCTTCCAAAATACAGGCTTTACGGCAGCCTTCTGGATGAAGGTCAATGCCAGCCCCGATCGTGCAGGCATCCTCGTGATGGGTCCCCCCGATAGCGCCAACCCCGATGCCCAAAACAACCGCAAATCCGGTTTCCGCTTTTTCCGCGAAAATGCAGGCGGCAAACAGCGTTTCAAACTGAACGTTGGAAACGGAGGCTCCGATCACTGGATTGACGGAGGGGCTGCAGCAGATGTGGTGCCGAATACCGACGAGTGGACGCACTTTGCCTTTACCATTTCCGGGCAGGAGGCCATCGTGTATATTGACGGAGAACTGGTGAAACAGTCAAACATCAACGCATTGGACTGGACGGACTGCAATGTGCTCTCCATCATGTCCGGCGAGCCACGTTTCGCCGGCTGGAACCACAAATCCGATCAAAGCTTGATGGACGAGTTGCGGATCTTTGACCGTGCTTTGTCGCTTTCCGATATCCGACAAGTGATTTCCGATGACTCCGGCAGGGGTTTTGGCTATACTCCCAAATACGATGGAGAGGTATTTTACCTGCCTTTTGAGGGAGATTTGACCGAAAAGGTGAGCAATGTCGCTGCAACAGTGGCGGGAGGCCCCGCTTTTGCGACCACGGGCAAAGTGGGTTTGGCTTATGCAGGAGCACCAGATGCATATTTGACTTTCGACACAGATGACTTGACTTCCGAGTCGTTCAGCGCCTCTTTCTGGCTTAATATCAACGCTACTCCCGACCGCGCGGGTATTTTGGTCATGGGACCACCCGATGACGCGAATCCTACCGCCCAAAACAACCGCAAATCCGGTTTCCGCTTTTTCCGCGAAAATGCAGGCGGCAAACAGCGCTTTAAGCTCAACGCGGGCAACGGAGCAGCGGACAGTTGGTTCGACGGAGGGGCAAGTGCCGATGTGGAACCCAATACGGGGGGCTGGACGCACTTTGCGTTTACCATTTCTCCCACCGAGAGCGTGGTCTATATTAATGGGGAAGTAGCCAAGCAAGGTGCATTCTCCGGTATTGACTGGACAGGCTGCAACGTGCTGTCTATTATGTCCGGCGATCCGCGCTTTACGGGATGGGGACACAAATCCGACGAGAGCTTGATGGACGAGCTGCGTTTGTTCAACAAAGCACTGACTCAGGATGAAGTAAAGCAGATCATCCTGGATGAACAATAAATAGACTGGTATTTCATTCTTAAATTTTCGAGTGCGTGCGGGAAAAGCCCGGCAGTATTACACTGCCGGGGCGGTTCCCGCCATACTCCTTTTGCAATGCGCTTGTCTTCAAAAATTTACCACAAACGGATATGAATGTATGTCGCTTCACCTACCTTTGGGTAAGTTTTTTGCTGCTATTTGGCTGTGCCAGAGAGGTAAATCCCCCCTTGGCATTGCAAGTAACCGACTTGTATATAGGATCCCGACAGTTGTCGCTGTCCGAATCTGTTCACCAAAACATCCCCCTGGATCAGCCCATTGATATTGTGTTCAATCAGGCTGTAGCCCCGACCAGTACAGATGCCGGGATATTGTGGCTCGGTCCCAAAGGAGCCGTACCGGCAGATAAAACCTTTTTTCGGGACAATCAAAATATTCGCCTTGCTCCCAGGGGCTTACTGGAGGAAGGTCAAACCTATACCCTGGAGCTGAACACCCCATTGAGTGCCGCTTCGGGCGCAAATTTCTCCCCGCCCCAAACCTTTGTTTTTCAAACCTTGACTCGCCCTTTCCAGCTACTTGCTGCTGACATCTCCGGTCAGCCTGCCGACGGTTTTATCCGAACCCTCGAGGTACCGCTCGCGCCAAAAATCCGGCTGACCTTTTCCACGGCAGTCCGACTGGAAGCCATCCGACCACTGTTACAGGTCAAAGGCAAACAAATTCCCAGTATGCAGTTCAGTCTGCAGGATGGGGATCGGGTGCTGGAAATCGAATTTAGTGCCCCCCTGCAACCACTGTCGAAATACGAGCTCACGATGGCCGCCGGCAATTATGGTGCCGCCGGACAACCCGGACCGGGCTTTACCCGTGAATTTTTTACCGCTTTGAGCGAAACAAACGCTTTTCCCTTACTGTCAGACGACGACTTGCTGACCCTGGTGCAGCAACAGACCTTCCGGTATTTTTGGGAGTATGGCCACCCGGTTAGCGGCATGGCCAGGGAGCGCGCATCTGCAGGTCATCCCGTCACCATCGGAGGTAGTGGGTTTGGTCTCATGGCGATGATCGTAGCCGTAGAACGGGGTTTTATAACCCGATCCGAAGCCCGACAGCGCTGGAAGACCATGCTCGATTTTCTCTCCACAGCCGATCGCTTTCATGGGGTCTGGCCTCACTGGATGGACGGTGCCAGCGGCAAGGTTGTTCCTTTCAGCGCGCGAGACAATGGCGGTGATTTGGTCGAAACCGCTTTTATGGTACAAGGGCTTATCACCTTGCGACAATACCTGGATCCGACCGACGCGGAAGAAAAAAGCATGATTGATCGCATCAACCAATTGTGGCAAGAGGTAGAATGGAGTTGGTACACCAAAGGCGGCGAAAAGCAGTTGTACTGGCACTGGTCGCCGGATCAAAATTTTGCCATCAACCTCAGGATCCGGGGTCACAACGAAACCCAGATTGTGTATGTCCTGGCTGCGGCTTCCCCTACTTTCCCCATTGATGCCGCCACTTACCGCAATGGATATGCCGACCAGGGAAATATGGTCAGAAATAGAAACCACTATGGTTTACCCCTGCCTTTAGGCAATCAACCGCTGGGTGGACCGCTTTTCTTTACCCATTATTCGTACCTGGGGCTGGATCCCAGGAACCTGAAAGATGAGTTTGCCGACTACTGGCAGCAAAATGTCAACCATAGTCTGATCCAAAACCTATACTGCGCCGATAACCCTAAAAAATTTGCAGGGTACTCGGATCAGTGCTGGGGACTTACGGCTTCCTATAGTCCGGGGGGCTATTCGGCTCATCATCCCGGCAACGACCTGGGGGTAATTGCGCCAACGGCAGCCATTTCCTCCATTCCCTTTACCCCGGAGGCTTCGATGAATGCCATCCGACATTTCTATTACCGACTGGGGGATCGCCTGTGGGGACCCTATGGATTTTACGATGCCTTCAGTCCCACAGCAGAATGGGTATCGAGGGACTACCTGGCTATTGACCAGGGGCCACAGATCTGTATGATCGAAAATTACCGCACCCAACTCCTTTGGAACCTATTTATGTCTGCCCCTGAAATCCGGGCAGGACTTGAAAAACTAAACATGAGCTACGAATGAGGCGGATTATCCGAAAAATTGTCGTCCTGATCGGACTGGGTATTCTTTTTCCGGCGGCAGCCGGGGTGTCCCAGCACATTTCAACCAGGGTTGAACCCAATCCTGCCGATGCGGCTTTATTAGACAGGATTCAGCGCGAAACTTTCAATTATTTCTGGGAAGGCGGCGAACCTGTTTCTGGAGCGGCTCCCGAACGCATTCACCTGGATGGGGTTTACCCCCAAGCCGATGCCGATGTAGTGACCAGCGGCGGTACCGGCTTTGGCATCATGGCGACCCTGGTAGGGATAGAGCGGGGCTTCATCAGTCGGGAAGCAGGGCGTGAGCGCTTGGGCAAATTGGCGGACTGGCTCGCCCGCGCCGATCGCTTCCATGGGGTGTGGCCGCATTGGATGTACCCTTCGGGAAAAGTGAAACCCTTCAGCAAATACGACAACGGGGGCGATATCGTCGAAACGGCCTACCTGGCACAGGGCCTACTCGTAGCCAGAGAGTACTTTAAGGGCGGCGATGAAAAGGATCGGCAACTTGCCGATAGCCTCGACCAGCTTTGGAAAGGGATAGATTGGAATTGGTACACCAAAGGCGAAAAAGTGATCTATTGGCACTGGTCGCCCGAGTTTGGCTGGAAAATGAATTTTGCCGTCAGGGGATACAACGAATGTACCATTTTATATATTCTCGCTGCGGCTTCGCCTACCCACCCGGTTGACCCCGACTGCTTTCACGAAGGGTACATGCGCAAGGGGGAAATCCTTTCCGATGAACGGAGCTATGGGTATGAGTTGGTGCTGCAGCACAACACCGGACATTCCATTCCCGTGGGACCGCTGTTTTGGGCCCATTATTCCTTCCTGGGGCTGGATCCCGAAGGGCTATCGGATTCCTATGCCGATTATTGGAAATTGAACCGCCACCACGCGCTGGTGCATTATGCCTATTGTGTCGAAAATTCCCGTGGCTATAAGGGCTACGGCAAGGATTGCTGGGGGCTGACCGCCAGCTATTCCCAATTGGGCTATTCCGCCCATGCCCCGGGTCATGATTTTGGGGTAATCAGTCCTACCGCAGCGCTGTCTTCCTTTCCCTATACTCCCGAAGAAAGCATGCGTTTTCTGAAGCACCTATACGCCGATCATCCGGAGTATATCGGAAAATACGGCCCTTTTGATGCCTTTAGCGAGCAGTCCAACTGGGCTCCGCCGCGCTACCTGGCGATAGATCAATTGCCAATCCCGGTGATGATCGAAAACTACCGCAGCGGTTTGCTGTGGAAACTCTTTATGAACGCTCCGGAGATCCAAAAGGGGCTGACCGATCTGGACATGCACACCAACAAATATTGAGGACCTTACCTTTTGAAAAATAACGATCATGAACCTTTTTTCGCAACTGTTTTACTGGATCTTGTTGCTGAGCCCGTTGACAAAAGAGATGCCCGAGAGGGAAACCAAGTACCAAAATGGCTTTTTTGAGCACAATGGCTACACCCTCGATTACCAGTTGTTGTATCCCGAACATTTCGATCCGACTCATCCTTATCCCTTGCTGGTGTTCCTTCCAGAACAAGCATCTTCTGCCGAAAATCCTGCCCTGGAAAATGCCCTGAAAAGCTATCCGGCGGTATTGTTGCTACCGCGCAAGCCAGAGGAAGCGTCCTGGACCACGGAGCCTCTGATGGAGGCAGTAATGGGACTAATCGCCGCGCAACAACAGCTTCCTCATATTCATCCGGACAGGTTATACCTGCTGGGAGCGGCAACAGGGGCAACCATGGTTTGGGAACTATTGGGAAGAATACCCGAAAAAATTGCAGCAGCTGTGTCGGTTGGCGGATCGCCGGCTCTCGATGCCGGTTCCCGTTCCCTGCAAGTGCCGGTTTGGGCCTTTCATGGAGGTAAAGACGCAGCATCGTCTCTTCGAACGATCGAACGAATCCAGACGGATGGAGGTCCTGCGAAAATCAGTGTTTTCCCGCAGATGGGGCATGAAATGCTGGATACGGTGCTTGCTGACCCCGGACTATTTCCCTGGCTGTTTTCCAAATTCAGAAATGAGGTGTCTTCTCCGCGGGTAGAGGCGCTGTTGGCCCAGATGACCCTGGAGGAAAAAATTGGGCAGCTCAACCTGGTCAACCAAGGGGGGGCGGTGACGGGTACCGTAATCAGTCAGGAAGTAGAAAATAAGATCCGACAAGGACAGGTAGGCGGTATTTTTGGAACCCGAGGCGCTGCAAAATTGCGAAAAATTCAACAAATAGCCGTTGAAGAGAGCCGTTTAGGTATCCCCCTGATCACCGGAATGGATGTGATCCACGGCCACCAGACCGTCTTTCCAATACCCCTGGGCATATCTTGCACCTGGGACTTGGAACTCATCGAGCGGTCGGCCCGCATTGCGGCCAGAGAAGCTACCGCTGACGGACTCATGTGGAATTTCTCTCCGATGGTAGATATTTCCCGCGATCCCCGCTGGGGCAGAATTGCCGAGAGCAACGGGGAGGATCCCTTCCTCTCTGCCGCCATATCGGCTGCGATGGTCAGAGGCTATCAGCAAAACGACCTGAGCGATCCGACTACCATGGCGGCCTGCGTTAAGCATTATGCCGCCTACGGCGCTCCCGAAGGGGGGCGCGATTACGGCACGGTGGACATGGGGAAAGTCAAATTGCACAACGAATACCTGCCTCCCTACAAGGCTGCTGTTGATGCAGGGGTGGCTTCGGTCATGACTTCTTTCAACGTGGTGGACTACCTTCCGGCGACTGCCAACGACGAACTGCTGAACCGGGTATTGAGAGAACAATGGGGATTTAAGGGTTTTGTGGTTACGGATTATACTTCGGTCAATGAAATGATCGCTCACGGACTGGGTGACCTCCGGGAAGTGTCTGCACGGTCGCTCAAAGCGGGAGTAGATATGGATATGGTGGGAGAGGGATTTTTGACTACCCTTCAGGCATCTTTGGAGTCGGGGTTGGTCGCTGTTGAAGACATAGACCGCGCCTGTCGCAGGATATTGCTGATCAAAGAAAAGCTGGGCTTGTTGGACGACCCCTACCGGTATTTTGACGAAGTGCGGGCGGAAAAGGAAATTTTAGCTGCTGAACATCGCGCTTTTGCCCGGGAATTGGGCGCTAAGGTGCAAGTTTTGCTCAAAAACGAGGGAAATGTCCTGCCCTTGCAAAAGTCGGCCAAAATAGCTCTTGTAGGCCCCCTGGCCGATAGTCGGCGCAACATGATGGGCACCTGGAGCGTATCCGGCGATTTCGACAAATCTGTTACCGTTTTGGAAGGACTTCAGGCGCAGATCGGGTCAGAAGGACAACTTTTTTATGCCAAAGGTGCCAATATCTCTGATGATCCTGCCTTCGCCGCCCGGGTGAATGTTTTTGGACAGGAGATTACAATTGATCCGCGCAGCCCCGAGCTGATGATCCAGGAAGCCCTCGAGGCCGCCGAAAAAGCAGATATTATCGTAGCGGTGATGGGCGAAGCCGCGGACATGAGCGGAGAGGCCTCCTCCATGGCGGATATCAGTTTGCAAGCCTCCCAGCAACGATTGCTCCGGGCCCTCAAAGGGACGGGTAAGCCGATCGTCCTGGTGTTGTTTAACGGCCGACCGATGACGCTGGTTTGGGAAAACCAAAACATGGATGCCATCCTCGATGTGTGGCATACGGGCATCGAAGCCGGAAATGCCATTGCGGATGTGTTGTTTGGGGAGGTTAACCCTTCGGGAAAACTCAGTACCTCTTTTCCCGTGCACGTGGGACAAATCCCGGTGTATCACAGCATGCTGAACACCGGACGCCCCTGGGACGGAACGGGCGGTCCTAAATTCAAATCCAATTACCTCGATATTCCCAATGACCCGCTTTATCCTTTTGGATACGGGCTGAGTTATACCACCTTCGAATTTGGAACACCGGTGCTTTCGGCTACCCTAATGCAGGACAAAATTGCGCTGAGTGTGACCGTCAAGAATACAGGTACCCGAGCAGGGGAGGAGACCGTTCAGCTGTATCTGAGGGACGTGGCAGCTTCGATCAGTCGTCCCGTGAAAGAACTCAAAGGCTTCAAAAAGGTCTTTCTGGAACCTGGGGCATCCACAACCGTTCGCTTTATCATTGACCAGGACTTGTTGAAATTTTACAACAGCAATCTGGATTTTGTAGCGGAACCCGGTGAATTTCAGGTTTTTGTAGGCCCCAACAGCAGAGATGTCCAGCAACTTTCCTTCACGTATAACCCATAGGCCATGCACCAAAAGCATCTGACGACCGTTTTATGTGCCCTGCTGCTGATTCCGTTTGCCGGAGCACAGTCCTTCCAGGACAAAACTACCTATTGCAATCCATTGGACATAGATTATTCCTATATGTCCCATTACCGGGCGGCCAATCAGGTATCCTACCGCTCTGGTGCAGATCCTGCCGTGGTAAATTTCAAGGGCAAGTTCTTTATGTTTGTGACCCGCTCCCATGGTTACTGGGTGTCGGAAGACTTGAGCCGCTGGCGCTTTATTCGCCCCCAGGCCTGGTATTTTAATGGAAGCAACGCCCCTGCAGCGGCAGTTAAAGATGGGAAAATCATTGTCTTAGGCGATCCTTCCGGTCGCGGGGCGGTGATCGAAACGGACAACCCCGAACTGGGCAACTGGATCACCAATTTTGCCGTCATTGATGTGCCACATGGGGTGCAGGATCCCAACTTGTTTGTGGACGATGATAATCGGGTGTACTTGTATGAGGAATCTTCCAACCTGTATCCTATACACGGCGTAGAACTCGATGCGCAGAATTTTTATGTGCCTATCGGCAAACAGGTACCGCTGTTCAACCTCGATCCGGAAAAACACGGTTGGGAGCGTTTCGGGCAGGACCATCGCTCCGAGCTGAAACCTTTTATCGAGGGGCCTTGGATGGTCAAACACGACAGTACCTATTATTTGGAATACGGTGCTCCGGGTACCCAATGGAATGTCTATGCCGACGGAGTTTATACCTCCAAATCTCCGCTTGGTCCCTTTACTTACGCCGCCTACAATCCAATTTCGTACAAGCCGGGTGGTTTCCTGAAGGGATCGGGACACGGTGCAACGGTGCGAGACAACAGCGGCAACCACTGGCATTTTGCGACCATGGCGATTTCGGTCAATTACAAATTCGAACGGAGAATAGGGATGTATCCCGCCGGTTTTGAATCGGACGGCCAAATGTACGTCAACACTGCCTACGGCGATTATCCGCATTACCTCCCGGCGCATCCGGTGGACAACCACAAATCCCGTTTTACCGGATGGATGCTCTTGTCTTATAAAAAACCTGTTTCGACCAATTCTCCGCTGGTGGTTCGGGAGGTCAATGTGGTGGACGAAAGCGACAGCGGCTACATGCTGGATCAGATCCCCGGTTTTGAGGTGTCCAAAATCAATGATGAGGAAATTCGCTCTTATTGGGTGTCTGCGGCCAACGATGATTCGATCTACGTACAGTTGGATCTGGGCGAGCCTATGGATGTGCACGCGGTGCAACTCAATTTTCAGGACTTCAACAGTGAAATTTTCGGGCGACCGGATACCCTTCGGCAGCAGTTTGTGCTGGAAGGCAGCGACGATGGCCGGGTATGGGAGGTATTAGCGGATTATTCCGACAACACCAGGGACATGCCCCATGCTTATGTCGAATTGCCCAATCCGGCTACCGTGCGTTTTGTCCGATACCGACATGTATATTGCACCAATGCGTATCTTGCTATGGCCGAGTTCCGGGTTTTTGGCAAAGGAAAGGGCGCGCTTCCTCAGACTCCCGAGAATTTTGCGGTAGTTCGACAGGATGATCGCAGAGATGCGATGCTCAACTGGGATCCTGTTCCGGGCGCACAGGGCTATGTGGTGTATTGGGGCATTGCTCCAGACCGTTTGAACCTGTCGGCCATGATGTATGACCAAAATTTTTATGAACTCCGAGCCTTAAATACCGATACTGCCTATTATTACCAGGTGGAAGCTTTCAGCGAAAACGGGGTGTCCAAGCGCAGTCCGGTTCGGTTTACGGAATAAATGTGCAATCAGGATGAATGCTTTTAATGCAAAGATCGGATGGCTTGTCGTGGCAGCGATGTTGGTTTTGAGTGCCTGCGAGGAAAGAGACCAGGTTCCACCTCAAAACGTGATCTTTATCCTCAGCGATGATCACCGGTACGATTTTATGGGGTTTACGGGAAAAGTTCCGTTTCTGGAAACTCCTAACATGGATCGCATGGCCAGGGAAGGCACGTATATGGAATATGCATTTGTGACGACAGCCCTTTGTTCGCCCAGCAGGGCGAGTATCTTGACCGGGCAGTACACGCATCGTCATGGGGTCATTGACAATCAATCCATGGTGCCGGATGGTACCCGGTTTTTTCCGGAGTTTTTACAGCAACAGGGGTATCAGACTGGTTTCGTA
>JANQWK010000039.1 GCA_030729925.1 Saprospiraceae bacterium
TTTTGGATTTAATACTTTGAAAATCAGGTATTTTTTAATCAGGTGCAAGGCACCTTAAGGTGGCTTGCACCTGATTACCTCTTATTAATTCCTCCACCCCCCTCAAACGTAACCCCTTTCAGCGGCTTTTTTGCACAATTTTTTTGCGTGAGCAGATCTCCTCAAGATCCGCGCTCTACTGGTCGCGATACGTCGGTGATCCATTCGCTCCAGGAACCGGGATAAATTTTGGGCATGCCCAATCCTGCATGGTAATAAGCCAAGGCATTATGACAGGCTGTTACGCCCGAACCACAATAAAAGACGGTTTGGGTAGGACTGCCCAGGGATCGAAAACGATCGAGCAGCAACTCGGCAGACCGAAAACGGCCATTGGCATCCAGGTTTTCGGAATAGGGCAGGTTGCCCGCACCCGGTATGTGACCCGCCACCGGGTCAATTGGTTCTACCTCGCCCGAATAGCGCTCGGCAGCCCGGGCATCTATCACCCGAAACCGGTAACTGGTAAGGTTGTCCAGCAAATCATCTGCTGAGACCATTAAAGATTCCTGTAGCGATGCCACGAACAAACGCGGATTTTTGAACAGAATGTTTGTGGCAACAGGCAGCATTTTGTCGTTCCAGGATTTCCAGCCGCCATTCAATACGGCTACTTTTTCATGCCCCAACCAGTGCAGCAACCACCACAAACGAGCCGCAAATGCTCCCCCCTGGTCGTCGTACACAACCACCTGCACCGAAGCGTCTATGCCCCACTTGGAAAACAGTTGTTCGCAATGCGCCACATCCGGCAAGGGATGCCGACCTGTTTTGCCGGGAATGACACGCGCAGAAAGGTCTTCGTCCAAATGCGCGTATATCGCACCAGGTATGTGGCCCGCTAAATACGCTTTTCGGCCAAGTTCCGGGCCGCTTAGCGAAAACCTGCAATCTACCACCACCGTCCCCGGATCCTGTAAGATTAAATAGACATCCTGCGCTTCAATCAACGAACTATACATGTGCTTTGCTTTTCTGGGTGATGATCAATACAACTTTAAAGATCTGCCTGCGTTTAAATTTGTTATTTTTCTGGCAAATTCAAAAACAATTTACACTAAATCTTCTCACATGTATAAAAAACACTTACTCCTACTGTCATTGCTCCTGAGCAGCTTTGCCGCACTCCTGGCTCAACTGCGATCCCCCAATGATTTCCTCCCACACCAACTGGGCGAAAATTTCACCCCACATCACCTGCTCGTGGATTATATGGAACATACCGCAGCCAATAGCGATAAGGTGCAGCTGACCCGCATGGGGACGACCACCGAAGGACGACCCCAACTGCTGGCCTTCGTTTCTACTCCCGAAAACCTGGCAAGACTGGAAGCCATCAGACAAAATAACCTCAAAAAAACAGGATTGATACCCGGCAGCCCCGATCCCTCCCTCGATGTGGCAATCGTATGGCTCGGATTTAGCGTCCATGGCAATGAAGCCGCAGGGTCGGAAAGCTCTATGGCCGTTATCTATGAACTGGCCAGACCCGATAACCCGGAAACCGCCAAATGGCTGCAAAATACCCTGGTGATTATTGATCCTTCCCAAAATCCGGATGGCTACTCAAGATATACCAGCTGGTACAGAGATATCGCCCCCGCTCAACCCGATCCCAATCCAGAAGCCAGAGAACATGTAGAACCCTGGCCCGGCGGAAGGGTAAACCACTATTTGTTCGACCTCAACCGCGATTGGGCATGGCAAACCCAACAGGAAACGCAAAACCGCATCCGCATGTTCCTGCAATGGCTGCCTCATATCCATCCCGATATCCACGAACAAGGCTACAATAGCAATTATTATTTTGCCCCAGCCGCCCAACCCTACCACAAATACCTCAGCGAATGGCAACGCTCCTTCCAGTTTACCATCGGAAAAAATAATGCCAAACATTTCGATGAACAGGGCTGGCTCTACTATACCAGACAGGTGTTCGACCTGCTCTACCCCAGCTACGGGGATACTTACCCGATGTTCCACGGCGGTATCGGCATGACCTACGAACAGGCCGGTATCCGCGCAGGTCGCGCCATTACCCTGGAATCAGGCGATACCCTCACCCTGCTCGATCGCATCATGCACCACAAAACAGCCGCGTTGTCCACCGTGGAAGTGGCCTCCCAAAATGCGTCAGAAATTATCAAAAATTTCGAAGCCTACTACCAACAGTACAGCAGCAATCCTCCAGGTGCCTACAAAACTTATGTGATCAAAGGCAATAATCCACAGGATAAAATAAAATCATTCTGTGAACTACTGGACAAAAACCAAATTAAATATGGAACTGCCGCCAAGGCCACTACGCTGAATGCTTTCGATTATCAGACCGGCAGAGAGACGAATATCCAAGTGGTTCCGGGCGATCTGCTGATCTCCGCTTACCAACCTTTTGCCGTGTTTACCCAGGTGCTGATGGATCCTTCTACCGAAGTGGTGGATTCCAATACTTATGATATTACCGCTTGGTCGCTTCCCTATGCTTACGGCCTGGAAGCCTATGCAGGTAAACAAAAGATCGAAGTGAGTGCGCCTTTCCAGTTTAAAACGGTTACTGCCCCCAATATCGGCACTCAAAAACCCTACGCGTTTTTGGTTCGCTGGGAAGGACTTAAAGATGCCCGCTTCCTGGCCGCACTGCTCCAGGCAGGCGTAAAAGTGCGCTTCGCCAATGATCCTTTCCAACTGGAAGATAACAGCTTCGACAGGGGTACCCTCATCATTACCCGGGAGGATAACCGCAAACAGGAAGATCTTTTCCTGTCAGCTGTGACCCGCTTGGCCGCAGACCACCAACAGGAGCTTTTTGTGACCTACACCGGCTTTACCAATAATGGCAAAGACCTTGGATCGAGCTTTATGAGCTTCCTGGATGCTCCCAAAGTGGCTGTTCTGTCCGGGACAGGGGTAAATTCAACCAGCTTCGGACAGATTTGGTATTTCTTCGAACGGGATCTGGGCTACCCGGTTCATATCCACGGCGCATCCGAACTGGGCAGGTTCGACCTTAGTGCCTACCACGTACTGATTATGCCCGAAGGCAGCTATCGCTTGTCCGACAGCCAGCAACAACTGCTCAATGAGTGGGTCGGCAAAGGAGGAAAAGTGATCGCCGTGGGAAGTGCCACCAATGCTTTCAGCAACAGAGAGGGCTTTAGCCTCAAACCCTACGCCTCTAAAGAAACGGAGGCTGCCGCTAAAAAACGCAACGAACAGGCTATGCTGGATCATCGGTTGGATGATTTCGGCGGACAAACCGAACGCTACCTGAGCAATTCTATCCCAGGGGCTATCGTGAAGTTGACCATGGACAATACCCATCCCCTGGCTTACGGGATGCCAAATTATTATTTTACCTTGAAAGCGGGAGAAAGTACTTTCGAACACCTCGCCGATGCCTGGAATGTGGGCTACCTCAAAGAGGATATCTTTTCCGCAGGATTTATCGGGGCAGGCGTGAAAGACCAACTGAAAAACACAACTACCTTCGCTGTAGAAGATAAAGGCAGAGGAGCTATCGTGTATATGGTGGACAATCCCCTGTTCCGCGCTTTCTGGGAAAATGGGAAATTTTTATTCAGCAATGCAGTTTTCTTTGTAGCACAATAAGTTTCACCTAAACAGCAGGATCGGCATGAAATTTTTTCTTCCCTTGTTGATCTTCAGCCTGATGGCTGGCCATCATCCGCTTTTTGCGCAAAAAAGCACCTACCAGCCTTCTGCAGAAGCCTATACAGCCGATCCTGCTGCTATTTTTTTGTTGCCCGCGCTCAACAATGATAGCCTTTGGCAAAACGAATTGCGCCAACGCCAACCCGGACGCCCACTTTTTTTCGCGACAGCGATTCCCCTGGATCTTTCTCCCAATAATGCCGGATATTGGAAAAGCAATCCCAATGGAGAAAGGGTCTGGTACCTGGGGATACAGTCGCCCAATGCCCATTCCCTCAACCTGGCTTTCGATGCCTTTTTTTTGCCGCCCTCGGCTTCCCTATACTTGTATTCCGACGATTTTTCCCGGCAAATCGGCCCCATTACGGCCCTCGATAATGATTCCCACTACACCTGGTGGTCGCCCATTGTTTTCGGCACCACGGTGTACCTGGAGCTTCGGATTGCCGACCACGATCTGCCCGAGCTTCAACTCCACCTCAGCAAAGCCAATCACGATTTTGCCAATTTCTCACAAACAAGCAACAATACCTGTTTTCTCGATACCCAATGCAACGAGTCCAACGGCTGGGATATCGTGAATGCCTACCAGGATCAAATCCGCTCCGTGGTGATGGTTACCATCGAAGGTAACCGCGCTTGTACGGCTTTCCTGATCAACAATACCGCCGCCAACTGCCGGCCTTTCCTGATGTCCGCTTTTCATTGTAACATTGATCCCGAAAATGCACCCAGCATCGTGGCTTACTGGGGATTCGAAAACCCCGTTTGCCGATCCGTCAATGCACCCTCAAATGAAGGAAGGGGACAGGGACAACTGACCCGCTCCAATTCAGGGGCAGCTTTCCGCGCCGGATGGGAACCTTCAGATATGGTACTCGTCGAACTCGATGATGAACCCGCAGATGACCAGGCATTTTTCGCAGGCTGGGACAGGTCTGCTCAAACTCCAAAGGATACCGTAGTGGGTATCCACCACCCCAAAGCCCTTGAAAAGAGAATTTCGTTTTCGTTTCAGGATACTTATACCGGATCCTGGGAGACCAATGACCTACCCCGACCTGCCGGCAATCACCTGATTGTACCTTTCTGGTCGGTCGGAAGCACCGCACCTGCTTCTTCCGGCTCCCCGCTGTTCGATAAGGACGGGTTAGTCAGAGGTCAACTGCACGGTGGAGCTGCCGCTTGCGGACTGCCCGAATTCGATTCTTACGGACGGTTTTATTCCTCCTGGACCGGAGGAGGAAGCCCTGCTACGTCCCTCCAATACTGGCTCGACCCCCTGGGCATTAATCCCGTAACCCTTCCAGGGAAAACTTTTGATTACTGCGCTGCCGCACTCCAGGCTTTTCCTTACGAAAGCCAGCTTTGTATAGGCGATACGACGAGTTTCGAGGTTGTACTCACCGGTTTTATAGATTTTCCGGTCAGCCTCAGCCTGAAACAGCCCCTGCCACCCGGCCTTACGGTCTGGCTACAGGATACGCTGCTCACTACCCAAGGGGTCAATACCCGACTTTTCGTGACCACCCGGGAGAATGCAATACCTGCAAGCATGGTTATCGGTATCCAGGCATCCGGAAACCAAGCCCTTACCGCGGGACAAGTTCAGGTGGTCTTGCGCGATATTCCCGAACCCGCCCTGCTGATCCAGCCCGAACCGGGTCGGGTATTCATTGGCAACTCTCCCCTGTTTAGCTGGCAAAATACCGGAGAAGATATTTCCTGGGAACTCCAGTGGAGCAAAGATCCCCTTTTTGAGCAGCTGGCTTTTGCGCAGCTGACCCAGACCCCTCAGCTCAGTCCACGACTTCCCGATAACAATGGGCAATACTACTGGCGCGTCAAAAGTATCAATACATGCGGAGCAACATTGTCCGAAATATCTGATTTTTATCGGTTCCCGGACTTATCCTTGCGCTTCGGCGGCAACAAGGTAACGGTAAGCCCCAACCCGGCCTCCGAAAGCCTTCAGATCGGTTTTTCCAATCCACTCGCCCAACCCGTCCGACTGAACTTGTTTGCCCTTAACGGAGCGCTGTTGCACGGCGAAAACCTCGCTGCTGGTTCGACCTTTTTCAGAATTGACCTGCAATATTTGCCCAACGGACTCTATCTCCTGCAACTACAGCAAGGCGATACTCGGTTTGTGCAAAAGATTCTTGTCCAACATCCTTGATGACTGGTATTTTCTGCTTTATATGTAATTTTGGCGAAAGCCTAAGTTATGCACCCCATCAACTCCTGGATAGAAATCCCCCCTCAAGCGGATTTCCCGCTGTATAATATCCCTTTCGGCATACTCCGCCGCCCCGATGGATCTTTCCGCGCAGCTACTGCCATAGGTCGGCAGGTCGTAGATCTGCTTGCCCTCCACGAGCTGGGGCACCTCCACATAGCCGGACTGGATCGCCAAATGCTTGCAAATGCAGTCCTTAACCCCCTCATTCAGGCCGGAAAACCCGTGGCACAAGCACTTAGAGCTACCCTAATGCAGCTGTTCGATGTAAGCAATACTGTTCCCTCCCTTCGGGAAAAAACAGCCGCGTTCCTGGTGCCTGTAGAAAAGGCCGAAATGGTATTGCCCCTCGACATTCGAAATTATACCGATTTCTATTCCAGTAAAGAACATGCCACTAATGTGGGATCTATGTTTCGCGATCCCGATAAGGCGCTGCTGCCCAACTGGAAACACCTGCCGGTGGGCTACCACGGGCGAGCCTCTTCCATTGTGGTGGACAAAACACCCATACGGCGACCCTGGGGACAAATCCTGCCCAAGGATGCCACACACCCCATTTTTGGACCATCTCAGGCACTCGACTTCGAACTGGAAATGGCTTTCGTGGTGGGTACATCCAATCCGCTGGGCACCCCCGTTGCCGTAGAGCGCGCAGAAGAACACATCTGGGGACTGATGCTCTTCAACGATTGGTCTGCCCGAGATATCCAACAATGGGAATATGTGCCCCTCGGACCTTTTTTGGGCAAGAGCTTTGCCTCAACCGTTTCGCCCTGGATCATTACCCTCGATGCGCTGGAACCCTTTCGCTGTGCAGGTCCCATGCAAGATCCCCAAGTGCTGCCACACTTGCGAAGCGAGGGCAGCCGAACCTTCGATATCGCCCTTGAAGCCTGGATCCAACCCCAGGGAAGTACGCCCACCCGGATCTGCCAATCCAACTTCAACTACCTTTACTGGAACATGAGCCAGCAACTGGCACACCATACCAGCAATGGTTGCAACCTGCAGGTAGGCGACCTTTGCGCCTCCGGAACCATCAGCGGCACCGAACCGGGTAGCTATGGATCTATGCTCGAACTCGCCTGGCGCGGCACCAAGCCCCTCCGTTTACCCGATGGGCAATCCAGAACCTTCCTCGAGGACGGCGATACCCTTTCGCTGCAAGCCTACTGCCAAAAAGACGGGCTGCGCCTGGGGTTTGGCACCGCTTCAGGAACCCTCTTACCCGCATTAAACCAACCCGCATGAAGCTGCTCCGAATAGGGCTATTATTGCTCTTGTTAAGTAGTCAGGTAAGGGCTGTCGCCCAAAAAAACATCCAAAATTACCTCGATCAGTGGGTACAGGATCCTGAACTTCGACACGCAGGCATCGGTATCGTAGTAAAAACGATTGGACAGCCCGATAGGATGGCTGCCCATAACCCCGACCTCAGCCTCATTCCCGCATCTACCCTCAAAATTCTAACCACCGCCACCGGTCTGGCTGTCCTCGGCAAAGATTTTCGCTTCAAAACGGAAGTTCAGTACGACGGAAGCATAGATGCCGCCGGACAACTCAACGGTAACGTCTATCTCAAAGGCTATGGCGATCCCACCCTGGGGTCAGATCAGATGCCCGGAGTCCCGGATATGGATACCGTCATGGAGTGGTTTCGACTTGCCCTGCAACAACAGGGAATACGAAGCATCCTCGGCAACATCTACGGCGACGCCAGCTTTTTTCCCAGTGCCGTAAGCGCCCCAACCTGGCCTTGGTACGATCTGGGCAACTACTACGGAGCAGGTGCCTGGGGACTCAATATCCACGAAAATTTATATTACCTGGACTTCAAACAGGTCCCCAACCTGGGCGAAACACCGCCTATACAAGCACTGCGACCAGCTATTGCCGGCATGACCTTCATCAATGAGGTCACCACGGCAGCCACAGGACGCGGAGGGGATACCTACATCTACGGAGCCCCTTATACCTACGAGCGCTTTGTCCGAGGCACAATAGGCCGGGGCAACGGAACCATCACCATAAAAGGAGCAATCCCCGATCCACCACAGTTCGCCGCGCAGTACCTGCTCGAAAAAATTCAGGCTATCGGGATAACAGTAAGCGGAGAAGCAGTGGCCCTGCACCGGATGTCGCCCAAAACCGGATCCGGCCTCCGGCAGACCCTCTTCGAATATACCTCACCCGATTTGCAAGAGATCAGCCAGAGAGCCAACCAGAAATCAGTCAACCTCTACTGCGAAAGCATTCTTCGACAGCTGGGCATAAAAGCATCCGGCAATCCCGACAGAACCGCAGGTATCACAGCCATGCAAAACTTCTGGCAGCAAAAATCGCTCGACTTTTCAGGTGTTTTCGTCGAAGACGGGAGCGGATTATCGCCCCGAAACGCCCTCACCAGCCGGTTTTTAACCGAAGCACTCGAACAAATCGCCCAATCACCCGACTGGTTTGACAGCTTTTTTTCCACCCTGCCCGTAACCGGAGAAAATGGCACCCTCAGCTACATGTTGCGCAATACCCCCGCACAAGGACGGGTATTTGCCAAAAGCGGGAGCATGGAAAGGGTCAGGGCTTATGCAGGATACCTCCGCACCGAAAAAGATCAGCTGCTCGCCTTTTCCATCCTGGTAAACAATTATACCTGCACATCCGACATTATGCGCAAAAAAATAGAAGAATTACTTTTATTTTTGGTGCAATCCTAAACAAAACCCCAGCATGAAGTATCTCTTTTCCGCAGGCCTCCTTTCTTCCCTGCTGCTGATATTGGCAGCCAGCCCAGGCTGTACCTCCGATACTTCTGCCCCGAAAATAACTGTCCCGGACACCTCCCTTCAACAGGAGCCGTCTAATCAGCAAGACCCCGGAATTTCAGACGATTATACCCACACCGACCGGGTGATCTGGCAAAAACCCAATATGGTTATTGAATTGCTGGGAGACCTCAGCGACAAAACCATCGCCGATATCGGAGCCGGTACCGGATTCTTTTCCCTGCGACTCACCCCTAAGGCAAAAAAAGTGATTGCCATAGATATTGACCAACGCTTCGTCAGCTACCTCGATAGCATCAAGCACCTCCAACTCCCCGAGGCTATGCAGGGCAAACTCGAAACCCGCCTCGCAACCCCAACTGACCCATCGCTCGCTCCGGAAGAAGCCGATATCGCAATTATTGTCAATACGATCGTTTATATGAACAACCGGATAGCCTACCTCAAAACACTTAAGAAAGGTATCAGACCCGGCGGACAACTCCTCATCATTGATTTCAAGAAAAAACGTACCCCCGTAGGCCCTCCCCAGGAACTTAAGGTACCCGCTTTTCAAATCGAGGAGGAACTTTACCAGGCAGGCTACAAGGAAGTACTCGTCAACGATACCGCCCTCGACTACCAATATATCGTACTTGCACGTACCTGAAGAAAAACCGCTCAGCCGAAATGCTGAGAAAACAAAGAAAATATCTTAAGACACAGATTGTCAATATATTAACCATCAGGTGCAAGGCACCTTAAAGTGCCTTGCACCTGATTACCCTTATTAATACCCCGAACTTCAAAAAAGTAACCTCCATCCACCTGTTCGCAAAAAAAATTCGGAGTTAAGATTTAAGCAACAACTGGTTTCGCTCCGGTCCGGTAGAAACCATCGTAATCGGTACCCCCAACCATGACTCGACTACACTGAGGTAATTTCGGGCGGCTTCCGGAAGATCCTCAAAACGATGTACCTCCTCCAAGGACTGCTTCCAGCCTCGGAAAATCTCCAACTCCAACCCTACAGGCGTCTTGCACAAATCAAAAGGTACCTCGCTGCTTAGCCCACTATCCGTGAGATAAGTCCGCGCGATCTTCACATCGTCGAAATTATTCAGCACATCTATCTTCGTCACCACAATTTGCGTTACCCCATTGAGCATCACCGTATAGGACAACTGTGGAATATCGAGCCATCCACAACGCCTCGGACGACCGGTAGTCGCCCCAAATTCCTGACCCTCTTTGCGAAGCAATTCACCCACTTCATCCTCCAGCTCCGTAGGAAACGGTCCCGAACCGACCCGGGTACAATACGCCTTTGTTATGCCTATGACCTCCCCTATTCGTTGTGGGGCAACACCCAAACCTGTACACACGCCCGCCGTAATCGTATTGGAAGAAGTCACAAAAGGATAAGTGCCATAGTCAATATCCAGCATAGAACCCTGTGCACCCTCTGCCAATACCTTCTTGCCCGCATCCAATGCACCATTAATATAATACTCACAATTCACCAGCGGTAACGAGCGCATCACCTCGATCGCCTCCATCCACTTTGCTTCCTCGGCAGCCAGGTCAAACTCCACCTCCGGATACAACTGCAATAAAGATAAATGCTTTTCTTTCAGTGTATTATAATGGATTTCAAAATCCTTTTCAAACAAATCCCCCACCCGAAGTCCATTTCTGCCCGTTTTATCCATATACGTTGGACCTATCCCCTTGAGGGTAGAACCAATCTTTTCCTTGCCCTTGGCATGTTCGGAAGCCAGGTCCAGGTAACGGTGGGTAGGTAAAATCAGATGGGCCTTGCGGGCAAGCAGCAAGCGATCGGAAAAATCCACCCCTGCTTCCTCAATCTGACGCAATTCTCTGGCCAGGGTAATCGGATCAATCACGACCCCGTTGCCAATCAGGTTGATGAGCCCCTCACGGAAAATACCAGAGGGTACGGTATGTAAAACAAACTTTTTGCCATCGAACTTGAGCGTGTGTCCTGCGTTGGGCCCTCCCTGGAACCTCGCCACGATATCGTATCTTGTGGCTAAGTAATCTACAATTTTGCCTTTTCCTTCATCTCCCCATTGCAAACCAAGAATAACATCAACTTTCATTTTTCCGGTATCTGATTATGTGATTAATTGAAAGGCCAAAAATACACATTTGGGCAGGTAATCTGCCTATCCAATTTGTGCTTCCTTATTTTTGTGATCGCATGCACCGTCACATTGTCCGTACAAATTGAGAGAATGGTGGGTAATTCTGAAGTGAAGCAACTCGCCCATCATGTTTTTAATTTGCTGTATGCGCGGATCGCAAAACTCCAGTACCTTTCCGCAATCCACACAGATCAGGTGATCGTGCTGCTTGAAACCATAAGACTTTTCGTATTGGGCAAGATTTTTGCCAAACTGGTGTTTTTTCACCAGATCACAGTGCACCAGGAGCTCAAGCGTATTATATACGGTAGCACGGCTGACCCGATAACTTTGGTTTTTCATCTGGATATACAACGCCTCCGCATCAAAATGATCGCTGCGTTTGTAGATCTCTTCCAGGATCGCATAGCGCTCGGGGGTTTTCCTGAGCTGGTTTTGCTCGAGGTAGGCAGAAAAAATGTTTTTCACCGCTCCGATCGAATCTGACGAAATACTATCCTTATTGTTTTCCATAACTCCAAAGTTACTCTATCCGCGTCACACTTGAAACACTCTGAAGGTTCTGCAGACTTTTTATCGCTAAATTCAACTGATCGGTATTGCTCACCAGTAAACTTACGATTCCCTCAAAATAGCCTTCATTACCCTCAATACTAAACGAGCGAATATTTAATCCCAGCATCGAAGAAATGCGGTGGGTGAGCTGTTCGATCACGCCCGGACCATTATCTATTCCTGTAATTTTAACTTCCGCCACAAAAGAAGCATTGGGCGTAATGATCCACTCGGCTTTCATGATTCGGTATCCATAATTAGCCATCAGGTTGGTGGCGTTGGGGCAGTTGATGCGATGTATTTTTAGCCCGGCGTTAGAAGTGAGATAAGCAAACACCTGGTCGCCCTGAACGGGATTGCAGCAGGTAGCGAACGTAAACTCAAATCGCTCTCCGGGTTCGCCATTGATCAGCAACCTCGGTTTGCCCAGCACCTTTCGCCGCAAAGCCTTCCGACCAGCCACCTCTACGGAAACAGAAACCGGTTCTTCTACCGGTTCTTTGACCTGCAACACCAGCTTGCGCTCCTCTTCCCGAAAATGCTTAAAGATCTCCGGGATGGTCAGTTCCTCCATGAAGATCGCATAATACAAATCTGTGGGGGAAGCAAAACCAAAAAACTTAACCATTTGCTCTACCGCCAACTCAAAAGACACAATCTTCATATTCTTGAGTTTGCGCTCCAGCGCCTCTCTGGCGATTTGCCCCTTGATCTTCCGCTCATCTTTCATAGCCGAGCGAATCTTGGCGCGCGCCTTTCCCGTACTCACCATCGTGAGCCATTCCTCGTTGGGCTTTTGGTTTTTGTTGGTCAGCACCTTGACTTGGTCTCCGTTGTCCAGCTTGTAGCCCATAGGCACCAGTTTGCTGTTGACCGAGATAGACGTACAGTGGTAACCCACATCCGAGTGAATGTTGAAAGCAAAGTCCAGGGCGGTTGCGCCTTTCGGCAAAATCACCATATCCCCTTTCGGCGTATAGACATAAACCTCTTCATTGAACAAGTTATTGGACTTAAAATCGCCCAAAAACTGCACAGCGTCGCTCGTAGGATCCTCCAGGATCTCGCGCACGCTATCCAACCAGCGCTCATACACATCCGGCTGTTTGGAGACGCCTTTGTACTTCCAGTGAGCGGCAAAACCCCGCTCAGCTATCTCATCCATCCGCTCCGTCCTGATCTGTACCTCGACAAAGCGCCCCTTAGGGCCGATAACAGTCGTGTGCAAAGACTCATAACCGTTGGATTTGGGCACCGTAATCCAGTCTTTCAAACGCTCCGGAATCGGCTTGTGCACATCCGTCACAATCGAATACGCCTGCCAGCAAAACAACTTCTCCTTATCCGGTGGAACATCCAGCACTATCCGGATCGCAAACAAATCATAAATTTCTTCAAAAGGAACCCGCTTGCTCAGGATCTTATTCCAAATCGAAAAAATAGATTTTGGACGGCCAAAAATCCGATAAGGTACTCCCATTCCATCCAAAGCCTCAAGCAAGGGTCGGATAAACTCGTTGATATACCGCGTACGCTCGCGCTTCGTTTCCTGTAACTTCCGAGCAATTTCATGGTAATGCTCCGGTTCCTTGATCTTCATCGAAATATCCAGGAACTCCGTCTTGAAGTTGTACAATCCCAACCGATGCGCCAAAGGCTCGTAAATGTAGTTCGTCTCAGCAGCAATCTTCAACTGCTTGTGCTGGGGCATCGAACCAATCGTCCTGAGATTGTGCAGCCGATCCGCCATCTTGATCAACACCACCCGAACATCCTCTACCAAAGTACTCAGTACCTTCTTGAAGTTTTCCGCTTGCGGACTCTCCATATTATAAGCACTGTCCAGCTTCGTCAAACCATCCACGATCTTTGCAATACGCTCCCCAAACATCCGCTGAATGTCCATCAAGGTAACATCCGTATCCTCCACTACATCATGCAAAAGCGCAGCAATAATAGCCGTTGGCCCCAAGCCAATCTCTTCCGCACAAATCGTCGCAACAGCTATCGGATGCAGCACATAAGGCTCCCCCGATTTGCGCCGCTGCTGGCTGTGCGCATGTACTGCCATCTCATAAGCCTTCCGTATGTTCTGCTTGTCGTCCTTGCTCAAAGGCGATTTGATCGCACGCAACAACTTCTTATACGCCCGCTGAATCAATAATTTCTCATCCGCCCTGTTTCCTGTTAACACTTCTGCCATATAGTAAATCCTTTACCTTGGTTAGTTGGAGACGCCGACCCCAACCTCGTTTTAAGGTCAAAGTCAGCCTTAACAAATTTAACAAAAAATGTATGCCCTCAACATAAATCTTTAAGCCAAGCAAACAAATATTTTTTCGAAAAGAGTTTTTTTGTTTCAAAAAAGGTTCTATCTTTGCATCGCTCTGAAAATAACCAACAACTAAAGGTGTTGGTTCCAGTTGAATGATTGTATGCGGGTGTGGCGAAATTGGTAGACGCACTAGACTTAGGATCTAGCGCTGCGAGGCGTGGGGGTTCGAGTCCCTCCACCCGCACAATCTCTTTTCCGGAAAACCGGTATATCCGGCAGGTTCCCGATTAACAGTTATATGATTTGTTCTTTTTTTGTTCTTGCCTGCCTGTTCCATAAAAATTCGGGTTTATTTTTGCAAAAAATAGCTGGACAATTCTTTTTTCAGTTCCCGGATATTTTAAACTTCCGTTTTCATTTTTTTGTATTGTTTTTGCCGAAGGCGGTATCGGATGTACTTCGTATGTTTACCATTGCCTTTGGTTGTAGGAAAGGTAATATTTGTTTCAACTTTAATTCAACGTGTTATGTCAATTGTTGCCAGGGAAGATATAGATAATCTGAATACCTTGATAACGGTCACGATCGAAAAGGCGGATTACACGCCGAAGTTCGAGCGGGAGCTTTCCAAACAGCGCGACAAAGCGCACATGAAAGGTTTTAGAAAGGGTAAAACACCGGTATCGGTGCTCAAAAAAATGTATGGCAAGCCTATTCTTGCTGATGTGATCAATGAGTTGCTCCAGGAAAAGTTGTTCGAATACCTGGATGAGCACAAAATCCAGTACTTGGGTCAGCCTTTGGCTTCAGAGGATCAAAAGTCCGTTGATTTCAATTTGCAGGATTTGCAGGATTTCGAGTTTGTGTTCGAACTGGGTCTTACGCCTCAGTTTGAGTTGAATGGCTTGAGTAAGGAGAGCATTTTCAAGTTGCAGGACGTAATCATTGAGGATGAAGTGGTGCAGGAGGAGATAGATAGTGCCCGTAAGCAATACGGAGAAAGGGTCTCCGCAGAGGACAACATCGAGGAGGAGGATATGCTAACCTTCACCGCGAAAGAAATGGCGGGTGATGCTCCTAAAGAGGGAGGCATTGAAACTACTTTCAAAATACTGGTAAGCAATATTGCGGATCCGGCCACCAAGGAAACGATCATGGGTATTCGGGTGGGGGATACGCTTGTGGTAAACATCTATGAACTGGAGGAAGACAAGGATGCGGATTTTGTGAACCGCTATCTGTTGAACCTTGAAGCCGGACAAGAAGGCCCCGAAAGTCCTATGTTTGAAATATCCCTTGCAGATATTGTTAGCGTGGTTCCCGCTGAAATGGATCAGGCCTTTTTTGATAAGGTTTTTGGTGAAGGGCAGGTAAGTTCGGAGGAAGAGGCCAAAGAAAAAATCAGATCGGAAATAGCTTCCCACTACACCAAACAGGCTGAGGCGTTGTTGTTCCGAGATTTCCAAAATTTCCTCATGGAAGCCAATACGTTGAGCTTGCCGGATGCTTTTTTGAAAAAATGGCTGTTGTCCAGCAATGAGGAGCTGAATGAGGATCAACTCGAGCGCGAATATCCTTACTTCGCGAAAAACCTGCATTGGACCTTGATTAGGAATAAGTTAGCCGATATGTTCGGTATCCGGGTAACCCGACAGGAGATCGTGGATCAATACAAAAATCGCATCAGGGCCTATCTTGGGAACATGAGCTCCATTAATGATGATATGCTGAATGATATCGCTCAAAGCGTAATGAAGGATGAAAAAGAGGTAGAGAAGATTTCAGATGAAATTTTTTCAGATAAATTGTTCGATCTGATTAGGGAACATGTTTCCGTGGAAATGGCACCGGTTTCGATTGATGAGTTCCGCGAAATATCCCGGAAAGCGAGGGAAGATGCAGATCAGGCACGTGGACTCGCTGCGGAATAACTTTACGCGGTCAACCTTTTGATGCCTATCTTGGTTAAATACAAAAATGAAATTATGAAGTCCAATAATGAATTTCTGAAATATGCTGTAGGACACCTGGGCATGAGCTCACAACGACTGGCTGACTACGCCAAGTACAACCTACAGAATGTGACGCCTTACATTATCGAGGAACGCCAACTGAATGCCACTGTGCTGGATGTGTTTTCCAGATTGATGATGGATCGCATCATTTTCATGGGTACTCCCGTTATGGACGATGTTGCCAATATCATTCAGGCGCAGTTGCTGTTTTTACAGTCAAGTGATCCCAAAAGGGATATCCAGATGTATATCAATAGCCCCGGCGGTTCTGTTATCGCAGGCCTTGGTATCTACGATACGATGCAGTATGTTTCTCCGGACGTGGGAACGATCTGCACCGGCCTCGCTGCATCTATGGGTGCTGTGCTCCTCGCAGCCGGCGAAAAAGGCAAGCGTACTTGTTTGACCCACGCCCGGGTGATGATCCACCAGCCGCTTGGAGGGATGCAGGGACAGGTCAGCGAGATGGAAATTTATTACAAGCTGGTGAAAGAACAACAAAAAGAGTTGTACGATATTCTGAGCTACCATACCGATCAGCCGTATGACAAGATCGAGAAGGATTGCGACCGCGATAACTGGATGACCGCCGATGATGCCAAAGCTTACCGCCTGGTAGATGAGGTGATCGGCGTGCGCTTTCAAAGACAAGGAAATGCTCAGCAGTAAATTGTAATTCATGCGCAAAAGCAAACAGAATTTTAAGTGCTCTTTTTGTGCCCGCGATAAGTCCGAGACACTCGTGCTGATCGCGGGTATTGAGGGCCATATTTGCGAGGCTTGTGTAGAGCAAGCTAAAGAAATCCTGGATGAGGAATTGTACGGAAAGGGTCTGAAACAGCAAAAGTCTTCTTTCGCGATGCCCGATACCGTGACCCCCCTGGATATCAAAAATCATCTCGATACCTATGTGATAGGTCAGGATGATGCTAAAAAGGTATTGTCTGTAGCTGTTTATAACCACTACAAAAGGTTGCGCCAGACGCGAAAAGATGAGGTGGAGATCGAAAAGTCGAATATCTTGTTTATCGGGCAGACCGGCACAGGGAAGACCCTGCTGGCCAAAACGATCGCCAAATTCCTGAACGTACCCTTCGCTATCGTGGACGCCACTGTGTTTACCGAGGCAGGCTACGTGGGAGAAGATGTGGAAAGCATCCTCAGCCGTTTGCTGCAGGTTTGTGACTACGACGTGGCGGCAGCAGAAAAGGGCATCGTGTATATTGATGAGCTGGATAAAATCGCCCGAAAAAGCGATAACCCTTCTATTACCCGGGATGTTTCCGGGGAAGGCGTTCAACAGGCCCTGCTCAAAATGCTGGAGGGAACCGATGTGAATGTGCCACCCCAAGGTGGTCGCAAACACCCCGAGCAAAAATTGGTCAAAGTCAATACCGAAAATATTCTGTTTATCTGCGGAGGCGCTTTCGACGGGATTGATAAGATTATCGGTCGCAGGGTAAACCAACAGGTGATCGGGTTTAGATCAGCCAATCCGGACGAACTCCCCCCCGATATGGATAACCTGCTTCAGTATGTCAATCAACAGGATATCAAAAGGTTCGGCCTCATTCCCGAACTCATCGGACGATTGCCCGTGCTTACCTACCTGAATCCCTTGGATAAGGAGGCACTCAAGCGAATTCTGACCGAACCCAAAAATTCTTTGGTGAAACAGTACGAGAAGTTGTTCGACCTGGAAGGGATCAAATTGAATTTTACAGAAGAGGCACTGGATTTTATCGCAGAAAAAGCACTGGATTTTAACCTCGGTGCTCGTGGCTTGAGATCCATCTGCGAAGCGATCATGACGGATGCTATGTTCGAGTTGCCTTCCCAGAAAAATGTGAAGACCTTCGAAATAACTGAAGCCTACGCCAAAGAAAAGTTATCCCGGTCGAAGTTGTCCAAGTTAAAGGCCGCTTAATCTGCTGCAACAATGAGGTATTTCGCTCGCCTGGCTTATAATGGAGCCAATTATTTCGGCTGGCAAAAACAGCCTCATCAGATCAGCGTACAGGAACAGATCGAGTCGGTACTTTCTACAGTCTTTAATCAACCTACTGAGGTTACAGGTTGCGGGCGTACAGACACCGGTGTGCACGCCCGCCAATATTTCGTCCACTTCGATAGTCCATACCCCCTCCAGGATGGTTTCATCCGGCGCATTAATAAAATGCTACCCCGTGATATCGCTTTCGAACGCTTGTTCGAAGTCCACCCAGAGGCCCACGCACGCTTCGATGCTACCCTTCGCAGCTATTCTTATTTTATTGACCTCCACAAGAATCCATTCGCTACCCAAACCGCCTATTTTTTCCCATTCGGCGACCAGATTGATCCCCTTAGCCTTCAACAGGCAGCTTCCGTCCTCCTGGATTATGAGGATTTTTTCCCCTTCTGCAAAACAGATTCCGACGCGCAAACCATGAAATGCCAGCTCAAAAAATCTGAGTGGGAGTTCCTCCCCAAAGAAAACAGGATGGTATATCATGTCACCGCAAACCGCTTCCTCCGCGGTATGGTTCGATTGATCGTGGGCGCTTGTCTCAACGTCGCTATGAATAAAGTTAGTATCCGCGAACTGCGAACTGCCCTCGATACCCAGTCCCGACTCAAAAAAAGTTGGTCCGTACCCCCAGAAGGCCTCTTCCTCACCCATATCCAGTACCCCTACATCAAATAAGCCCTTTTTACCCCTCAAAATATCAAAAAAAATCATCAAAATACTAATAACCAACGAGTTATAAATCAGGTGCAAGGCACCTTAAGGTGCCTTGCACCTGATTACCCTTATTAATACCTCGACATCCAAAAACGTAACCTCTCTTTTTACGGGCTTTCAACATCCTGACTTTGAAAGACCCGCTAACCCCCTAAACGCGGCCACAAAAAGAGCTTTACTTGTCCCAGAAGTGTTATTACCGGATGCTTACTACGGGATAGGTGTTGCGCTGCGCACCCAACAAATCGGACAAAGGTTCATTGCCATTCAAATCGAGTATGGCGGGACGCCCTGCCTGACTGCGGATCAGGTTGTCATACAGCAGCGGTAGTGCACCGGATGCACACACAGCAGCAGGTTGCTTGCCCAGGCCGCTTATGACCTTGCCGTGACTGTTGAAAAAGAAATCGGCAGCTAGCAAGTTTTGATGTTGATCTACTACCCCCATCGAGAACCCCCAGCCACGATGCAGGGCATTGTACATGAGCCGCTGCAGGCCGTGAAATTCCCGGGTACGAGCCTTGTTGGCAGCCCCCTGCGCCAGAAAGTAGGCCGCAACGCGCTCGGGCTTGATACTGGTCACCGGCATATACCCCTTTTTTTCCGCTTCAGCGAGTACAGACCACAGCCGGGAACTGTACTGATCAGCAATGGTTTCATAGGGCTCTGCCAGCAAAAGTTGAAAGTTGGCTTGCTCCGACCATGCAAAACGCTGGTGTGTTGTGCTTCGGATCAGTTCGTTGAAATGTAGCTGCCCAGCTCCAAAGTCTTTGGGAACAGCCTCTAAAAAAGCAGCTATACGGGCTGCAGATAAGACATGAATCGAGAAAATTCCCAATTCCCTGATCAACATGGGCTGCACCAGCTCTTTTCTTCCCAACCAGGTTTTTCGCCAGGGCAGCGGCAAAACCGACTCGTAGTCACCCTCCACCAAAGCGTCCCAATCCCGGGTCACAGCGTCGAGGTACCATCGGTAGCCAAAAATATTGCCATTGGTAGCATAATGCACGCAACTGTTCCATTTAAGGGTGTCTATTGCGTCGCCAGGAACAAATCTGATCTCCATTGCTCTTTTTTACCAGTTCCAGCGCAATTGTACGCTGCCAAAACCATTTATCGGATTGCCAGGATAATAATACCTCGGAGCCGCACCAGCTGCATTGACCAAAATCATGGAAGCATAATGCTCGTCCAGGACATTCTGAAGGCCTCCGCTCAGTTCGGCCAATAAGCCCCTTGTTATCCTGAACGCCCACCCCAGTTTAACATGCAATAAATCATATCGTTCACTAAATGCGAGATTGTCATCGCGCAAGGGCATGGCATCTACCCACTGATAACTGACATGCGCAAATACTCCCTTCGGGGAAAACCAATCCAACAACACATTCGCAACGTGGGGGGCAACCCCCGGAAGACGATTCCCACTGTAGTCCGTTCCACGGTCTGTGAAATCCCTAAAGCGATAGTCCGCATACGTATAGCCAACCCCAAGGTCGAGCTGATGGGTGCGCAGCGGAACGTGATATTGTACAAATAGTTCCAAGCCGTTGTGTAGGGTTCGACCGGCATTTTTTCCAATGAATTGGTCGAAATTGGTTCTTTCCGCAACAAGCAGGTCGCGGATTTGCATGCTGAAGACGCTCACATCAAAACTCCAGTTGTTCCGCCACCGGATCCCCCGCAGCCCCAGTTCTGTGTTCCAGCCACGCTCCGGCTGAATTTCAGGATTGACCTGCCCCGCCGGATTCAGGGTCTCTTCAAGGGTTGGAGCAGAAAACCCATGACTGATTACCCCAAACAATCCAACGTTTTCACGCAAGCGATATTTGATTCCCAAGCGCGGTGACCATATTGGCTCAAAGGTGTAGTTTCCCCCTTGGTCACCATCGGCCGGAAAACGATCCCTAAGGCGATAACGCGTCCGGTTTAGGTTCAGACCAGCCGAAAATTTCCAAAAACCTATGTTTTGCTCCGCCTCCATAAAGGCGTTATAATACCCCCTACGCTCCGAATCGTCGCTCAGCAACACATCCATTACCCCTCCAAGCGTTCGGTTGGTCTGCCAGTTATAGTCTTCTTCAAATAGTTCTAATCCACCCCTTACTCGAAAACCGGGGACATCCAGCCGTTCCCAAGTCAAGGTATTGCGCAGGCCGTACACCCGACTGTTTTCCCGAAGGATGTTAAAAGGCCTCGATTCATAAGCACTATACGTGCCCGAAAAAACAGAAGTAGAAAGGCCCAGCCGGTGACCGGAACGAATCAGCCAGTGCTTGCGGTAGTTGATCCCCGTAGTGCGCTTGTCGTAGTCCTCAAAACCCTTAACCGAAGCCCAAATAAATGCTGCACGCTGCGGATTTTCCATGAAGTCCTGCGCATTCAACGAACTCGGAATAAAGGCTTTTAATCCGATGTTGTTGAGAAAAACCGTCAAATCCGAATCCGCCCAGCCCCAGTGAGCCGCCAAAGCCAAACCCCCACGGTCATACGCACTGTTGTCGCGGTAACCATCCAAGGCCGTTTGATTAAAATTGAGGTGCAACTGAAGCCCGGTTTGCCGGTCAGCTACCCGAAGCGAACTTTGATGCCGCTGCAACCCAAAAGCACCCGTCGTAAATTTATGACTGAGCGAGGAAGTGGTATCAGCCGACCCACTGTCCAGCCCAAACAGCAATACGCCCCCCAACCCGGCTCCATAAGTGCTCGCCGAAGGCCCCTTCCAAATTTGCAGATCCCTGATCAGACTCACATCCACATCCTCCAACGTCGTCTCCCCCACCCCGGATGTCAGCGGGATGTCGTTCAGGTAAGCTTTGATTTTTGCCGTGGCAAACGGCGACCTGCTGCCTATCCCCCGAATGGTAATCCGATTGGTGTTTAATCCCCCACTGTGCATAAAAATTCCCGGAATTCGGTTCATCACCGGAGCAATGCCCAAATCCTGATCCCGATACAGCAACGCAGCCGGTACCTGCACCACAGGAGCTATAATTCCCAAAGATATCGGTATCCGCGATGCCGTTAAGGTGATCCCTTCGGGAAAACCTGAGGCACCGGGAACCAACAATACCAACAGATCTGTTCCACTTAAAGTGTCTCCGCTGACTTCCACAGGCTGATAGCCAATATGCGTAAAGACCAATTTCACTTGGTCAGACCTCAACTGAAAACCAAAGTAACCACTGCTGTCCGAAACCCAGCCCCCGGAGGCACTTCCCGACACCACTATGTTCACATCCCGAACCGGTAATCCCGTAAGCGCATCCAGCGTCCGACCACGAACTTCCACCTGCCCGACCAACTCCATACTCCACAAAAAACTCATCCCCAATACCAGCCAACCAAGTACCCCGATACGCATACGATACCCATTTCCAGATCCTTCTCGCAAAGACTTCATCCGAAATTGTTTATTTTTAGCCCGGAAAATAAATCAACAAATGGAAACAAAACATTATCAAACCACTATCAATTGCCCCAAATGCATCAAAGCAGTCAGCGGCTTTATCGAAGAGGTACCCAATATTGATCACTGGGAAGTAGATATCGCTAACCCCAACAAAATTCTTACCGTAACCGGCGAAAATATTGATTGGCACCTGCTACAGGAAGCCGTTCTCGACGCCGGTTACGATATCCAGGAAGTTTCTACAAGCGTGCCGCCTCAGACCGAATAAAGCGGAAATTGCGCCATAAAAGCATTGACTTCCTGACGCGTTTGCCGGATGACCGCCTCATCTTCTACGTGCATGATGATGCGGTCAATCCATTCTACCACCTGCAAACAGTCCGCTTCCCTGAAACCTCGCGTCGTAATAGCAGCGGTACCTACCCGAATCCCCGAAGTTACAAAAGGCGATTGGGTGTCAAAAGGCACCATGTTCTTATTCACCGTGATATCTGCATGCTCAAGACCCTTCTCTGCTGCCTTGCCCGTCACGCCCTTCGACCTCAAGTCAATCAACATCAAGTGGTTGTCCGTACCCCCCGAAATGATGTGGTACCCCTTGTCCATAAAGGCCTGCGCCATAGCTCGGGCATTGTGCACGACCTGCTCTCCATAAACCTTGAAAGAGGTATCCAGTGCCTCCCCAAAAGCTACCGCTTTACCGGCAATAACATGTTCCAAAGGTCCTCCCTGAGTTCCCGGAAACACCGCGCCGTCCAAAATAGCCCCAATCTTAAGCGGCGTACCGTTTTTCATCGTACGCCCCCAAGGGTTGTCAAAGTTCTCTCCCGCCATAATGATTCCCCCTCTGGGACCTCTGAGGGTCTTGTGCGTCGTAGAGGTAACAATATGACAATGCTTGATCGGATCATTCAACAAACCCGATGCAATCAATCCGGCCGGATGCGAAATGTCAGCCAGCAACACTGCACCAACCTCGTCTGCGATTGCCCTGAAGCGCGCATAGTCCCAGTCCCTGGAGTAAGCAGATGCTCCACAGATAACCATCCGCGGCTTGATCGCACGTGCTTTTTCAGCGACTTTGTCCATGTCAATCAAACCCGTCTCTTCTTCCACCCCATAAAAATGAGCCTGGTACAGCTTACCCGAAAAATTAACCGGAGAACCGTGCGTCAAGTGCCCCCCATGCGCCAAATCAAAACCTAAAATGGCATCTCCAGGCGATAATGCTGCCAGATATACCGCAGCGTTGGCCTGAGAACCCGAATGCGGTTGCACATTCACATACTCAGCACCAAACAAAGTCTTCAAGCGATCAATGGCCAAATTCTCTACCTCGTCCACCACTTCACAACCGCCATAGTAACGCTTGCCCGGGTACCCTTCGGCGTACTTGTTCGTCAGACAAGAACCCATCGCATCCATCACCGCCTGACTGGTGAAATTCTCAGAAGCAATCAGCTCAATGCCCCTGCGCTGCCTTTCTAATTCTCTCGATATCAACTCGAATACCTGGGTATCCCTTTTCATTCGTTTGGATTTTTTGTATTGGTAGAAATCTTAACCGAGGTTATTTTTTCCCGAAGGGATAACCCCAAAAACTGGCCAAAGATAAAGCAAAACCGCCGAAACCAAGCCCTTTTGCCCCGCATTTGCAAAGAATAATACCAAGCTGTAAAACATAAAATCCAGGGACTTGTTGCTATATTCACCGCGGCAACAAAACAGCCACCTGGCATTTGAACAAACCCCAAATTTCCAGCAAAGAAATTACAAACCAACATGGTAAAATCCCTTGGTGCCATTAAACAGCCGATCGAGCAGGAACTGACAGACTTTGAAGTGCACTTCAGGCAGTCCATGCGCAGCCATGTGCCCCTACTGGATAAGATTACCTATTATATCGTCAAACGCAAAGGCAAACAGGTTCGCCCCATGTTTGTGTTCCTGGCAGCCAAAACCTGCGGTGCCGTCAATCCTTCTACCTTCATCGCAGCGTCCCTGATCGAACTCCTTCATACCGCTACCCTGGTGCACGATGATGTGGTGGACGATGCCCTGGAACGACGATCCTTTTTCTCGGTCAATGCCATCTGGAAAAATAAAATCGCCGTACTCGTAGGTGACTACCTGTTTTCACAAGGCATGCTCCTTGCGCTCAAAAATAAAGAGTTCCAACTCCTCGAAATCGTCTCCGATGCCGTGAAAGCCATGAGCGAAGGAGAACTGCTTCAGATCGAAAAGGCCAGAAGGTTGGATATCAAAGAGGCAGTTTACTACGAGATCATCCGACAAAAGACCGCCTCGCTGATTGCTTCGGCATGCAGCGCAGGAGCCGCTTCCATCAATACAGATCCGGAACCCATTGAAAAAATGCGCCTGTTCGGCGAAAAAATCGGCCTGGCTTTCCAAATCAGAGATGATCTTTTTGATTTTGGTTCCGAAGATGTGGGCAAACCCCTCGGCATTGATATCAAGGAAAAAAAACTAACCCTGCCCCTGATTCATGCCCTCGAACATGCCTCCCAATCGGACAAAAAAAGAATTATCAATATCGTCAAACGACACCACATGCGTCCGGAGAAAGTGCAGGAGGTGATTGATTTTGTGCAGGATAGTAACGGACTTCGCTACGCCAAAGAGGTAATGTACCAGTTTAGAGAAGAGGCATTCGATATTCTCCGTACTTTTCCCCATTCCGCCGCACGCCAGTCCCTCGAAGATCTGGTCATCTTTGTGACAGAACGAAAAAAATAAATGCCCGCGGCACTAAGCTTTCTTCTCTTCCTCGTCTTCAGACGCAGCCAAAGTCTTTTTCCTGCGTCTGATGCCTGTCGGCAAAAAAAGTGACAGCCCGATTACCAGCCCGATTCCCAGACTCCACCCCAAAGTGAACTCCAGCACATCCAACACAAAGCACACCCAGCTGCCCAGTGCAAGAGAAGCAAACACACGAAGCGTGTTGCGGTCGGGAGACTCCTCCTCGGCCTGCTCCGAAATGGGAAACAACAAAAAAAAGACATACACCAGCAATAAAAGCGTACTCACCAGCGCCAATAAAAAGAACGCCTGCCGGGTACTCCCAAGGGTATCCCAATCGTTAACCCACATGTACAACAAGTCCTGCATAAACAACCATTACAGCAACAAACCATTCCCTTATTCAAAAAAAGTATGTTTTCTGCTGAATTTAGCACCCATTTGAACGAGTACAACCAATTCTTGTTACTTTTGTGCTTTTCACAGCAAACTTACTCCCGGCAATTTCAAACTACAAAGTTGTCCCTTGTAAGCTTCATGTCCTGTACAAAAACTGTCAATTTAAAGTAAAATATCTTCAAACCCCATGGTAGAGGTAAAACTTTTCTCCGGTACGAATTCAAGATATCTCGCTAGCAAAATTGCCGATTATTACGGCCACCCCCTGGCAAAAGTCGAAGTACACCACTTCAGCGATGGGGAAATGCACCCGGTCATCAATGAGTCCGTAAGAGGAGCTTACGTGTTTTTTATTCAGTCCACCTTCTCCCCTTCCGAAAACCTGATGGAACTCCTGCTCTTGATTGATGCAGCTAAAAGAGCTTCCGCCGGATACATTACCGCCGTTATCCCCTACTTCGGATATGCGCGACAAGACCGAAAAGACAAACCCAGAGTGCCTATCTCCGCTAAACTGGTAGCTAACCTGATCCAGGCAGCCGGCGCCGATCGCATCATGACCATGGATTTTCACGCCGACCAAATCCAAGGCTTCTTCGATATCCCCGTGGATCACCTCAAAAGCGATGCCATCTATATCCCCTATCTCCAAGAAAACAACCTCGGCGATGTGATCTTCGCTTCCCCAGATGTAGGAGGCGTGAAACGCGCCCGAACCTATGCCAATCACTTCGGTACCAACCTCGTCATCTGCGACAAATATCGGAAAAAAGCCAATGAAGTCGCTGGAATGACCGTCATCGGCGATGTCACAGATGCCAACGTCATCCTCGTGGACGATCTCGTAGATACCGCAGGAACCCTATGCCGCGCCGCCGATATCATCATGAAAAAAGGCGCTAAAAGCGTGAGAGCCCTGTGTACACATCCCGTACTTTCCGGCGATGCCTACAAAAATATCGAAGCTTCCCAACTCCAGGAACTCATCGTATGCGATACCATACCACTCAAACAGGATTGCAAAAAAATAAAGGTGCTGTCCACCGCCAAGTTGTTCGCCCGGGCTATTCGAAATACCCACGAACACCGATCTATCTCCGCACTTTTTGTTGAAAGTTAGATTTTTAAAAAAATATTTCCAATTAATTTCTTTTTGATTATCTTTGCGAGCCGAATTGAGATCACAGGATCTACTGCAATAAATAGAAAAAGAATCAAGCAATCATGAAAAACGTAGTCATCAAAGGAGAATTAAGAACCGATCTTGGCAAGAAGGGTACTAAAGGAGTAAGAGCCAATGGTTTGATTCCCTGCGTTATATATGGTGGAGACAGTCCCATTCATTTCTCTGTTCCCGTTAGCTCGGTAAGAGATATTGTTTATACTCCTGACTTCAAAATTATTGAGATTGAAATCGAAGGTCAGTCTTACAAGTCTATTTTGAAGAGCTACCAAATGCACCCTGTTACGGAAGCATTGGAGCATATAGATTTTCTTCGCTTGGTTGATGGGCATCCGGTAAGGGTGGAGCTCCCGGTGCGTTTCTACGGTGTGTCACCAGGTGTAAAGTTGGGTGGCAAATTGTTGCAGACGCTTCGCAAGATTAAGGTAAAGACTACTCCACAGTACCTCCGCGATGAAATTTTGATGGATATTTCTTCTATGGAGCTGGGTCAGTCCATCCGGGTAAGAGATATACAAGGTATTGAAGGCATCGAAATCATTAGCTCTCCCGGTATTCCGGTGGCTACGATTGAGATCCCACGTGCACTTAGGAGTGCCGCTGCTGCCGCAGAAAAAGGTAAAAAATAATTTTCGAGTTATATTGCTATACAAGCAGCATAAAAGGAGAGCAGTAGTCATATTGCTCTCCTTTTTTTGTTTATCCTTTTGATCATGACACCACTGACTATTGCACTTATCCAAACCGACTTACTTTGGCAAGACCCCTCAGGTAATCTTCGGATGTTAGAAGAAAAAATCCGGAGCATTGGCGAAAATACGGATTTGATTGTGTTGCCGGAGATGTTTACCACCGGCTTTACGATGGATGCTGAAAGACTGGCAGAACCCATGGACGGGGACGCCGTGTCCTGGATGCACCAAATGGCTAAAGAGAAAAACAGTGTTGTCGCAGGCAGCTTGATCATCCGGGAAGCGGATCAATACTATAACCGATTGGTATGGATGCGACCCGACGGCCAATGGGATGCGTACGACAAAAGGCACCTTTTTACCTTTGCCGGAGAGGATAAGTTTTATACCCCGGGTACAAAACACCTCATCGTGCAGCTCAAGGGCTGGAAAATTATGCCCCTGACTTGCTATGATGTGCGCTTTCCGGTGTGGAGTCGCAACACACAAGGCTACGACCTCCTCCTTTATGTGGCGAGCTTCCCCGAAAAACGCATCCACGCCTGGAAATCACTGCTGGTTGCAAGGGCCATAGAAAACCAATGTTATACGATAGGACTAAACCGAGTAGGATACGACGGGAACGGCATCTACCATTCCGGCGATAGCCGTGTGATCAATTATGAAGGCCAGATCTTGTTTGAACAGTCAAAGGAGGAAACCATCCACCTGACAACCCTTTCTTTTGAAAAACAACAACAATTTAGGGAGTCGCTGCAATTTTTGAAAGACAGCGATAGTTTTAACCTGATCTACTAAATATATACCTTATGTATCTACGCTTGTTGTTGACCTGCTTTTCACTGACCTTCCTTGCTTCCTGCAGCACCGCACGACACAGTAATGTGTTATCAACCACACCAAAGGGCTACACAAATACAGAGAAGGAGGAGATCATCACCTATGCCGAGCAACAACTGGGCACGCGATACAAATATGGAGGGAAAGATCCAAAGGGCTTCGATTGCTCAGGTTTTACTTCCTATGTGTTGCGCAATTTTGGTCGCACCTTAGATGCAACCGCACATGGCCAGGCCAACCAAGGCAAAGCCATCAGTCCCGAAGAAGCCGCTCCGGGAGACCTGGTCTTCTTCAAACGCCCCGGACAGTCCCGCATTTTTCATGTCTCTTTGGTGGTAGCCAATAGCAGGGAAGGAATTATTGTCATTCATAGTACCACCAGCAGAGGAGTCGTCCGCGAAAATATCAGCCGCTCTTCCTACTGGCAGCCATTTATCCATGCCATAAGACGGGTGCTTTAAACAGACACCGGCTCAGCAGCCGCCTTGTAAATGACCTCCGAACAATTCTCAACAGTCAAGATCTGCTTTGCTACCCGCTGGATATCCGCCGGCGTAATTTGCTGATACAGTTCAGCCTCCCGATTGATCAATTCGACATCCCCCAAGGCCTCAAAGAAAGCCAGGTTCATAGCTTTGTTCAGGGCATTGCCCTCCGAAAATACAAGCGTACTCTCCATCTTGTTTTTCCATTTCTGCAACTCCTCCTCCGAAACCGGGTGCTCCAACAAATAACCCAGTTCCTGCCAGATCGCAGCCTCCGCCTCCTCCAAAGCAACTCCCGCAGAAGGCTTACCCTCAATCACAAACAAACCGGGATCAACACTCCCCGACAGATAACAATCAATCTGACTAAACAATTGCCGTTTCTTCAACAACTCACTGTACAAACGCGAAGAAGCCCCATTGCACAGCATGTCCGACAATAAATCCGCCACGTAAAAATCAAATTCCATACGGGAAGGTGCATGAAAAGCCATATACAAAGCATCTACAGGCACGTTCGCATAATTAATCCGCTTTTCAAACCGCTCCTGCGCAGGCTCAACCGGCAAGTCCTTTACCACGGGATCTCCCATGGGAATATCCCCAAACCACTTCTCTACCAAAGCCCTAACCTCGTCCGTGACGATATTGCCCGTTACCACCAACACCGCATTGTTAGGCTTGTAAAACCTTCGGTAAAAATCCTCTACATCCGGCATCCCCACACCGGCAACATGCTCCGGAACTTTACCAATCGTAGGCCAGCGATAAGGGTGAACCTTGTAAGCCAACTCAGACAAATGATGCCACACGTCACCATAAGGTTCATTCAAACACGATTCCTTAAACTCCTCCACCACAACCTTCTTCTGCACCTCCAATACCTTCTTGTCAAAATTCAAATACTGCATGCGATCCGATTCCAGCCACAAGGCCGTCTCCAAATTTTCTGCCGGCAGAATATTGTAAAAATTGGTGATGTCATTGTTGGTAAACGCATTGTTCTCCCCTCCAGCCAACTGAATCGGATCGTCAAAATCAGGCGCGTGCTTAGATCCCCCAAACATCAGGTGCTCGAATAAATGCGCAAAACCCGTTTTGTCCGGTGACTCATCCCGAGCTCCCACCTGATACAGCACATTTACCACCGCCATCGGCGTACTGTCATCCTCGTGAATCAGTACAACCAGCCCATTGGGCAATTGAAATCTGGAATATTCAATCACAAATTATACTTATGTTGCTTAATTTTCATCCAACTATAAAAGTACGGTTTTGGTTCAGGGAATTGCTTAATCAAGCTATTTTTTACAACTTGACCACGATTAACTTGTTCCCATAAAACAAAGCGTTCTATCCAAATATCCAATACTCAACCTATGCACCGGATTCCATTTAAAGATATTCCGCTGAATACCAAATTACTAAACGAAAATCCCGGAACCCAAACCTGGCAAACCCCCGAAGGAATTGCCGTTCCCGATAGCTTCAATTCCGAAGCCCTCTCCAACGTAGAACACCTCTCCTCTGTATCCGGATTTCCACCTTATCTGAGCGGACCTTATGCTTCCATGTACACCGCCAGACCCTGGACCATCCGCCAATACGCAGGATTTTCTACCGCCGAAGAAAGCAATGCCTTCTACCGAAATAACCTCGCGCAAGGCCAAAAAGGACTCTCCGTGGCCTTCGACCTGGCTACCCACCGAGGCTACGATAGTGACCACGAAAGGGTTAGCGGAGATGTAGGCAAAGCAGGAGTCGCTATTGATACCGTGGAAGATATGAAGATCCTGTTCGACCAGATCCCCTTAGACCAAATGTCCGTTTCTATGACCATGAACGGCGCAGTCATTCCCGTTATGGCTTTTTTTATTGTCGCCGCAGCTGAACAGGGAGTAAGCCCCGAACAACTTAGCGGTACAATACAAAACGATATCCTCAAGGAGTTCATGGTTCGAAATACCTTCATCTACCCACCCGCTGCCTCTATCCGAATCATTGCCGATATTTTCGCCTATACGGCCAAAAAAATGCCCAGATTCAATTCTATCAGTATCAGCGGCTACCACATGCATGAGGCAGGTGCAACGGCAGACCTCGAACTCGCTTATACCCTTGCCAATGGAATGGAATACCTGCGAACCGGCCTCAAAGCCGGACTCGCCATTGACGATTTTGCACCCCGATTGTCTTTCTTCTGGGCAATCGGGATGAACCATTTCATGGAAATTGCCAAAATGCGCGCAGGACGCCTCCTATGGGCAAAAATCGTCCAGGAGTTTAATCCAAGTGATCCCAAATCCCTGGCACTGCGTACCCACTGTCAAACCTCCGGATGGAGCCTCACCGCACAAGACCCCTTCAACAATGTGGCCCGAACTACTATTGAAGCCATGGCAGCCGTGATGGGAGGAACCCAGTCCCTACATACCAATTCCCTCGATGAAGCTATCGCTCTTCCTACACCCTTCTCAGCCAAAATAGCCCGCGATACCCAACTATTCCTCCAACACCAAACCCATATCACCCAAACCATAGACCCCTGGGCAGGGTCTTTCTATGTCGAAAAATTAACCCACGAACTGGCCCATAAAGCCTGGAAACTCATCGAAGAGGTCGAAAACCTCGGTGGCATGACCAAGGCACTCGAAAATGGATTGCCCAAAACACGCATCGAAGAGGCAGCCGCAAAAAAACAAGCCCGCATTGACAGCGGAAAAGATAAGATCATCGGAGTCAACCTATTTGCCAATACCGAAACAGCCGATATCGCCATACTAGATGTTGACCAGCAAGCAGTCCGGCAAAATCAAATCGCCCGATTGCAACACATCAAACAACACCGCAACCAAAATGCCGTCAACCAAGCCCTGGAAGCTTTGTTTCAGGCCGCTAAAAATAATTCCGGTAACCTCCTGGAACTCGCCGTAGAAGCCGCTCGCCAAAGAGCTACCCTCGGAGAAATCAGCTTCGCGCTCGAACGCCATTTTGGCAGGTACCAACCCGAAGCACAGAGCGTCTCCGGAGTATATGCCCGCGAAATTGAACAGGATAAAGATTTCCTGGAAGCACGACAGCTCGCCAATACCTTTGCACAGCTCGAAGGCAGGAGACCCAGAATTATGGTAGCCAAACTGGGACAGGACGGCCACGACCGCGGTGCTAAAGTGATCGCCAGCAGCTTTGCCGACCTCGGCTTCGATGTAGATATCGGCCCACTTTTCCAAACCCCCAAAGAAGCCGCCATGCAAGCGGCGGAAAACGATGTACACATCCTGGGGATCTCCTCACTCGCAGCCGGACACAAATCACTCGTCCCGGAAACCCTCGATGCCCTGAAAGCTATCGGCAGAGAAGATATCCTGGTTGTGGTTGGCGGAGTGATCCCCCCAAAAGATTACGATTTTCTATACGACCTTGGGGTAGCCGCCATTTTTGGACCGGGCACCAAAATCGCCCGCGCTGCTATCGCTATCTTGCAATTATTGTTGCGGTAAAATCCGCAGCCATACCCTACTCAAGCGGCAGCTCAAGCCCTGATCTCCTGAGCTGTCGCTTGCCCACCGAGAACATGCGATAACCAATCCATTGCAGGAGTAGGAATGATCGCCTTGTCGCTCACCGGATCCTTTTCCAAAAGCTCTACCTTCAATTGCCGCGCCACCAACTTGGCCAAATCACCCGTCTTCCGGGCAACCCAGGGATCCCTGCCAGCCGCCATCAGCAAGTCAATGACCCCCATGCGTACCAACTCGTATTTGTCCACCACTAAAAGCAAGTCCCGATGCGAACGGTCTGCCGCACCCCTTCCCATATCCAGATAACGCTTTCGAACCTCATCAACCGTATAACCCAAAATCGAAGCCCTGTGCTTCCACCAGTTGGCAGCAGTCCCACCGTTGAGCTGCTTGTACCTTCCCAAATGCTCCCGCTCACACAACTCCTGATAAGGCAAGTACTGCATCACCTTCACCAACTCCATCGCCGCCCGAACCTCATCCGTACTGTACAACAGATCAGAAGCTCCCTTTTCATGCTGCGCCGCCAACCAACGCGCATATTTTTGCTTCACCGGACTGCCAGAATGCAGACAAACCATCTTGGCTAACTCCAAAGACAAATAGTAATCCTCCATAATCGCAGTACCCTGCATCTTCCGCCGGGCAAAATCCCGAAGAGGAACAGGCTTGCGAATCTCCCCCCTGAATTCATAAACATCCGATAACCATTTTTTTACATTGCCCGCAAAACGGACGTTCGGTAATTGTAATGCCATGTGCAATTGAGAAGCAACAACTACACGGGTTCCTTTTGTACTGATTAATATTTGAAGATCCATGCCGATTTGTTTTAATTCAATTCAAATATACACAATTTGTTTTAAAAAACAAATTGTTTTGAATTTTTTCAAACAAAAAGATCGGCAGTGATGGCATCGGCGATCAGTTTGCCGGATCTGCTCAGGATGAAGGCGTTGTTGTTTCGAACGACCTGGCCCTGATCGAGGTAACTTTGGATGGTTTTTAGAAAGCTAGCTGAGTAGGCTTCCTGTAGTTCATGAAGCAATACGCCTTCTGAGGTTCGGAGGCGCGTCATGAGGTACTCATTGTGTTTGTCGGCGGCTGACAAATGTTCTTCTTCGACCCAATCCAGCCGGGACGTCCCTGCCAGATGGTCTTGAATGGCTTTGAGGTATTTCATGTTGTGGGCGATATTCCATTGTCTGCTGTGGCCGTTGTAGGAATGTGCGGAAGGTCCAAGTCCCAGGTAGGGAGCCCCTTGCCAGTAGGCCGAGTTGTGGCGGGCACGCCAGCCGGGAAGGGCGTAGTTGGAAATTTCATAGTGTTCGTAGCCGGCAGATGCCAGGCGATCCATACAGGCCACAAACTGCGCAACAGCCAGTTCATCCGGGGCTTCCTGCAACTTGCCTTTGCGCACCCAATGTCCGAATACGGTGTTGGTTTCGATGGTCAGACAATAGGCCGACAAATGAGGAACCTTTAATTCAATTGCCTGCTGGAGGTTTTGCTCCCAGCGCCCGGCATCGGAGATGGGCAGACCGTAGATCAAGTCTATCGTCAGGTCTTCAAAACCTGCCTCCCGGGCAAGCTGGACAGCCGCAGCTGCCTCCACCGCAGTATGGGCACGGTTCATGAATTGCAGCTCTTCATCCCGAAAAGATTGTATCCCTATACTGAGCCTGTTGATCCCTGCTGCACGCCAATTGTGCAACAACTCCTTGTTGATGTCGTCCGGATTGGCTTCCAGCGTGACCTCAGCATCTTCGGCAACGCGGAAATGCCGGTGTACTTCCCCCAGGATGACATCAATCTGCTGAGCCGTAAGCAGACTGGGCGTGCCTCCTCCAAAATAGATCGTATCCAGGGTATTCCCGGCAAGATAAGCAGCGCGGATGTCCAATTCCGCAATAATAGCTGCTACCATTTCATCCCGGTACTTCAGGGACGTGGAAAAATGAAAGTTACAGTAGTGGCAGGCTTGTTTGCAAAATGGAATGTGGAGATATAATCCAGCCAATTTTTGTGTAATTTAAAGGGTGTTATCGGTTGTTTTCCCGACAGGGGAAACAACAGCAATGCCAATTCGTTATTTGCGTTATGCCTAAAGCAATGTAAAAAATTTCTGCGTGTACCGCTACCCAATGCTCTTTATAGCCTGCTACCTGACGGCCTGGGTTTTTCCGCTCAACGGACAGTCACCCAGAACCCCTTCCACTGTCCGGATTGTTCCGGAGGCGAGCCGGATCATGCTAGAGCATCAACAACTGCAGCCCGAGCTGAGTTGCAGCAATCTACAGAATTTAGCGCAGGAGTTCGGGCAAATTATCGGACAACTTCAATTATCCGGATTTCTGGAGGCGGCCGTGGATAGTATTTTTTCAAGCCACCCCGATTCTTGCTCCGTAGCCCTCCACCTCGGATCCCAATACGAGATTGCATCGCTTACCCTCGATTCACTGCCAACAGCCTGGAGACAAGACCGTATCCTGCGCCAACTTCAAGCGCAAGGTACTCCCCAACGCATGCCCGAAATCCTGCCGAAAATATTGCGCAGGGCAGCCGATATCGGATACCCGCTGGCAAGTGCACAACTCAATATACTCGAACTCTCCTCCCAAACAGCCCGTCTGCACCTGAACTTCAATAGTGGGCCGTTTATCCGCATGGGTGCGATCCAGTTGCCTCCCAATGCAGGTATTTCAGCTGATTTTTTAAGTCGGTACCTCGGACTCGAGCCGGGTTCGCCTTACCAACACAGCAAAATCCTGGATCTGGCAAATAACATCGAAGCACTGGGCTTTATAAGCCTCCAAAAAGAACCACAGGTGGCCTTCGATGCAGCAACTTGCTTGATCGAATTGTACCCCCAGGCTTCGACCCAACGCAACAGTTTTGATTTCATGATCGGAGTACTCCCCCAGGCCAATCAGGGCAAATTACTGCTCACGACAAGCCTGCGGGCTGCCCTCAACAATACCCTGGGCAAAGGAGAAGCGATCCGGTTTAATTTCGAGCGCCTACGGGCACAAAGCCAAACGCTGGAGTTGTCCCTGAATTATCCGTATTTGCTCAAACTTCCCCTCGCCACCGCTTTTCAGTTTGATCTGCACAAACGCGATACCACCTTCCTGGATGTACGCGGCGAGGTCGGCTTCCAGTACCTCATCAAAGGCAATAATTACCTCGAAATATTCTGGAAGCAACACCGCAGCAGCCTTATCGGAATACCCGGAAAGACCACCCTTCCGGAAAATGCCGCTCCGGATCAACTGGATCTGCTCCGAACCGGATTCGGGATTGGTTGGTCACTGCAACAATTGGATTATCCCTTCAATCCCAGAAAAGGATACCTCCTCCGCTTCAAAGGCAGCGCAGGCACCAGAAGTATCCTACCCAATGCACGACTCCAGGAGGCAGGCTTTCAGCAGTGGTTCGACAACCTGGAGAGGAAGAGTTTTCAACTGGAGCTGGATCTGAACATGTCCTTTTTTATACCCCTGTTCCGCCAAAGTACCCTGAAGGCTTCCGCCGATGCCAAATGGCTGATCAACGCTACCGGGATATACCGAAATGAACAGTTTCGCGTGGGGGGAAGCCAAAATCTGCGTGGATTCGATGAAGAGTCTTGGTTTGCTACCCGCTATGTCCTCCTCAGTATGGAATACCGCCTGCTCCTGGACAGGAATGCCTACCTGGCAGCTTTCGGCGATTGGGCGCAACTGGTTGACGACAGCACACTCGGGTATCAGGTACACTATCCGCTTGGACTTGGCGCAGGTATCCATTTTACCACAAAGGCCGGACGATTCCAGCTAAGCCTCGCCTACGGCAAAACTACTGATAGCAACTGGGATCTGAGTAACCCCAAAGTCCACTTTGGCTACGTCAGCCTTTTCTGAGAAAAGTTCTATTTTTTGCGAACCAGCAATAGCCCGTCTCGCATGGGTAACATCAGGGTTTCCACACGCTCGTCCCGACTCACCTGCTCGTTGAACCGATGGATGATATCCGTGTCTTTGTCGTGCTCCGGAAGGGTCACCTTCCCACTCCACAAAACATTATCCGCAATGATAAATCCCCCAGGCCGCAATCGCTCCATTACCCATTCATAATAAAAGGCATAATCCATTTTCCCGGCATCAATAAAAGCGAGATCTATATCCGATAGTCCCAGTCCGGGTAAGATCTGCTGCGCCTTACCGATGTGCAAGTGGATTTTGTCCTCCAACTCCGCCTTACGGATATACTTACGGATGAGGTATTCCAACTCGCGGTTGGCTTCAATCGTATGCAATACACCATCCGCTGTCAAACCCTGAGCCAGACAAATCGCAGCATATCCCGTAAAAGTCCCTATCTCCAGAATCAACCGGGGCTGAATCATCTTGCTGATCATGGCGAAAAGCTGTCCCTGCAACTTGCCGGAAAGCATCTGAGGGGCAAGGGTGCGCAGGTTCGTCTCCCGCTCGAGTTCATACAACACGGACGAAGGCAGACTACTATGCTCCTCGCAATACGCACTCAATCTTTTTAATGCAAAATTCATGTAAGCATTTAATAAACAAAGCCACTAAAAAACATTAAACAGCCTCAGTACCGCTGCTATGACCACCACGACCAATACCCGATGTGCCCAGACATTAGCCCCTGCAAAACGGGAGGCATAGTGCGCCATGAGGTAACCGCCTATAATTTGCCCAAAAGCCATAATCAAACCCATCTTCCAGTCTATCATGCCTTGCCACGCAAAGATCAATACCGCAAGCAAGGTATATAAGCCTACGGCAAAACTTTTGACCACATTGGCATCCATCAGGCTGTATTTCGCTCCCAGCACCATAGCTGTGAGGAAAAAAATACCCATGCCCATTTGAATAAAACCACCATAAAACCCAATCGCTAAGAAAACGGGAATGGCAATCCACAGGTTAGGACGAGTCTCGATACTCGTTTCCCGCAACCACCGCTTTGGTTTTACCAAAATCACAACCAGCATAAAGACCATCAAAAATTTGAACACGGCCTTAAACTGATCGTTACTTACCCAAAGTGCAACCAACACCCCTGCCACAGACCCCACCAACATGGTGATCAGATAAGGCATACTGCGCTTCATTTCCAGTTTGCCATTGACATAAAAAGCCCAGGTACTGCCCAGTGACTGCGCCACCACCCCTACCCTGTTCGTGGCATTAGCGACATTCGGAGTAAGCCCCAGCATCTCGGTCAGGATAGTCAGGGTAATAGCCGAACCATTGCCGGCCAGCGTATTGATAGCACCGGCAAAAGCACTGCCGACGATGGCGATCAAATAATGGTACCAATCCAGCATAACAAAATTTATGGGAGTTCGGGTTTGATGGTCTGACACAACTCCACCAATACGCCGTTGGCGCTTCCCGGATGAATAAAACAAACCAACTTGTTATCGGCCCCACGCTTAGGAACCTCATTGAGCACCCGGAAGCCTTTTTCGCGAAGCGATTCCATAGCCTGCACGATATCCGCTACTTCAAAAGCTACGTGGTGAATACCCTCTCCCCTTTTTTCCAGGAAACGAGCGATCGCACTGGAAGGATCCATGGCCTCCAGCAATTCAATTTTGGTATCGGCAACCTGAAAAAAAGAAGTGCGTACCTGCTCACTTTCCACAGACTCCTCCTTGTAAGGGGCTACCCCCAGCAAAGCTTCAAACAAAGCATTACCCGCTACCAGATCCTTTACCGCAATGCCAATGTGTTCTACTTTCAACATACCTGATCGCTACATTAAACCAATAAACAAATAAAACAGCGCCGCAAAGATACCGCCTGTCATGGCATAAGGCAACTGTGTTTTTACATGGTCAATGTGGTCTCCTGCAGAAGCCATAGAAGAAAGTATCGTCGTATCTGAAATGGGCGAGCAATGGTCTCCGAATACTCCTCCGCCAAGCGCAGCAGCAATAGTAATATATACATCCGCTTCCATCGTGCGAGCCATAGGAACGGCAATCGCAATCATGATGGCGAAAGTACCCCAGGATGTCCCGGTAGAAAACGCAATAAAACTGCTCACCACAAAAACAATAAAGGGCACCAGTCCGGGTGACAACCAATTTTTGGCAACGCCTGCCACATAATCCCCTGTGGACAATTCCTTACACACAGCGCCTATCGCAAAAGCCATCATCATCAGCAAGGCCAGCGGCATCATACCCGAAATACCCTTCAGGGTGAGATCTACCATTTCGCGTAGGCGCATCAACTTCTGAGCGCGGTAAAAAATCATGGTGCTCAAAATAGAAAAAAGAACGGCAATCAGCACAGCGGTAGAACCCGACCCCTGACCAACCGCAAAAAGCGCTTTTGACAGGAATCCGGCTTCCGGCATCTTTTCAAGCGCAACGCTCCAACCCGTATAGGCCAACATGATCGGCATCATCAGTACCATAATCACAATAGGCATGACCATATTGTAAGCTTTCGGGACAATCCCCGGCAACACCTCCACATCGGTCAGCTCATCGGATATCATAGGCTGTGCGCCGTCTGCCAGCAATTTCCCCTCTTCCCGGGCGCGCTTTTCCGCACGAGCCATGGGGCCAAAATCTCGCCCTGTCACGATAAGCACAAACACAATCAAAAGTGCCAGCATGGGATAAAAATTGTACTGCATAGCGCGGAACATGGTGGCAAAAGGATCGGCAAAGCCCTGTGCCAACAACAAAGTCATGATATAAGCTCCCCAACCATTAAAGGGAATCAGAATACTCGCCGGAGCAGAAGTCGAATCGGCGATATACGCCAGCTTTTCCCGGGGAATGCCCAGTTTGTCAAAAATCGGACGATACAGCGTACCCACGGTAAGCACTGAAATGTTGGACTCCACGAAAATCAAAATCCCCGTAACCGATGCCAGCAGCTGCACCACAACCCGGTTGCTACCCGATTTACGCGCCTCGTATTTGTCCAGCAGGGCGTTGATCCGCAGAATAAATCCGGCTACCCCACCCGAGCGCTGGATAAAAATGATCAGGGCGCCTACCAGCGCACAAAACATAATGGTACGGGTGTTTCCGGGATCCTGATAGACGTCCACCAGTGCCTGAACCGTAGCCAAACTGCCCTGAATCAAATTAAAATCGTTGATAATCATCCAGCCTAACCATATCCCGAACAACAGGGATACAAACACCTGTCGGGTTGCAATGGCAAAAACAATCGCCAGCACCGGCGGAAGTAGCGACAAAACTCCATAATCCTCCATAATCGGATGTTTTTTTGCGTAGTTGGTTTTTCGGCTGCGCCAAAAAAAATTAATAGTTCGCTTTGATCCAGCGCAACACCTGATCCATTTCTTCCTTTATTGGATTGGAGCTCCCTGGAAAATTATTATGCATAAAACTAAAAATCAACACCTTGCCGCTGTCCGTCTTCAAATAACCACTCAGGCAATGCTTGTTGCGCAGGGTGCCTGTTTTGGCAAAAACAAAGGGCTCGCCATTTTCACCCGCATACAGACTGCGAATGGTACCTGAAACGCCCCCATTCGGGAAAAATGCAGTCAATTTTCCCATGGGAACATCCTGATACAGCCGCTGCAACACATGGACTACCGTTCGGGGAGTAAACATATTGTAGCGGGTCAACCCGGATCCATCGTACCAGTACAGCGGATCCGGCGCATCTGCCAGCAAAGTATCCTGGGCGTAGGCGATTGCGGTCTCAGCCAACAAACTTCCGCTGAGTTTATCTGCACTCATCAACAACAGCTGCTCCGCAATAAAATTATCACTATCCTGCATCAGCCGCTGATATAAGGTATCCGGCAAAGCCATACTCAGGGTCTGTTCAGGAGCAGCCGGTAGTGCCCCCTCCCAGTATTCCACAGACTGCCCAAGCGTATCCATCAGCAGCGCAACAGCAGTTTGGCCATCATACCTAAAAGGAATCTCTCGATTCAAGGACTTACCCTGCCAGGCATCCGGACGAAACGTAAAAGCATTCGAAAACCGGGCGCGGGTCAATGCAGGCGCCTCCGGATCCTGCGTACGGGACAAAAATCCCTCGAAATAAGCAGGATAAGTCCTTATTTTCGCTTCGCCTGCGCTTTTTTTCAGGCGAACCACATTGCCGTACAAGGGAAGCGAAGACCGTTCAGGTTGATAACTATAAATATAATCTGCCCAAGACCAGCCCGGGCCAAAAGCATCGTCGCGGAAATTATCATCGGCAAAAAACAAGCGCTTGTCCTTATGCTGTCGCAAAAACGACAACAGGGGATCTTCCTGGTCAAAATCCGGATGCAAAGTCATCGGATTGCCCGCACCCCAGAAAATCAGAGAATCGCCCCTCACCACATAATGCGCCACTGGAAGAGAATCGCCCAGCACATGCAATGCTGTGAAGAAAGTGAATATTTTGGTATTTGAAGCTGGCGTAAAGTATTTGTCCGACTGGTGTTCAAACAACCACTCCCGGGACTCCGGATCAAACAAAGCAAACCCGGTGAAATTGCTGTTAAAGATCTCGCTATCTCCAACCTGAACCCCAAGTTTCCGCGCTTTCGCAGGAGACCATTCAGCGCTCGTTCCGCAAGAAAACAAAAACAACAAAGAAAACAACAGGGAATATTGTATCCAACTCCTTTTTTTGACCATGAAAAATGATAGATTTAAGCGGTGATTTATGAATATATTTCCTTTGCCCATCAACACAAAATTAAATTTAAGCCAATGCGAAAGATTTCCAAAAAAAATGGGTACTTATACCTGTTCTTATTTTGCACGATCTGGCTGCAAGCACAGCCCGACAAAGCCCTCCAGGATTTCGAACAAGCGCGAAAAAGCGTAAGTCTGCTTGCCAATGACCTGCAAATCATCCCTTTGAAAAACCTGGCGACGACTCCTGTTGCCTACCTCGATTTGGGTGTTACCGGTCTAGACGGCAGCAGCTATGGCGAATGGCTGGCCAAATATACCCGGGTAGATCAGCTGGTACTCCCTATTGCACAGCAAAGCCAGTGGCTAAACAACATACTAGCCCAATACAAGGTAGTCATTGTAGGTATCCCTGAAAACCACAACCTGCCCGCTGCACTCCTCCAACAATTGACGGACTCCCCTGCTGCTGTATTTTCTTTATTTTACCAAGGTTCAACACCTCCCGACAAGCAGGTCTTACCGGGAGCCGGCACCGTGCTCACGCTTCCCGATGCGCCCTGGGCGGCATCTGTTGCCAGTCAGATTATATTTGGAGGGATTGGAGCACAGGGTGCAGGTCTAACAACCGAAGCCCTGGATCGTTTTGCCTATGCCCCACCTGCTGCTTTGGGAATGAATGCGCAACTGCTTGCCGACAGCATCAGGTCTATCGTAGAAGCCGGCATTGCGGCTGGAGCCTACCCCGGTGCACAGGTGCTCGTCGCCAAAAACGGAACGGTCGTGTACCACGAAACCTTTGGACATCACACCTACGACAAACAGGTGCCAGTCCGGCAAACCGACCTCTACGACTTTGCCTCCGTAACCAAAATTTCTTCCGGTTTGCCCGTCCTCATGAAGCTCTATGGTGAAGGAAAATTTGACCTGGATGCCCGATTAGACCAGTACTACCCCGATTTCAAAGGCTCCAACAAAGGGCATCTCAGTTTTAGATCCATGCTCTCACACAATGCCCGACTCATGCCCTGGATCCCTTACTGGCAAGGCACCCTCAAAGGCAACGCCAAATATCCCTGGAAAAAGCGGTGGGACGGCACACGCATCAACGATTACCGGTTTCGGAACAAAACCTTCGGACGGGACTCCACAGCCGACTACACCATAAAAATTGCCCCGGATCTTTGGCAGCACAAAGACTACCGCCAACAAATGTTCAAAGCCATCCGGAAATCTCCGCTCAACGAAAAACCGGGGTATATCTATTCGGGACTCTTGTTTTACCTCATGCCGGACATGATCGCCCAAATGACCGGAGCTGCTGATTTCGAAACCTATCTCAAAGAAGAAATATACAGAAAAATAGGCGCCTTTTCGATCACCTACAACCCCACACGGTTTTATCCCCTTGCACAAATCGTCCCCACCGAGCAGGATACCTTCTTCAGCCTACAGCAAATCCACGGTAGGGTACACGACGAAGGTGCAGCGATGATGGGGGGCGTATCCTGCAACGCCGGACTTTTTGCCACCACGACAGACCTCGCAAAGCTCATGCAGCTTTATCTCAATAAAGGTAAATTCGGCGAAGAACAAATCATTGCCCCGGAGGCCGTTGAGACGTTTATCACCTGCCACTACTGCCCCGAAGGCAATTTCCGCGGACTTGGCTTCGACAAACCCCTGATCCAATACGACCCCTTGCTTTCCAGCGTAGCCAAAGACGCCAGTCCAAAGAGCTTTGGACACTCCGGCTATACCGGTACCTTTACCTGGGCAGACCCCGACAGCGGCATCCTGTTCGTCTTTATGTCCAATAGAGTCTATCCTACCCGCGCCAACCGAAAACTCTACGAACTCAATATCCGGCCAAGAATACATCAGGCCATTTACGATGCTGCAAAGTAGAAGAAATATGATTTTTTAATCTTAATTTGTTGATAATCAATATTTTATTAATCAGGTGCAAGGCATCTTAAGGTGCCTTGCACCTGATTACCCTTATTAATCCCTCAACCCATTAAAAGGTAACCCCCTTCTTCTATCCATTCCAATAATTTTTTCGGAATTTTTACCCCGTCACCCTAACGATATGAAAGAACGGGATAATGCTTTATCTGCAACCAGCAATTTTGCATGTGGACACATGTAGATAGGAGCTTAGCTGAAAGGTTTTTTGCTGGTCTTAAGTTATGTTGTAACCATTCGACCCTCCGCTAGGGATGGTGGAGGCTGAATACTTACTTTGTTTCTTAGCTGATTTCAGAAAACAGTCGCATAGGCCTGACACCTTTTCTGGAAGCAATGGAAGATTTGAACACTAAATAATTGCAATCTCAATTCCTTTTTGCGATAAAAACCCAAAAGCTGACTTATAAAAGAAAAAAGATAGTTTACTTTTTAAAATAACTGTGGCTCGTGTACCTTAATGCAAGGCAAGCACGAGCCACAACTCAGAACTCCGGTATCGGGCTAATTAAGCATAGTCTCTACCAGGTCAAGTCCTTCCTGAGTCACCTTAAACCGCTTTCGCGCCTGCTGGGTATCGCCCGCTTTTCGCGTTTGAACCATAAGTTTAGGCTTGTTCGTCTGTAAACGGGTAATTACGTTCGTAATATTCTGAAGCCCCTTGTCCACCTCACGCAGACCTTTCTGAATATCAGAACTTTTCAATTCCTTAATACCCTGCTTAACGGTAAGAAAAGCAGCAATGACCAATGCCTTCTCATGCGCACGCTTAGGTTTAGCAACCTTAAACAAATCAGCTGAACTCGAGAAATCCTCGATACGCAAGTGCTCGTTGTCCTCCAACTTCCTAAAAATCTGCTTCTCCATAGCAGGCTTAGGAGGTGTGGCAACAGCAGCACTTGTCTCGGCAGCAGGCTTACTCTCCTTAGCCGCTACCGATTGTTCTGCAGCAGGTTTTGCTTGCAAGACAGGAAGCTCCACATCAAATTTTGAGGACAAATAATGAGTTATCCTCGACTGAGCTTCGGAATTTAGTTCTCCTATCAGCTCCACGCATTTCATCAGCGTGGTCAGTTCTTGATCTAACATAGTTTAATTGGTTTTTAAAATATTTGATAACTGAGCATATCCAAAATAAATTGTCGTTATAAATACACCTCTTACAACTACTTACAGCCATCCAACCCCTCTGACGGCAAACTCTTGCACATACAAACGACAGGCAACAGGATGATACTTCCTGTAAAACCAAAACAACATGTCATGATTTACCGCTATGAATTTTTTTCGCTCTCTAAATCTGGGTAATAAAAAACACCTTCAGATTCAACTTCTGGTAAAATTAATACTAATAATAAAAAAAAACACTTTTTATTATCAAAAAAATAAAAAAATATATTCTGATTAGCGAAAATTCGTTTGGCAGGTGGTGATATATGCTTCGAGTACTTCAAATAGAAGCGCTAAATCTTCTGGTTTATGCAGACTATTGACTACCACACGATTAACCAGCGGGTCTGAGGGCCCTGGGTAGCTAAAACTTGAAATAAGTATTTTTTGCTTATACAAATAAGCGGCGAGGCCTGCTTCTTGAGCATAAAAAACCGGATGTTGCTTAATCTGGGTAAAAAACTGCTGAACCAATGGCACATTTTCCATGCTGGCCAGTAGCCTGCGAAGGGTTTCCCGCTCCTGCGAAAAAAGATTTTGGCAGCGAAGGAAAGCATAAAAATAAGGCAGGGACATGGGGCTGGCTCCGCCAAAAAACGGGCTGTTATAAATAGGGGTCAGCATTTCGGAAGAACCCGAGATCATACCTCCAGGCATGCCAAATGCTTTTCCTAAAGAACTAACAACCAATATTTTTGAACGATGTCGGACAGGAATTAATTCCCAGACACTTCTACCGTGTTCGCCCAGAATTCCCCAGCCGTGGGAGTCGTCAATGATGATTTGAATTTCCGGCCAGCTATCCAGAAAGGTATCCAGCCAGGAAAGGTCGTATTGCCTGGCGTATAAGGGGTCAATCGAATTTAGAAATAAGGCCTGCGGCGCTTGTGCTCCTTCCATCATCGAAGGCAACAGCTTTACCCAAGCATCAAAGTCCCCCGAAAGCGGCCGGTTCGAAGGGGTCCATAATGCCGGGTGCGTACCGGGGGCTAGTGCAAGACGCCCGCGCTGCTCAAAGTAATGGCTCACCATCTGACCGGCTAAGGATCCCGAAGACAGCGTCAGCACTTTTTCTACCCCTGCCATTGCTGCGAGTACCTCCTCGGCTTCCATAATCACGTCGAACTGAATATTGGAACGCCTGGATCCCCCAAAATGACTTCCATATCGCCCAATACCGACCTTCAAAGCATCCAGGAATTCCGGATTACTGGAAATCCCCAAATAGGCAGTCCCACTGAAATACAAATATTGCCCCTCACCCGCAATATCAATATGCCTGCCAGGTAAAGATGCTGCAAAAGATGTTCCCGATGCTGCCATAATATCGTCTTGCGAATTGCCTAATTTTTTT
>JANQWK010000040.1 GCA_030729925.1 Saprospiraceae bacterium
CTGAGGTGGCTTCCACCTGATTTATAATCAATTGAATTTTAATTATTTACAATTTATTTTCCACTATTTTTTACCATCCAGGCAGTATATTCAGTCCAAAAACGCCCCTGGTATGCTTGAGGCCTTTAAAAAGTGGAAAAGCATAATAGGGTTCGATGACCATAGCTCCGAAAAGATTGACCCGAAGGGATACCCCTGTACTGTAAAAGGGTTGAGGTGTAGCGCTATCGGTTCCGGTATTTTCCGGATCATCAAACTGACTGAGGTTGTCCCAGGCCAAACCGCCATCTACGAAGATGTTCAAATCCGAAAAAAGGAATTTTGACTTAAGGGTGGCCAAACGTTCGGGGCCGGTAAAGGGGATACGCACTTCGAAGTTAGATACCAACATTTTACTGCCGAGGAGTTCGTCAAAACTGCGACCGGAACTGTAGAAGAGTTCTTGGGTAATGCTACTGTTGTAGCCTCTGACAAACCATGGGTTACCGATGTACAAGGGAAACATACCTTCGCTGTCGCCATACCTGCCATAGTGGTAAATTCGAAACCCCAAGGAAACGGGATTAAAAAAGTGATAGGCGCGAAAATCAGCGGTAATGGCGGTAAAGTCGAACCTGCCTGCATATTGATCCAGACCAAATCGGTATCGGGTGCCTTTTAGCGGAGCAGTCATGCCGAATACACTATTGTCTCCCACGAGTGCCGCATTGATAGTCAGCAAGTTGAATCCTTCAGGAGCCTCCAGCTTTTCGCGATCTTCGAAAATCAGTTGCCCGAAAGCATCGTAATATCTGTTGATTTGGTCTATGCGAAAATAATACCTGGCAAAGGAGGCACCGCCTTCCAGGCGCAAAGTTCTGGAAAAAGGCAGCTGACCAAAGACGCCGAGTCGGTCTTCGAAAATTCGAAAATTCTCCAGCACGACATGGTCGGCCAGAAACACCTGGTCATCGAAGGAAAAAGTATCCAGACCCAAAAATCCCCCTCTGGTTTGGCGAATGGGGATATGAGACAGCTGCACACCCCAGCCTATGCGCTTCTCCTGGTTGGTATAAGCCAAAGCCGTTCCAAAATCCGTAATTTCACCATTGAGCGACATGCTCGCAAACAGCTGGTTATCGCCCAAGATATCACTGAACAGCATATCCACAGCCCCCGCCATTCCTGTGGTAGTACCAAAGGTACTGCTCGTACCGATCCCTACCCCCGCTCCGCCGCCAATATAATCCAACTTAAACTTGGGGTGATAGGGAACCTCCTTCATATCTTCCCAGCCGAAAGGCAGATAGCGATCTACTGTTTCAAGCTGTGCATTGACGGTATTAGAGACAGTCCTGTCTGCTTGTGGCAAAGTTCCCGCCTCCATATCAACCGCCAAAGGATCTACGGGTTCGTGAAGAAAAGCCGCTGATGTTCCGGCGAAAATAGCATACTGGTTTTTTTCATACACCGTATAGACCATGCGATCTCTCCTTGCGGAAAAACTAATGGCAGGGGCATAGGCCGTAATACCGCTGATACCGGTGAGTATGCGGGTTTTTTGGAAAACCTGTCCGGTGCCGGGCTCAAATTCGTAAAGATTTCTGAACCCATCGCGGTTGGAAAGAAAAAGAATGCTGCCATTTTCACCATAAACCGGATTGAGGTTATCCGCTCCCGGGAAAACATCATAGTGCTGAATTTGGCCGGATTCGACATCCAGTTCTGCCAGGTTGAACACCCATTTGCCATGGCTGCGTCCATTCTCGAAACTGCGTTGGTCAGAGGCGAACAGTATTTTTTTGCCATCGGCAGACCAATGCGGATGCAATTCGGAGTAAGGATCCCTGGTAAGCTGCCTGATTGCTTCGGTGCGGATATTAACAGCATAGAGATCGTGCCGTCCGCCAACCAACCCGGAAAAGACAATTTCCCTGCCATCAGGTGACCAGTTGGGGTTATGGAACGCCTGAACATTTTTAACTGTAATTTCCTGGATCGTTTTTCCCGTAAGGGCATCCTTAATCACCAGGACATTTCTTCCTTGTTGGAAGGCCACATAGGCAAACCACTTGCTGTCGGGCGACCAGGTTCCTGCTGATTCGATATAGTTGAGGTCGTCAATGTGCCCGTCGTTAGCCGCACTGGCAACTTTTCTGATCACCTCCCCGGTACGGGCATCCGCAAGGTAAAGATCGGTAGAGAATAAATCTTTTTCCGACAGGAAGATCACATACTTTCCATCCGGGCTAACCACGGGCGATACGTTCATCCGACCCGCATTTGATTCGGAAATCAGTTTTTTGCCATAATAAGCCATTTTTTGTCCACCTACATACGGCTCATAGCGCGTGCGAATACTTTTTACCCAATCGTCGGAAAGCTCCTCGAGGGTCATCCCCAAAATAAGCGGAACAGCAACCTCCATTCCGTACTGCGCAACAGCCACAAAAAGCGGTTCAATAACATCATCCCCTTTTGAGGCAGTCAGAAATGCCCAGAATGCTTGTCCATAGCGATAAGGAAAATACTTGGGGTTATCGAGATCCTTCAGCGAAGGAATGTCATCCTGCATCACCGCATCGCGCATCCACATGGCAGTATGGGGATCCACGCTTCCAATGGACATATACTCCGCCAGTCCCTCGACCATCCACAGCGGCAAGTTGGCCAGGTTGCGCAACGACGTAGAATCCCCATTGAGAATGAGGTTGTACTGGAAGGCATGCACCAATTCGTGCCCCAGTACGTGAAAAGTTTGCTGGTTCGACATCGCAATCGGCAAAATCACCCTGTTTTTCAAAGCCTCCGTGACCCCACCTGTACCCACCCCGACACTTCCACTAATAGCATTCGTTTGCTGGAAATCAGCATGGTCGTTGTAGAAAATCATGGGATTTTTAACCAAAAAAGTATCCTGAAACACTGCCTGGTGCATGCGGTACCACTGCTCCGAAAAATTAGCCAGTTCCTTGACCACTTCCGGATTATCCAAGTAATGGTATATTTCAAAATTGGGCGTCTCCACCACCTTGAACTGAAACACCTCATAGCTTGGCTTATTCTGCCCAAAGTATTGTGCCATTATCACCGAAATATTTCCCCAGGCCAGTCCAATAACAAGAAGCCATAGTTTACCACTCATAACCAAATAATTTAAAAGGTTATCCAATCTATATGTTGAACAAGTCGTCGGGTGATTTTAGTTTACTTTGCCTGCAGGCGAGTTGTTAATCTTATTTTAAGAAGTACCCAAAGCTAAAAATGTACTGTTAAGAAAATTTTAAAAGCTACCGAACATACGCATAAAAGTTCAAAGCTGGTCATAGCGGTGGGCAGACAGGGGACACCGGAGAGGGATTTTGAAAAAAATATCGGTAATAAATAATTGATTTTCAAAATTTTGCACAACAGGTGCAAGGCACCTTAAGGTGACTTGCACCTAGATTACCCTCATTAATACGCTTTACCCCCTCCGAAGTAACCATTTCGACATTCTTTTTTTAGTTTTTCCTCAAGCAGGACTAGCTGCTACCCTAAGCAGCACATTTAATCTTGGAATCAGCGGGATAAAGAGATCACAAAGAAGCGTTTTTTGCGAACAGCAATTTCCAAGGAAAAAGGAAGAACCCCTGTTGAAGAGACAGAAAACCAGAAATTACGACCAAGGAAACAGCAAAAGAATGATATGAAGAAGTGCCATCTGTCTGAAAAACAAATAGCTACAAACGTAAGGGGTGGTCCCACCTGGGCTCGAACCAGGGACCCTCTGATTATGAGTCAGATGCTCTAACCGACTGAGCTATAGGACCTGTGAATGCTAAAATTCCTTTTCATTCAAGGCTGCAAAAATACGGTTTTTATTGATTGCAGCCAATTTTTTGACCATTTATTTACCCTTGCTCCGGCTTATGATCCGGGAGTCCAGGTAGATTGCAGGTATAGTTCGTCCATTTGTTCGCCGGCAATGGGCGAAGGTGCATCTATCATCATATCCCTGCCCTGGTTATTTTTGGGGAAGGCAATGAAATCGCGGATAGATTTTTGGCCTGACATCACGGCGCAGAGTCGGTCGAATCCAAAAGCTATACCTCCGTGAGGGGGAGCGCCGAATTCAAAGGCACCGAGTAGGAATCCGAATTGGGATTCGGCCTGTTCCTGGGTGAATCCCAGGAGCTTGAAATTCTTTTCCTGGAGGGCGCGATCGTGGATACGGATAGAACCTCCTCCGATTTCTACACCATTGATTACAAGATCATAAGCATCAGCACGAAGCGATTTCATGGTTTCGAAGTCACCATCGAGCATGCGGGCAATATCGTGTTTTTTGGGTGATGTAAAGGGGTGGTGCATGGCAAAAAAGCGCTCGGCGGTTTCGTCCCATTCGAGGAGTGGAAAATCCACTACCCAAAGTGGCTTGAAGTCATTGGCCTGCATGAGTCCCATCCGGCGACCCATTTCCAGGCGGAGTTCCCCCAGTTGTTTGCGGGTTTTTTCGGCTTCACCGGACAGGATCAACAAAAGATCCCCTGCTTTGGCGCCAAAATGAGCTGCCCATTGCTGAAGTGCTTCGTCGGAATAGAATTTACCCACAGAAGATTTGATGCTGCCGTCTGCTTCGAGTTTGATATAAACAAGCCCTTTGGCCCCAATTTGGGGGCGCTTGACCCATTCGGTGAGTTCTTTGATGTCTTTATTGGAATAATGCTCGGCCTGTCCCTCGGCACAGAAGCCCACCACCAGTTCTGCTTCATCAAATACGGAAAACCCATGTCCTTTTGCGAGGTCATTGAGTTCCGTAAAGGTCATTCCAAAACGAATATCGGGCTTGTCAGACCCATAGCGCTGCATCGCCTCGTCGTAATTCATGCGCGGAAACTCTGGCAGGGTAATGCCTTTGGTCGCCTGAAACAAGTACCGGGTGAGGCCCTCGAAGGTCTGCAGCACTTCTTCCTGGGTAACAAAAGACATCTCGCAGTCTATCTGGGTAAATTCGGGCTGACGGTCGGCGCGAAGATCCTCATCGCGGAAGCACTTGACAATCTGAAAGTATTTGTCAAAACCCGAGACCATCAGAATTTGCTTGAAGGTTTGGGGCGATTGTGGCAGAGCGTAAAACTCGCCTGGGTTCATTCGGCTGGGTACGACAAAATCCCTGGCGCCTTCGGGCGTACTTTTGATGAGTACAGGGGTTTCTACCTCAATAAAGCCTTGCTCTGCCAGGTATTTGCGGGTCTCGATAGCGACCTGAGAGCGAAATATGATATTTTGCTGCACATTCGCCCGGCGCAGATCGAGATAGCGGTATCTCATGCGCAGGTCATCGCCGCCGTCTGTGTTATCTTCAATCGTAAACGGGGGAGTCTTGGCGGCATTGAGCACCTGCAAGGCCTGCACTTCAATTTCTATGTCACCGGTAGGAATTTTATCGTTTTTGGAGGATCGTTCGATGACTTTACCACTCACCTGGATTACAAACTCCCTACCCAGTTTTCGGGCTGCTTCGAAAAGATCCGCACCTGTATTTTCTTCGGTAAAAATCAACTGTGTGACGCCATAGCGATCTCTGAGATCAATCCACATCATAAAACCCTTGTCGCGGATGGTTTGCACCCAGCCCGACAGGGTCACCTCACTGCCTGCATCCGTAATTCTTAGCTGTCCACAATTGTGCGTACGATACATAAATATTTGCTTTTAGATGGATCATTGAAAATCGCCACAAAAATAAGCGGGAAAAGTGTAATTCACACTTTTCCCGCCAGTCAAAATCATCAAACCAAGTTCGATTCTGATCAATTGTCCCAGAACAAGCGTTCGGTCAGCGTATTGATAATGGGGACGTTTTGCCGGTTACGGGTAATCTCCACGCTGGGATATTGCACTCGGCGGATAAATTCCGAGAGTTCGGCATTTGCCGGTAAGGTAAAGTCTTTGTACTGGTAGTTGAACCTCCGGGCATCTGTCCAGGATTCGGGATGCAAGAACATGGCGACGTACTTTTCCCGCATGATCATGTCTAGGGTAAGTGATGCCGCACCCAAACCAGGATACGCTGCTTCGATGTAGGCATCGGCATCAGTGCTGCTGACGCCCATATCGGTCATGTGCGCCTGAACCCCTGCAAGAAAAGCGCTCAGGGCGCGATTGCGATCGGATGCAAGCGCTGTCTCTGCTTCAATAAATTTGAGCTCAGCGAGCGTAAACACATACAAAGGGCTATTATTGGAGGCATAAGCACGTGAATTTTCAAGGTAACATTCCAGTTTTACCGTTCCATCGCCTTTTCTACCCGCACCATTGGCCGTCCCCGCATAAGAACCATCGGGCAGGGGCGTCGTTATTTTTGCCAAACGGGGATCTACTACACCAAAGGTTGTGCCGTTGAGGGCATCAATAAATTGTTCAGACAGCCAGCCGCCCAACACCAAGTTGGCATTATTGATGGCAACACCGGCCCATGGATTTCTGACCTCAAACTTGGTAACCTGCGCTTGGTCACTGTTGCTCTGGAATGCGCTACTCACTGCTGATAAAATGCCCGCAGCATCAAACGAACTACCCTTCGAAAAGTGTAGCTTGTAACGAGCTTCCAACGCGTAGCTGTATTGGAGCCATCTTGCTTTGCTCCCGCCAAGGATGAAGTCACTGGCTGCTATTTTGGCAAGGGTGGTATTGGAACTGGACGCATTGAGATCAGACCTGGCCGCGGAGATCAGAGCAAAAATTTCATTGTAAATGACTTGAGCATTGTCGTAAACGGGTATGATATTGAGGCCTGTAAATGCTTCGCTGTAAGGCACATCACCCCATAAGTCGGCAAGTAACCCAAGATTAGTAGCCATCAACAACTTACCGGCACCGGCAACTTCCGGAGAACCGCCCTCGTTGGCCAGCTCGATCAGGTCATAAATGTCTGTCATGACATCGTAAATACTAGTCCAGGTACCGCTAAGATCCACTTGCTCATACACATCATTGCCCAAACCGGCATTGGGACTGGCAAAATACTGCGTATAAAAAGAAGTAGATCCAGCTACTCGCTGATGGTTGAGGCCTGTCTGATAGGTGCCTACGGCAAAAAGACCGGCTAAAGGAGGCTGGGTAGCCACATTGGGGTTTTCATTGACATTGAGGAAATCCTCGCAGGAGGATACCATGAACAATGAAGCGATGATCCATATATGTTTGAGAAAAAATTTCATTGCTACAATTTTTTAGATGATCAAATTTAGAACCTGGCGTTCACCGTAAACATAAGCCGTCTTACCCCCGGATAGGTAAATCCACCAAATCCGTCGTCCGCATTGCCATTACCACGGTTGCCTTCCGGATCAAAGCCACTGTAGGGAGTATCCAACCACAGATTTTGTCCGGTAAAAGAAAGTGAAAGGTCTTCCAGCGGCAACCGATCCATGACAGACCTTGGAAAACGGTAAGTAAAGCTCAGGTTACGCAACCTGATCCAGTCCGCATCTTCTATGAAGTTTTCGGTAGCGGTTCGGTAAACAGCTCGGTAGTAACCGCCAGAAAGCGCACGTTCTCCGTTGGGACCGGTAGCTTGTCCCAACCAAGCAGGAGTAGTGTTTGGAGTACCATCTGCTCTGACACCTTCAAACACAATGCTGCTGTTGCGGTTGACCGTGTAAGGGGCAATTCCGAATGCAGCAAAAAAATTGTCCATCTGATTGTATTTTTGCACTCCTTGACGGGTATCAAACATAAAAGACAGACTGAAGCCCTTGTAGGTAAAAGTATTGGTAATCGCGCCAAACCAATCGGGGGTAGCATTGCCCAATACTTTCTGACTGGTTTCCAAAATGGGATAACCACGTGCATCAATCAACAAAGGCAAATCTTTGTCCAACACAATTCCTTCATCCTCCGGATTGGCATAGTATCGTTTTAGGCTTCGCCCAAAAATATTGCCGTAGGGCTGGCCTTCGATCAGCCGCAAAGAGGCACTTGACCCTACGTAACCAAAGTGACTTCCCAATACAATTTCCTCAATACCATCCCGTATTTTTTCCACATTGTTGCGGTTTCTGGAGAAATTGAGGTTGACGTCCCAGTTGAAGTTTTGACTTTGTACGGGACTGGCTGTCAATACCAATTCAACCCCTTTGTTGCGAATAGATCCTGCATTGAGGATGAAAGAGGTAAAACCGGTTGTGGGGGATACGGGCACCGGAATGATTTGATCCGTGCTGAGTGCATCGTAATAGGTAAAGTCTATACCGATTCTGTTTTTGAGCAGGCGCAGATCCAGTCCAAACTCAAGGGTCTCCGTACGCTCAGGCTTGAGGTCTGCAGCACCCTTTACATTGCCACGCGTCCAGCCTGTAATGCCCTCAATGGGAAACCCGGAAGCCGACTGATATACCGTGTTGATGCGATAAGGATCTGTATCCTTTCCTATACCTGCATAAGAGGCGCGAAGTTTTCCGAAGGTAATAAACTCGGGTAGTTCAATGTTTTCGCTAAATACGTAACCTACACTCACAGAGGGATAAAAGAAGGAGCGGGTTTCCACCGGAAGCGCCGAAGACCAGTCATTTCTGCCGGTAATGCTGAGGTAAAGGGTGTTTTTGTAATCAACCGAAATATCTCCGTAGAGTCCCATGAGGCGATAGTCCTGCTTGTAAGAACTGGTCCGTATGATGGCCGCATTGTTAAGTGAGAAAAGGTTATAAATATCAAGCTCGTCGCCACTGGTAAAAACCCTGTCCAGCGAGCTGTTGAAAATATCATATCCTGCCAATACATTGAGGTTCAATCCGGATGTGATTTCCTTTCGGAAAGTAGCACTGATATTGGAGGTGATGTCGCGGTTGCGGATTCGGGTTTCTCGGACAAATCCAAGCCCGTTTTCTTCGAGTACATTCTCGCCTGCAAATCCGAAAGGTGCGGGAGCAGTGGCACTCCTGAAATCAGAATATTGATCCAGACCGATCACGTAGTTGACCGACAAAGCATCCGATATTTTCGCGGTAAAGCGCATGTTCCCAATGAAACGATCCACATCGTCCACAAATCTGTTGGTCGCCGCCGAGTAGATAGGATTGTTCCCAATGGTGCCACCATTGCGATAGCCCCTCATGGAGCCATTTTCAAATTTGTAGTCGGTTACGTCTGCCTGAGGTGCCCAATAAACCAGTCGTTCGTTGAAAGACTCTGCAAGTACACGAGGCCCGCCACTTTTGATATAGTTAATGGATCCCCCCATGCTGAGCCAACTGCTGGGGTTGTAATCTCCATTGAAACGGAACGAAGTATTTTCGTATTCGCTAAAGGGCAATACGCCTTCATGCTGCAAATTAGAAATGGAGGCACGGAAAGAAGCCACGTCGGTTCCCCCGGTCAAATTAATGCTGTTGCGCCACTGGTTACCGGTTTGGTACGCATTCTCATAGTTGTTGAAGATGGTTTCCGGGTGATTGGGATCCAATGCCCGTGCCTCTTCAATGGTAGGCCCCCAGGTTGGCCAGAAGCTGTTGGGGTCATATACATCGGCATAGCCTTGGGTATAGAGCCGCTGGGTTTCGGGGAATTTGTTGACTTCCTCTGTTCCGTACGTAGAACTGACTTCCACCCTTATTTTTCCACTTTTTCCTTTTTTGGTTGTAATGATCACCGCACCATTGGCTGCACGCAATCCGTAAAGTGCAGTAGCCGCGCCCCCTTTCAGCACAGAAATATTCTCGATATCATCAGGATTAATGTCTGCAAGTCTGTTCGAGATGTTTCTCGCACTACCACCGCCAATAGTAAAGGTCGAGTTACTCACCGGGATACCATCAATCACAAAAAGCGGCTCGTTATTGGCACTTGGATCCAGAGAATTGACCCCGCGAATGATAATTCTGGCAGATTCACCCGGTCCACCCCCAGAACTATTGATCAATACCCCCGCGACCTGACCCTGCAGGGCATTGACGACGTTGTTTTGCTTAGCTTCCAGAATTTGGGTAGATCCTACCTCCTGAACGGCATAACCTAGCGCCTTTTTTTCCCGGCTGATCCCTAGAGCTGTAACGACTACCTCATTGAGCAGCGTTCCCTGCCTCAGGGTAATCTGAAGATCCTGACCTGGACTAGCTTCTAGTTCCAGATTTTCAAATCCGGTAAAACTGACCAGCAAAATATCTCCTGCAGAGACTTCCACGGAAAATTTTCCATCAAGATCAGTTACCGTTCCCCGACTGGTTCCCTTTACCAACACGTTTGCGCCAATCAACGGTTCTCCGTCCTCTGAACTCACTACGCCAGTCACCATCCCCGCCTGCCCGTACACCACGGCACCTGACACCAGGAAGCACAGAAGGATTAAGGCCTTCTGCAAAATTGGTTTTGTTTTCATCTTGTTTGATTTTTTATTTGCAAAAAAGGTTTTTAAAGCCATAACCATAGTGTTAACGGCATGACCCATAGCTCTTCTGCAAAATAAAAATAATTAAAGAAATTACCTCAGCTTTAGTGGACGCGATTTGTATAACTATACTTTAAAAACTAATGATTAGACAGTTTTGGCGCAAAGGATCATCTTTAAGCCAATTATGAATTTTAAATCGGCTGCAATACTGGGTTACTTTTTGGGATCTCGAGGTATTAATGAGGGTAATCAGGTGGAAGGCACCTTAAGGTGGCTTGCACCTGAGCTTTAAACAAATGATAATCAATATTTTAAATAAATTTTAATCTACATATTCCCCTTGTAAGCTACGATTATAGGCATCGAATGGCACAAACGAACACGGATCAGGGTTATGGTTTTGGCAGTCTGATCACAACAAAGGATTATTACTGTGTTAGGAGTAGTTTTTCCAAAAAATGCTCACTTATCCCAAATTGCTGTTTGATGGCGTCTAATTCTTTTGAAATATCTCTCGGTTTGCCTTGTTTTATGCCGATAATCATGAGATTTTTAGCGGTGTGCTCGATCGAAACAAACTCCAGTACCCGGGTAGTGTAACCTCTGGACTCCATGAGCATCGCCCGGATGCCATCGGTGAGCAATTCGGCCTGCCGTTCCATCAATATGCCGTGTTTGAGGATTTCCGAGGCGAAGGCGCCTTCTCCCCCGCTCATGCTTTGTCGGACTTGCTGCTGGCAACAAGGCGCCACAACGATAACGGCAGCACCTGCAGCAATGCCCTTGGCGATGGCCAAGTCGGTGGCAGTGTCACAAGCGTGCAGGGCAATGAGCATATCTACTTGCTGCACAGGAAAATCGTGAATATCCGATGCGACAAAACGGAGCTGTTCAAATCCATTGGCCGCCGCAATGGCATTGCATTCCTCGACTAATTTTTCGCGAAGCTCAACCCCGTACATTTCAGGTTGTAACCCCTGGCGACTTAGGTAGTCATACAAACTAAAAGTAAGGTATCCTTTTCCGGAGCCCATATCCAATATTACCGGCTTTGGGGGTAAGGGTATCTGCTTGAGCTGATGATCCAGGATCTCGATGTACCGGTTGATTTGCCGGTATTTTTTTTGTCCGCTTTTATGAACATTGCCCGCCTCATCGCTAATCCCCAGGGCATGCAGGTAGCTGCCAGTCGTTACCAACCGCTTTTTCTGATGATCGTGGGCAAGGGGCTGTCGCTGTGTGAGACTGGCTGGTTTTTTGTACAAACTCGCCTTCCGTTTGCGGTTGATGGTCAAAATGATGTCGGCTTCCGCCGAAAAAAGCGTGGCTTGCAGGAAAAGCGTTTCCAACCAATGGCGGAGCTGTACCATGGCCTCCGGAATAGCGTAATTTTTGACTTCGTCACGGGTAGCATATCGAAGGGTAAAGGAAAGGTGGATCTCATCTTTCAATACCATCAGGCGGCCATAAATATTTTTGAGCGTCCCAGCTCCGGCGCCGGGCTTGCTCAGCGTGAGTTTGAGAAAGGTGTCCTGGCGCAGGGTAGCTGCCAGATGATCTAAAAACGTGTCTATATTTTCCATGTATGCGGGAAGGCGAAATTGTCTAAAAGACTGTAATTTTGGGTAAAAGTACGCGATATGAGAATAATTTTGGTATTATACTTTTTTCTTGGCCTACAATTGGGTATTGCTCAACAGCAGGGTACTACACTGATCAATGGTCAGGTGATGCCTTTTGTGATAGATGAATGCGGCGATACCGTGATTGTTGCAACCCTTGAAGATATATCCGTTTCTTCCCTGCGATCCTTCAAAGACGATACCGAGTACCGAAGATATTTGCAGTACAAACGCTACGCCGTCAAGGTGTATCCCTACGCAGTGGAAGCGATCAAGGTTTTTCGGGAGCTGGAACTGCAGACGGAGGAGATGCGCAAAGGCAAGCGCCGGAAGTACGCCAAAGAATTGTACCAGGGGCTGAAGGACGATTTCAAGGATCCCCTGAAGAAGTTAACCAAACTTCAGGGGATGATTCTGATCAAAATGATTGAAAAGGAGGTGGATACGCCTATGTTTGACCTCATCAGAGAGCTTCGGGGAGGCCCTACAGCGGCTTATTGGAACACCTTCGGTAAAATGTTTGGCCACGAGATCAAAACGGGCTACGTCGAGGGGGCAGATCCTATCTTGGATGCTGTGCTCAACGACCTGGATGTTTCGTATAGCGTGGTCAAGAGCAATCCTTAGTTAGTTACTTTTGAGTAGTGACGCATAGGTAGCGCTATCGCTGAGCAATTTTACGGCCTCCTTGATTTCTACATCGTTGCGCAGACCCATCTGCGTTTTTCCTCGCTGGAAGTAGTACCTACCAGCGATTTCCTTTTCAATAAGGTCTGTAATCAGGTCTTTGTAGGCAACCAGACTTTTTTGTTTGGACTGCTCCAACTTCTCCGAAAGCCGATCAATATCAGCCAAGACATCTGCTTGTTCCGAGGCTACTTTTTCCCGTAGCTTGCGGAGGGCAGCCGTAGCTTCGGTTTCGTAATCAAAGTTTTTGTCGGCCACAAATTTCATAAAATCCTCAAAGTCCTCGAACCTGAAATCTTCGATGGCAGCAATTTCTGGATGTTTGAGGGCAAAGTTGGTGACGTAATCAAACACTAACTGCTGTTTGATCAGTGCTTTTACCACAGGCTCTTCCGCAAAGGGATCTATGGCCACATCCGGTTTTACCCCACCACCGTCCAGCACGGGTCTTCCAGCTTTGGTTTTGAACACAGCCCGCTGCTCGTCGGGGATGCTTACAGGTTCTCCATTGGCGTATTCCACGCTTTGGATACAGCGGCCGCTGGGAATGTAGTACTTGGCAGTCGTAATTTTTACCCTGGAATTATATCCGATATCCATGGTGTTCTGTACCAGACCTTTGCCATAGGAACGCTGACCAAGCAGCACCCCCCGGTCGTAGTCCTGTATCACCCCGCTTACAATTTCGGAAGCAGAGGCAGAGCGTTTGTTGATGAGCACTACGAGCGGAATATCTTCATCCACGGAGGGATTTTGGGTATGGTAACTTCTGTCCCACTCGACTACCTTACCCCTTGTGGAAGTCACCAACTGACCCTGAGGGATAAAGACATTGCATACATTTACGGCCTCGTGCAGCAATCCCCCTCCATTGTCGCGCAAATCGAGAATTACTCCCTTGAGTTCGGGGTCTTTGGTCTTGAGGTCTTTCAGGGCACGCGCCACATTCCTTCCTGCATCGTTGGTAAAGATCGTGAGGTTGATGTACCCGACATGATCACTCACCATTCCGTGGTAAGGTACATTGGGGACATTGATCTCGCCACGAGTCAATTTGATCACGAGCGGCTCAGGAGTGCCAGGTCTTTCTATGGTCAAACTCACATCCGTGCTTGCAACGCCGGCCAGCATGTTGTTTACCTCCTCCACGTTCCTATTTTTGGCATCCATACCATTGATCGCCACAATTTTGTCTCCCACCTTCAAACCAGCCTTATCGGCAGGCTGATCTTCATACAACTCTGTAATTACAACATAGGCACCCATTTTTTCGCTGACAGCGCCGAGACCGTTGTAATTACCCTCTGTATAGAGCCGATAGCCCTGAATTTCAGACTCTGACATGTAATTGGTATAGGGATCCAGAGAGCCAACCATCGCATCTATACCTGTTTTCATCAGTTTACCAGGGTCTAGGTCATCTACGTAGTAGGTATTAACTTCCTTGTACAGGTTGGTGAAAATTTCGATATTCTTGATGATTTCGAAGTATTTGTTGCCTGTAGGCACAAGGGTAGCCGAAAGCCCCAGCACCACAAGTGCAAGCAGGGTGAACAACTTAACGAGCCGGTTCATTTTCATTTTCATAGCTGGGTTGATGAATACGTTAAAAATAGCATTTAATCCTGACAAAGCACAAGTCAGGTGCTGAGGAAGCGCATGCTGGTTTCGAAAAACAGATCCGGTGCCTCCGCATGTACCCAGTGGCCGGCACCTGGTATCGTAAACAGGCTGGCATTGGGAAAATAGTCCTGTATGGTCGTCCAGTCTTCGTCCAGAATATAGCGCGAGCGTTGACCGCGAATAAAAAGCGTGGGGGCTTCGAAGGCTTCCCGCACCGATATGGGAGCCAGGATATGGCCATAATATTTGTAAATGACGGGCAGGTTCATTTTCCATTCGAAGGTACCTTCTTTGCCCCGGGTCAAGTTTTTCATCAAAAACTGCCGGACAGAGGAGTCTTCGATGCGCGGCTCGAGCCATGCTTCTGCTTCCTGCCTGCTTTGGACGGCCAATAAGTCTAGCGACAAAAGGGCATCAAAAATCGGTTCGTGCAAGCCGGGATAGGCTTTGGGGGCAATATCCACCACGATTAACTTATTAACCCGATCCGGGTGTTCCACCGAAAACTGCATGGCAGTTTTACCCCCCATAGAATGTCCGATAATGTGGGCGTGGTAAATCCACTGGGACTCCATAAACGCCCTCAGGTCCTCGGCCAGCGTGGGGTAATCCATACTATCCAAATGCGGAGAGCGGCCGTGGTTGCGCTGATCCACGATATAAACGGTATAATGTTCGGCAAATCTTCGGGCGAGGGTTTGCCAGTTGTCCAGGGTTCCAAACAATCCATGTAGGATAATCAGCGGTTCCCCGCTGCCAAAACTTTTGAAATTTAAGTCCATATTAGCTTATTTCGCTTATATCTCTATAACAAAATGATTTTTGCCGAGGTTGCAAGAAATTCCTTGCAGCAATTTTATTACCTTGTTAAGCCCAAATTTACACGCGCACATGGCAAAAATATCCATAGATCCGGACATTAGAAAAGCACAAACCCTTCCGGCGGCTTTTTACCGTGAAAAAGCATGGTTTGACTTGACCCGGGACAAGATTTTCAGACATTTTTGGCACTATGTTGCCGATACTACTGCAATTGAAACACCACAATCGCTTTACCCTTTTACCCTTTTACCCGGTGTTTTGGACGAACCTTTGGTGCTGAGTAAAGATATTGCCGGCCAGGGATATTGTTTGTCCAACGTCTGTACCCATCGCGGAAAAATTTTGGTGGAAGCGCCTGCGAACCGACGACTTATTTCGTGCAACTACCACGGCCGCTGCTTCAACCTGGATGGTACTTTCAAAAGTATGCCCGAGTTTGCCGGGGTAGAAAATTTCCCCTCAGCCCGGGATCATCTGGCTCAGATTCCAATGGAAGAATGGCTCGGCATGTACTTCGTCAGTCCAAATCCTACGCAGACTTTCGGCGATATGATGGCTCCAATCATGGAGCGGGTGGGCTGGATGCCGCTTCACACCCTTCGTTTTGACCCTGAATCTTCGCGGGATTTTCTCGTGCAATCCAATTGGGCACTTTACTGTGACAACTATCTGGAAGGGTTTCACATTCCATTTGTCCACCCGGCACTCAACCAGGCAATCGTATTCGACCAGTACGAGTACCATTTGTTTTCACACGGCAACTTGCAGGTCGGAGAAGCAAAAGCAGGTGAACCGTCGTTTGATATCCCTGAGGGATACCCCGATTTCGGTCGCAATATCTATGCCTATTACTTTTGGGTATTCCCCAACCTCATGTTTAACTTTTACCCCTGGGGCTTGTCACTCAATGTGGTAGAACCGCTCAACCACAAACAGACCCGGGTGCGCTTCCGCACTTATGTGTTTGAAGGTACCGCGTTTGCACGCGAAAAAAACAGCATTGATGAGACCGAACTGGAAGACGAAGCTGTTGTAGAAAGCGTACAACAAGGGATCCAGTCGGATTTTTACGACAGAGGGCGGTACTCGCCCAGCATGGAGCAAGGGGTACACCATTTTCACCGACTACTGTCGGAGTACCTCAATTAAGTATTATTATTTTTTCCACAACTAACCTGACCAGATTTATGACCATGAAACCCAATTTCAGCTCATTTGTCCTGCGTATGCTGGGCTGGAAAATTACGACCTTCCTGCCATTACCTAAACAATGCGTCATTATTGTCGTTCCTCATACGTCATGGATGGATTTCCCCCTCGGCCTGCTGACCAGAGGTTCCATGGAAGAGAATATACGTTATGCCGGCAAGTCTTCCCTGTTCAAACCTCCATTTGGCTGGATTTTCCGCGCCCTGGGCGGATATCCCGTGGACCGCTCCAAACGAAGTAACTTTGTGGATGCCGTCGTGGATATCTTTGGTAAAGTCCCCGACTTTAAACTGTCAATCGCTCCTGAGGGCACCCGAAAGCGGGTAACAGATTTAAAGACAGGATTTTATTATATCGCAAAAGGTGCAGGAGTGCCGATTATTTTGTGTAAATTTGATTACGAACACAAAAACGTTGACTTCAGCGAGCCTTTTTATCCTACAGATGATAGGGATGCTGACTTTGAGTTTATCTACAAGCATTTCAGAGGGGTCAAAGGTAAAAAATCAGATTACAGTTTTTAATTCCTTCAAATTCCCGGCAGCATGAAGCACGTTTCTGTGGTTTACCTACTTTTTGTGACAGCAATGGCTGCTATCCATCTTCAAAATTCCAATGGCCCTGCTGCGGTCCAGGAAGCCGATCGAACGGGTTCGCCCCTGAGTTCCGCCAATTGTGGTGCTTGTCATGGCGGAGGAAACTTTAGTCCTTCGCTCGAGGCCAGCTTACTCGAGGAGGGAATGCCCGTGACGAGTTATACTCCCGGAAAGGATTATACCGTCAGACTCAGTCTTTCCGCAACAAACAATCCGACTGCTTACGGCTTCCAAGCGGTTGCACTGAAAGCAGCCGACAACACCAACGCCGGAACTTTCAAGAATCCTCCCAGTGGCTTTCGGGTGGTCAATCTCAACAACCGCTTATATGCCGAACACAGCTCCCGCCGAACAAGTCCCGTGCTGGAAATCAACTGGACGGCTCCCGAAACCGGCAGCGGTACAGTGCGTTTGTATGCTGCAGCGATAGCCGCCAACGCCAATAACGGTATTTCAGGGGATAATACGGCAGGCTTGGCCAGCCCGCTGGAAATTACAGAAGCGATTACTACTTCCATCACCTCTCCCGGCATGCGACTCAATTTTGAGGTATTTCCCAACCCCGCTCCCGGCGAATCCCTATATATCAACTTACAGGAAAGCGTTCAGTACCTCAGGATTCAAATTTTTTCCCTACAGGGGCAGTTGCGCTACGAAAGCGTAGAAAAACAGCCCTTCACAGGGACCCCCATCGCAGTTCCCATTACCGCTCTTTCCAAGGGAATATACCAGCTCGTTGTCCAAACAGAAACTTCCCGGGGTGGCCAACTCTTTGTCAGACCCTAAAAAATGAGGATCAAAAAACCTCAGGCAAGTGGTTACTTTTCAGCATCCCGAGGGATTAACAGAGGTAATTCAGGTGCAAGGCACTTTAAGGTGCCTTGCACCTGAATTAAAAAACCCTGAAAATCAACAAAATAAGCTTATTTCTAAGCTTCAAACCTGCGAAAAAAACAGCAAATTTGGTTTTCTGTCAGATAGCTTGCAAGCGAAGTGCTGCTGTCTCAAGGGTTTCTGTTTTTTTGGCGAAGCAGAGGCGAATTACCTTTTCATCCAGGCCGGAGCTGTAGAAAACAGAAACGGGAATAGCGGCTACGCCGTATTGCGTGGTTAGTGTTTTGGCAAAGGTGGTATCCGGTTCATCGCTAAGACTGCTGTAATCAAAGAGTTGGAAGTAAGTTCCCCTGCAGGAAAAAGGTTTTAGGCCTGATCCGGACATGGCTTGCAGGAAAAAATCTCTTTTCGCTTGGTAGAAGCCGGGCAGTTGTTCGTAATGCGAAGGAACCTGCAGGTAATCGGCCAGTGCGTATTGTATGGGAGTATTGCAGGAAAACACATTGAACTGGTGTACCTTCCTGAACTCGGCAGTCAGCAAAGGAGGTGCGACCACATAGCCCAATTTCCAGCCTGTATTGTGGAAGGTTTTGCCGAAGGAAAAGGCAATAAAGCTGCGCTTGTACAGTTCCGGATACTTGAGCACAGACTCATGTGCTGCACCATCGTAAATCAGATGTTCGTACACCTCATCACTGATCACCCAGAGTCCGTATTTTTTTACAAGGTGTTGTAGCGCCAACAAATCAGACGACTCCAGGATCGTCCCGGTGGGATTGTGCGGAGAATTGATCATGATCGCCCGGGTTGTGGGAGTCACCATCGCCTCCACGGCAGCCCAGTCTATGCGGTAATCCGGTGCTTTCAGCAAAAAAGGCAGCGCTTTGCCTCCGCAAACCTCAATCCCCGGGATATAAGAATCATAAGCGGGTTCGAACACGATCACCTCGTCACCCGGTCGAACCAAGGTTGCAATAGCCGTAAAAATGGCTTGGGTAGCCCCTGCCGTAACGGTAATTTCTGATTCAGGATTCGGTCTGAACGGATACAAGCGCTCGATTTTTTCGGCAATAGCCGCCCGGAGCGGCGCGGCACCAGGCATAGGAGCGTATTGGTTGAAGCCCGACTGCATATAATGGCAAACCCGATCAATCAGATCCGGATCGGAAGGAAAATCGGGGAACCCCTGCGACAGGTTGATCGCCTGATGTTCGTTGGCCAGGGCCGACATCACCGTAAAAATTGTTGTGCCCACATTGGGCAGCTTGGAGGATAGCTCCTGCATAGAAATAGCTTTTCAGGAATCGTACTTTTCAAAAACCCGATCTATTGCTGCAGCCAAGTGTCTGTCTTTCTCGGTCACCACGTTGCCCGCATCATGGGTACTCAACCGGACGTGCACCCGATTGTACACATTCGACCAATCGGGATGATGGTTGTGCTGCTCCGCATAAAAAGCCACTTCGGTCATAAAGGCAAAAGCAGCCTTGAAGTCCTTGAAAACAAAAGAACGCTCAAGGGACTCGTTGGTCTCTTTCCACATAGCAAACCCTATTTTTAAGTAAAAAAACTAACCTTACAAGCCTACGTCTATACCTTCGAAGCCCCAGTCAAACTCATCCAGCCTTGCAATCCCTTCTGCCAGCAAATCAATACTGTGTCGAATATCCTGCTTGTGTGCCATTTCGATGGTCTGGTGAATATGTCGCAGGGGAATGGAAACCGCCCCTGCAATCGAACCGCCCTTTTGGTTGTAGCGCTGAATACCGGCAGTATCTGTCCCACCACTGGGAAGGATCTCCATTTGGTACTTAATATTATGCTGGGTCGCTATTGTTTTCAGATAATTGACCATCCGATAATCTGAAATCGTAGAGCCATCCAGGATTTTGATAGCCGTCCCGTGACCCAATCGGGTCACCATCTCATGAGTAGCTGCTGAAGGCACATCGAAAGCGATCGTCACATCCAGACCAAATCCAAAATCGGGATTAATCGCCTGAGCCGCTGCCATAGCACCCCGAAGCCCCACTTCTTCCTGGACGGTAAATACGGCATACAGATCATGAGGAATCTCTCTGTCTTTCAGCGCGCGAAGGGCTTCTATCAGGATAAACACCGACACCCTGTTGTCCAAAGACTTACTATTTACGCAATCACCCATTTCGATCAATGCCCGCTCCCGGGTAACCGGGTTGCCCACCGACACAAACTCCTCCACTGCTGGTTTTTTCATGCCAAGATCAATAAAATAATCCTGGATAGGCACCGGTTTGTTGCGTTCCTCGGGCGACATAATATGGATAGGTTTGGAACCCATCACTCCAATCAGGTCTTTCTTACCATGGACAATCACCCGCTGAGAAGTCAGGGTTTTGGGATCAAAGCCCCCCAAGGGGATAAAACGAAGAAAGCCCTCATCGTCAATATGCGTCACGATAAAAGCAATTTCGTCCATGTGAGCAGCTACCATCACCCGCTTATCGGAGCGGCCTTTTTTGATCGCATACACATTACCCATATTGTCTATGGTTAGGGAATCCACCAATGGCTTCACCATTTCTACGACCAGCGCCCTCACTTTTTGTTCATATCCAGGCGCTCCGGGCGTTTCGCAAATTTTCTTTAGCAATTCGATATTGATCATACCTTCGTTTTCGTAAGTAACTCAGCTAAATTAGCACTATTTTGGCATTGGATTTCAATTACCGACAAATTCCTTGCATGTCCCTGATCAAAAAACTTGCCGGAGAAACTGCATTATACGGGCTGGGTAATATTCTCAACCGCGTACTTAACTACTTGATTGTAACGCCCTATCTGACGTATGTGTTCAACGACGATCAGGGAGAATATGGCATACATGGAATTATGTACGCCTTCGCCGCGCTGCTGATGGTCATTTTGACGTATGGCTTGGAGACCGCCTTCTTTCGGTTTGCCAGCGATAAAACCTACAATCTCGCCAGCGTGCTTTCTACAGCAGTGCTTTCTATCTTTTCGACCACGCTGATTTTTGTGGGACTCATCGTCTATTTTGCGGTGCCTTTGGCGGACTTTCTCACCCGACCGGAAGACTGGTCGTATGTTGTACTGTTTGCCTGCATTGTCGGATTAGATGTACTGGCAGCTATCCCTTTTGCGCATTTGCGGCATCAAAACCGACCTGTGCGATTCGTAGCCATCAAGGCAGTTAATGTAGTGACCAATGGTATATTTATTGTGCTGTTGCTCGAAATTTTCCCCTGGGCAGTGCAAAAAGGCTGGCTGGATATGCCGGTTTTTCTAGACAAAAGCCAACGCCTCTATTTCGTTTTCATCGCTAACCTTGCAGCCAGTGCGCTCACCTTTGGCATGCTGTCTCCCGCCCTGCTACGCATACAACCCGTATTTGATATCGCCCTCTGGAAAAAAATGATGCATTATGCCCTGCCATTAGTGGTTGTAGGGATTGCGGGAATGATCAACCAGTTGGCCGACCGTTATCTGATCTCTCGCTGGATGCCGGGAACTCCGGAAGAAAACCTGGTGAGTTCGGGTATTTACAGTGCTGCCGCACGTATAGCTGTGTTGCTCAACCTTTTCACACAAGCATTTCGGTATGCGGCAGAACCTTTTTTTTTCCGGCACGCAGCCGAGGATGACTCCCGGGAGATTTACGGACAGGTAGGCAAAATTTTTACCATTGTCGGAGGACTCACTTTTCTGGGTATTCTTTTTTACCTGGATCTTATCCAATACCTCATTGGCAGCAACTTCAGAGAAGGGCTGCGGATCGTCCCTATACTCCTCATGGCGTATCTCCTGCTGGGCTTGTATTTCAATTTTTCGATCTGGTACAAACTTGCCGATTTTACCATGGCAGGAGCCATTATCGCACTGGGAGGGGTAGTGATCACCCTGCTCATGAATGCTTATCTCATCCCCCAAATGGGCTATGAAGGAGCGGCCTGGTCTGCCCTGGCTTGCTTTGGCTTCATGGCAATTGCCGGTTACCTGAGCGGGCAATGGTTTTATCCGATTGCCTATCCGGTAGCACGTATGCTCGCGTACATCGGCCTGTCTCTCGGACTTTACGGAATCAGTCTCTGGCTGCGCCAAAAAATGGATGCTCAACTGCTTCCCGTTCTGGTTGTCAACACCGCTTTACTGCTCCTGTATCTCACCATCGTTTTCTTCGCAGAACGAAAGCCAAAACTCAAACGGGAAAATAGCTGATTTATTACCCCTTTTTAACTGAAAATCAGCATATTAAACTACAGGTGCAAGGCACCTTAAAGTGCCTTGCACCTGATTACCCCTATTAATACCTCGACATTCAAAAAAGTAACCCACCTTTAGCCCTGTTTCAAAACCCAACATAGATAGCATTCTCCCATTTCACCAGCAAAAAGTTAACCTCATAACAATAAACTAGCGCTGATTAGCCTTATTGTTGGGCTTGCGGCAGTGTGAATTTCCGTATAAATACTTAACTTTATCAAGAATTACGTGACGCTATCCTTAATTCTGGTCTGTCATGACTACCAATCCCATGTTTATGAAAAAATTGATCGTAATTATCACCCTCTTCCTACCCTGTTTGGCTGCAGCTCAGAGTCGCGTTTCAATAGATATACTGGGCGGTTTTGAGGTTTCCAACCGGCATTTGAGCAATACCAGCGAAGACGAATTTGCAGTTGAAATTTTTGATAAGAGAGAGCGGGAGGAAGGACCAAAGGCCAACTACCGAACAGGTCTGAACGTGAGTATCCGCATGAGTGATAAGTTGTGGCTCAAAAGTGGATTCAGGTTTGCCAGCGTGGGATATACCAGCAAAACCCAATACAATCTCATCTTTCCGGACGAATATGATCCGGTAACAGGTGAGCCTATATTACAGCCGTCTTTGCCACGAGAAGTGCGCTATACTTACAATTACTGGTTTTTGGAAATGCCTGTCATGGCCCGCTGGATTTTTTCGGAGAAAAAATTTGTTCCCTACGCGGAGTTCGGTTTTTCAGGAATCTACTACCTCACAACGAGAACCCGATACACCACAGAGACTGAAAACCTGGTGTACCGCCTGGAATCTCCTGTAAATAGCGTATATCAGGTGACCGCCAACCTGGGTGTCGGGGTTAATGTCTATGTGAGCCCGATGTCCAATATGTTCATACAACCCAATTTCAGGTATCATTTGAGTACCACCGCTCAAGCCCCTTTGCGGGAGCACCTCTTCAACTTTGGCGTAGAAATAGGCTATCGCGTTTTTCTCGGAAAACGAGACAAAAGTGAGGCTGCTGAGAAGAAATGATATTCCGGATAATTTGTAGCTTTAAGGGTTATGTGGATGAATTGATTACATTTAACCCGAAAAATGTAGCTACACCGGATGAATATTGTATTGTTTATCAGCAAAGATCTCGCCGGCTGTCTGGCTTTCAACGAACTGTACCCCCGCATAGGTACACATATCCGAGCTGTGTTTTATTCTACCGGAGTGGGCAATAAGGATAGAAAAGTTCCAGCACTGCAACTGCTGGAATACTATGAAGCCGTGCACCCTTTTGAGGTGGTATTTCCACAACTGGACACAGGCAGTTTCATTACCATTGAAGATATTACCTCGCGCACAGGGATTCCGTGTTCGGCAGCCCCAGAGATGGACGAGTCCTTTGCGCAACACCTGCGGGCTTTAAAGGCCGACCTGTTTTTGTCTGTTCGCTTTGGCAAACTTTTCAAAGGCTCTTTTTTGTCCATCGCCCCAATGGGCATTCTAAACCTTCATTCCGCTATATTACCTGCCTACCGTGGCATCCTGGGCACCCTGCACAGTTTACTCGATGGCCGGAACCAAATTGGCTGTACCCTGCACTATGTTCCGAATGAGGGCATTGACAACGGCGCAATACTCGGCATAGCAACTTTACCTGTGCATCCTGACCGTTCACTGTTTTGGCATGTCTGGAATTTGTATCCAGGAGGAGTGCAGCTGATTGATAAGGTCGTACAACAATTAGCGCAGGGGATTACTCCCCCCGCAGCGATCCAAGACGCCGGACAAAGTCGGTACTTTTCCCTGCCTTCCACTCACCATTTCGAACTATTAAAAGCAAAAGGAGTTGAAATAATTACGCAAAGGGACTACACCGACTATTTTTCCACGTCAGTGGGCACCCATACATCGCATATAGTTACCGCTGCTCTAGCCAAAATTGACCCGAAATACGCGCTTTCATGAATCAAATCAGATTTTTTGCCGGTATTTTACTATCGCTTCCCTTTTTTCCACTGATGATCCTTCAGGGGAAGCAACTGAGAAAAACCCTTCATTTTCCGGGTGAACCCAACGATACCGTTGGAGAATGCGGCCATTCCGGCCAAAAATTCCGGATTCTGCTGTTGGGAGAAAGTTCGGTTGCAGGCGTAGGAGCGTCGAGCCATGCCAATGGATTGGTAGGAGCACTTGCCGGCCAACTGGCAGATCAGTACGAATGGCAGGTAGAATGGGAGGTCGTGGCCAAAAGCGGCTATACCGCCCAACGGGTCAATCAGAAACTGTTACCCCGAATCAAAAGCAGCCATGCCGACCTGGTCGTAATTGGACTCGGTGCTAATGATGCTTTTGGCTGGCGTTCGCCAAAAAACTGGAAAGCGGATATTACACAACTCCATGAGCAACTCAGGCAGCGGTTTCCGCGAACACCGATTCTTTTTATGCACCTCCCGCCACTGAAATTTTTTCCAGCTTTACCCCCCCTAATCAGAAAAACGGCTGCCTATAACCTGGATTTACTGGGAAGAGAACTGCAAAGCCTGGTCGAACAAAAAGAAGAAACCTGGTTTTGTGGGCAATCCGAGGATTTTATACAGGAGTTGTCACAAACCGGGAACCGAGAGCAAGTGTCCGAGTATTTCAGCGATGGGATTCATCCTTCGGAAAAAACCTATCACCAATGGGGACTTATGCTTGCGAGGTATATCATTGACCAGCAGTTGATCAAACTCAGTCAACCTACCTCCTGACCAATCTGCTCATTTTTTAAAACCTTTATCGTTCTAGTCTCAAATGATTTTGTATGATGCGAAAAAAAATGCTCCGTACTTTGATGCTTGCACTTGCAGCATGTCTTTCTTTACCGGCATTTGCGCAGGATATTGCGTTGCCGACCGATTATCTTCCCACTGCATTCCACAAGAAGCAACGGCAGGCCTTTAAAGAAAAAATGGCGCCTAATTCTGTAGCGGTTATTTTTGCGAACCCTGTGCGCAACCGAGCCAATGATGTGGACTTTATCTATCATCAGGATCCCAATTTTTACTATCTGACGGGTTACCAGGAACCCCATTCCATGATCATCCTGTTTTCAGAACCCCAAACGGGTGCCGATGGCAAAACCTACGATGAAATTCTTTTTGCGCAAGCGCGCGACCCAAGAGAAGAAATGTGGACAGGGCGACGATTGGGCCCCGAGAGGGCAAAAACCTTACTCGATATCGCAGAAGTGATGGATCACGGAGCCTTCAAAGAAGCTGAAATTGACTTTGCTGCCTTCGAAGAGGTGTGGTTTCCACAGTTTCACAACGATGTGCGAGATACCCCCAATGACGCGGACCTGTTTGATCTGATCAAGCAGTTTCGCTCCAAAGCAGGTATTCCGGAGGATTTCAATCCCCGAAAACATGCCATCCATCAACAAATCAGAACAACTGCTCCGGATTTTTACCAAAGTCTCGCAGAGGAAATCTTTGGAACTACCCGCTGGAATCCAGAATTGAAAGATGATCCGATTATCCAGGCCTTCGTCAATGCCAACAGCATCGAAAGCCGAAAAAAAATCGCCGCATCCATACCGCCTTCCAACCTTAACCCACAAGGACTGAGCAATACCATGAAACAACTCCGCGAGATAAAATCTCCGGAAGAACTCAAACTCCTGCGAAAGGCAGTCAGCATTTCCTGCGTAGGACAAATCGAGGTCATGAAGGCGATGCGTCCTGAAATGTCCGAAATGGAAATACAGGGTATCCACGAGTTTGTCTTCAAAAAATACGGCGCAGAGTACGAAGGCTATCCCTCTATCGTGGGCGCCGGGTACAATGGCTGTATTCTGCACTATATTGAAAACAACCGCCCCAGCGTGGATGGAGATCTCGTACTCATGGATCTGGGTGCGGAATACCACGGCTATACCGCCGATGTGACCCGAACCATACCCGCAAACGGCAAATTTAGTGAGGAGCAAAAATTGATCTACAATATCGTCCTGGAGGCTCAGGATGCCGGTATCGCAGCCTCTCAGCCCGGCAATAGCATGCGCGCACCACACCAGGCCGCTAAGGCAGTCATTGACAAAAGACTGGCCGAGTTGGGCATCATCCAACCCGGTGAGCGCCACAATTATTTCCCCCACGGGACTTCCCACTACGTGGGACTCGATGTCCATGATCCCGGAACCGGAGGACCCCTACAACCCGGCAGCGTGATTACTGTTGAACCAGGAATCTATATCCCGGAAAATAGCCCCTGCGATAAAAAATGGTGGAACATTGCTGTTCGCATTGAAGATGATATCCTCATCACCGAAACAGGAAACGAAAATCTTTCCGCCCTGGCTCCCAGAACCGTTGAAGCCATTGAACAAATGATGGCTCAGAAAAGTGCTCTGGATAACTTTGCACTGCCCAATATTGATAACAAATAATCAACTGCTCCATTGATTCCAAAAAGTAACCCGGAAGAGACATAAAAGAAGCAGAAGAAAAGGCGAAGGAAAAAGGTTACTTTTTGGATGTTGGAGGGATTAATAAGGGTAATCCAGGTGGAAGTCACCTTAAGGTGGCTTCCACCTGTCTTTTAAAACCCTGTTTTTTAATACCTTATTGGATTTTTACTTACTTTTTTATGCCTCCCACGTGCTCATCAAACAGCTCATCCAAGGCATCGAACAAGTCATCTACCTCGTCAAACGACTTAAATCCGGTTTTTTCCTCTAACCCACCTATGATTTCAAGTCCTTTGGGCTTTAATTGGGACAATAAAGGTTGTAAGTCTGCCGCGTCGAGGGGAATAGACAAAAAAATCGGCATAGCATGGGCAAGAGTTGCCAAAAAATCCCCGGAAAGCGGGTGATGTGAGCGCAAAGCGGAAAAAGAGATATGGTTTTTTCGGAAATCAAGGATAAAAGTATTTATCCATGGGCGATAAGTATTGATATGCGCGAGCAGTTCTTCCGGGGTGGTTGTAGGCTCGATGATCACGCGTTGGAACAACCGGAATGCTTTAGCCAGGTTAGCCACCAGGGTAGGATCGGCAAACATGCTGAGCTCAATGGGATTTAGCTGAGCAAACGCAGCAATACTCCGAATCTCCCCCTCATCCTGAACATCAAAAGCCCCCATCATCTGCACGCCGCCTACCCATTCCCGTATGGCCGCAGCCTGTTGGGCGTTAAAGCTATCGTCAAAACGAAAGCTCAGGTAAGTGACTTCTCTGGCTGCAAAATATCGGGCATCGGTGAGATTCTGTACGTCTCCGGCGATAATTTCTGGTTTTGACATCTGGAAAAGGAGTAAATGAAACAAATAATTGTTGGCAAAAATACCTATCTTTTGAACCAGACAAAGATACAAACCGAAAACTTTGTGAAACACCTACATTATTTTGACCTGGTCTATGACCTTACCTGCTGCATTCCCAAAGGCAGAGTAACTACCTATGGAGCCATAGCCGATTACCTGTCCCTGGGATCTGCCCGAATGGTTGGTTGGGCACTCAATCGCCTGCTGGCAACTCACGCTATTCCGGCTCATCGGGTCGTGAACCGCAAAGGTGAACTTAGTGGCCGCGCCCACTTTAATCCTCCCTCCCTCATGCAGGAACTCCTGGAAGCAGAAGGCATCCGCATCGAAAATAACCAAGTGCTAGACTTTAAAGAAAAATTCTGGCATCCTGCAGAACTGGAAAAAGATTAAGTCTTGCAGAAAAGCCCAATTTGATGTTAATAGTGCGGTGGAATACAATAAATTATTATTTTTTGAAGTTCTTCACCCATACAAACAAAAGATAGTTAACTACACAAAATTTGGTCTATGACGCACACATTTACACAACACCTTCTGGTTAAATTGCTGTACAAAGAGGTTACACGCGGGGAAAGCGTGCAACTGCAACGGCTATTCGCAAGCAATGCAGCTGCCTGCGAAAACTATCGGGACCTCAAACACACCCAGCGCCTGCTGTCAAATGTCCGATTCAATGCACCCAGTGCCGCCATGCGCAAGATTTTGACTTACAGCAAGCAACTGCCCTTGTCCTTGCAAGAAGAAGTTTGATCCTTTTCAAACCAAGGTTGGCCAAATCTTGCCAAAACAGGTCGTGCAGACATAAAATTTACGCCCAAAGCTTACCTTTATGGAGAAAGACTTGTTAATTACAAACAAAAAATTTATTTTTGTTTGTAATTAACCACAAAATGTATTGATCATCTCATAAAGTTTAATCCATGTCAGCAGATAAAGAGTCAAAATTAAAAGCAATCAATGCGGTCGTAGATCGCATTGAGAAAGCATACGGAAAAGGTACGGTGATGCGGCTTGGAGACCGCCCCGTTGTAGAGGTAGATACCATTTCCTCCGGATCCCTGGGATTGGATATTGCTTTGGGGATCAATGGTTTTCCCAAGGGGAGAATAGTAGAGATTTATGGTCCTGAGTCTTCGGGTAAGACTACCTTGGCGATCCACGCGATTGCAGAGTGTCAAAAAAGTGGCGGTATAGCCGCTTTTATTGATGCAGAGCACGCTTTCGATCGCTTTTATGCTGAGGCGCTGGGAGTTGATACTGAGAATTTGTTGATTTCCCAGCCAGATAACGGGGAGCAAGCGCTGGAGATCACGGAGAACCTGATTCGCTCGGGTGCAATTGATATTATTGTGATTGACTCTGTTGCTGCATTGGTACCGAGGAGCGAGATCGAGGGCGAGATGGGAGATTCAAAAATGGGTCTTCAGGCGCGCCTCATGTCACAGGCCATGCGTAAATTGACTGCTACTATCGGTCGTACTGGCTGTTGCTGCATCTTTATCAACCAGCTTCGGGAGAAGATCGGGGTGATGTTTGGCAACCCGGAGACAACTACCGGGGGTAATGCACTGAAATTTTATGCCTCTATGCGCTTGGACATCCGGAAAACGGGGGCAGGCTTGAAGGATAAAGAGGGCAATGTGATTGGTAATCATGTTAAAGTGAAGGTGGTTAAAAATAAATTGGCTCCCCCTTTCCGAGTGGCTACTTTTGATATCATGTTCGGGGAAGGTATTTCGAAAGTGGGTGAAATTATTGACCTGGGTGTAGAGGTAGAAGTGATACAAAAGAGTGGTGCCTGGTACAGTTATAACAGTGCTAAGATTGCGCAGGGCAGGGAGTCCGCGAAGCAGTTTTTGCTGGACAACCCAGAGGTTGCAACCGAGATAGAGAAAAAGATCAAGGAAAAGATCGCAGGTAAAGCGCCGGTTCGCTTGAGGTCAGAGGACACGGACGATATGGATATGTCTGGAGAGGAGTAGAAGTCAACAGCCTGCTACAGGTTAACAACAAATCCGATCCCGGGACTTCCGGAGATCGGATTTGTTGTTTTGCGAAGCCTCTTTTTTTATGGGTGCCACTCAAACGTATTGATCAGCTCTATGATGTCTGCTTTGATAAATTCGTAGATAGGAGCAAGCGAATCGGGGTTGACCTGGTTGTTAAAGTAGAGCGATCCTCTGAAAAAATGGGTATTCGCGCTGTCCGTCAGAAAAAACTGGAAAGGGGAGGCTACGGGGCCTTCAATATCGAAAATAAACCCCTGCACGTTGCCTTTTGAAATTTGCATTTCTTCGATGTAGTTTGCTTTTTTGTTGTGCCAGTCCGCTAACTCAAACGCATCAGATTTGAGTTGTTCGAAGCCTTTCTCAGGAGTAACAGGGATATAGCTGCAGTGAATCCTGCTGTTGAAGTCTGGATAGTAGATATCAAACCAGCAAGGGTGAACGGGGGCTTCGCCAAAAAAGTCAGTATCCTGAATGATCTGTGTATATTGGGGGTATTTGAAGGAAAATTCGCAAAAATCCTGTTTGAAATCTTGTGACTGCTTCTGGGGATAATTGACTTTGGGATAAGCACGCGGCTTGGGTACAGGGATCTCAGGCTGACAAGCCGCAAACACAAGAAGTAGAAAGAAGGATAGAAATCCGATACCTGAAATGCGTTTCATAGCTTAGGTGGACTGGTTTATTTTTTCGTTGGGATGTATCGTGAGCAGAATTTTTTCAATACGCCGGGTGCTCACTGCGATCATTTTGAACTTGAACTGTCGGAAAAACAGTTCAGTGCCTTGCTTGGGAAACACGCCGTGGAGCTCCAGGATAACCCCCGCCAACGAATCTGCTTCCCCTCTGATTTCTGCAAACGTTTCAGAATCTATATTAAGTACCTTGCACACATCATTGAGGAGCGTTTTTCCATCAAAGATGTAATTGTGATCGTCCACTTTTTTGTACTCGAGTTCGATCTCGTCATCGAATTCATCTTTGATCTCGCCAATGACCTCTTCCAAGATGTCTTCCAACGTTACCAGTCCCGCCGTTCCACCATACTCATCCACTACAATGGCCATGTGCATTTTCTGGGTTTTGAATTCTGTCAGCAAATCATTGATTTTTTTTGACTCCGGCACATAAAGTACGTTGGCACGGATCAGTTCCTGCCATTCAAACTGGTTGTTTTCGGAAAGGTGACCAAGCAAATCTTTGGCATAAAAAATTCCGGTGACGTTGTCAAAATCATTTTCATACACAGGAATCCTGGAATACCCGGATTCGCGGATGATGCTTACAAGCGTCTGAAAATCGCTGCGGAGATCCACCGCGACAATATCTACCCGGGAGCGCATGATTTGTCTGACAGACACATCGCTAAACTTCACAATGCGCTTGAGGATATCAATTTCCTGCTTGGTGTTGTGCTCTCCGCTGACCGTAAGATCTATTGCCTGGCCGATCTCTGCTTTACTGGGAAAACTGCCATTTTTGGACATAGGGTTGAGCCTGTTTTCAATGACATCAGAAAATCCTACCAAAAGCTTATTGAAAGGCGCAAAGATCTGCATGAGGATACTCAGCGGCCTTGCCATAAATCGAATCAGCAGCATTTTGTTGAGGTTGGCATACATCTTCGGAGCGACTTCCCCAAACAGCACAAGCAGAAAGGTAACCCCCATAACCGTAATCACAAACCTCGATATATTGGCAATAGTTGTCGTTTCTGCAGGAATCCAGCTGACAATGCGCTCCGCCATACCCATGAAGAAAGATTCCGGGAAGAGCTGCCGGATCACAATTTCTGAAATAATGACGATCGCAATATTGACAAAATTATTGCTAATCAAAATCGTCGCCAATAATTGCCGGGGCTTTTTGCTCAGACTGAGGATAAGCTGGCTGCTTTTACTGTTTTCACTTTTCAGATTGTTGAGATCATTGGTAGTCATGGAAAAAAAGGCTACCTCAGATCCAGAGACCAAGCCGGAAAAAATGAGCAACAAGACAACAGAAAACAATCCAAGCAATGTTTCTCCACCTGGAAAGATGGCAAGCAATAGCGGTAAGGCTAAAGAGAAAATAGATAAATGTTCCGGTTCAGGTTCCAAAGAGTACAAGGGTTAGTTAGACAATGCGTTCCCCAGATCAGAATGGGAGATCCTCACCAGGCTCTCCGGGATCACTATCATGATAGGTGTCCTGGCCGGAAGTATCATGACCGCCCATGTCCTGTGGTGTAAAAGAGCCAGTAGTTGCGGAGGTATCTTTCTTATCAAGCACCCTGAAGTAATTGGCTACTACCTCGGTCGTTCGTTTTGTGTTTCCTTCCTGATCCTGCCATGTACGGTGGGTAAGCTTACCCTCCACATAAACAGTCATGCCTTTTTTCAGCGTTGCCTGTGCCCGTTCAGCTAAATTACGCCAGACCACAATATCGTGCCATTCAGTTTGTTGCTGCCAGTTGCCGCCCTTATCCTTATAGCTTTCGCTGGTGGCCAAGGAAAAGCGGGCAAGAGCTGCACCATTTTCCAGGCTTCGGAACTCAGGATCTTTACCCAAATTTCCGATTAGTATTACTCGGTTGACCATTTCGGTGGTAGTTTTTTGTTGTATAGGCCAATTCGCCTATACTCCTCTAATTTACTTGCAATTGACTAAATAAATTTAGCGAATTATCCTTTAAATACCAATCAATGATTCTCGGGAATGCGAATTTATCCAAGTTTTTCCAATTTATGCAAATTAAATCGGCCGGAAGCAGTTCGGGCTCGATTTGCCTGATTTCAAGCTCCCAAAAGCTCGCCAGAATGGTTTGATGGGTGAGCTGCTGTTTTGCTGAACCTGCGAGCTGAGCGCGAACGAGGTTATCTGGCTGTAAAATTGCCTGTAGGGAGGATGCCTTTGTTTGAATTTCCTGAAATGTAGCACCAGCAGCGGAGAATTCTACCAGGGGGAACTCGAACAAATGCCTCCAGATATCTTCGCCGGTTCGTTTTCGGATGATCGTTTCTTCCTGGCATTGAAGGATCAAATAATGAAAGTGTCGCGTCGTTTTTTTGAGTTTTTTGTGCTTCACAGGCAGGTTTTGGGTCTGCTGAGTCGCAAAAGCAACACATTGGCTTTGCATAGGACAATTGCCACAGCGGGGCTGTTTGGGCATGCAGTGCGTAGCACCAAAGTCCATGATCCGTTGGTTGAACTTGCCAGGTGACCGCTGGTCAAGCAACTGAGTAGCCAGCTCCTGAAAAAGTTGTTTGCCAGATTGGGAATCTATTGGCGTTGCAATCCCAAAGAACCGAGAAAGTACTCTTGAAACGTTGCCGTCCAGAACAGCGTAGGGCATCTGAAAAGCAAAGGAGGCGATAGCAGCAGCGGTATAAGACCCTACCCCTTTTAGCGCTCGGATTTGCTCATAAGTTACCGGAAAATTTCCTCCATGCTCACGGACAATATACTGGGCAGTCTGGTGCAGATTTCTGGCCCTGGAGTAGTATCCCAGACCTTGCCAAAGCTTGAGCACCTCGTCTTCCGGAGCCCGAGCGAGGTCATGCACAGTCGGAAACCTGGATTTGAATTTTTCGTAGTAAGGGGCACCCTGCTCCACGCGAGTCTGCTGTAAAATGATCTCCGACAGCCAGATCAAATAAGGGTCAGGTTCATTTTTCCAGGGCAAAGGCCGCAAATTTGCTTCAGCCCAAGCGTAAAGCTGATCCCTGAAAAATGCTTTGGTGGTTGAATCAATTGTCATCATACAAAAATGGCGATAATGTGAAATTATCGCCATTTTTGGTAAAACAATAAACAAAAAAAACCGAAAACTATATTAGTGACTAGATCGAACGGCTGACTTGTAGTGCGCCAAAATTGCATCCTTCAACTCCTTTCGGGCAAAGAAAATCCTACTCTTGACCGTGCCGAGAGGCAGATCAAGGTATTCCGCAATTTCTTGGTACTTATACCCTTGATAGTGCATCAAAAATGGCACCTTAATGCTATTATCCAACCGATCCACCATCCCATTGAGCTCCTTCATCATGATATTTGAATCTCCCTCGTTAGCAATTCCCCCTGCACCTGAATTCAGGTAGTACAGGTTCTCGGTAGCATCCATAATCGTATTTGCCTTGGCCTTCTTTCTGTAGTTGTTGATAAAGATGTTTTTCATAATTGTAAAGTGCCAAGCTTTGAAATTAGTCCCAGGATTGAACTTATCCTGATTGGTCATAGAGCGGTATGCGGTTTCCTGAAATAGATCCTTCGCATCTTCCGCATTTTTTGTCAAGTTATAGGCAAAAGAGTACAGCAGGGAAGAAATTGACTCGAATTGACTTTGAAATTCCAGGTTAGACATAGGGCTTTGGTTTTGTTTAATTGTTTATTTGTTTGTTTAACCAAAAATATAACATTGTTAAACAAATTCCAAGAAAATATCCTTTATTCTGAAATTAAAACGAATTTTTTTGGACAAAAACCAAAATTTATCTTGAAAATCAATTCTTTGTACAAAAAAATACAAAATCTTGAATTTTTTAATTTTCAGAAAAAAATGAAAACCATGAAATTTTGTTGAAAGGAGAGTAGGTTTTGAGATCAATTGCCTCAACAAAGTAGGAAAACAATTTGATTAAGTGGCTATTTCCAGGAAACCGGGGAGTATGATCTTAGCTATTGTTGAGCTTTTAGAACGAGGTAAGTGGCGATACTGCCAAAGAGGATATTGGGTAGCCAAATTCCAAGGAGTACGGGTATGGTATCGCCGCTGGCAAAAACCATGGCGAACCTGGAGAAGAAGATAAACAGTGCGCCTATACCTATCCCGACAGCCAGGTGAAAGCCTACTCCGCCTCTGACTTTTCTCGACGCAATGGCCACGCCAATGATGGTCAGGATGAAGATTGTGATGGCTTCGGCGGTACGCCTATAGCGTTCAATTTCGTATTTTTTGGTATTACCGGCACCTCTTTCTTGCAGGAGTTGGATATAGTTGACCAGCTGGGGGGTAGTCATCATGGTTTGCTGGTTTTTGTAATCCACAAAATCCTGAGGCTGAAGGTTGATTTCCATATCGAGGTGTTGGCCATCTTCTACGACCAAGTTTTCTTGCATCCCTTCGAAGGTCCGAATTTGGTAGTTAAACAGTCGCCAGGTGTTATCTTGTTGCCATTCCGCTCTGGAGGCCTTAATCAGTTTGGTGAGCTGGTGTTGCTGGTCAAAGAATTCGAGCTGGAATTTGAATGCGATGTTGTTGCGAAATTCGTTGACAAAGACCTTGGTATTTTCTGCAATAAAGAGGTGGACATTGTTTTTTTTCCCTTTGTCCTGATTGGTATGGATATAGGTGTGTTCGAGATCCAAGCGAACTTTATTGCCTATGGGAATGACAAAGTGGTTGCCAGCCAAATGCAGCAAGGTGAGCAGACTGGCTGCGATCATGTAAGGTCTGACAAACCTTTTGAACCCTACACCCGCATTGAAAATGGAAATAATTTCTGAGTTGGAGGCCATTCTGGAGGTGAAGAATATGACCGCAATCAGCGTAAACAGCGGCCAAAGCAACCCAACAATAAACAATACAAAGTTGGGATAGTAGTAGAGTGCCACCTGCTTGGCGGTAATGGGGCTTTCGATAAAACGTTCGACGTTTTCGCTGAAGTCTATGATGACAGATATCATAGAGAAGATGAGTACCGTAAAGAAAAAAGTACGCAAAAATTTACCAATGATGTATTTGTCTAATTGCTTCAGCATGGCACTATGAGTTGATTAAAGCATCAGAGCCTGGTCTGAACAGCTTTTACCATCGCTGTTTTCCATTCGGAAAAATCTCCGGCGAGGATTCGCTGTCGCGCTTCTCCTACCAGCCACAGAAAAAAACTGAGGTTGTGCAGACTGGCAATCTGTGCTCCGAGCATTTCCCCGCTATGTGCGAGGTGCCTCAGATAGGCCTTGGAATAATACCTGCTGGCCAAACAAGGTCCTTCCGGATCTATGGGGCTATAGTCGTCCTTCCATTTGGCATTTTTGATGTTGATGATCCCCTGGCTGGTGTATAATAGACCGTGCCGAGCGTTGCGGGTAGGTAAAACACAATCAAACATGTCTATGCCCAGTGCAATAGCTTCCAAAAGGTTGGCAGGCGTACCTACCCCCATCAGGTATCGGGGTTTTTCCCAAGGGAGGATACCACAAACCAATTCAGTGGTCTCGTACATGGCTTCAGCGGGTTCGCCTACAGAAAGTCCGCCGATGGCATTTCCGGGAGCGTCAAACGCAGCAATTGCCTCAGCAGAAGCACGGCGAAGATCGGGAAAAGTACTGCCCTGGACAATCGGGAACAGGGTCTGTTCATGACCGTACAAAGGCTCCAGGGTATGGAAGTGGTCGAAACATCGCCCCAGCCAGCGGTGCGTCAATTCCATAGAGGCACGCGCATAGTCGTAGGTGCAGGGATAAGGTGGACACTCATCGAATGCCATGATGATATCGGCTCCGATTACCCGCTGGATATCTATGGCGCTCTCCGGGGTAAAATAATGTTTGGAGCCATCAATGTGAGAGCGAAAACTCACTCCCTCAGGGGTAATTTTACGCATGTGCCCCAAAGAATATACCTGATACCCTCCACTGTCGGTAAGTATCGGTTTGGACCAGTTGATAAACTGATGCAAACCACCCGCCTGGCGAATAACATCCAGCCCCGGGCGCAAAAAAAGGTGATAGGTATTGCCGAGGATAATTTGTGCTTTGACCTCATCCTGCAATTCGTATTGATGGACAGCTTTCACCGATCCTGCCGTACCTACGGGCATGAAAATGGGCGTCTGTATGGATCCACGCGAGGTCTGTATCGTTCCCGCTCTGGCCTTTGTACCCGGGTCTGTTTTTTCGATATTGAAGGTCAGCACTTCCTCACATTTAAATTTGATAGCGGTGGCTGTCGAGTTTCAGAATTACTGCCATCATGACACTAAACCCCAACAAGGCAGAACCGCCGCGACTAATAAAAGGTAAAGGTATGCCAATAATCGGAACCAGACCCATGGTCATGCCGATATTGATAAAGAAATGAACGAACAGTATGCCTGCGATCCCATAAATGTATTGCCTGGAGAAAGCAGATTTTTGCCTTTCGGCTAAAATGGTAAGCCGTATGAGCAGCACCGAAAAAAGTAAAATAATGCTTGCGCTCCCAATAAAGCCATGCTCTTCGCCAACCGTGCAAAAAATGAAGTCCGTAGATTGCTCGGGCACATAATTGAGCTTGGTCATGGTGCCATTCAAAAATCCTTTGCCCTGAATGCCTCCGGAACTGATTGCAAGCTTGGACTGCATGACATTGTACAGGGATCCACGGGGGTCACTTAACTCGGGACGGAGCCACACATTGATCCGGTCTTGCTGGTGCGGGCGAAGAACATTATTGAACACATATCCCGATGCAAACGCCAGTCCACTACCTGCTATGAATATCACGAACATGAGCGTTCCAAAAGAAAAATTGGGCTTGCGCTGCAAAACCCAGATCATAGCGATCAAAATCAAGGTAGTGGGAATAATCAGATATACGCTTTGGGTTTGTACAGCCATAGAAACCATAATGGCCAGATATACCAGGGCAGAAAAAATGGAAATATTTCTCTGAGGCATATAGAAAGACAAAATCAAAATGAAAACCAGCTCGACCCCCAGTACAATGACGGGTAATGGCAATAATAAACCCAGGAGCAGAAATAAAACCACACCGAAACCAATCCCGTAATATGCTCCCGGCAGCCCCTCCCTGTACAGAAGAATCAAAAAAGAAAAGAAAACAAGCGCCGAACCTGCATCCGGCTGGAGAAGAATCAACAGGATGGGAGCCAACAAGAGTCCCAATATGGATAGTTGGGAATTGGTATTTTTCAAATTCGTGGAGTAGTTGTTCAAAAAAGCTGCAATGGCAAGTGCCGTACCAAATTTTGTAAGCTCTGAAGGCTGTAGGGTAAAGCCGCCTATTGACAACCAGGAAGTGGCTCCGTTGATCGTTTTCCCGAAAACCAGTACTCCAACGAGCAACATTATGCCCAGTCCATAGATGGGATAGGCAAAGGTTTGCCAAAAGCGCCAGTCAATAAGCTGGATAAGAAGGAAAGCCACAAAAGATATACCCACCCAAACCGTCTGTCTTCCTATCGGGGTAGAAAAAAACTCCAGAGAATTATAACGAACGCTTTCGTCGTATCCTACGGCAAATACCATGAGCCATCCGACAGCAACGAGTGCCAGCAAGATGGAAAACGTCACCACATCAATATTTCGAGATCTTGAATTTTTTGAGTTAGCCATTGCAACAATTAGAGCGTCAGTTCATGAGTTCAGCCGGCTTAATATCTTGATCTTTAACGGGATAAGATCCCGGGTATTCAGTTTGCAACACATACTTCAGCCGAAGCGCCTCCAGTTTGGTCAGAAATGCGCCCGCTCTTAATTTATAGTAAGGGCGGTTATGTACCCAATTGGTAGCTATACTGGGGTACAGATAGCGGAATGTTTCCATGACCTGCTCCAGCTTCTGCCGATCTGTCGTAGCCAAAATCTGAAGCCGCCATCCTTCAATATTTGTTTTGGATTTATTGTTTTCCACATACCTTTCTACCATCTGAGTAATCATGGGATCCTCGTGAACGGTGACACTCTGGGAACATAGCGGGTGTATTCCCACCAACAGGAAAAACAAAGACAAGCAAGCAGGTATTTTCATCGGGACAAAAATTAGTTGTTTACGAAAGTATCTGCAACAGAACTGCCAATTCTGTCAGCACCGGCTTCAATAAGGTTGACAGACTCCTCCAGACTACGAATTCCACCGGAAGCTTTGATTTTGATGCTATCCCCCACCAACGATCTCAGGTAAGTAATCAACGCTGGATCTGCTTTGCCCCCATTAAACCCGGTAGAATTTTTGATAAAATCAGCTTTGGCTTCTATGCAAATTTCTATTACCTTCCTAAGTTCCGCATCCGTCAATAAGTGTGCCTCGAGGATCACTTTGATCATTTTCCCCCGCATGTGACAAGCCGTTACCATGCTGCCAATTTCATTGGCGACATAATTCCAGTTGCCGCTTTTTACGGCGCTTACATTAATGACCGCATCCACCTCATGTGCGCCATCAGCCGTTGCTTTCTTTATTTCTTCGATTTTGGCCGAGGTGGAAGAGTAGCCCATCGGAAAACCTACTACGGTAGCTATTTTCAGAGGGGTGCCAGAAAAATGTTGGTTGGCGAAATCAACGAAATACGGGGGAATGCAAATGGCTTTGAAAGCCCGCTCCACCGCTATTTTGCCCAACGCATCAATATCTTTTGGCAAGCCATCAGGCCTAAGCATTGAAAAATCAATATACGACCCGATATTCATGATCATTGTTTGCATTTGTTATAAAAAACCTTATTCATCTTTACCGTGGCAGTGCTTGTACTTTTTGCCGCTACCACATGGGCAAAGGTCATTTCTCCCTACTTTTTTCTCCACCCTTTTTACGGTAGCTGGCCTGGCAGCACCTCTGCTTACGGCTTCTGCAGCTGCTTTGGCACTATCTTCCGACTTATTGGTTCGGGTTTTGGTAAGATCTGTTTTTTGTTCCCGGGCTTCCTTCAAAGGATTGCCATCGGGAAGCAACAAAAACCCATTGGCCAGGTAAGTTGTCACATCCTGGTTGATTTCAAAAACGAGCTGCTCGAAAAGGTTAAATGCCTCCATTTTATACACGACCAGCGGATCTTTTTGCTCGAAAGAAGCTGCCTGAGAAGCCTCCTTCAATTCGTCCATAGAACGCAGGTGCTCTTTCCATTTTTCGTCAATAATGGCAAGCGTAACCGCCTTTTCCACATCCCTGTAGATAGATTTGCCATTGGACTTGGCAGCCTCCTCAATTTCTGCAGTGATGGTAAGTGGTTTGGATCGGCCGTCTGTAAACGGAATAAGGATTCTTTTGTACTGGTGTCCCTGATTTTCATAAACGTGCCTGATTTGAGGCAGCAGGATCTCAGCTATTTGATGGGCTTTTTTGTCATACGCTGCTTCAAACTGTTCGCTGATACGCCGCACGATCTCATCCGAGCTTCCCTCTTTAACGTCTGCCGCGTCTATTTGCGGATCTATGCTAAGCATGCTGATGGTGTCCTTTCTAAACCGTTCGAAGGACGAGTTATTGTTTTTGTGATCGTGAACCAGACTTTCGATCATACCGGAAAACATGTGGCTGAGGTCAACCGACAACCTTTCTCCGGAAAGGGCATTAACCCGTTTTTTATAAATGGCCTCGCGCTGGATGTTCATGACATCATCGTACTCGAGCAACCGCTTGCGTATGCCAAAGTTGTTCTCTTCCACTTTCTTCTGAGCGCGTTCAATGGAGCTGGAGACCATAGAATGCTGGATCACTTCCCCCTCTTTGTGCCCCATTCTGTCCATCAGTTTGGCTATGCGTTCAGACTGGAACAAGCGCATGAGGTTATCTTCGAGCGACACATAGAACTGGGAACTACCCGGATCACCCTGACGTCCGGCTCTACCGCGGAGCTGTCTGTCCACACGGCGGGAATCGTGTCTTTCTGTACCGATAATCGCAAGTCCACCGGCATCTTTGACCTGCTGGGAAATCTTGATATCCGTACCCCGGCCGGCCATATTCGTAGCAATGGTAACCTTTCCGGGTTTTCCCGCCTCGGCCACGATCTCCGCCTCGCGCTGATGCTGCTTGGCATTCAAGACATTGTGCTGGATACCGCGCAGATCGAGCATACGGCTTAACTTTTCGGAGATATCCACGGAAGTCGTACCCACCAATACCGGTCGTCCGGCATTGCTGAGTGCCACAATATCATCAATAACGCTGTTAAACTTCTCTCTTGCTGTTTTGAAAACGAGATCGTCTCGGTCGTCCCGAACGATAGGTTTGTTGGTGGGAATCACCACCACATCCAGTTTATAGATTTCCCAGAGTTCGCTGGCCTCTGTTTCGGCTGTACCCGTCATACCTGCCAGTTTGTGGTACATGCGGAAATAATTCTGCAAGGTAACGGTGGCATAAGTTTGGGTAATATCTCCAACTTTCACATTTTCTTTGGCTTCGAGCGCCTGGTGTAAGCCATCGGAATAACGGCGACCTTCCATCATACGGCCGGTCTGTTCATCTACAATTTTCACCTGACCGTCCATGACCACATACTCCTCATCGCGTTCGAAGAGCGTATAAGCCTTGAGGAGCTGGTTGATAGAGTGGATCCTTTTCGATTTTACCGCAAAATCCTGTGCAATTTTTGCCTTGCGATCCTCTTTTTCAAGTTTGTCGAGGCTGGTATCATTGTCCACCTCCACCATTTCCAGGGCGATATCCGGCATGATAAAGAAATGGGGATCGTCGTTACCTTGTGCCAGGAACTCTGCCCCTTTTTCTGTAAGCTCTACGTTTCGATTTTTTTCGTCAATGGTAAAGAGCAGGGGTTCATCTGCCAGGTGCATATTTTTGGATTGCTCCTGCATATAGAAATTTTCTGCCCGCTGAAGCATGACCTTAACACCGTCCTCACTCAAAAACTTGATCAACGGCCTGGATTTGGGCAGGGCTCTGTGTGCCCGAAGCAAAGCCATACCTCCCTCGCCTTCTTTATAACCGGTATTGCCCTCCTGGAAAAGCTTTTTGGCATCCACAAGGAACTGAGTAGCCAATTTTTTCTGTGCGGCAACCAAGCGCTCAACGACTGGTTTGAGCAAAATGTATTCTTGTTCTTCGGAACCCTGAGGTACCGGGCCTGAAATAATCAGGGGGGTACGGGCATCGTCAATCAAAACGGAGTCCACCTCATCCACCATGGCGAAATGGTGCTTGCGTTGAACCATCTCTTCAGGTGAGCGCACCATATTATCGCGCAGGTAATCAAAACCAAATTCGTTGTTGGTTCCGTAGATAATATCGCAGTGATAGGCCTGTTTGCGTTGGTCGGAATGGGGTTTGTATTTGTCTATGCAATCTATGTGCAGGAGCAAAAACTCGAACACAGGACCTACCCACTCTGCATCCCGACGAGCGAGGTAATCGTTGACAGTAATCACGTGTACTCCCTGTCCGCTAAGCCCATTGAGGTAAGCGGGAAGCGTCGCAACCAGTGTTTTACCCTCTCCGGTAGCCATTTCGGCAATTTTGCCATCGTGCAGCACCATCCCTCCGATCAATTGCACATCGTAGTGCACCATATTCCAGGTAATTTCACCCCCGGCAGCGGTCCAGCTATTTTTCCAATATGCCTTTTGACCTTCGATCCTGACGTAAGACTTTTGGGGCTTGGCCGCCAGCTCGCGGTCGTGATCCAGGGCAGTCACCTCCAATACCTGATTTTCCGAAAAGCGCCTGGAAGTCTCTTTGACTACCGCGAAAGCTTCTGGAAGAAGTTCTTTCAGGATCACCTCCAATGCTTTATCGCGTTCTTTGTGGAGAGCGTCCAGCTCCGCAAAAATTTCTTCTTTGGTGTGAATATCCTCTTCCTGGGCTGCTTCTGCGCGCGCCTCTGCAATCTGCTTGTCAATCTCGCTCAGGTACTGGGCGATTCTGGATCTGAACTCCAAAGTTTTCTGGCGAAGCTCATCGTTGCTCAGGGCACGAAAAGCCTGGAAATGCTCGTTGATCTCTTCTACGATCGGCATGTAGGTTTTGACATCTCGATCGTATTTGGTGCCAAATAGTTTCTTAACGGAGTTGCTGATAAAATCGAACATATATTCCGGTGCTTGTTGTTATAGAATACGGATCATAAAGATATAATATATTTACCTAGGGTAGGTTGGTGCTGCACAAATTGTTCCAAACAGGAGGATTTGTGCATTTGTTGTCAAGATGTCATGATTGTTTGTTATCCAAGTACTTGCTATGAAAAGATTTTCCAAGATATATTATTTTGCCGCGCTCGCGTTTTTCTTGATTTTTTTTGTTGCCTGTGAGTTTGACCGGGGTTACCGGGATATTCGGGATTTTTATTTTCCCATGCGGGAACTTAAAGAGGGGCTGGTGTATGAGTACCGCTCGGTCAACAACGACAGTCTGGCGCCCTACTATTGGTTTTACCGATCCATGCAAACCGATTCGGGAATGTACCTGACCGGCATGAATTATGGACATGATTTTATACCCACCCAGTTTGTCCAGGAAGCCTGGGTAAGCAATGGAATGCTGTTGGATACGTTATTTTTATATTTTACCGACACCAGCGGCAGGCAGCAACCCCTGGAGGTGGAAATCGAAGCGGGAAATTTGTTTAGTTTCAGTGCCGGACCCGAGAGTGGGGTACTGCTGTATCGGGTAAAATGGCAGGATCCGTATCAACCGGGGGTATGGACTACGGTGATCAAAAACAGACAGTTTGTCAGGGATACCACCTGGATATGGGAGGGAAAACCAATAGACGCAGTAGTGTTCCACCTCAAGGAATTGTTTTCGATAGAAGAGGACGGGGCGCTGGAGCAAACCTATGACGGGATGGAAATTTACGCCCGTGGTCTGGGTTTGGTTTATACAAAAAAAGTTATCAACACAAACTTTATCCTGGAATATGAACTTACAGATCGGTATTCAATGGAAATTTTGGAAGAAAAATTCAGGCGTTATCAGACGCAGTAGCCTGTTGTTCCTGTTTTTGGCGTTCAGCCTATACCTAAAGACACAAGTCCCTGCACCTGCGCTAATTTGTGTGAACAACGATACGCTGGTTTGGGAAACCCCAACCGTTACATGCGGCTCCATTACGGGATACCGCATTTATGGCAGCCAAAATGACCTTACCAATTTTCAGGTTATTCGTACTGTGGACGATCCTACTCGCCAGACGTTTTTCCACCAGGAAGCGGGGGGTAGTCTTTGGTATTATTATATGGAAACCATTGCCGATTGTCCGACCCAGGCGCTGTTAGCTTCGGATACCCTCGACAACAGGATTCCTGTGATCAGTCCTTTGGCCTATGTGTCCGTAGTTGGGGACGCCGAAGTTGAAATTGCCTGGAAAGCGAGCCCCTCCCCGGAAGTGTTTGCCTACATTATATTAAAAAATACCCCGTCCGGCACCCAGCCCATAGATACGGTCTTTGGAGCTACGAGTTATCGCGACCGCGACGAAGCGATACAGCGCGAGCCGGTAGCTTATTACGTGTTGGCGATGGATCGCTGCGGCAACACCAGTCTTTTTGATGCCTCGCATCAGACCATTTTCCTGGAATCCGGTGAGGTAAGTCGCTGCGACCAGACGATTGATTTGAAGTGGACGGCTTACAACAACTGGTCGGCCGGCGTGGCCCGCTATGAAATCTGGTACCGCGAAAATGGGCTGTCGCCCCAATTAGCGGGCAGTGTAGCAGGCAATACACTTGCTTATGTATTTGAAAACGCCAACGACCAAACGGAGTATTGTTTTTCCGTAAGGGCCATTGAAAATGGGTCAGATGCTACAGCAAGCTCCAATGAAGTTTGTCTGACTACGGACATCGTACAGCCCAATCGCTTGCTGATCGCAAAAAACGCGAGTTACACGGCAGGAGGATCGCTGGAGCTGAGTTGGATATGGAACACGGATGCTGAGTTAAAATCGGCGACCGTCAACAGAGCCGCTCCCGGTGGGGCAATGGCAGCAATTTTTAGCTTTTCTCCGACACCGCCACTGGACCCGGAGTTGTTGTTTGACGACGCTGCCGCTCCCGGCTTTGGAGAACCTGTTGTGTATCAAATAAAGACCCTGGATGCCTGCGACGAGGAAGCCACTTCCAACGCGGTGAGCAGTTTGTTTTTGGAAGGACTGTCGAGTGCCGATGGCCAAAACGGCCTCACCTGGAACACCTATACCCATGACTACGGCAGCATCAGCAATGTTCAGATCATCCGTACAACGGCATCCGGCTCGCAGGTAGTGGCCAACCTGTCGGGAAATGCCACGGCCTACGCGGACATCATAGACCCCAATGACCCCGACCTAAGCTCAGCATGCTATTACCTGCTGGCGACATTGGTCCTGGATTTGCCCGACATCGGTCAGGAAACCCTGGAACTTAGATCCAACACCGTATGCCTCGATCAAACTCCCGGCATATATATCCCCAATGTATTTGCCCCCGGCGGAACCAACAACCCCGAATTCCGACCTTACCTGCAATTTGGCGATCCACAGGAATACCGCCTGATGGTGTTTGACCGCTATGGCAGTCTGGTCTTTGAAAGCCGCGATCCCGGTGCAGGTTGGAACGGCACCCACAAAGACAAAGCACTCACCCAGGGAACCTATGTCTATGTCCTGCAAATGAAACTTTCCAACGGAAAAGAAATCCTCCGAGAAGGATCCGTTTTGCTGCTGCGCTAAAAAATTATCCACAGAAATCCATGTGAAACAAAAAATCTCTGTATATTTGCACTTCTGTTAAAGTTCAGAAATGGTCGGGTGGCCGAGTGGCTAGGCAGAGGTCTGCAAAACCTCGTACAGCGGTTCGAATCCGCTTCCGACCTCCAACATCCTCAATGCCCTTTGCTAAATCTTAG
>JANQWK010000041.1:0-4256 GCA_030729925.1 Saprospiraceae bacterium
CCAATATAGATTTGACTGCACGTTCTATCCTAGACATCGGGTGTGGCTTTGGAGACCTATTATCACTCATACAGGAAGAGAAGATCGAAATTTGTTCTTATAGAGGCTGGGATATTAATCCCGACTTAATTGAGGCCGCACGAACTAAATTTGAGGGTAGTACGATAAATGACGTGATTTTTGAAGTTATTGATATTTCAAATCAAAATATAGAGAAAAATATATCGGATGTCGGCTACATGCTTGGGCTCCTCAATCTGAATTTCCACGAAGATTTTGATAACCTCACCTATTCAAAGCTCATGATAACAAATGCTTTTTCAGCTGTTAATGAGCTTCTGGTAGTTGACTTTCTAAGTAACCGTTTGACGCCGGACTACCCCAAAGAAGATTTTGTATTCTACCATGATCCTGCAAAAATGTTGGATTTTGCACTTACACTCACACCCAATGTAGTTCTAAAGCATAACTATGCTCCTATACCGCAGCGGGAATTTTTATTGGCGCTGTATAAAAATTAAAAAAAATTAGTCATGCACGAACTCATATCAACAGAGCCTAGAAATTGTGATATATGTAATTCTAAAGATCTCGAGATACTGTTTAAGTATAATAAGACTGTTAAAACTCAAAATCATTTATTTTCTTTTGATGTTAATAATACCATATGTAAATCATGCGGATTTATCTTTGTCAGCCCTGTCTATAAGGAAAAATCCTTAAACAAATATTATTCTGATACTTTTCCAAGATTTAATGGTCAAAATGAAGATTTTGATGCTGAAAAACGAATTGCAGTAATTGATAAGTTTAAATCTCGAGCTACTCAAATCCTTGAGATAGGTGCAAATCAAAAGGGAATTTTTTTTTCTAAGCTAAACGATAAATTCAGGAAGGTATATACAGTAGAACCGGGTTCTTCGGAGGGTCATAATTTTAAAAATATAAGTGAGATTAAAGAAACCTTTGATCTCATTATTCATTATTTTGTTTTAGAACATATTCCCAATCCCAAAGATTGGCTTAGTAAAATTGTATATTTATTGAATACAGATGGAGTTCTAATTTTTGAAGTACCTACTATAGATTTGTATTCAAGTTTCTTTGAACCACTGGCCTTGTACGAACATACTAATCATTTTTCTTGCAGAAAATTAGAGGAGCTATGCGCATTGGTTGGATTAAGACTTCTCTATTGCAGCCAAAATGAGTGCAGCAGACCTTTTGGCCATGTTTTTGTCTTCTGTAAAAACCCTGAGGCTCAAAATGGACAAATGGAGATTAAAGATGAGTACCAGTCAAATAAATCATACTTTTTGAGGGGTTTGGAAAAGTACGCTGAATACGAAGATGTTTTAGCAAATACAGCAGATTTCGTGAACAGGAATCCATCAAAAAAAGGAATTATTTGGTGCGCTAATTTAAATAGTTTTAATTTATTTGAAAAATTGAAAAAAAATAATCTTCTTCATGTTATAGATTCAGATCCTTTGAAGAGTAATTTTTTTGAACAACTGGATATTTTAGTAAAAACACCTGAATGTGCAACTGTGGAAATAAATGAAGCTGAATATGTTATTATTTGTTCGAAAATCCATGAGCGGGATATTTTAAACGCTTTCAGAAAAATAAGGAATAATGAAGACCGATTCAAAACACTATTTATTTAAATGAAAATTTTTGACTTTAATATTCACCTTCCGTATCTCACAGACCCCGATGTAAATAAGGTGATTGCTCAGGATCTTCATCTGGATAGTCAAGGTATAATTAAGGGTTTTAATACGCATTACGAGTATTTTTCTTCCGTTTTGGGGTCAAACTTCTTGCTGTTCAACACAAGCTTGTTTGACCGAAGTCAAGCGGACTTCAAAAATTTATTAGAAAGGACTCCAGGGGATTTTACGACTACGGCACTTATAGATGTCCGATCAGAAAGGATTGAGTCTTATATTGACAGTTTAGGTGCCAACGGAGTCCGAGCCGTCATGGTCAATTCCTATTTGCAGCAGATTGACACGAATGACTTTCCTAAGGCTTTGAGGGCTTTTAGGTATGCTGCACAAAAAGGTCTTATAATTTGTATTGATGGCAGTTATGGGACTTCACAAATGTACACATACGATAACATGAAATTGGCATGTTATATCGCTGACCATATTTCAAATGTCCCTATTGTTATTGTGCATGCTGGAGGGTATCGTGTAGTTGAAGCGATGCTTTTAGCTTCTGATAAGAAAAACGTTTGGCTAGATACTTCTTTTTCTTTGCCGTATTACATGGGGTCTTCCATTGAACAGGATTTTGCTTATGTCATTCGAAAACTAAACTTTGAAAGGGTAGTGTTTGGGTCAGATCATCCTTATATACCTTTTGAATCTGCTTTATCAGCACACCAGTCTTTTTTCGAAAAGCACCATTTCAACGACACTCAAATTTCCAAGGTGCTTTATGAAAACGCAATTAAGCTATTTGGAATCTAAAGAATGTGTGATACTATCCGAAGCCGGCTCGCAAATTGGCTTTGGGCATCTCACTCGCTGCACTGCATTGGCTGATTCCCTCTGCGAATTGGGTTGTAAGGTTCATCAAGTCTTACTCGAAAATGGTTTTGAGCCGGAGGAAGCTTGGAAGACAATGCCTTGGATTACAGCCCCATCGGAAGTGATCAGGCGGTATCCCAAGGCAAATGTAGTTATTATTGATTCTTATTTAGCAACCCCATCTCTATATAGCTACTTTCAGTGTCAAGGCAAAATGGTAGTTGCCATAGATGATTTTAACCGTATCGTTTACCCTGCAAATCTTATTATCAATCCCAATGTTTTTTTTCCGCAGATCAATTATTCAAATCAATCCGCAAAAACGGTTGGCGGAAGGGATTATGTGATTTTGAGAAAGCCGTTCCGAAAGGAACTTAGCCATCGCGAGGGTCTAGAACATCCCATAAAAATTCTCGTAACATTAGGTGGAAGTGATTTTCGGCAGCTGCTGCCCACAGTAGTGCAGGTAGTTGGAGAATTAAAGTTTTTACCAGTTACAGTAATCTCTCCGGAAGGATACGAGAAGCGACTTGGTAATGAAAGGGTAACATTTTTGAAGCAACAGAACGCCGATCAGATGCTCCAAAACATGATTGATGCGGATATTGTAATTTCCGCATGCGGACAGACCCTACATGAATTGGCTGCTTTGGGAAAGGCTACCGTTGGGATTTGTTTGGATATAGATCAAATACCCAACCAAAAGTTTTATCTGCAAGAGGGATTCCTCGCTGCTGAACTGCAATGGGATCAATTTAATCTCAAAGAAGAGCTATTCAAGGCGGTTTCATATTTTTTTCCCGAAGAGCATAGAGTTGCCATGGCATTACTTGGGCCACAGCTCATTAATAAAAATGGCGTAACAAACGTAGCAAATTTGGTTAATAAAGCAGTTCTCCATGCAATTTAACCCCTCCCGTATCCTCCTCGTGGTCGCCCACCCTGATGACGAAGTACTGGGCCCTGGAGGTACCATGCACCGACTAATTAAGGAAAACGCCGTTACCGTACACGTGGTGATCTTGGGAGAAGGCATTACCTCCCGCTCAGATGTCAGGGATACGCAACAATGGTCAGCCGAGTTGGATATTCATCGGAAAAATATACACGCTGCTCGTGCAGCTGTAGGGTATCAAAGTGTGAGCCTTTATGATTTTCCGGACAACCGATTTGACAGCATTCCTCTGCTGGACATCATTAAAGTGGTGGAAAAAGAAAAAGCGGCTTTCCAACCCGACGTAATAGTTACCCACCACGGGGGAGACGTGAATATAGATCATCAAAAGACCTTTGAAGCGGTCATCACGGCATGCCGCCCAATGGCGCATGAAACCGTCAAGACAATCCTGACGTTCGAAACCATGTCTGGTACAGAATGGCGAGCATCCACTGACCCCCGGCACTTTATCCCCAACCTGTTTTTTCGGATATCCCATGCAGATCTACAGGCCAAGATCCACGCCATGGAATCTTACCAGTACGAAAAGCGACCCTATCCCCACCCCCGCTCCCCTGAAGCACTCCGCATCCGGGCACAAATGTGGGGAGTAAGTGTAGGAGTGGATTTGGCGGAGGCGTTTTGTGTGGTGCGGGGAGTGGTATAGTTTATTTATATAAAAAGATATTTTGACAAATACATTTTTTTCAATTTTTTATACAATAAAAAATATTGCGTATAGATATTTTTTATGGAGTAAAGATGATAACTTAAAA
>JANQWK010000041.1:4356-13611 GCA_030729925.1 Saprospiraceae bacterium
AATAAAAAATATTGCGTATAGATATTTTTTATGGAGTAAAGATGATAACTTAAAACACAATCATTTTAAAAATCTGGTACCCAATATCATTGGAAAGGATAGTTCTGACAGAGAAGAGGTAATTATCCCGTTATTTGATGATGAAAGTATGATAAAGATGGTTTTTAGTTTCATCAAAAACCATCAGATAGATGTAAAATATAAATTGCGATTTTTATATGTGCTTACAGGGATTGATCATCATCATAAAATTTGGAAAGTAATCCTTGATAAGTATTTTTTCAGGTATCACATCCTTAAAGTATCAAAACTCTATCATATCCCTATAGGAGCTATTGTTTACTCAAATTTTTTACAGAGATATCACAAGGCTCAACAGAATATCCCAACCAAAGAAGACCTTTTAGCATATAGCTACAATGATATTGTTCTTGGGGATTTGGTTTACGATACCTACCTCCGTTACAGGTCTCGCCCCGCTGCTGATCTTCAGGATCCGGAACTATACCGGATTATTGGATATGCTGAAGCATTAGCGGATTATTGGACGATGGCTTTGCGCGATAAGCGGCCTGCTTTTTTCTTATTCCCCTATTGTGCCTATATCCATTGGGGTATTCCGACCAGGGTAGCAATGAAAAGTGGTATCAATGTGTTGGTTTATGGTAGCCCGAATTACTATTTAGCCAAGCCAACCCAAGAATTCCCTTACCACACCAAAAACTTTAACTTGTATCCGGTAATTTGGCAGCGTTTGTCTGACAAGGAGGGCAAACTTGCAGTTGCACAAAAACGAATTGAAGAGCGCCTTCACGGAAAGAAGGCTGCTGATTTGGCCTATATGAGGCAATCAGCTTACGAAGGAGCCTCCGTAACGTATCAGCCTGACAGCGGCAGGCCTTTTGCTATTGTTTTCCTGCACTGTTTTTTTGATTCTCCTCATGTTTATGGAGATCTCATTTTTCCAGATTTTGTTGATTGGATCCAACATATCCTCAATTTTGCAAAGCGCAATCCACAATTCGACTTCCTTGTAAAGCCTCACCCCAACGGAATACCCGGTAACGATCCAATTGTCGCTTCCTTTAGGGAAGAATATGCGGCATATCCTAATATTATTTTTTTAGATAAAAATATATCTAACCAAAGTTTAGCAGGCCTCAGACCCAACGGCATTTTTACAGTTTATGGGACGATTGCACATGAATTTGCCTATCTGAGACTACCTGTAATTTGTGCAGGAGAGAATCCTCATAAAATGTATCATTTTGTACACCAACCGACTACCGTCAACGCCTTCAATTATTTCTTGGAAAATCTGGATACTTTGGGATTGCCTGAAAACTATGATAAAGAAAAAATCCTGGAATTTTATTATATGCACTATCTCTATTTTGCTCCGGGTATAGATGCCATTACTCATCCAATACTAAAGGACTTCCATAAGGGCACCTGGAGCATGTATTCCCAAATAGAAATAGAAAAACTCATTTATTCCTAGCCTAACATGTCCAACTTACTCACCTCAATCATCCAATTGATCCGACAGCGCAAGCACTTGTGGAAACGATATTACGCTCAGGAGGGAGAGGATATCATTTTATCCCGGTTGATGGATAAGGAAAAGGGCTTTTTTATAGACATTGGAGCGCACCACCCTTTCCGCTTCTCCAATACCTATCTTTTTTATAAAAAAGGTTGGCGAGGCATCAATATTGATCCACTTCCTGGCTCAAAAAGGTTGTTCAACCTGGTTCGAAGACGCGACATCAACATCCAGTGTGGTGTTGCAAAGGAATCAGGAATGCTGACCTACTATTGCTTCAACGAGCCTGCACTAAATACTTTTGACAAGGAAGAGGCCAAATTCAAAAATGATCTGCCCGATTATTTTATCCAGGAAACTATTGATATCCCCGTAGAGCCGCTGTGGAAAATTCTGGACGGCCTATCCTTGCCTCCACGTATTGACTTTATGTCAGTTGATGTGGAAGGAATGGAAATGGATGTGCTAATGTCGAATAACTGGGATAGGTATCGGCCGGAGTTCTTGGTAGTAGAGCAGCTGCGTCTGGATGTGCAGGGAATTATGAAGACGGATGTGTATCGGTTTCTTCAATCGGCGGACTATAAATTAGTGTCTCGTACCCTTAATTCTTCCATCTATCAATCTGTCCGATAGATTTTCCATGCCCGATTTTTCCCCCATAGCCCTATTTGTCTATAACCGCCCCTTGCACACCCTGCAAACGCTGGAGGCACTGGCCCAAAATCAAGGTGCAGCGGAAAGTCACCTGGTGATTTTTTCAGATGGGGTCAAAGACGAATCGGATGAGCAAGCGGTGCAAGCGATCCGGGAAGTGAGGGCAATCATTCGCCAAAGAAAGTGGTGTGGATCGGTTGAAATTGTGGAGCGTGCGGATAATTGGGGCCTTGCCCGAAATATTATAGACGGGGTAACCCAACTGGTGCAGCGTTTTGGCAGAATCATTGTCTTGGAAGACGATATGGTCAGTGCCCCAGGGTTTTTGACTTACATGAACGAGGCGCTCGATTTATATGCCGAAGAACCTCGCGTGGGCTGTATTCACGCCTGGACTTATGACATGGATACTTCCGATACCTCAAATACTACTTTTTTTCTTCCGGGAGCTGATTGCTGGGGTTGGGCAACCTGGAAAAGAGGATGGGATTGTTTTGTCGAAGACGGTATCCGGCTCAAACAAGAGTTGCAGGCCAAAAATGCAATTGATGTTTTTAACCGCAGGGGAACCTACAACTACATGAAGATGCTGGAAGATCAGATACGCGGCAACAATCATTCTTGGGCAGTGCGTTGGCATGCTTCATTGGTGGTTCACGACAAACTGTGTCTGCATCCAACTATCCCGTTAATCGAGAATATTGGAACAGATGGCAGCGGTACTCATTTTAAAAAGCCAATGAGCTTACATCAAAAAAAAGCACCATACCTATCCATCAGCAAAATTCCACTGGAGGAAGCCATGTGGTTTTATACACAAATGAAAAAAATAAACGCAAAGGAAAAGTACCGTAAGTACCTGCACAAGGTTTTGCAAATCGCAGGAATCAAATTCTGATTCTTGTCTTTTTCATTAACAAATAGCTGTGATTCAAACCCTCAAACAATTATTTCGATCCCTTTTACCACATCGTGGCAACCGATGGCTTGGCAACTATCCCAACTGGCAATCTGCCTCACAGGCCTCCGGAGGCTATGATGCTCCCGAGATCCTGGAAAAAATAAAAAATGCTGCGCTCAAGGTGAAGAGTGGTGAATATGCCTGTGAACGCGATAGTGTGTTGTTTGAAGAAAAACAATACGATTGGGCACTGGTAGCGTTTTTGCTGAAAGCTGCCTACGAGAACCAGGGGAACCTGACTGTCCTGGATTTTGGGGGAAGCTTGGGAAGTAGTTATTACACCGTCAAGGAAATTTTAGGATCGCTCAAATCGCTTAGGTGGTGCATTGTAGAACAGGATAACTTTGTAGCTTGCGGGAAGTCCTATTTCCAGGACGACAACCTGCTTTTCTACAATACAATCGAATCTTGCCTGGCCGAGCATCAACCCCAAGTGTTCCTGCTCAGCAGCGTGCTCCAATACCTCGAAAGTCCACTTGACTTGATTCCCCAAATTAATGCTATTCGCAGTTTGGATTACTTGGTTGTCCTTCGAACCAGTGTTAGCGATCAGCAAGAAGACCGAATCTGCATACAACAGGTTGATCCTTCTATTTATAAGGCCAGCTACCCATCTTGGATTTTTTCCGAGCAAAAATTATTGAACCAGTTTGACAATTGGCAATTAGCGGCTAAAGGGATCAGCCCTTTACACACACCGGAATACATATCCGGCTTTAAGTTTTATTGGAAGGACTTTATTTTTCAAAATCCTCTTGCTCATCCAGATCGGTAACCCTACCTGAATGTTTTTCGCCACTCTTTTCGACGTTAACTATGCCCCCAGGGCAACTGTTTTATACAATTCCCTTCGCACTGTCATGAAAGATACTGAGGAGTGGTGTTTGTTTATACTGGCCTTAGATGAGGGCGTCGTCCAGGCTTTTTCGCAAACTCCCCACACCAAGGTTATTCCTTTGAGTGATTTGACAAGTTATTTTCCCGAACTCCATGCTGCAAGATCCAATAGAAATTACGTGGAGTTTATTTTCACGCTGAGTCCTTACCTTCCGCTATATATTTTGGAGCACTACAGCCATGTGGATCGGATTACCACCATGGATGCCGATTTGTATTTTCTGGCCAGCCCGGCAGCCGTACTTTCGAGCTTGGGCAAAAGCGGTATAGGGATCACCCCACACCATTTTTCAGAATCTTTTGCTTACCTGGAAAAATTCGGAAAATTTAATGTGTCCTTTCAGTCTTTTCCAGCGACCGAAACGGGTTTGAATTGCCTGAGGCAATGGGCTGCCGATTGCTTGAATAGTTGCAAAGATGACAAAGGTAGCGAAGTGTATGCCGACCAAAAGTATTTGGATAAATGGCCTGCCCAATATCCAGAGGTTACCGTTTTCTCAGGAGGTATTGTTGGCTTAGCTCCATGGAACTTATCTCACTTAGCCCATAAGATCACACCGCAGTTTACCATTGACGACCAACCAGTGGTGTTCTATCATTTTCACGACTTCCGATATCGCTCAGAAAGTACGATCACGGTGGGACTGCATAAATACCATTATGCTTTACAGCACCAGCCAATCCGGAAACTCTATAAACAATACTTTAGGCAGCTTGATCAGCTGGAAAATCGCGACAAAGGACTAACCCGGGGAAAATATGCGGGCAAGCGTCTATCTCAAAAGTTATACACCTACCTGTCCGAAGGTCCTGTTTTGTTGCATTTTGCTAACAAGCTGTTCGTTTTCAGGTCACTTGGATTATATCGGCTGGCATATCGGCTGAAAAAAACATTGAATGGCTGAAATAATTTCATTGGCTACGTATGCTGATGCACGTGGCAAGCTCACGGTGATAGACCGGGTACTCCCTTTCCCCATGGTGCGTATTTTTTACATCTATGGGGTGGACGAATCCCAAAGAGGAGGGCACCGACACATCACAACCAGACAGGCAGCTATTTGTATTCAGGGGAGTTGCAAAATATACAATAACAACGGGGAAAAAGAGGAGGTTTTTGTGCTGGATACTCCTACCCGATGTCTCATTTTAGAGCCGGAAGACTGGCATACGATGTTCGACTTTTCTCCTGATGCCATCCTGATGGTCATTGCCTCCGAACCATTTAACAAAGCGGACTATATCTATGAACCCTATCCAGATACCTTACGAAAACCTCAAGAAAGTAAATGAGCCTTACCTGGATGCCCTCAAGGCAGCTGCCAACGAAGTAGTGCATTCAGGGTGGTACATACTGGGAGCTCAGGTACAAGCCTTCGAACAGGCTTTCTCTGCTATACATAACAATTCGTACTGCCTTGGGGTTGCCTCCGGGCTGGATGCATTGGTCATGGGACTGGAAGTCTTTGATTTCCCCAAAGGGAAAAAAGTATTGGTTCCCTCGAACACCTACATTGCCAGCGTGCTAGCGATCATTAAAGCAGGTTTACAACCCGTGTTGGTCGAACCTAATCCAGAGACCTACAACTTGGATGTTGCAGGGCTCGAACAGAAATACGATAGCGACTGCGTAGCTATTTTACCTGTTCATCTTTATGGCCGGCTTTGTCCAATGGAAGAAATAGTAGCCTTTGCCCAAGACAAGGGACTAAAAATCGTAGAGGATTGTGCGCAGGCTCACTTTGCTTCCTCTCACGGTAAATTAGCGGGTACTTTTGGCGACATCGGTGCTTTTAGCTTTTACCCTACAAAAAATTTAGGAGCACTAGGCGACGCCGGCGCAATGCTTTGCAAAGACGAAGCAATTTATGAAAAGTTGCGCGCGATTCGAAACTATGGGAGCCATCAAAAGTATTATAACAAGTACATTGGTTGGAACTCAAGGCTCGACGAAATACAAGCTGCCTTTTTGTTGGCAAAGCTTGGCGATCGGGATCGGGTAATCGCTCACAAAAGAAAGCTGGCAAATCTTTACTTCGAGTTGCTTGGTGAGCAGGATGGAATTACCTTACCCAAACCAGGAGGTGAGGATCACGTCTGGCATATCTTTAATGTATTGGTAGATGATCGGGATAACTTCCGAACGCACTTGTTGCAACGAGGCATAGGTACTGAGATACATTATCCTCTTGCACCTCATCAGCAAGAAGGTTACCAGTGTTACTTTGCCGGTGAACAGTATCCTCTCGCAGCAATGATCCACGCTAATACTGTCAGCCTGCCTATATCTACTTGTCACAGTGAATCAGATATTGCGAAAGTAGCATCAGTAATTGTGGACTACTGCAGCGCTGCTGCTTATGCGTAGGATCGCTTACTTCGTTTAATTTCCAAATAATGCCACAATACCTCAACATAGGCTGCGGAATTCACTATTCCCGTGCCACGGAGTGGACAAACCTCGATTTTTCCTCTAAAGACAAGGCTGTTATTACTCATAACCTCCTTGAGGGAATTCCCTTTCCAGACCAGCAGTTTGAACTGGTATATCATTCGCATGTCCTGGAGCACTTTTCCAAACAAGATGGAGAAAAACTAATTCGGGAATGCCACCGGGTACTGAAGCCTGGCGGTATCCTTCGCATCGCTATCCCAGACCTGGAAACGATAGCCAGGTTGTACCTGAAGCACTTGGAGCTCGCCTGGGAGAACCCGGAAAGCATGTCCCACGATTCCGGGTACCAATGGATGCTGTTGGAAATGTACGATCAGTGCGTGAGGAGCGAATCCGGGGGCACTATGAAACAGTTTCTCCAACAACTTTCAGAAAAAGATGCGGATCTGGTGAGGGAAAGAATAGGAGTGGAATACCAGGATATTATGGATAGTTTGCGGCAGTCGCGGCAAAAGCAGCAGGGCGTACAGGGAAAAATACGTATGCTTGCCAGGAATATCCTGTACAAACTCTTGTACCACAGGAACCGCTACGAAAAACTGGGCAGGTTCCGATTAGGAGGAGAAATCCACCAATGGATGTACGATAAATACAGTCTTCGAAAGCTCCTTTCAGAAAATGGCTTTGGTCAGTTCGAGATTATGACCGCATTCACCAGCAAACTCCCTGGATGGTCGAACTACGAGCTGGACGGCAGTCAGGGGGAAACCCGCAAACCGGACTCGTTGTTTGTGGAAGGGGTTCGGAATTGATTTGTTGCTGCTTAGCAAATACCCTCACCCCATCACCTCCCTCACCAATTCTCCATACCCCACTTCTCTTTTTACTTTCCCTTTTTCCATTTCTATGATCCGGTCGCAGCGTTCCAGGGTGGTTACCCGGTGCGCGACGATGAGGATGGTCTTGCCCAGGTCGCTCAGGTGATTGATCACTTCTACGATCCCTTTTTCTGTTTTGGGGTCGAGGGCTGAGGTGATTTCGTCGAGCACCAGAATTTCAGATTGTTTGTACAGGGCGCGGGCGATGCCGACGCGCTGTTTTTGTCCGCCGGACAGCTTGACGCCGTTTTCGCCGAGGCGCATGCTGAGTCCGTCGGGGTGACTTTCGACGAAGTCGCGCAGCAGGGCATCGTCTATGACTTTCCACAGACGGGCATCGTCACTGGTCTCTTCGAGGAAGGCTATGTTTTCCCGAAGGGTGCCATCCAGAATGAAGACTTGTTGTTCTACGTAGCCAATGATCTTCTGGAAGGAGGCATTGTCGGCTTTGTTGTCCAACAGGGTGTCGTCCACCCGGACATTGCCCTGGTTTTCTTCGATCAGGCGAAGGAAGAGTTTGAGCAGGGTCGTTTTGCCCGAACCGGAGCCGCCAATGATGCCGAGGGTTTCGCCTTTGTGGAGGTCGAGGTCAATGCCCTGCAGCACAGGTTCGTCGTGGTCGGGATAGTGAAAGTGGATGTCGCGCAAACTGATTTTTTCCCGGAAGGGGAGACGCGGATATTCCTTGAATGCATGCAGTTTGAAATTGGCTATCGGAGCAAGTTCCGTGATGACGTAGTCCATATTTTTGACCATCAGGATGGCGTTGACCATGTTATTGACGGCTGGAAGAACTTTGTACGCCGCCACGGCAAAAAGTCCGAGCAGGGTCAGGATAGGTTCCTTGGGGATGTTGCCATACCAGGCATAGCCGAAAATGACCAGGATGCCCAGTCCAAACACGATGTCATTGGTGCGCTTGTTGATTTTGCTGATGACCCCCTGAAACAGCACCTCCGCATGGTTATAGACCCGCCGGTTGTGCTCGTATTTGTCCATAATCACCTGCTCCTTGTTGCTCAGCTTGATATCGGTATATGCCTGCATACCCTCCTGGATCAGGGCATATCCCTCCACGGTATTTTGGTTGCGCACCACGCCCATCTTCTTTGCGCGGTTTTTGCTAAACTGATAGATGGCCAGGAAGGTCGGCACCACCGCTACGGTGATGAGCAGCACCGCCAGCGGATCCACGCTAAACAAGCCCACCCCGATAAAAATCAAAATCACCAAATCGGTCGAAAAGGCAAATACGTTCATCAGGTAGGTACCGGAAAATGCAGCTGGAATACTGCTGATGGCGTTGAGCCGACTGCTCGAATTGGCATTGCTGATAAATAAATATCCCCGGTCATAATAGTATTGAAACATCTTCATGCTCAGCCGCAGGGCGATGTTGTAGGAATATCTCGCTTGTAAGTAGCTGATAAACAAAGCTCCTATATTCTTGGCAATAAATACAATAAAGATGGCGAACGACAAAAAGAACAGCAGCTGCATCTCGTTCACAAACCCCAGCTCCCGGTACATCCAGCGCAATCCGCTGATAAACCAAAACTCCCCCTCCGAAGTCGCCATATCCGGCGTATATACCTCCCCCGTAATCGCATCCCCCTGTAACGCGCTCTGAATCAGCACCCCTATCGTAAACAAACCCAGCAAATCCAAAAACGCATTCAAAAACAACAACACGATCATCGGCACCGCCCGCTTCTTCTGATCCAAATCCAATAATGCCCGAATATTGCGCAAGGCATTAAAATACACGTTGTTGTACAGCGACCGTAGTGGGTTCATGCGTGTTTGTTTTTTTATTGCTCCGCAAAAATAGGGTTTTTTGTGGTTACCACCCCCCTAATATCCCCTCTGTGAAAATCCCTTATAATCTGTGTTTATCTGTGGCTATCTGTGGTGCATAATG
>JANQWK010000042.1 GCA_030729925.1 Saprospiraceae bacterium
GTTTTTTGCCCCTCAGGCTTATCTTTAAGTTTTATTTGTCGTGCTATAATTATGTAGATATGAGAATAGACTTGCTGGATAGTTTGGGCAAATCCCTGGCCGGGGAGTGGCACCAAGACCCGCTTTGGCGCTCGATATATGCTACCGATGCTTCTGTGTATCGGGAGGTACCGCTGGCCGTAGCAGTGCCAAAGGATGAAAATGATCTCAAAAACCTCGTCACATTTGCCGATACACACGGATTTTCCCTGATTCCGAGAGCCGGAGGGACATCCCTGGCCGGACAGTGCGTGGGCAATGGCATCGTGGTGGATGTGTCGAAGTTCATGAACCAGATCCTGGAGTTTAATCCGGAGGAAAGATGGGTGCGGGTGCAGCCGGGGGTGATTCGGGATGACCTCAACCGCTTTCTGCAGCCGCACGGGTTGTTTTTTAGCCCGGTAACTTCTACCTCCAACCGCGCTATGATCGGAGGGATGGTAGGGAATAATTCTTCCGGGCAGACTTCCATCGAGTATGGCTCTACGCGCGAACATGTGCGGGAGATCCGAGCATTGCTTTCGGATGGTTCGTCCGTGGTGTTTGAACCCCTCTCGGTAGCTGCCTTTGAGGCAAAAACCCAATTGGATACCCTGGAAGGGGATTTGTACCGACAGGTGCAACAGCTGCTACAGGATCCCATGAATAGGGATAGCATAGCCCAGGAGTTCCCCAAAAAGTCTATCCATCGCCGCAATACCGGTTACGCCCTGGATATGTTGCTGGAACAACAGCCTTTTAGCAGTTCAGGCCCAGCCTTCAATTTTTGTTCGCTGCTGTGTGGCTCGGAAGGTACGCTTGCACTGGCAACAGAGATCGTATTGTCCCTGGATCCCCTGCCTCTGCCGGAAGAGGTGATCGTTTGTCTGCATTTTGCAGATGTGCAGCAGTCTATGTATGCTACTCGCATCGCTATGGAGATGGCTCCCAGCGCCTGCGAACTCATGGATAAGGTGATTCTGGATTGCACGAAGTCCAATCTGGAACAGGCGAAAAATCGCTTTTTTATCGAGGGAGATCCGATTACCCTGCTGATGGTAGAGTTTCGGGCTGAACGCTTGGCCGATGCAGAGGCGAAAGCGGCCGAATTGATCGAACGGGTTCGGACAGCGGGTCTGGGCTATGCTTACCCTATCGTACGGGCACCACATACCGGAAAGGTATGGGAACTGCGTAAGGCAGGCCTCGGCGTCATGGGTAATTTACCCGGGGATCCGAAAGGCGTGGCTTGTATCGAGGATGCCGCCGTGGCCGTGGAAGACCTGCCCCATTACATCGCAGAGATCGAAGAGATGGCAAAACGATACGATCAGGAAATGGTGTATTATGCACACGCAGGAGCAGGAGAGATCCATATCCGGCCTATTCTCAACCTCAAAACGGCCGAAGACCAACAGGTTTTTTATGATATGTCTCGTGAGGCCGCGCTGTTGGTGAAAAAATATGGGGGTTCGTTGAGCGGCGAACATGGAGATGGCCGGGTGCGCTCGGAGTTTATTCCGCTGGTGCTGGGCGAACACAATTACCATTTGCTTCGGCAGGTGAAACAGGCCTGGGATCCCAAAAATATTTTCAATCCGGGTAAGATTGTGGATCCTGTACCGATGAAGGGGTCTTTTCGGTATGAAGCCGGCCAGGAAACCCCCGAATGGGATACGGTAATGGATTTTTCGCCGGAAGGCGGATACCTGCGGATGGTGGAGAAGTGCAATGGGGTAGGAGCCTGCCGGAAAACATCGGTGTCGGGAGGTACGATGTGCCCGTCATATATGGCTACCAGGGCTGAAAAGGATACAACCAGGGGAAGGGCCAATGCGCTGCGGGAGTTTTTGAGCGGCGACCAATCCGGTAATCCGTTTGATCATCCGGAAGTGATGGAGGTACTGAAGTATTGTTTGTCGTGCAAAGGGTGTACCAATGAGTGTCCTTCCAGCGTGGATATGTCGTCGCTGAAAGCGGAGTTTACCCACCAGTATTATCAGTCACACCAACGCCCCCTCTCAGATCTGGCTTTTGGATATATCGGTGCGCTGGGCAAAGTGGCTACCGCGTTTCCGACCTTGGCCAATCTGCCCCTGCAACAACCCGTTTTGTCCAAATGGGTCAAGCGGGCACTCGGGGTAGCTCCCCAACGGACATTGCCGGCTTTCGCCAAAACTACCTTGCGCGGCTGGTATCGGAAAAACTATCGGGGACTGCCCGAGCAGGTGCAAAAAAAAGGAGAACTGTTTTTGTTTTGCGATGAGTTTACAAATTATCAGGATGCCGAGGTGGGTATCAAGGCCGTTGAGCTATTGGTACAGCTGGGCTACGAAGTACATTTGACCGATCATGCCGATAGCGGCCGCGCTTTTTTGAGCAAGGGCTTGCTTACCCAGGCCAAAAAAGTGGCCAACGAGAATATCCGGCATTTTTCCGGTAAGCTGAGTGCCTCAAAGCCACTGGTAGGGGTCGAGCCTTCTGCTATTTTGAGCTTCCGGGATGAGTATTTGCGACTGGCCAACGATAAAACCGCCGCAGCAGCCCTGCAAGGTCATGTGTTGCTGTTGGAGGAGTTTCTGATGGCCGAAGCCCAAAAGGGCAATATTGCTGCGACTGATTTTTCTTCGGAAGCGCGGGAGGTTTATGTGCACGGACATTGTCATCAAAAAGCACTTGCCGGAGTAGATCCTACGGCGTTTATCCTGAGCCTGCCCGAAAATTATACCGTCCGGGTTATTCCCTCGGGCTGTTGTGGCATGGCAGGTTCTTTTGGGTATGAAGCCGATAAATACGAGCTGAGTATGCAGATCGGAGAGTTAGTGCTGTTTCCCACCCTGCGCAAAACCCAGGAAAATAGTATCATTGCAGCTCCCGGTACGAGCTGCCGCCACCAAATTAAAGACGGGATAGGACGGACAGCAAAGCATCCGGCGGAAATTCTACTGGATGCCTTAAAGGCAAAAAAGTAATGGCGTATGAATTTTTTGGAAGATTTACTGGATAGTTTTTGGTTGTATTACGATAAAGTGGTCATGCTTTTGCCCAAATTGGCACTGGGCGTGTTGCTGCTCACTACCTTTTGGTGGGTAGGGAAAAAGTTGCAGAAAGTGGTCAAAAGCAGGTTGACGCGAACCCTCGATGATGATTTATTGAGGGACTTTATCGCCCGATTGGCAAAATTTATCCTGGTTTCGATCGGATTTTTAGTGTTTCTGAAAGTGGTAGGCCTGGGAGATGCGGCTGCGAGTTTGCTCGCTACTGCAGGTGTGTCCGCGTTTATTATTGGTTTTGCATTCAAGGATATCGGCGAAAATTTCCTGGCGGGGGTCGTGATGGCTTTCAACCGACCTTTTACCATCGGAGATGTGATCGAGACCAACGGCATTATCGGTACGATCAAATCCATGACCCTACGCGCCACACTGGTCAAAACTTTCGATGGAAAGGATGCCTATATCCCCAATGCCCTAATCTTGAAAAATCCACTGAAAAATTATACCCTGGATGGTTTCTTGCGCTACGATTTTCAGCTGGACCTGAATTACGATGCCGATTTTCCCAGAGCCACCGAAATTATTTTTTCTACCCTGAGGGATATTCCCGGTATCCTGCAAGAAATCAAACAGCCGGATGTGACGATCAGCAGCATGGACGGTAACCGCATGACCCTGACCGTTTATTTCTGGGTCAATACCAACGACAAGTCCATCGGAATTTTTAAAATCCGCCGAGATGCCATTTCTGCCTGTATCGCAGCTTTGTCCGCAGCAGAAATTCGGATACCCGGCTGGAAAATTCAACTGGAAGGAATGCCGTAATGGGCTTTTTTAGCCTGGTTTTTTTGTTCAAAATTTTGATTTTCAATATGTTGTAATTCAGGTGCAAGCCACCTTAAGGTGGCTTGCACCTGAATTACCCTTATTAATCCCCCGACACTGCAAAAAGTAACCCTTTTGTCCCTGCTTTTTTGAAAGATGTTCTGGGCTATTGGCTGATCTTGACTACTCCAATGCCATTGACGTATTCAATGACGGTTCCGTAGGGTTTGGATCTTTCAATGAGGTCTTGTATGATTTTTTTACCGGTGGCTTCGTCTGCGAGCATGGGTCTGCCCCGAATGCTTGGTTTTTGTCCAAAACCCAGACTGATCGGGTGCAGTTCCAAGGCTATCAATTGGCCGTCTTTCCAACTGGGCATGGCAATGACGGATTCCCATATTTCGGGGTTTACCGGAAATCCACGGGTGTCGTTGCTGTAACGACTGGCGTTGAAATCGGCTACGTGCTTGTCACTTCCCAAGTCATAAGGTTCGTAGTTTTCATAGGGCAGGCGCAGCAGGGTCTCGTTTTGAAAAATGAAGTCGCCCAGACTATACAGGATAGGTTTGCCTTTGTACAGCTCGATGCCCCGCAATACGTGCGGCCCATGTCCTACCATGACATCAGCTCCGGCATCTATCACGGCTCGCGCAAAGGTTTCGACAAATTGAGCCGGAACGGAAAGTGCTCCGTTGCGCTCGTGGGCATGTATGGTGACAATGGTATAGTCGGCGAGTTTGCTGGCACTGCGCACCACCGCCGCAATTTCTTCCAAGTCTTCTTTTTCGGGCTGGGTAGTGACCCCGGGCTGTTCTGCTACCTCAAATCGCTGTCCGAGAAAACGCAGGCTGTTGCCCGAGCCGGCCGATTGTCCCAGCGAACCGGCGATCTGCCGGAGCGCCGACATTTGCTCCGCCGTAATGTGGTTGGTGACCGTGTGCCGGAGCGGATTCAATCCGGGTCTGGCCGGCATGTCACCCCGCGTTTTTCCGGCACGGGAATGATCGGGAAAGGTTGAGGAGACAGAAATCAACGCAATGCGACCTTTGCCCGTTTCCAGGAATTTTGCTTCCCGGGCCTCGGGCAGACTTTCACCCACTCCCGCATACACCAAACCCGCCTGATCTACGTATTTTACCGTCAATCGCATCCCCTCAGCGCCGTAGTCGCCCGTGTGGTTGTTGGCACAGGATACCATGTCTATACCTGCCCAGATCAGCTCGTTGACCAGCTCCGGCTCCGCTCGCATATACGTCCCGCCGCTCTGGTTCATCGGATAAGGCTCGTAATCGTGAAACAACATCTCCAGATTGGTAAAGGCCATGTCGGCTCCCCGCAGCAAGTCAATCATTTTCAAAAATTCAGGTTCTTGATAGACCGACAACTTGCGCGTGATAATCGCATCTCCCGTGAGGGCCATGGTCAACGTGGACGACTGGGCTGGCTGTGCCAAAACACTCGCCGTGAGCAATAGCCCAAACCCCAAAAAGATCATTTTTTTGTTCATCGTTAAAAAGTTGGTGATGTAAAGTCAATGTTTTGATGCACGTAGGTTCCGTAATTTCGGAAAATTTACATACCCAATATTTTGTATCCTTATTTTTATTTTTTAGGCTTGACTAAAAAATATTTTTATAGTAATTTTAATTTTATTTTTTAAACAAAAAAATCTGATATGAGAGAGCTTGTCTTATCTGTTTTTTTACTATCGCTTTTGCTGTCTTGTGAGCCTGCGGAAAAAAGGGCGACATCCGGCAAGTTGTACGTGGTCGCGACAACGGGGATGGTAGCGGATTTGGTTCAGGCGATTGGCGGTTCGGAGGTGGAGGTAGATGCGTTGATGGGTCCCGGAGTGGATCCGCACCTGTACAAGGCGACGCAGGGGGATTTGTCGCGGCTGCAGGAGGCAGATCTGGTGGTGTACAACGGGCTGCATCTGGAAGGGAAGATGGGGGAGGTTTTGGAGAAACTGGGTCAGCGGAAGTCGGTAGTGGCGGTGAGTGAGGGTGTTTCCGTGGAAAAATTACTCCAGGATACGCTTTTTTCGGGCAATTACGACCCGCATATCTGGTTCGACGTGTCGCTGTGGGCGACGGCCATTCCGGTGGTGACAGCGGCCTTGATTCGGGAAGATAGCACGCGGAGGGATTATTTTATGGATCGGGCGACACAGTATGCAGTGGAGCTGGAAGGGCTTCACAACTGGGTGCGCGATACGCTGCAGGTGTTGCCGGCAGATCGGCGGGTGGTGGTGACGGCACACGATGCTTTTAATTATTTTGGTCGGGCATACGATGTGGAGGTGCGTGGATTGCAGGGGATCTCGACCTTGTCTGAATTCGGGCTGCGCGATCGGGTGGATCTGGTAAACTTTCTGGTAGCAAAAGACATTAAAGCTGTGTTTGTGGAGACTTCGGTGTCCACCAAGAATATTGAGTCTATTATTGAAGGCTGTCGCCAAAAAGGACATGCCGTGCGCATCGGAGGTAATTTGTTTTCCGATGCTATGGGCGCCGCCGGTACACCGGAGGGCACCTACATCGGTATGGTACAGTCCAATGTGCGCACCCTGATACAATCTTTGAACGCGGAATAAGATGAAATTTACAGCAGAAAATCCGGTGGTGGAGTTCCACGATCTGACAGTGGCTTACCACCGCAAACCAGCTTTGTGGAATGTTGATCTGACTTTACCTGCCGGTGCCCTGATCGGAATTATCGGCCCGAATGGTGCCGGTAAGTCCACCCTGATCAAAGCGGCTATGGGGCTATTGCCCCTGAGCTCGGGCTACGTGCGCTTGTTCGGAGCGGAGCTGGATGCAGTCCGGCGGCGGGTGAGCTATGTGCCACAGCGCGAATCGGTGGACTGGGATTTTCCGGCTTCGGTGATGGATGTGGTGCTGATGGGGAGGTACGCCGGTCTGGGTTTGCTGAAACGCCCTTCCGCACAGGATCGGGAGATCGCACTGAACAGCCTGGAAAAGGTGGGCATGGCAGGTTTTCGCAACCGACAGATTGCCCAGCTCTCGGGCGGACAGCAGCAGCGGGTGTTTTTGGCCAGGGCACTGGCTCAGGAGGCAGATCTGTATTTTATGGACGAGCCTTTTGCCGGCGTAGATGCCGCTACCGAGGCTGCTATCCTCGAAATTCTTCAAGAACTGACCTCGAGCGGCAAAACGGTTATTGTGGTTCACCACGATCTGCAATCCGCCGCTTCGTTTTTTCATTGGGTGGTCCTGCTCAATATGCGGCTGGTGGCTTCGGGGCCGGTAGATGAGGTGTTTACAGCGGCCTTGCTGCAGGAGACCTATGGCGGACGACTGACCGTCCTGGCAGAGGTGGGTGAATTGGTCAGAAAACGACAAATTTCCGGTCGCGAAAAGTATTGATATGGATAACCTGCGGGCTTTTTTTTCTTTTTCAGATCCGAATGTGGTATCGGTGGTATTGGGGACACTTTTGCTGACTGCTTCTTCTGCCGTGGTGGGAACCTTTACTTTTCTCCGGAAGAAGGCTTTGTTGGGCGATGCGATTGCGCATGCCGTGCTGCCGGGAGTAGGAGCCGCTTTCTTGTGGTCGGGAGTGAAGGATCCGCTGATGATGATCGCCGGAGCTTTTGTGAGCGGCTGGCTGGCAGTGTGGGCAATGGATCAGATTGTGGCACACTCAAAAATTAAGGAAGACACAGCAATTGCATTGGTGCTGTCGGTGTTTTTTGGGGTGGGAATTCTTCTGCTGACCTACATCCAGCATTCCGGCAATGCCGCGCAGACCGGATTGGAGTCGTTTTTGTTTGGCAAAGCGGCAGCACTGGTAGGCAGGGACTTATGGGTGTTCGGAGCAGTGGCACTGGTGCTGCTGGTGGCGGTAGGTTTGTTTTTCAAGGAGTTTCAACTCATCGCCTTCGATGAGGCGTATGCGCGTACCCTCGGACTGCCAGTCGGGCGCCTCAACCTGCTGCTGACTTCCTTGACCGTCCTGGCAGTGGTGACCGGCATACAGGCTGTCGGGGTAGTGCTGATGTCGGCTATGCTGATTACCCCGGCTGCTGCGGCCCGTTATTGGACCGATCGGGTACAGCAAATGATCCTCCTGGCAGCAGGCTTTGGGGCTTTGTCTGGCCTGGCAGGGGCGTATGTGAGCTATGTGGCTCCCGCAATGCCCACAGGCCCCTGGATTGTGGTCGTCATTTCGGTAGTGGCGATCCTGTCGTTCTTTTTTGCTCCGGGCAGAGGGATTGTTTACCGATACTGGCAGCAGGAGTCCCTGCGACACGATATCCTGGAGGAAAATATGCTCAAGGCTTTCTATCAAATGGGGGAACAGGAAGAGGATTTTTTCGCGAGCCGACCTGCCGAGGAGTTGCTTGCCTGGCGCAAATTTCCTCCTGCATCCCTGAAAGATGCGCTTCGCCGATTGGTTCGGAAGGGAGATATGGTTCGGAAGAATGACGCTTGGCAACTTAGTCCTGCCGGACTGGAACGGGGGCGCAGCATCGTAAAAAAGCACCGGCTATGGGAATTGTATTTGTCTCGCTACCTCCAGCTGGCTCCGGATCACGTGCACGATGATGCCGAGACGATCGAACATATCCTCACCCCGGAACTGGAAGCAGAATTACTCCGCATGATGGATTATCCCGATCTCGATCCCCACGATGCAGTGATCCCCTACGGGGAAAAAGATAAAAAAGAATGACGATGGATGCAGTTTATATTATCCTTACGGCGACACTTTTTTCGATTTCATGCGGGCTGCTGGGGGCGTTTTTGTTACTCCGGAGAATGGCGATGGTAGGCGATGCGATCGCACATGCCGTACTGCCGGGTATCGTGATCGCTTTTTTGATCAGCGGCAGCAGGGAGTCGGTCTGGATGATTCCGGGCGCGGCGAGTCTGGGCGTGCTGACCACCTTCTTGATCGAGTTTTTTCATCGCCGTGCCGGACTGCAAACCGATGCCGCGATCGGAGTTACTTTTACCGCCCTTTTTGCCGTAGGCATTATCCTGATTTCTGTTTTTGCCGGACAAATTGACTTGGATCAGGATTGTGTGCTGTACGGCGAAATCGCCTACGTGCCCCTGGATGTCTGGATGACGGCATCGGGTGAGGTCATCGGCCCCAAGGCACTCTTTATTGCCCTGGGGCTGCTGGTGCTTAACGTATTGTTTGTTGTACTGGGTTATCGCCAACTGTTGGTCAGCACTTTCGATCCCGCTTTCGCAGCTGCTTCGGGGATTTCTGTAGTGCTGTGGAATTACCTGCTCATGGGTGCCGTTTCTTTTACAACAGTGGCAGCTTTCAATTCGGTCGGGGCTATCCTGGTAGTAGCCCTGCTGGTGGTTCCTCCCGCAACGGCCTACCTGCTTACCCATAGCCTTAAACGGATGTTGGGACTCACCGTGTTGTTTGCCTTCCTGTCCAGTGCTTGTGGATATGTGCTGGCTGTGGCCCTGGATGGTTCGATTGCGGGCGCCATAGTAACTTGTGCAGGCGGTTTGTTTGTGCTGGTGTGGGTCACGCAACTGTTATTGCGCCGTAAACCGGCAAAAGAATTGCATCCGTTGACTTGACAAACCTATAGATTGTTCTGTACCTTTGCAAAAAAATGCCTTTGATGGCTCGTTGGTTACACCTCTGGATGGCTTTAAATATGCTGCTCGGTTCGTCAGGACTTGTAGTCAGCCAGCATTTCTGTGGGGGTGAGCTAAAGAGTACGGCTTTTTTCCGACAGGCCGAGAGTTGTCATCAGCTGGCAGCGGCACCCAAGTGTCCCCTTCACGGTTCGGCCGCAGAAGCACCAAAAGGGTGTTGCGAGAACGACACCGAGCGGTATGTAGCGGATCTGGATTATGTCAAGATCGCCGACGCACACCTGCCCACCCTTCCGATAAGTGCTCCTGTGTATGTTGCTTTCCCTGTACAGGTTTTGCCGATAGGCATAAGCACGGGCACTTCCATCGCATTACCCCCAAAAATACCGCCTTTAGGCAGCGGAGCTGATCTCTGCAGGCGCCTGGCCCGCTGGCGCTGTTAGTTTTCCTGGTAAAGTTGTTTTGCACAGACTGTTTTTTCTATTCATGAAAAACCGGAAGGTAAAATCTTTATCATGCTATCAGGGATTGTACAGTTTTTTTTGACGAACAGACCGGTGACTTTCACCCTGTTGCTGCTATTGGCAATATGGGGCTGGATTCACGCACCGTTTGAATGGAGCAGCGGGATTCTTCCACGGGATCCCGTGCCGGTAGATGCGATACCGGATATTGGCGAAAATCAGCAGATCGTATATACCAGTTGGCCGGGGAAATCTCCTCAGGATGTGGAAAACCAGATCAGCTACCCCCTTAGCGCTTATTTGCTCGGAATTTCAGGGGTAAAGAGCATTCGGAGCACCTCGATGTTTGGCTTTTCGAGCGTCTATGTGATCTTCGAAGATGAGGTGGAGTATTACTGGAGCCGATCGCGGATCCTCGAAAAATTGGCGGCTGTTCCAACCGGAATTTTGCCGGAAGGGGTGAAACCGGAACTTGGACCGGATGCTACGGCGCTGGGACAGATTTTTTGGTACACGCTCGAAGGACGCGATCCGGACGGGAACCCGTCAGGGGGCTGGGATCCGCAGGAATTGCGAAGTTTACAGGATTTTTATGTGAAATATGCGCTGACCGGGGTGCCGGGAGTGGCAGAGGTGGCCTCCATAGGCGGTTTTGTGAAAGAATACCAAGTGGATGCCGACCCCGATGCGATGCGCATGAAGGGGGTGAGCCTGCCAGAGTTGGCAAGGGCGATCCAACAGACCAATCTGGATGTGGGTGCGCGTACCCTGGAGTTGAACAGCGCGGAGTATTTTGTGCGCGGATTGGGCTATGTCGAAACCGTGGAGGATATCGAAGAGACGGTTGTTAAAGTGGTGGGGGATGTTCCGATCCGGATCCGAGATGTAGCTCGGGTGCAAATTGGACCCGCCGAACGCAGGGGCATCCTCGATAAGTCAGGCGCAGAGGCGGTAGGCGGGGTGGTGGTAGCGCGATATGGCTCCAATCCCATGGCCGTGATCCAGGACGTGAAGTCGCGGATCGCCGATGTCAGCAAGGGATTGCCGGTCAAGGTGCTGGACGATGGCACGCTTTCCCAAGTGACCCTGGTGCCTTTCTACGACAGAAGCGATCTGATTCGGGAGACCATCGCCACGCTGGAGGAGTCGCTGACCCTGGAAATTCTCGTAACGACCATCGTGGTGGTGCTGATGCTGCTCCACTTTGGTTCGGCCATCCTCATTGCGGCCACCCTGCCCATCGCCGTGCTGATGTGCTTTATTGCCATGAAATTGTTTGGGGTTGATGCGAATATCGTGGCGCTTTCGGGCATTGCGATCGCGATTGGAACGATGGTGGACATGGGCACTATCCTGACCGAGAGCATTTTGCGGCGCTTGGAAAAAAGACAGCCGGAAGAGTCGGTGCTGGATATGGTGGTGGAGGGTACCCTGGAGGTGGGATCGGCAGTATTGACGGCCGTAGCGACTACCGTGGTGAGCTTTCTGCCCGTGTTTGCGATGGAAGCCGCCGAGGGAAAGCTGTTTCAGCCCCTGGCTTATACCAAAACGTTTGCCCTGATGGCCTCCATCCTGGTGTCCCTGATCTTTTTACCCGCGCTTACCCATGTATTGTTTGCGTTTTCCCTGGGTCGGCGATCCTGGCGCTTGTTGGTCAATGCTGCATTTCTGGCAGGGGGATTGGGTTTGTTGTGGGCAGGCGAACAACTGCCCGGGCTGATTGTATCGGTTGCCGCATTTTTTGCCCTGCTGCAGGCGTTGTGGAAAGATCTGCCGGGCAATCGCCGGTTCGCGCTGTTTTCCAATATCCTGCTCGCGTTATTGTTGGTTGTGTGGTTGGCAGAGGTGTGGTCGCCGCTGGGCGCGGAAAAATCGCTTCTCGGTCAGACTTTATTCGTGGGCACTGCGGTAGGCTCGATCATCGGGTTTTTTTACCTGCTGATGCATTATTACGAACCCATTCTGCGCTTTTGTTTGCGTTTTAAATTTGTTTTCCTGCTGCTTACAGGCTTTATGGTGTATCAGGGCTTCGCTATTTTTCGAAGCACAGGGGAAGAGTTTTTGCCCGCTTTGGATGAGGGTGCCTTCTTGCTGATGCCTACCGCCATGCCCCACGCCGGGGTCGAGGAGAATATCCGGAACCTGAAACTGCTGGATATGGCCGTGACCGCTATCCCGGAGGTAGAACAAGTGGTGGGTAAGGCCGGAAGGGTGGAAAGTGCTCTGGATCCGGCTCCCCTTTCGATGTATGAAAATGTGATTTTGTATAAAAGCGAGTACCTGAGCGACAAACAGGGAAAGCGCTTGAGGTTTGCCGTGGACGAGGAGGGCAATTTCGTGCGCGACAGCACGGGACAGTTGATCCCCGATCGCAAGGGTGCGTTTTTCCGCCAGTGGCGATCCCATATCAAAAGCCCTGAAGATATTTGGAATGAGATCGTACAGGTGGTCAATTTTCCCGGGGTGACGTCCGCACCCAAACTGCAGCCGATCGAGACGCGCCTAGTGATGTTGCAAACCGGTATGCGCGCCCCCATGGGGATAAAAGTGAAGGGCAACGACCTGAAAACGATGGAGGAGTTTGGGCTGCAACTGGAAAAACACCTGAAGTCGGTAGAAGGAGTGAAAACAGCGGCCGTTTTTGCAGAACGAGTGGTAGGCAAACCCTACCTGGAGATAGCCATAGATCGGGTGGCGATCAGCCGGTACGGTTTGCGGGTACTGGATGTCCAAAACCACATCCAAACTGCCATAGGGGGAATGGCGCTTACCGAGACCATCGAAGGCAGGGAACGCTATAAGATCCGCCTGCGCTATGCCCGGGAGTTGCGGAATGAGCCGGAGGCACTTGGGGCGATTTTGGTGAGCACGCCTGGCGGCAAACAGATTCCGCTTTCCGAATTGGTAGATGTCCGCTACGAGCAAGGACCCCAGATGATCAAAAGCGAAGATGGTTTTCTGGTCGCTTATGTGTTGTTCGACAAAACGGGCGATTATTCAGAAGTGGAGGTGGTGGAGGCTTGTCAACAACACCTGGAGTCGCTGATTAGCACCGGAACCCTGCAGGTGCCTCCGGGGCTGACCTACACCTTCGCCGGCAATTACCAGCAACAGCAAAGGGCTACCCAGCGCTTGTATCTCCTACTGCCCCTGGCACTGGGTTTGATCTTCATGATCCTTTACCTGCAGTTCAGGTCTGTTCTGATCACCACCTTCGTGTTTGCCGGCGTGTTCGTGGCTTTTGCCGGAGGCTTTATCACCCTGTATCTCTACGGGCAGGATTGGTTTTTGAACGTGGACTTCCTGGGGGCTAACCTTCGGGAGCTGTTTCAAATGCAAACGATCTACCTCAGTGTGGCCGTATGGGTGGGCTTCCTGGCCTTGTTCGGGATTGCTACCGACGACGGGGTGCTGGTGGCTACTTTTATTCAGCAGCGCTTTCGCGAAAAAGATCCCTCGTCTATTGCTGAAATTCGCGAGATGGTGGTGGAAGGAGGTCAGCGAAGGGTGCGCCCCGCACTGATGACGACGGCTACCACGATTCTGGCGCTGTTGCCGGTATTGACTTCCACCGGTAAAGGTGCTGATATCATGATCCCTATGGCCATTCCCTCGTTCGGGGGAATGCTGTTTCAAACCGTCACGATGTTTACCGTGCCCGTTTTGTACGCCCTTTGGAAAGAATGGCAATGGCGCGCGGGAATGCTAAAAAAAGAAAGATCATGAAGCATATCGTTGTAATCTTATGGTGCTTAACCGGAGTGCTGCACCAGCTGGAGGCGCAGTCCCTGGATAGTTTGTTACAGGAGTGTCTGTCGGATAATCGCATGCTGGCGGCGCTGCGGACAACAGCTCAGGCCGAGCGGTATTTGCCTCAGCAGGTCAACCAACTGCCGGATCCCGAGCTGGGCATCAATGCTTTTGTGCTGCCGGTGGAGACCCGCTTAGGGCCCCAGCAACTCAGATTGGGGGTTACCCAGATGATTCCCTGGAAAGGAACCCTGGATGCAAGGGGCAATGTGGCCGCTTTTTCCGCCCGCATGGCTGAAAATCAGCTCGACAGAACTGCTATTGATATGGCGTATCGCCTAAAACTGGATTATATTGACCTCCGCAGAGCCAGAAGCTCAGTTGCGATCGCAAAAAAACAAATCGCATGGCTGGATCAATTGCGTGCTCTGGCTTTGACCCGACTGCAAAGCAGTGCGGGAAATTTGGCCGTTTTGACACAAATTGATTTAAAAGTCAGAGAGTTAGAGTGGAAAATTGGACAATTTGAGCGGGAAGCAGCGATACAACTGCAAGCTATTAATCAGTTGCGCAACCAACCCGGTGATGCACCCGTGGAGACACCGGATGCGCTGGAAGCGGTGCCTTTACCTGCGTTTTTTGAATCTGCTCCGGCAACCCACCCGGAGTTGCGGGATCCGGAGCTGCGCCAGTTGCAAAGTGATGCACGCATCGCCTTGGTCGGATTGGAGCGCAAACCTTCTTTTGGGGTGGGACTGGATTATATCGTGGTGGGGAGTCGTACCGATATGGATATGCCGCGCAATGGCCGGGACATCATCAGCCCCCGCGTGAATATCCGAATCCCCCTTTATACGGATGTCTATGATGCCAAAATCGCTGAACAACAGTTGCGCAAAGAGGCACTCGAATTGAACAAAGCCGATACACAAAACAAGCTCGGTCAACTTGCCGCTCAAAGCTTGCTGCAGTGGGAGTCAGCCCTGGAGGAGACAGCCTGGATCGCGTCCCACCTCGAAGGACTGCAACAATTGATCCGCCTGAAAATGAGCGCCTGGGAGTCAGGCCAGGCTTCCTTTGAAGAGATCCTGAACCTCTACCTCGAACAGGAAAATTTCTCCTGGCGCAACCTGCAGGCACAGATCCGCTCGCACCAAGCCAAAGCTGCCCGAGAAAGGGCACTGGGAATTGTTTATTAATTTAATTGTATGAAAATCAAATATATGCAAAATATTCGCACATCTTTGATCGTCCTGCTCACCTTGGCGATAGGTTTGGGAGTGGGCTATTGGCTGGGTTATGGCAACCGGGAAGCGGGCGAGGTGAGTAGCGCAGGGCCCGCTTCCGGTGGAGCGCCTGCGACCGAGTGGACCTGTTCGATGCATCCGCAGATTCGGCAGCCCGAGCCTGGCATTTGTCCGATTTGTGAGATGGATTTGATTCCGGCCTCCGGTTTGTCGAACGACAATCCGACGGTGCTGGAGATGACCGAGGCGGCAGTCAAATTGGCCGATATTGGTACCGTAGCGGTGCGGGTGGCATCCGGAGAGGCAAGTCGGGATATTGCATTGTTTGGGACAGTGGCTGTAGATGAAACCGAGCTGCGAACCCAGGTCAGTCATTTTCCCGGCAGGGTAGAACAGCTTTTTGTAAATTATACCGGCCAGAAGGTTCAAAAAGGACAGTTGCTGGCGCGTTTGTATGCACCGGAGATGATCCAGGCGCAGCAGGAGCTGTTGGAAGCCCTAAAGTTAAAAGACAGGTACCCCGAAATGGTGGCGTCTGCTCGAAAAAAGTTGCAGGCATTTCGGGTTCCGGAGACCCTCATCAGCAGTTTGGAAGCCGGTGGGGATATTCAGCAGGAGGTAGATCTGTTGGCCGACCATAGCGGCGTGATCATGGAACGCAAGGTCGCTTTGGGCGACTATCTGAAGGCAGGTCAACCTGTGTTTACCCTGGCTAAACTCGATCAGCTCTGGGTAGTATTGGAAGCTTATGAGGAGGATCTGCCCAATATCCGCGTAGGCAATCGCTTTACCTGTACGACCCAGGCCGCGCCGGGCGAGGTGTTTTCAGGCGTGGTGGACTTTATTGATCCCCGCGTCAATCCAGGTACGCGCACTGTGAAAATCAGGGGTAGGGTGGACAACAAAAAGGGGATCTTGAAACCCGATATGTTTGTCAGGGGCGCGATCAGAAGTGCAACCGAAACAGGCCAATCCGCCCTTCGCATTCCCAAAACAGCGGTATTGTGGACGGGCAAACGCTCCGTGGTGTATGTGCGCTTACCCGAAACGGCAGTGCCCAGCTTTGAATATCGGGAAGTTGAAATTTTAGACGAGTCGGGCGGGGATTACCTGGTGAGTGGCAATCTTACCGCCGGAGAGACAGTTGTGAGAGCAGGAGCTTTTGCCGTAGATGCAGCCGCTCAGCTCAACAATCGGCAGAGTATGATGAACCGACTGATCCAGGTGGAGTCGGGCGCAGTACAGCCTTTGGCCAACCTGCCTGCCGATTTCCTGAAGGCCTGGGAAGGATTTGTAGCGGCCTATCTGGATGTCAAAGATCTGTTCGTGGCCTCAGATAGTGCTTCAGTGAGGACTGCTGCGGCAAGTTCCCTCGAACAACTTCGTGCCGTGTATCCGGGAGACCTACCCCGCGAAGCCCGCCGCTTGTGGGAGGCCGAAAAACAGGATATAGAACTGGCTTTGGCAGGTATGATGCAGTCACCGGAATTGACGATACAACGGCAACAGTTCGACCGCCTGTCGGCTAAGATCATCCCCCTGGCACAACGTTTCCCCCTTCCGGAGCAAACCCTGTACGTGCAACATTGTCCCATGGCTTTCAACAACAACGGTGCCGACTGGCTCAGTGTGGACAGCGAAATCCGGAATCCCTATTTTGGCGAAAAAATGCTAAAATGCGGGATCATCAAAGAAAATATTTCAAGTAAGTAAATTCACTTTTTATGATTCGGTTAAACCATCTCCGTGTGTCTATTGTTTCAGCCTGGCTTTTTGCAATCGGCCTATTGTTAACCACTTGTAGTCTGGATAAAGACACCAAAAAACCCCTGGATTATGAGCTGAGCGATATTCCCATCCCTGCGACTTGGGGAGGAGAACCCAATTTTGCAAAAAACGAGCAGGGTGAGTTGTGGTTGTCCTGGTTGGAATACCTCAACGACAGTCTCAGTGCGCTTCAGGTTGTTGCCCTGAAAAACGGCATTCCAGGAGACCCCATAGTAGTGGATACCGGTTCGAACTGGTTTGTAAATTGGGCAGATTTTCCGTCCGTGGCACCGTTTGGAACAAAGGGAGAGATGGCAGCGCACTGGCTGCAAAAAAGTGCAGAAGGGACTTTTGACTATGATGTTCGCATTGCGATCAGCACAGACGATGGAAAAACCTGGCCCACCGAATTTATTCCCCATAATGACGGAGTCGCTGCGGAGCACGGCTTTGTGAGCTTGGTGCCCCTTCCTGAAAACCAAATGTTTGCCGTATGGCTCGACGGACGCCATACCAAAACCGAAGTGGATGGCAACAAAGGTGCCATGACCCTCCACGCGGCTATTTTTGATAATGAGGGCGAGATCCGGGAGGATTACGAACTGGATTCCCGCATCTGCGATTGCTGTCAGACAGCCGCTACCCTCACCGATGAGGGGCTGGTCGTGGCGTACCGGGATCGCTCCGAAACGGAAGTGCGGGATATTTATGTGGTGAGACAGACGGAGAGCGGCTGGACCGAGCCGGTTGCGGTACACGAGGACAACTGGCTGATTAATGGTTGTCCTGTCAACGGCCCGGCTCTTGATGCCCGCGGCAAAAAAGTGGCTCTGGCTTGGTTTACCGCAGCAGATGGTGTACCTCAGGTCAAACTGGCTTTGTCCGGCGATGCCGGAAAAACTTTTTCGGCACCGATACGGCTCGATGAGGAGGTGGCTCTGGGAAGGGTAGATGTGTCCTGGGTGAGCGATACGGAGGTATGGGTAAGCTGGACCGAGAGTGGGGAGCAATCGGGAGCCATACAGCTTGCACGACTCAACGCTGCAGGCGAAGTGTTGCAAAAAGGAGCTGTCGCTAAAACTGATCCGAGCCGAAAAAGTGGATTTCCGAGACTTGCAGCGGGGCGGGCGGGAGTTTACCTCGCTTGGACGGAAATTACAGACGAAGGTCTTACTAAAGTCAGGCTGGCACAAGTGCGTGTTCCCTGATGTGACTTATATTTTATAACTTCTAACTTAACAACGTATGAAAATCTTGAATGTAATTTTAATGCTGGCGCTTGCATGGTCTGTAGTGGCCTGTGGCGGAGAGGCTCCGACTCAGGAACAGACAGATGCAGTGGAAACAGTTGCGCCGGAAGCAGCGGCTCCGGCTGAAGCAGGTGGGAAAGGCCCGGAATTTACATCGGCTTATGTATGTCCTATGCACTGCAAGGGTAGCGGGAGCGATGAACCCGGCAAATGCCCTGTTTGTGGTATGGATTATATGGCCAATACCAATCATGGTACGGATGGCCACGATCACTAAAAAACAATTGCCTGCCCGGGAAGGGCAGGCAATCTCTTTTGCTACCAGGAAAAACCAAATTTGAGGCTGATTTGTCCGTAAAGCGATGACACATCTTCCTCGCTGAGTCCCGTGCTTGCTTCTATTTCGTTGACGAAGCGATAGCCACCCTCCAAAGCCAGTCGGCACCATTCAAACACATTGGCTTCAAAACCAATAGAAGGCTGCATGATAAACACGCGGTCGTCGTCCCCGCCCTCTATCAGCAGGCGCCCCGGCCCCGTCTGGAAACTCAGAATAGGGTGGATGGCTTTTCGCGAAGCGGGTGTGAGCGAAAAGAAAAAGTTGGTGTACTTCATTTTGAAGTTCACAGGGGTGTCTTCCAGACTGACCCAATCCTTGAAGCGGGTGGTTGTCCAGCCAACCAGAATGATATCTGCCAGCTCGAATCCATAGACGGCACCCCGCACAAAGGCGAAATCCTCGCCGAATTGGGTGTAATTGTAGGTAGGTCCCAACCAGATTCCCGAAATCCAGGCACCTGAATTGTCAAAAATAGTTTCTGTTCTTTGTCCCAGCATCGAACCGGGAATCAGAAAAAGGAGCATCAGGGGTATCAGAAAGTTTTTCATAACATAGGTTTTTATGGTCAGGATGCAAAAAAGATTTCCTTACCCCTATGCGAGTGAAAAAAAATCAGGGTCGGAGCACGATGAGTCTTTTTGTCCCGAGGGACTTCCCTTTATCATCGGAAAGACTGTAGAGGTAGGTTCCCTTGCGCAGTTGTGAAATATCCACCTGCACGGTTTGTGGCCCGTTGATCATGTACGTCTCGCTAAAGACTTCCTGTACCAGAATGTTGAAGATCTTTAATTCGTAATTGCCCGGTGGCAGGTGTTCGAAAGCAAACCTGACCGTGGCGATGGCCGGGTTGGGAAAGGCCGTGAAATTGGGCTTTTCGCCTGGGTTTTGCAAAGGGGTCGCTCCTGAAGGATCGGCCTTGTAGGTGACCTTAATCGCCTTGTTGCTTCCGTCCAACCAGACCTCTGCAATGGGTTCCTTACTGCCGCTGTTGAAAAAATGGTAGGAAAGGTTCTGGGTTTTACCCAAAACCGGATTTCCTGGAATCAGGTTTGTGATATCCTGCCAGGGAAGGGTACCCAATTTGGCATCGAGGCTGATGAGCCGTTGTTCGAGTCGTTTTTCCCGAAGGGCAGCATAATACACGCCATCGGGGAGCAGCACCCTCCCTTGGGCATCTATATCGGATCTCCGATCAATTTGCACGCGGATTCGAAGAGAATCGGGGCGTATCGGAAGCTGTCTGAGGATGTTACTGCTGAGTTGATCGGCACTGAACGCTGCTACGGCCTCAGTGGTATGCATGCGGAGATCGCCGTAACTCAGCGATGCATGGCGTTCAGGGATCGGAGGCTGGAACGAAAAGTGGAGCTTAAGACCAAAATTGAGGGGATCCGTTCCGGAAAAACCAAGCCATTCGAGCTGGGTGGGGGTTTCGCGGTAGTAGTGCGTGAGCTGATCGTTTTGAGCGAGGGTAGTAGCAGCAGCAAATACGGGGGGAAGCTGTCTGGCAGAGGGGCGGGTCATCTGTATTTCCTGGATAAACGGTGACTGAAGCAAGGAAAAATCCCAGTCGAGGTTAGTTCCTGGTCGTTTCAGGTCGAGGGCGTAGGGGAGATTGTCGGTAGCCAAGTAGATTGAATCGCCTGCTTTGGGGAAGTCGGCCTTGCTGATGGTCAGTTGACTTTGCAAAGGATAGAAGTGGGCGAGGGCGAAAACGATCAGCGTCAGGTATCCGGCTTTCATGAGAGCTTACTTTATTTTGGGATTAACTCTCACAAATTTAGGCAAAATTTCCGGAGCGAAGGGAGTAGCAGGAGGCATTTAACGAATTAAGCCCCTCCGGTTAACGGAGAGGCTTAATTCCGGGTGGCAACGGTTGTTATGGATTAATTACCGTCCCAGTTAATTTCTGTAGAAGGACGAGCAACCTGTAGAATCAGGTGTCCCTGGTCTCTAAGATCTACATGTGCAGCATCGAGTTTACCGGTGCGGCGCAGGTCAATCCAACGGTGACCACCCTCATTCCAGAGCGAATACCTGCGCTGGAAGAGGATTTCCTCCAAAATGTCGTCCTGGCTCTTGCCGGCAGCATCGTAATTGCCCACACCCCAAGTGTTTCTTACGATGTTGATGGCGCGAACAGCTTCGGTGGTGTTGTTGGAAAACAACTGTGCCTCGGCGTAGATCAGGATGAGTTCTTCGTTGCGGATGAAAGGAATATCTGCGCCGTTGTCAGACCAACGCACATCCTGGTATTCTCCTACCAACAATTCCCCATTGGCATTGCGCAGACCTGAGTTGGTAATTTTGTTGGTCACCAACTGTCTTACCTTGTTCAGGCGCGCATCGTTGGGCAGTGCATCTTCGATCCAAGCCGGATGGCAGATCAGAATAGCCGCTGTGGGTCGGTCAAACGGCTGGAACAAAGGATTTTCACCGTCAGGTGGCTGACCATAAACATGCGCAGGCCCACGCTGCATTTTAGCGGTAGAAGTAGCATCTACATTCAGGTCTATGAAAGAACCGTTCAGGGCATTCAGCGCACCCGCATAGTCCTTCGCATAAAGCGCAACCCTTGCTGCAATAGCGCGGTTGACCTGTGCAAAACCAGCAGGGGTATCAAAACCAGAAAAACCTACCGACAATTTAAAGCCCAGTGTGCCGCCCGCTGCCTGTAGATCGGACAAACCCTCGTTGAGGACGCCCTGGATAGCCTGGAGTGCCTCTGTAGGATTGTCAATGCCTACTCGCGGACCCGGATTCAGCGGGTCCTCCACCTCGATGCGAATACCATTGTTCCATTGCTGCATCAAAGGCCACAACAACTGATAGCCTTTGATTGTCTTGGCGATCCCCTTGGCAGCGGAAACCTGTTGGGCGCTGATCTTGGTGCTGTTTTCGGCAGCCTGGATCACAATATTGGCTTGTTTGACGGCAAGGTAAGGCGTAGCGTAAGTGCCGCCTGAGCCGAAAAAGTCGCTGTACGTACCATCGCCACCCATATCGAGCCAGTCGCCGATAAATCGAGGGTCAGAAGCGAAATACGGCCATACCTCGCGACCAAAAGATCCGAACATCTGGGCTGCGTTGCCAAAATAACTGCGGTGGCGGCTCTCCAGGCCCGTGATCAGGAATTGCATTTCTGCAAAAGAAGCATTGCTGATCGCACTACCCACCGAGGGGTTGTTGGGATCCACAATCTCTTCGATTTCACACGAAGAAAAGGCAAGTACTGTAACCAGCAGCATACCTTTTAATATGTAGTTAAATGATTTTTTCATAATTGGAATTTTTTTTAGCAGTTCTTAGAAATCAGCTTTGATGTGGAAAAAGAACCTTCTGGAACTTGGATAAGGGGTAACTTCCACACTACCCGCCAAAGGCTGGGCACCAAAGTTGGAAACCTCCGGATCATAACTGCTGTAGTTGGTGGACAGTAGGATGTTGTTGGCTGATACTCCCAGTTTCAGACGCTTCAACAAGCCTGTGTTGTTCAATACAGTACTTGGAACGGTGTAGTAAAGACCCAATTCGCGGAGTTTCAAATAGTCGGTTGGCTCAATCCATACCCCGGTATTGCCGGATCCGAATGCTTCGTTAATGCGCTCCTGTCCTTTGAAAGTACCATCTCCGTCAGGATCCTCATCCCAGCCTGGAGTCGTACCTCCATCGTCCCACAGATAGGCCGAAAGGTTGATCGCAGCACCGCCTTTTTGGTAGTGCAACAGCGCAGAAAAATCGAAATGCTTGAGGAACTTGATAGATGTGGCGTAGGACATCTGGAAGTCGGGCTGACGGTCGCCGTACAGCGTCTTTCTTACAGGACCACTTGGATTGTCGGGGTTACCCACGATAGCGGTCGGAGAGTACCCTTCTGCAATCGCATACGTACCCAGGGCAAAACCAAAACCTCCCGTGTTGAACTGAGGAACGATCAGGCGGGTAATTTCAGAGCGGTTTCTCCACCAGAGCAGTCGGTTGCTCCACTCAAAATTAGCTGTTCTGACCGGCACAAAGCCCAATCCGATTTCCACACCTCTGTTTTCCAGGTCAGCTGCGTTGGTCTGAATGGTGCTAATACCCGTAGAAGACGCAGGGCGCAGTGGAAGGATAAGGTCTTTTACGCTCTTGTTATAAACGGTAGCGTCCAAGGTAACCCTGCCATTCAGAAGGGTCATATCCAAACCGAATTCGATCTCTTGTGCTGTCTCAGGAACCAAGTTGGCATCTACCCCTTGCGTACCTACCACACCACCGATGCTTCCACCGATGATGGTAGAGTTAAGTGGCTCGAAGGTAAAACCAAACTGTGGCAAACCACCGGTTTCACCATAGGCACCTCTCAGTTTCAACTGGTCGAAAAACCCGGTTTCCACGAAATTGTGGAGGTTAACGGCAAGCGATGCTTTGGGGAAAGCGTAGTATTTCTGCTGGTCTCTGTTGAGGGTGGACTTATCGAAGCGAATACCCACCGAAGCGATGATCTTGTCGTCCCAGTTGAGGTCTTCCTGTGCCACTACCCCCATATCGGAGATCCTTTGCTCCTGCTGGCTGGCTACCGTTACGACGTTAGCCCAGGCAAGGTTGCGCTGACCGGCTGCCAAGCCCTGGCCGCGGGTAGCCAGGAAGTTGACATCCTGATCCAGGCGCACTGCACCCACAGTGGTATTGGAGTTGAATTTTCCGAAGGTAGAGTTCAAGACCAAGAAACCCTGGAGGTTGTAGTTCAGGTTGCGGGAATTACCCCATACCACGTCGCCCGGATTGGCACGGGTCTTTTGATATTGCATTTGTTCGTTGAAGTAAACCAGCGACTCTCCGCTTACGAGGTCAACACCCCCGTTGATTTTTGCCTTCAGGAAAGTGTTGGCCGTACTCCAAAGGTCAATATCAACTGCACCTGCGGTGATGATACGGTTCACGTTGTAGTCGTTCACGCCATTATCGCGGATATCAATAGGGTTACCGCCGAAATAAGGGTTGTCCGGATAGATGCCGTTTTCATCGGGGAAAAAATTAGCGTAGGAAGGCGCATAAGCGATGTTGTAGCCGATACTACCCCCTGTATTGTTCTGGTTACCGGTAAAACCACGTTGGGTTTCGGTACGGATGAAGTTGTTGTTCAACTTCACCGTGATGAAGTTTCCGATCTTATGGTCGAGGTTGACCCGGAAAGAATAGCGGTCATAACCGGTATTCTTGATGATCCCATCCTCTGTTTGGAAACCTCCTGATGCGTAGAACTGGGTCTTTTGGTTACCGCCGCTCAGACTCACCGAAGTATTGGACAACAGGGGCGTTTCGCCGTAGAAGAAATCTTCCCAGTCGGTAATTCTGCCCTCGGCCTCTGCAGCGCGTAGAGCCGCCAATTCTGTATTCAAACGAGCACCCGAGAAATAATTTCTGACCTTTTGCTCGTTCCAGTCGTCAAAACCGATGAAATTTTGACCTTTGGCATAACCAATATCCTGGCTGAAACTCACTTTGGATTCACCCGCTTGGCCGCGCTTGGTCGTAATGATAATTACCCCGGCGTTGGCACGGGTACCGTAGATCGCTGCTGCAGAAGGTCCTTTTAGGACTTCAATGCGCTCGATCTCATCGGGGTTGAGGTCGGAGATACGGCTGGCCACGTCGTCCTGGTTGTTGGAAGAACTACCGCCACCTGCAGAATTCACGACAGAGCGAAAGTTCCTGGACGCACTGTTATCGGCATACACGCCGTCAATGATGTACAAGGGTTGGGAAGAACCCGCACCCAGGGTAGAAATACCCCGAAGCTGCACGTTAATACCTCCACCGGGAGCACCTCCGTTGGCGGTCATTTGCACCCCGGCAATTTTTCCGTAAAGGGCATTGTCGAGGGTCTGTGGGTTGGTCTGCTCGCTCAGCATCTCTGCGTCCACGGAAGCCACCGAATTACCCGAATTGGAGCGTTTTACGCCCGATGCGAGACCCGTCACAACGACTTCTTCCAGTCGGGCTATGTCCTCCTGCATCTGGACATTTTGAGGACCACTGCTGCCAGTGACATCCAGTTCGAAGGTTTTGAAACCCGTATAGGAGAATACCAGCGTGGCTGATTCGCCCGGAGCTTCTAAAGAAAAACTGCCGTCAACATCGGAAACCGTACCCGTTGAGGTCCCTTTTACGAGGATGGAAACCCCGATCAGGGGCAGGTCAAGAGGATCTGTGACTTTTCCGCTCACCGTGAATTGAGCAAGCAGGGCATTGCTCATAAACATGGACATCGCAAGCGCAAAAGTCCATTTCAGGTTATGCATTTTCATGAATAGTGAGATTTGGTGAAATAAATGGTTTACTTTCCTAACGTTTGATCCCTGGTAAATGCTGCATGGCATTTTGCCGAAGGGGGAAATAAAATTAAACAAAGCTTTGCTTTGTAAAAACTTTAGTGGGAATTAAATGCTGGAAAGCCAAACAAAATTGAACTTGTAAAGTTGAGTGGAGTTGCCTAAAAAGCCTGGAGTTCAACCAGTTTGTGGTATTCACCGCTCTGGTTTTGCAACAATTCCTGATGGGTGCCTCTTTCCAGGATACGGCCACTTTTCATGACGATAATTTCGTCGGCGTGCTGAATGGTGGACAAGCGGTGGGCGATGATGATGGAAGTTCTGTTTTTCATGAGTTGCACGAGGGCGTCCTGCACTAATTTTTCAGATTCGGAATCCAGGGCAGAGGTGGCTTCGTCGAGGATAAGGATGGGGGGATTTTTGAGGATAGCCCGGGCGATGGTGAGCCGCTGTCGCTGCCCCCCGCTGAGTTTGTTGCCCCGGTCGCCAATATTGGTCTGGTATCCGTTTTCGGTAGCCAGGATAAAATTGTGGGCATTCGCAATTTGCGCTGCGCGGATGACATCGGCTTCCTGTACGCCCTGTAGCCCGAATACGATGTTGTTATAAATGGTGTCATTGAACAAGATGGCCTCCTGCGATACAATGCCCATCAGGTGCCGAAGATCTTTCAGTCGGTAGTCTCGGATATCAACCCCATCAATCAGGATACTCCCCGAGCGCACATCGTAAAAGCGGGGTAGGAGGTCCACCAGCGTCGTTTTTCCGGCTCCGGAAGCGCCTACAAGGGCAATTACCTTGCCTTTAGGGATGTAGAGGTCAATGTCGGACAGTACCGCGTCGCCGTTTTGACGATAGTGAAACCCCACATTTTTATACTCGATCGCATGGTTGAATTTCGGAGCGGGCTGTGGATTGGGGGGATCTTGGATCGGGTTTGGAGTATCCAGGATTTGCTCTACCCGGTTCAGAGCAGCGATTCCTTTTTGGATATTGTAATAAGCCTTGGACAGTTGCTTGGAGGGGTCAATCACGCTGTAGAATGCGTAAATGAAAGCGAGGAAGGTTTCAGCAGCCAGGTCGTCGGCAAATACCTGCCTGGAACCGTACCATAGCAGCACCGATACCACGCCTATGCCCAGAAACTCTGAAAGGGGCGACGACAATTCCCTACGCCAAAGCAGTTTGGTGAGGATGTTGCGGTAGTCGTTGTTTTCGGTCTGAAATTTGTCGTTTTGGTAATGCTCTGCATTAAAACCTTTGATGATGCGCAGGCCGGACAGCGCCTCTTCTACAATGGACACCAGGACACCCAGCTTGTGCTGTACCAATGCAGAAGGTTTTTTCAAAGTCTTGCCAATGCCTCCGATTACAAAAGCCGTAAAAAAGATGAGCAGGAGCACAAAAAGGGTAAGTTGCGGGCTGATGTACAGCATTAGTCCCAGCGAACCAACAATAATCAGGGGTTCCCGGAATACCGATTCCAGGACATTGAGGATACTCCATTCCACTTCCTGCACATCACCTGTAATCCGGGAGATCAGATCACCCTTTTTTTCTTCCGAAAAATAGGAAACGGGAAGTTCGAGGAGCTTTGTAAAAATCTGGGCGCGCACATCGCGGATTACGCCATTGCGCACAGGTGCCATAAAGAAAAGGGAAAAATAGCGAAACAGGTTCTTCAGGAAGAACGTCAGGATGATCCCTATACAAATAATCGTGAGTGCATGCTCTCTGCCCTGTTCCTGGATGAGCAGACCGAAGCGGTAATAAAAATACGCCTGCAATTGATCGAGGCTCCAGCCCAGGCTTACCGGATCGGGACTCGGGTAAGAACGCTCAAACAAGATCTCCAGAAAAGGAATCAGCAAGGGAATACTGACCACGGTAAAAACAGCGGTCAGTATATTGCTCAGGACATTCATGCCTACCAGCAGGCGGTAATTCCGAAGATAGCCCAGCAGGCGCCAAAAGCTCGACATAGTATCCTTTTCGTCCAAAAACGTTATTCCTCAGAATTGAGTTTGAAGGTATTGATAAACCCGGTGTGGAAGTTGCCCGCCCGGAAATCTGCATTTTTCATCAACTTTTGATGAAAAGGCACAGTCGTTTTCACCCCTTCAATGATAAACTCATCCAGTGCACGCTCCATTTTAGTGATGCACTCTTCCCGGGTGGGTGCCCGGCAAATCAATTTGGCAATCATGGAGTCGTAATAGGGCGGGATGGTATAACCGGCATATACATGCGTGTCAACCCGTACCCCATGTCCTTTCGAACTGTGAAAAGAAAGAATCTTTCCCGGGCTGGGACGGAATCCGTTCATAGGATCCTCCGCATTGATCCGACACTCCATGGCATGGCACTTCGGAAAATAATTTTTGCCGGAGATCTTTTCCCCTGCAGCAATTTTTATCTGTTCTTTGATCAGGTCGTGGTCAATCACTTCTTCCGTCACGGGATGCTCGACCTGTATCCGGGTATTCATCTCCATGAAGTAGAAATTGCGGTACTTGTCCACCAGGAATTCAATCGTCCCAACGCCCTCATAGTTGATGGATTTTCCTGCAAGGATAGCGGCTTCACCCATTTTTTCGCGCAATTCGGGCGTCATAAACGGAGAAGGAGACTCCTCTACCAGTTTTTGATGCCTGCGCTGGATGCTGCAATCCCGCTCCGACAAATGCACGACATTGCCATATTGGTCGCCGGCAATCTGAAACTCGATGTGACGCGGCTCTTCAATAAACTTTTCAATATAAATGCCGTCATTGCCAAAAGAAGCCACCGCTTCCTTACGCGCCATATCCCAGTTATCTTCGAGGGTCGCTTCTTCCCATACGATGCGCATCCCTTTACCCCCGCCACCGGCAGTAGCTTTCAGCATCACGGGATAGCCGACCTCTTTGGCGATGGATTTGGCTTGTTTGACATCTTTCAGCAGACTCTCCGAGCCTGGAACTACCGGTACACCCGCTTTGATCATCGTCTCTTTGGCCGTGATCTTGTCACCCATCTTGCGGATCTGCTCGGGCGTAGGTCCGATAAACTTGATATTGTAACTGGAGCAAACCTCCGCGAAATCAGCATTTTCGGCAAGAAAACCATAGCCTGGGTGCACCGCATCCGCATTGGTGATCTCACACGCTGCCATGATTCTGGGGATGTTCAGGTAGGAATCCTTCGAAGCAGGAGGCCCGATACACACAGCTTCATCGGCAAAGCGCACGTGTAGGCTCTCCCGGTCGGCAGTAGAATATACCGCAACCGTTTTGATGCCCATCTCCCTGCAGGTTCTGATAATGCGCAATGCAATTTCTCCCCTGTTGGCAATAAGTACTTTTTCAAACATACAAACAGATTAAGTTAGGCGTAGATCCAATGTACTCCCTTACAGTTCAACCACAAACAAGGGCTGATCGTATTCGACCGGTTGCGCGTCTTCTACCAAGACCTGTACAACCGTTCCCGAAATATCTGATTCGATCTCATTGAAAAGTTTCATCGCCTCGATGATACAAACAAAATCTCCGGCAGCAATATGATCGCCCACCTTTACAAATGGCGGTTTTTCCGGGGATTGGGAACGGTAAAACGTACCCACCATAGGCGACCGGATAATGTGCTGTGCTTTGTTGCTCGCTGGTGCTGCCGGCGCCGCTGCCTCCGTCTTGGGAGCAGGTCTGGCCGCTTCCGGTGCCGGAGCAGCCTGTACCGGTGCCGCTGGAACAGCAGTAGTTTGAACCCACTGCTCCACAGGTATAAGCTTGCCTTTGTCAAATTTGTCCGTACGAATGGTCAACTCAATATCGCCTGACTTGTATTTGAGTTCCGTCAGATTCGATTCCCCCAACAACTGGATGAGTTCCTTTAGCTCGCTGAAATTCATAAGCCTAATTTTTAATTCGTTCCATGTAATTACCTGTGGCAGTGTCAATTTTGACAAAATCGCCCTGGTTGATAAATAAAGGTACCCGCACTTCTGCACCCGTTTCCACCGTCGCAGGCTTCAACGTGTTGGTCGCCGTGTCGCCTCTCAACCCCGGCTCCGTATAGGTGATCTCAAGGATAATGTATTGGGGCATCTCCAGCGTCAAAGGGGTGTTTTTCTCTCCGTGAAAAAGTACATCCACCTCCGTACCTTCCTTCAAAAGTCCGGGATTGTCTATCATTTTTTCATCCAGTGTGATCTGCTCGAAGCTCTCATTGTCCATGAAATTGTACCCGGTCTCGTCATTGTACAGATACTGGAACTTTCTTCGCTCAATCCGCACCTCGTTGATCTTGTGGCCAGAGGGGAAGGTTTGGTCAATTACTCTGCCAGTAGTCATACTCTTGATCTTCGTACGGACAAATGCAGCGCCTTTTCCTGGTTTAACGTGCTGAAATTCAACGACTTTGTAAATATCGTGATTGAATTCCATGCACAATCCATTTCTGATGTCAGCAGTTGAAGCCATGCTAAATTTGGATGAAAGGGTTAATGATTAATAGTTTTTCAAACAAAGATAGGAAATTTCTGAAACGCTCAGGACTTTTACCCCTAATAGGCCCATTTGAGGTAAATGGCTCCCCAGGTAAATCCTCCGCCAAACGCTGTCAGAATCAGGTTATCGCCTTTTGTGAGCTGACTTTCCCAGTCGGCCAAGCAAAGCGGCAGGGTACCGGCAGTGGTGTTGCCGTATTTTTCAATATTGACCATGACTTTTTCCATGGGGAATTCCGACATCTTAGATACCGCTTCGATGATTCGTTTATTGGCCTGATGTGGTACCAGCCAGCTGATATCCGGGATGCTTAGCTGGTTGCGCTCCATGATGCGGGTAACGACGTCGGTCATGCCGGAGACAGCCGCTTTGAATACGGGCTTGCCGTTTTGAAAGATAAAGTGGTCCCGGTTGTCAACGGTTTCGTGGCTGGCCGGGTATCTCGATCCGCCCGCTTTCTGATAAAGATAGTGCTGTCCGGATCCGTCGCTGTGGTGAAGGGAGTCCATTACGCCATACCCCTCTGTGTCGGGCTCCAGAAGTACCGCTCCGCCACCGTCGCCAAAAATGACACAGGTGGTGCGATCCGTATAGTCAATGATGGACGACATCTTGTCTGCTCCTATGACAATTACTTTTTTGTGTGAACCGGATTCGACAAATTTTGCACCCGTGGTGAGCGCATACAAAAATCCCGAACAAGCCGCTGAAAGGTCAAAGCAAAAGGCATTTTTTATGCCAACGGCATCGGCTACAAGGTTGGCAGAGTCGGGAAACATCATGTCCGGGGTTACCGTGGCAAAGATAACCAGGTCAATTTCCGATGGATCCGTATTGGTTTTTTCAAGCAAGCGCTTGACCGCTTCAATTCCAATCACAGATACGCCCTGGTGCGCCTCTTTTAATATGTGGCGCTGCTTGATGCCAGTCCGGGTGGTGATCCATTCATCTGTGGTTTCAACCATGGTTTCCAATTCCGCATTGGTCAAAATGTAATCCGGAACGAACGCACTTACGCCAGTTATGGCTGCGTGAATCTTAGACATAAGGTTCTTGTTAATAACTCAATAAGGCATCTGATAATGCTGCTTTCAAAATTTTGCGCAAGGTAAAAAAATATCGTGAAGGCCGGATGAATTTTCCAAACCTTTTCACGCTGAACTGCTTGCGTGCCTACATCAGATGGCCTTCGCTTCGGCCCGACTCGAAATGAGCCACAGACCGGAAAAAGTTAAGAACCCGTTGAGCGCGATAATGAGAAAACCAAATTCGAATCCCGCCAACAATACGTCCGAATAGGCATTGAGCAGGTAGCTGATGACCGGCGAAGCGATACATACCAGGACTACCCATTGCTTTTTGACCTCGCGCGTGGTGGCAATGCCAAAGGTAAACAATCCCAGCAGCGGACCGTAAGTGTAACCGGCTGCTACAAACAACTGGCTGATGACCGCATCGTTGTTGAGGCTGTTGAATGCAACAATAATTATGAATAATAATACCGAAAACGCAATGTGTACCCAAAATCGTTGTTGTATCATACGCGCACTAGGCTCCTTTTTGCCAAAGTTGAGGAAGTCTATGCAGAAGGAAGTGGTGAGCGCCGTTAGCGCGGAGTCGGCACTGGAGTAGGCAGCGGCAATAAGCCCTATGATAAAGACAATGCCAATGAATGGGGAGAGCTGATTGAGCGCAATGGAAGGGTAGAGCTTGTCGGTCTGCCCGGGAATGTCCAAGCCCAAATGGGCCGAATACAAGTACAGCAGCGCTCCAAGGGTGAGAAACATGACTTTAGCCAATACCAAAATAGCCGTAAAACTGTACATGTTCTTCTGGGCTTCCCGAATGTTGCGGCAACTCAGGTTTTTTTGCATCATGTCCTGATCCAGTCCGGTCATGACAATAGTGATCAAGGCGCCACTCAAAAATTGCTTGAAGAAGTTGTTCGGATCCGACCAGCCTCCCTCAAAAAAGAAGACCTGGGAGTAAGCACTTTCCTTTACCATGCTGATCATACCGGAAATGTCCGTGTCCATCGCACGACTAATGGCAACAATAGTCAGTGTTACTGAGGTAAGCATGGCAATGGTCTGGAGACTGTCCGTCCACACAATCGTCTTAATCCCCCCTTTGAAGGTATAAACCCATATCAATAGAATCGAACCCGCTACCGTGCCCCAGAACGGAACACCCATCGGGCCCAAAACGAAACTGTCCAGGACAATGGCTACTAAATAAAGCCGGAAGGCCGAACCTATGGTACGGGATAACAAAAAGTAAGCCGCCCCCGTTTTATAAGCCTCTTTGCCCAAACGCTGCTCCAAAAATTCATAAATGGAGGTGAGGTTCATCCGGTAATATATGGGCATCAATACATGAGCAATGACCAGATACCCCACGATGTATCCTAAGACTACCTGCATGTAGGAAAAGGCCATGTTAAGCCCGCTTCCGCCTACTACACCCGGAATGGAGATGAACGTGACCCCGGATAGAGAAGCGCCAATCATGCCAAAGGCTACCAAATACCAGGGAGATTTCCGGCCGCCCCGGAAAAAACTGTCGTTGTCCGCGTTTTTTCCCGTGAAATAGGAAATGCCGACGAGTAGCAAAAAATAAATTGCAATGACAGACAGGATGACAAAAGGAGTCAGTTCTTGAAACATAACTTAGTGTATTTCCGGAATTCGATGATCGGGGCTTTGAGATACGAGCGCGATATGCTATCCCCCTTACTTTGACTTAATGCCACCTCAATACCGCTTTTTATCCAAAGCTGGATATCAAGGTAGCCTCAACAATCGCCAAAGTAATAAAAAACGCGGAAATCCCAGTTTTTTTTGAAAAAATTGACTCCTTTTGCCCGGAAACCCTTACGCTTGGGTTAGGGCTTCGATTTGTTTTTTTAACACCGGGATCTGCTGTACGCCCGATGCCCGCCATACAGCTTTCCCATTCTGGAAAATCATTAGGGTAGGAATGCCCATGATCTGCAATTGCTGCGCAATGGCCGGGTTCCTGTCCACGTCAATTTTTACTATCTTTACCGCATCTCCCATCTCTGCTTTTAGTTTTTCCAGAATGGGTGACTGAATACGACAGGGCGCACACCAGTCCGCGTAAAAGTCCATGATTACCGGAGTAGATGAATTGATCAGTTCTCCAAAATTCGTTTTGCTCATTTTTTTCGATTTTCGTTATTTTCAAGGCAAAAGTACCGCCTAAAAACACAGCACTCTATGAAGAAGGTCACATATCTGCTGTTATTTTTATCATGCCTGTCTTGTAAACCTGCAAGTTCCGAAAATCATTCCCCGGATGCAGATTTGCCAGACAGGATGGCACCCTCCGAAGACTTGGCCGTTTCTGAGGAACACTGGCTCAAATTGATGCCTTACCTCATCCCGGAACCCCGCACTCCCCGAGAGGTGGAACAAAACCGAATGATTGATTTCGCACTCGAAAAAGGGATTTCAGGGGAATTGCTGCCGAGCGGATTGTTCGTGTCCCTTACACCCGGTCAGGACACGGCCACTATCCAGTGGGGCGATCGCCTTAAAGTGCTGTATAAGGGCTATTTTCTGAATGGTACCGTGTTCGATGCGGCTCAAGACCGCGAAAAGCCACTGGAGTTTTATGTGGGCAATATGATTGCCGGCTGGAATGAAGGACTGCAACTGGCCACCCCCGGTTCCCGCTTGCTCCTAATCGTCCCATCCTTCTTAGCCTACGGAAAAGAAGGACTCCAAAATAAAAAAGGCCATTTTCTGATTCCTCCCGATGAAACCCTCGTCTTCGAAATCGAGGTTCTATAAGGTGTTATGCTTCATTGCTTGCCGCGAAAAAGTTGAGGCAACATCATGAACAGACCGATCATGATGAAGACATCCGCAATGTTGAATATCCCCGTGCGCAACCCAGGGAAACCCATATTCATGAAGTCCACGACACTGCCATATTGCAACCGGTCGTATATGTTGGCAATGCCACCCCCTAAAATAGAACTGAAAGCGATAATATGCCACCTGTCCAGGGTCTTGTTGAAAAGGGTGTAAAATAAGAGCGCAGTAAGCAGGATAACCGGAAATAATTTGAGGACGATAAACTGGAAAAAAGGGGGAAGATCGGACCCCAGACTGAGAAAGGCGCCTTCGTTGCGGACGTAGAGCAACCGGAAAAAATCACCCAGATAAGACTGTACAGGCCGACCCATCAAGGTGTTAGTGGCCCAGTCTTTTGAGGTAAAGTCCAGTATAATGACAAAAACAATGATCCCGATAACCAGAATAATCCGCTTCCAGTCTGTCTTCATGCAAGGTGAAAATTTTGTAAGGCGACAAGATAGATAAAAATAAGCGCTTGTCAAACGCGCAGGGATCAAAACAAAAAACCTATATTTATAAAAATTGGATACTCATGGAACCGTTTTTTACCAATGATGCCATAGTACTCGGCTTACTCATGCTGACCCTGGCTTTTGTTTTTGTGACCTCAGCCCGCAAGACAGGCTTTTGGGCAAAATTCTATCGGGTTGTACCCCCGCTCCTGCTTTGCTATTTTCTGCCGGCACTGCTATACTGGCCCTTGGGGCTGGTTTCGGGGGAGTCCTCCAAACTCTACGCAATGGCTTCCCGCTACCTGCTGCCCGCCGCATTGATCCTGCTTTGCATGGGCATTGACCTCAAAGGAGTGATCAACCTGGGATCCAAATCGCTGATCATGTTTTTGACCGCCACGCTCGGAATTGTACTCGGCGGCCCGGTGGCCCTATTTGTGGTACTCTACCTGTTTCCCGATCTTCTCGCCGCTTCTCCGGAGGAAACCTGGCGCGGCTTGTCCACCGTTGCAGGGAGCTGGATCGGAGGGGGAGCCAACCAAACCGCCATGAAGGAAATTTTTGAGGTGCCCGACAACCTGTTCGCTACCATGATCGTGGTTGATGTGCTGGTGGCCAATATCTGGATGGGTTTTTTGCTGTACGGGGCAAATATTACCGAGCGCATTGACCGGTTCCTGCAGGCCGATACCCGGTCTATTGAAGAACTTAAAGTAAAGGTGGAGGCCTATCGGGCTTCTATGGAACGAATCCCCAGCACCGGCGACGCGATCCTGCTGATGGGAATCGCTTTTGGCGGAGTAGGACTGGCTCACTGGGGAGCCGACCTGATCACCCCCGTGATGAAGTCGTCCGAAACAAGCCTCAAAAGCATGGGACTGGATTCCCTCACCTCCGGCTTTTTCTGGCTCGTTGTACTGGCTACAACCATTGGACTCTTGCTGTCGTTTACCCGCGCAAAACAAATGGAAGGGGTAGGCGCTTCACGATGGGGGAGCGTATTTATTTACGTACTGGTGGCAACCATCGGCATGCAAATGGATCTGAGCCAGGTGCTCAACAACATAGGACTCTTTGCAATAGGGATCATCTGGATGCTCATCCACGTAGGGGTACTGCTCCTGGTGGCAAAATGGATCAAAGCGCCATTCTTCTTCGTCGCAGTAGGAAGCCAGGCAAATGTGGGAGGAGCGGCATCAGCCCCGGTTGTGGCCTCGGCGTTTAGCCCGGCGCTCGCCCCGGTGGGTGCATTAATGGCCGTGTTGGGATATGCACTCGGAACTTATGGCGCACTGATCTCCGCATTCCTGATGCGGGCTGTAGCCAGCTAAAAAAAAATTGAAAGGGGAACCAACCAAAAAAGGAGCAGCCCCTTCCTTAAGTAAAACTAGTGAGTGTGAAGCAGGGGCTGCTCATGATCTAACGCCTATATCATCAAACTGAAGGAAAAACGTTTTAGATCGCTATGTTGCTGCCTCTGCCTTTTGAAAAAATTAAATTTTACAGGATTTTTTCAGCACCTCCAGGTTAAATTGCTTGCCGGTTTCCCTCCTCCGCTTGTTGGTATCCGTGAAATAAGTGTGATTATCAAGAAATTGAATCTGGATGATATTCCAGGCATCGCGATCGCTGATGCGTCCGAAGTGTTGCAATTCTCTAAACAGGGTATCCGCTATCGCGAAAAAATCTTCCCGGCCGAGGTAATCGAGGTCTGCGTCACACAATATTTTTTCCAATAAATTACGAGGTTGCTGGGGAATGCTGGTCGCCAGAATGCTGCTGGTGACCTGTGCAATCTGAGCAGGCGAATAGCCAAAATCGGGTAAGTGTCGCTTGGCGAGGGCACAACCTCGCTGTTCGTGTTCCTCGTGTCCCCACAAAAACCCGGCATCGTGAAAAAGAGCGGCGGTTTGTACCAGCCATCTATCGGAGGAAGGGAGGTCTTCGAGGACGGAAATTTCTGCGGCTGCACGCTCAACGTCGAGGGTGTGGTGCAGGCCATGATAGCTCAGTGCCGGATCCAGCCCTTTTTGCAGGGTATCCAGCACAAACTGCCGTGCAGCCGCAAAATTCACAGCGCAATTATTCCTCGATGAGAAAAACTCCGGAAGCGAGGAACTTGATCTCCGTTTTTGGCTCGGTAATAGCCGCAATCTCTTCGGCTGATTTTCCGGCGTCTTCTGCATAGTGCTTCAACTCATCCACCGGGGTCAGCTCTTTGAAGGCATAGCCATTCATCAGGATCTGCCTGCCGGCAATATCTTTAGGTACGAAAAATCCATAGTCCTTAAACCGAACCATTACGGCATCGTAAGCCTCATTGTCGGGCTTGATGTTCATCCAACAGCCTTTCATCTGGCAGACCTCACTGATCGTACCAGTAACCTGCAGGGCAAGAGAATCGTTATCCGACATTTGCGCGATCAGGTCGTCTATAGACAGGGCATTGTCTGTCGTAAAGGCTTCGCCAAAAAATTCGCCCTTTTTTCCGTCGGGAAGGGTCGTGATCGGATCGGCTTCGGTGCCATTGTCCTGTGAGGTATTGCAGCTCACTACAAAAGCAACCATGAGGGTAATCAGCAACAGTTGTTTTTTCATAAAAAAATTTTTAGGCGATAAAGTTAACAGATTTTGCCGGAAGGGGGACGGCGAAAGTTAAAAGAATAAGCGCAGGCAATAATGGTTTTTTACCGAAGGTTATATAAAAACATTTGCGCAAAAAAAATATACCATATCGAAACAAGCCTTACACGCGATGAACAATTTGTTTTGCCGTCAGGCAAATAACCTCGAAATTAAGGCTTTTCATGAATGGATCATTGTTGCTAACGGCGTTTGTGGTGGTACTTCCTTTGTGGACTTTTGCCCAGCAGGGCTGTATCCTGGGCAATTGCAGACAGGGGTATGGGACTTTTATCTTTGAAGATGGATCTCGTTATACGGGCGAGTTTCAGGACGGCTATATTCACGGACTGGGTATCTTTGAAGCGCCTGACGGCGAAAAATACACTGGCAACTGGATCCGACAAAAAAGATGGGGTAAAGGTAGGCGACTATATGCCAATGGTGATTTGTATGTAGGTGATTTTAAAGAAGATAAGATTTTTGGCTTTGGTGAAATGTGGTTCCACGACGGGGGGTATTATAGGGGAAAGTGGGAGGATAATTTACCCCATGGCGAGGGTATCTTTGTATCGGCTACCGGAAGTGTAGCAAAGGGCGATTGGAAAGCAGGCAAACAAATCACATCCACTAATTCGGGAGAGACTGCGCTGGAGGGTGGGACAAATCCCACTACCATCTACGCAGTGGTCATTGGGGTCGCTGACTATCAAAGCATGCCCGCCCTGCAATTTGCTGACGACGATGCACTGCAAATCGGCGCTTTTTTAAGAAGCGCTTCAGGAGGTGCATTAGGAGCACATCAGCTCACCATCTTAACGGATGCGGAAGCTACTGCTCAGCGAATTGAGGCGGTCACGGCAGAGGCATTTGCCAAAGCCGATGATAATGACATGATCCTTTTCTATTTCTCCGGTCATGGTGTAGAAGGTGCTTTTCTACCTGTTGATGCGGATGGCTATCAGAATATGCTTAGCCATACCACTCTGAAATCACTAATGTTGTCCAGTAGGGCAAAATATAAATTGGTAATCGCAGATGCTTGCCATGCCGGAGGGATGCTTCCTTACCGGGATCATGGCGACCAACAGGCGTTTATCAAAAAATTCTATGGCAGTTTTGAGGGCGTAACGGGTGGAATGGCGCTGCTGATGTCTTCCAAAGGCACGGAAATATCGCTGGAAGATGGAAGACTCCGATCGGGAGTTTTTAGTTTTTTCCTGGTCGAAGGCCTTCGGGGAGCAGCAGACACCGACCACAACACCATTGTAAACATTGCAGAGTTGTCAAACTTCGTCTGCTCATCAGTTGCAAAGCATACCAATCGCATTCAGAACCCCGTGATACTGGGCAAATTTGACCCACTAATGCCAGTAGGCATCGTGCGCTGGTAATTATGGTTTTTTTTGTTATATTAAAAAAATCAATGTATTGTTCTCGCATTTGTAGTAACTTTGTAAAGAATAGCAAATTCAAACCCGAAAACTCATGTATATAAAATCTGCCATTTTGTTTGTTATGCTGATCTTATCTTCCTTGGTAGCGGGGGCACAATGTCTTGAGGGAAATTGTATTGACGGGGTAGGTACTTATCAGTACAAAACAGGTTCTACGTATGTGGGCGAGTTCAGGCTGGGAGTCAGGAATGGTCACGGGAGTCTTTTTTACCGGGACGGTTCGAAGTATCAGGGTGACTGGAAAAATGATCAGCCTAATGGTTTTGGCGTGGAGTACATGCCGGATGGAAGTAGTCGTGCAGGGGAATGGCAAAAGGGCAGGTATGTGGGGGCGCTGGCTTCGGCAGAGGGTTTGGCGGAGAAAGGAGGAACGGTGTTGCGCGATCAAAAGGGATGTGTTTCGGGCGATTGCATGAATGGCAAGGGCATCTATATTCACCAGAGTGGTGCGATTTATGTGGGTGATTTTGCGGACGGAGAGGTTCACGGAAATGGGGTTTGTTTTTACGAGGATGGCAGCAAATATCAGGGCGAATGGAGGCATCGTTTTCCGGAGGGAACCGGTACAAAGAGCTATCCCGACGGCAGGCAGATTAGTGGACAGTGGAAAAAGGGGCAGCCTCTGGACGACATGGGGCGACTGGTAGCGAGTTATTTTCAGCGGGAGGACTACGAAGAGACTGTTGATGTGCAATTTGGTTGTCTTATGGGCAATTGCGAAAATGGAGAGGGAACATACGCCTATCCGGACGGAAGCAAGTACGAAGGTTTTTTTGTCAATGGCAAACCGAGTTTGAGGGGTACTTTTTATTATCCCAATGGGGAACGGTACGTGGGTGGTTTCAAAAACGGTCTTCCGGACGGCGATGGCAAACTGTACCGCTTGGGTGGCGAGATAAGAACTGGTCAATGGGTTGCGGGGGAATGGACGGGTGCAGCGGATGTTTTTGTGTCGGCACAGCCAACTGCCGGGTGTGTGAGCGGCAATTGTGACAATGGAATGGGCACGTATCGCTTCAAAAACGGCGATCGCTACGAAGGTTATTTTTTGAATGGGCTTCCGCATGGAAAAGGCAGGGTTTCTTATACCAATGGCGAATATTACGAAGGTGACTTCGAGCGCGGATATTTCAATGGTATCGGTACTTTACACATGAACGAAAGGTCACCCGTGCATGGCCAATGGAAAGACGGCGTGTACATAGGGCCTGAAAAAACAGACCCACTGCCGTTGCCAACGCCTGCTATTTCCGCAAGACCTACCAACCAACTCAAAATTTGGGCCGTGATTATCGGCGTTGCAGATTACAAACACATGCCCGTGCTTCGTTATACCGATGATGATGCCTATCGGATGTATGCTTTTTTGAAAAGCCCGGAAGGTGGGGCGCTTAGCGACGAACAGATCATGGTGTTGGTAGATGAGGAGGCAACAAAGGAAAATATCCTGAAAAAGATGAACTATGTGTTCAGCAAAGCCGGCCCCAACGATCTGGTCATGTTGTACTATTCCGGACACGGCTTGAAGGGGTCATTCCTGCCGATTGACTTTGACGGGTACAACAACAAATTGCTGCACACCGAGATCAATAATATCATGGAAAAAAGTCGGGCGAAATACAAACTCTTGCTGGCAGATGCCTGCTACTCAGGGAGCTTGTTTACCATGCGCAGCGCAGAAGTCCCTGATGCGATTAATACCTATTACTCTACCCTGGCCGAAGCAGGCTCGGGAACAGCACTCATCATGTCGTCCAAATCCGAAGAAACCTCCCTCGAGTCCAGCGAGGTCCGCCAGGGCGTATTCACACACTTCTTGATTCGCGGACTAAAAGGAGAAGCAGATAACGATGCCAACAAGGTTGTCACAATTGACGAACTGTTTGGCTTTGTCTATGGCAATGTACGCACCTACTCCGGCAACAGACAGTCACCTGTGATAAAAGGCGATTACGATAAAAAAATGACCGTAGCAGTAATTAGGTAGTTGTTAATTATTTTTCCTACCTTTGCAACCGCTTTTTATAAAGCAGGAAAAAATTACGTTTAACTAAAAAATTTTGGTATGTCTGATCCAAAGAGATCCTACGAGATTACATTCATCGTAGACCCAGTGCTGCCGGGGGAAGAAATCAGTTCGACAGCTCAGACGTACGTGGATTTGCTCAAAAATGAAGGTTGCGACATCATCCACGTCGACGAAATGGGTCTTCGCCAGTTGGCTTACGCGATTAACAAGCGCTCCTCCGGGGTGTATTTTTGCATTGAATTCACGACCCTTACCGGTGATGTGATTGCGGTATTGGAGTTGGCATTGAAGCGGGACGAGCGCATCATGCGTTTCTTGACGGTCAAGCTGGACAAGTTTGGCGTTAAGTACAACGAAGACAAGCGCAAGGGCTTGATTGGAAAACGCAAAAAACAGTCTGAAGCTGCGGATCAAGCTCCTAAGAGCGAGCCTTCCAAGCCAGCTGCTCCGGCTGTTGAATCGAAAGATAAGGAATAGGTAACCCCTTCAAAAGCAGATTAATCATGGCAAATAAAGATGATATTAAGTTCCTGAGCAATCCAAAGATTGGCCAGAACAGAAAAAAATACTGTCGTTTTCGCAAGTTCGGTATCAAGCATATTGATTATAAGGATGCTGACTTCTTGTTGCAGTTTGTAAACGAGCAGGGTAAACTGCTTCCTCGCAGGATCACGGGCAATTCGCTCAAGTATCAGCGCAAGGTGGCTACCGCGGTGAAGCGTGCCCGTCATTTGGGACTACTTCCTTTTGTGGCGGATTTGTTGAAATAAGGAGACTTCTTAGATTGCAGTTGTCTTTCAAAACGATTTATCATGGAAATTATATTGTTAAAAGATGTAGATAAAGTAGGGGACAAGCATACCATTGTTACGGTGAAGGACGGGTATGGCAGAAATTATCTGATTCCCCAGGGTATGGCCGTGATTGCCAATCCTACCAACCGCAAGAAGTTGGATGATATTATTCGCAAAGAGGAAGATATGGCTGCTGCGCGTGTGGCTGAGTTCCGCGATCTGGCAGCTTTCCTTAAGGATAAGATGTTGAAAATCGGTGCGAAAGCGGGAACCAGTGGCAAGATTTTTGGTAGTGTTACCAATGTTCAGATTGCTGCTGCGTTGAAAGACCAGCTCGATATCGAGATAGAGCGCAGAAAGGTGGTGCTTCCTGAGGATGTGAAGGAGCTTGGTACTTACCAGGCAAAGCTGGATTTGCACAAGGAGGTAGAGGTACTGGTCAACTTTGAAGTTGTGGCCGAGTAATAGCAGTTATGCTGCGCAAAAAAGGGGGAGTACTCATTCGAGTGCTCCCCTTTTTTGTTTCAGAATGTACAGCTGTGTCCGTGGATGTCCAGCCATTGTTCTTTTTCCCGATAATCGGGCATGGCTTTGGCCACCAGTTGCCAGAATTTTTCTGAATGGTTAAACTCCGACAGGTGGGCAAGTTCGTGGATGATGACATAGTCCATGACCGGCTGGGGTACCAGCAACAACCGGTTGGAAAGTTGGATATTGCCGCTGGATGAGCAGCTGCCCCACTGTGTTTTTTGTTCGCGGAGCTGAACTTTGCCAAACTGAAATTGAAAATGGGTGTGGTTGAGTATGTCAACCCTGGCCTTAACAGCAGGAAGCTGATGTTTACTAACCAGTTTGCTGAGAAGTTTGCGGATGGTCTGCTGTAGCGCCAACCCCTCTAGCTTGTTGTTAAGTTCCAAGTAAAGGTTGTCGCCGTGTAAGCTCCCGCTGGAAGACTGCCGCGTTGCAAAGGAAAGATGCAGCCGATAAGTTGCAGCAGTCGTAACGATCTTTTGTCCATTGGCATACGAACAAACAGCAAACCTGTTTTTGAGGGTAGGATGCTTTTCCAGCTCAGATGCAAGTGCGTTGTGAAACCATGCAATCGCCTGTTGCTCGCCTTCATGAGTTAAGTTCAAGGGCAGGCGCAATATGGCTTGACTGGAGGTGATACTCATGCGAACGTCACTCCGAAGTTCCATGATGATTTGTACCGGAATTTCAAGATCCCCGAAACAGACTTTTTGTTTGATCGTTTTGCGCAGCGTCATGGTCAACAATTATCCATTAACTCGTTCAAAATGTTGCATGGCCTGTACAAGTGCCAGTACCGACTCCTGCTCCATGGCATTGTATATCGAAGCCCGGAACCCACCAACAGAGCGGTGCCCCTTGATGCCGTCACAACCCGCTTCCTTCGCAAGGGCAAGGAAGGGCTTCTCGTGTGCGGGATCCCCCGTAACGAAAGTAGCGTTCATGAGCGACCGGTCTTCTGTCTGTGCGACTCCCCTGAAAAGTGGATTGCGGTCAATCTCATTATAGATCAAAGCTGCTTTTGTCCGATTGTGTTGCTCCATGGCAGCCAAGCCCCCCATTGCTTTAATCCAGCGCAAGGTAAGCATGGTCACATAAATAGGGAACACCGGCGGGGTGTTGTAAGAAGACTGCTGCTCAATGTGGTTTTTGTAATTGAGCATGCTCGGGATCACCCGGTTGACCTTACCCAGTAGTTCCTCATTAACGATCACCAGCGTTACACCGGCAGGCCCAAGATTCTTCTGCGCACCCGCATAAATCAATCCAAAACCGGAAACGTCTATCGGCCTACTGAAAATGTCAGACGACATATCGCATACCATAGGTACAGAGGTAGTCGGAAAAGCATGAAACTGGGTACCATATATAGTATTGTTACTGGTGAGGTGCAGATAGGCAGCGCCCTCAGGAATTAGATAGTCCTTCGGGATGTAAGTGTACTGCTTGTCCTTGGAGGAAGCAATCACGTCAACATTGCCAAACAAACGCGCTTCCTTGATCGCTTTTGACGACCAAGTACCCGTGTCAATATAAGCAGCATGCCCGTCTTGCTCCAAAAGATTCATGGCAGTCATGAAAAACTGACTGCTCGCTCCACCCGATAGAAACAATACCTTGTACTGCTCCGGTAATTGCAGCAACTCACTTACCAAAGCCTCCGCTTCTTCCATTACCTGGATGAACTCCGGACTACGGTGGGAAATCTCCAACAGCGAAAAACCAATGCCGTTGAAGTCTAAAACAGCCGCAGCAGCTTGCTCGATTACAGCCGCAGGCAAAATGGCAGGTCCAGCACTGAAATTGTGCTTCTTCATATTACTTGTGTTTATGTAGATGGATAGATTGATTCCCTACGCAAAATTAGCCTTTATCCCGACTAATTCACACCTGTAAGCCCCCAAAATAATGGCTTGACAACTACCAACACTTACTAACACAGGGAGTGGAGAAAAATGTTGACTTCTTTTTGAAAAAAGGCTTGGCAATATGAAAAGCGTGTAATACATTTGCATTCGCTTTTAACGAAAAGCATTTGCAACAGCAAAATTGAAATTGAAAGGCTCTGAATTTTTTTTCAAAAAAAGATTCAAAAAAGCTTGACAAAATA
>JANQWK010000043.1 GCA_030729925.1 Saprospiraceae bacterium
AGGTGGCTTCCACCTGTTTTATAACACATTGATAAACAATATTTTGCATAATTTTTCTACGCATTTCCCTCTTAATGGCGCCTTGGAAGGCATCTCATGGTCATACGGGGCGGTGTTGTCGAAGGTCTCAGGCCTTAAAAGGTAATGACTTTTACGGCCTGGGTACCGGTGTTGTCGTCAACTTTGACGAACCATATTCCTGCGGGAACTTGGAAGTCATGGTCTCCGGATATGGTAAAAGTGCGGTATAGTCGGCCATAGAGGTCATAAAGTTGTACTTGGGTTTTGCTGGAAATTCGAGAGAGATAGATACGACTCTGGTGGGCATATATCTGTATGTTATTTTGAGGGACGTAGCGTTGGTTGGAAACAATATCACCTTCTAGGAGGGTAGGGAGTGGATCCCACTGGTCATTGCCCTTGGTAAAGCTGAAGGGGACAATAGGACTGCCATCCGGGAGGATGGGTTGACTGAGGAGGGTTGCCCAAGATGCACGGGCACTGTTGTTATCTTCGCCAGAGGTTTCGAGGGTGCCAAATTCGATCATTCCGGGGGAGGTTCCGCCAAGTGTGTTTTGCCAGCCTTGTGGTTGGATCAGGGATTTGTCTGCATATCCGGGGTAGTTACTGGTTTCAAGGGTAGTTTTGAAAAATACAACCTCACTGGTATTGGCGAGCCAGGGGCGACCAAAGTAACCGGGTTTGGCGCGGTACTCGGATGCGGTTTCTATACCGGGGAGGGTGGAAGTTATTCGGCATTCGTACATCAGGTAGCCCCTACCGCTTGTCTGTTGGGCAGCTGTAAGATAGGCGGCATCACTGCTGGCGTCACTGGTATTCATAACGAGGTCTGTTTGGTAAAAAACAGCTGTCATGGCACCAAAAATAAAGTCCACGGCGCCCATTACGGCCCCTTTGTACACGACTATTCGGGAACCGGCTCCGCCGAAAAAGGAATCCTGGCGGCCAACGATACGGCATTTGTTGAGGATGATTTTGTCTGCCTGGCCAGCTATAGCCAAGGCAGCGGCTCTTTCTACAAAGGTTCGGTCTTGGACAGCCGTGTTGCCATAGTCGGTTGGGCGATCGCCTTTGCTGCCTGATGGCCAGGGAACGACGATATCCTCCGTTTCTTTTTGGGAGATATATTGGTTAAAGGAATTTTCAAAGATGATATTTTCTGCTTCGAATCCATTGGCAAGTACCACAACGGTTGCATTCCAGTAGGATTGGTTAGTGGTCCCCGCACCTTTATTGTCATACGAATAGGAGCCATTTTCCTTATTGACCCGAAGCACATCGGCATCCCATTTTTGATTATTCATGCTGTAATAATGGTATCCATGACCATAATAGGAGGTGACTCTTACGGCACCTGGCCCAGTATCTACTCCCCGGTTTCTGAGTTCGATATCGGGTTCGCGTGCTGCATTTTTTAGGGTAATATTGGGTCTGTCCATGACGAGCATCTCCTCATAGTTTCCGGGGTCAATGAGGAGGGTGACGCGTTCGTTTTCCGGCCGGTTCATATTGCGGACGGCGTCAAGCGCTGCATTGATGCTGTGATAATCTTTGTCTGGTCCAACCTTCAGCGTGGCGATATAAGGAAGGTTGGGGGATCTGGATATCCCGGTGAGGTAGGTAGTGGCTACTCCGGGGCCCACGGCCAGTACAAGGTAACCGGCTTCGGTTCCCGGATAGACATATTCCATACTTTCGATGGTGTTGGTACTTTGGGTGTTGGTGCCAACAGGCGTACCGCCGTCGAGGGTAAAGTCGGCAGAATAGTAGTAACTCACCCTGACTTTTTCTCCCGGATTGGCGGGGATTCTGATGCTTGCCCCCGGTTTTACCGCCAGGTGCCCCTTAGTAATTTCATTATAGACTGCTCCGCTAAAAAGGAGTCCCTTGTAAGCGGTGTCGCCGTTGGATATGACTTTGTCTCCAAAAAACCAGCTGTTTACAGGTTTGAAATTCAATATTTTGGAAGTGGGTTGCCCATTTACGATCAGGTTGGAGCTGAGGCCGGCTTCGAAGGGAAAGAGATCCAGTCCGGTGGCTGAAACCTTATAGGTTCCATTTCTGAGCATGATCTCCATGCCGGGTAGGAAAGTGTATTGGTAGCCGCTTTCATCCAGGTGGCTAAAAGTGAGTTCGATCGCAGATAGGGCTTCCTGAGGCAGACCTGTAGTTTGTAAGTCAACCGCGTACAGGGGCTTAAGCTGAAAAGCAATGTCATGGGTGGAATCTGCTGCTGTAAGGCTGATGGTGTTTTGAGGCAAAAAATAGTCATTGACCCCTGCTGCCCTGATGGTATAGCGCAGTGCTGCCTCTAAAGCCACGGTGTAGGTAGCTGTTTCAGGATTAACAACAGGTTTGGGGACATAAATACTGCCTGCCTGGGGATCTGCTTCAAAGGCAAGTTCGAGTTTGGGCAGCAGGGATCCCAAACCTTGTATGTTACCGCTCATGTTGAACAAAGTTACCTTAGCCAGCACGAGATCGTGTTGGGTGGTAGTATCGCTGAGCAAAAGATTTTCTCCGCCTGCAATAATATAGCCATTGGCATTTCTGAGACTAAAAGTATAGGGATAACCTGCGGGAAGGCGCAGGGAGTAAGTATTGTTTTCAAGTTGCGCAGTCCATACCTTACCGACTTCATTGGTGCAGATAATTTGGTACCCTGCGGGTATTCCCGGTGCCCCTGACAGGTCAATATGTCCGCTCAGGTTGATGTACCGTGCGCCTCGGCGAAAAATGCGGTAGTAACTTGGCTTTCCCTGGGTATCGAATAATCGGTAGCTACCGGAGGTTTTGGCGACAAAAGTAAGTGCTGTAAGACTGCTGCTTAGGGGAATTTGTTCCTGCTGCAGTTTCGGATCGGCAATATGTTCAAAGTTGAGGATACCGCCGGCATCGGTTTTGGTAACCACAGTTACTTCATCGTCCTCCTCCAGGGTCAAACTGAGGAATCGGCTGGTATTGCCCGCGGAATTGACATAAATTCTACCCGTGTAGCCTGGAGCGCTACTAATATTTTCATCGTATCGGGTAATCGCTGTATTGGTAGTGCGCAGCCGGTCGTTACTTCCCCCTGTCCAGGAAAGTGCACCTGCGGTGAAATTTTGCGGCAATACATTCCCTTGTGTTCCGGGGGTGATAGCAGGATCATACCAGGAATTGATGGCGCTTACGGACAGGAGGTTGTTGTATATCGCACTATCGAGCGCGGCTGCCCCGAAATCCCATACATCTGTTTTTGAGGCACTGGTCTGAGCCGTTGTGATGACCCCTGTAAAGGCGATGACGACGATTGTGGGTAAAAGGTGTCTGATCATGTTTGCTGTTTTGCAAATGCTAAATGTAACCTGGCTATTGCTCAGGATATATGCATGAATTCACCAGTTTTATCCATTTTTTATTTTGATAAAATTTCATTGAAGGGCAATGATGCTGCGAAGGCTTGTCTTTGGGTTTTCCGTGCAGGGCAGGCAAAAAAATCTTATCTTTAAACAAAAAACATGAAAAGCGCGAACATCTTTGTGCTTGCCCTGATTTTTTTCTGGGGCTTTGGCTGCGGTAGTGGCGACCATTCGGAGTCCGGCTCTTCCGATGAGGCTGTATCACCTGCGGTAAGTAAGTATAGTGAGGTGGAGGCCAGAATATGCCCTATTGCTGGAACAATTCTGGAAGGCAACCGACTTTTATTGCCTGAAGCTGGCATGCAGGTGGTGCTCAAAGCGGACACGGCCACTTTTGACCCTGACTATGGAGACAGTCATCGGATATTGGAGGTCTATGACATTCGCAATTGTTCCTTGCTGACGCAAAAAATACTTCCTGTCAATGTAAGTCCTGATTTTCCTTATTTTCTGGCGGAGATCAACTACAACCATGGCAGCAAGTTGGTAGCGGTGCGCGGTGCTGGTACTATTTATTATCTGGATGCGGCTACTGGGCGTTTATCGCCGCCGCTGACCCCTGTCTTTGGAACGGAGCGTTACAGTCGGGATGCGCAGTCTGGCATCATTCAGCGATTAGAATTGTGGGAGCTTTTTCTGGTAGGGTGTGCAAGAGACTATGGTGCTTTTGTATTTGACCTTACGGATATGGAAAAACCGCAAGCCATTTTGCCGTTTGGCACTTATCGCGATCCTGAGGGGGAGCGGTTCCATGATCTTTTTTTATTGCCTTCGGAAAAAGGGGGAGTTCAGGCACTGATGCCTGTCTATGACAGCGAGCAAGGTGGTTTTTTGATCAATGCATTATTTCCCAAGCCTTTGGATATTGAAGTAAGTCAGGGACGAACTGGCCAGGATACGCAATTTTTGGTATTTCGGGAAAAGGACGAGGGTGGTGTTGTGTATGCGGTGGACTTGCGCGTCAGAAAGTTGGTGGCACTTCCCGTTGCTGTGGGGGAGGCGGACGATGCGACCATTTTGGGTTGGTTACATCAAAACCAATTATAGATCGTGTGCATAGGCATCCAGTCGTTTTCGGGTTTGGTCTATTCGGCGATTGACCATTTGAAAAAAGCGTTTGCGTTCGCCCTCTGCCCGGTTGCTAATGGGGATGGATTTCTGCAGGATGGTTTTTGTCCAGTTTTCCGTAAAATCACAAATGCGCGGGTCGGTGCTTTTGATAAAGTTGGGGGTGCCGAAGGTGACATAAACCATTCGTACGGTGGGTGATGTGATATAAATGGTGTTATAGGCAGAGACCATTTCGTTGTGGTAGAGTTCGAAAACAGCACCACTGCTCGGATGGTTACCCGGTTTAAATTTTTTACCTGCGGCCGCCATGTTGCACAGGTGCTCTGATAGTTTGCTGAGGGCATCACAAAGTCTGAATGCATCCCCATACTCCTCAAATCCGCCGGTAGCTGCATGGAACTCTATTTGGCTCAACGTATTATCAAACAGGTTGGCGCTCCACATTTCAGCACTGTCTATTTTTAGCCAGCGTTGAAGCAGCTGTTGGCTTTTGATTTGGAGATCAGCCGGGATAAAATTTTTGCCGAAAGGCGTCGTGTTCAGATAATCGAAGTCCCAGATATGTTTACCCCAGACATAAAGCTTGAATTCCAGCAACTCCGGGAAGAAAAAAAAGTAGAACAGGGGGATTTCATTAGTTGGGTAATAGATGAAGGAGTCTTTTACGGCTCCAAGCTCTTGTATATTGGCAGTAAGGCCTTCGAAAAAATCTCGAAAAGTGTGAATTTTTCCCGAAAGGGCATTCATGGAAAAGATCAGGCTATTGGTATTTTGAAAAACGAGGCTATCCAAAGATATCCCAAAAGCAGTTGCCAATAGTTGTATTTCTTTAGGGGTGAGTAGCGTCTCCCCTCTCAGCCTTCTATACACGGCATCTTTGCCGAGGTGCAGCAGCTCACTAATGCGCTCTACAGCGTCCGACTTTTTTTTGAAGGAGCCAATGATCTGCTCCAGCAGAACCTGTTGTAATTGGTCTGGTGCCTCGCCGCCCATAATTTTATTGATATTAGATAAAATTTAATTCAAGATACGCAAAAGAGGCTACATTCTGTCGGGAAGAATTGCATTAATTTGTAGGTATGACAATCCCGGAAAGTATCGCATATAACTCCAAAAAACCATTCTTTGCATCCGGGAAGGGGGATCTTTGAGGAGATCTTCTCAAAAAATAAGCGGCCACAGTTTTTGTGGCCGCTTTTTATTACACCTATTTTCCATGCTATTGTGCATTTTTTGGGGGAAAAATTTCAGATGTGCATGGTGAGAATTTTATCCATAACAATATTCGTTGGCCTCGATGAGGGATTGTGCCACCATTCTGCGCAAGCTGCGAACATCGGCTGGTGGATATTTGGTAAACCGCTTGAGTCCCATGAGGAGGGTTCTTTGCAAATCTCCTTTAGCGTAGGAAGCGATTGCATCGGATCCATTTTTGCTGATTCGGGCTGTAGCGTCGTGTAGGAACACTTGGAGCATGGCATCGTACTGAGCTTGTTTGTCGTTGCCCAGGGTATGTACTTTTTTGACCCGAAGGAGCAGCGACTCTGCGGTAAAAGTATCCAGCATCATATCGGCGATATTCATCACGATTTCCTGCTCATCTTTGAGATTGAGCTGACCGTCCATCTGCAGTTTGGCGGCTGCACCGGCGACCATCAGAACCGCTTTTTTGAACTCTTTAACGGCCTTTTCCTCCCAGCCGTATTTTCCTTCAGGGCTATCCATAGAAGGCATGCCTGCCAGTTCCTTCTGTACTTCCCAGGCGGGTCCCACGATATCAATCAATCCTTTCAAGGCTCTTTTGAACAGCATATCTACGGAAAGCAGGCGGTTGATTTCGTTGGTTCCCTCGAAAATGCGATTGATGCGCGAATCCCTGTAGGCTCTCGCTGCGGTGCCTTCTTCTGAGAAGCCCATACCCCCATGGACTTGAACGGTTTCATCTACCACAAAATCGAGGGTTTCTGAACCGAGTACTTTCAAAAGGGCGCATTCTATCGCGTATTCTTCTGCTGCTTTGAGCTGTGCTTCTTCAAAAGTATCGCCTGCGTTTCGGTTTTGTTCTTTTTGCTGTTGCAACAAGCTTGAGACCCGGAAAACAGCACTTTCCGTCGCAAAAATACGGATGGCCTGCTCTGCAAGTTTGTGTTGGATCGCTCCGAAATTGGCAATCGGTTGCTTGAACTGTATGCGCTCTTTGGCATATCGAATGGCCGTCGCAAGACTTTCTTTGGCTCCGCCGTTACAGGCAACAGCTAACTTGAAGCGACCAATATTCAGAGAATTAAATGCAATAAGATGTCCTTTGCCCAATTCGCCCAGCATTTGATCAACCGGAACCTTCACTTGTTCGAAAAAGACCTGGCGGGTGGAAGAACCCTTGATGCCCATTTTGTCTTCTTCTGCGCCAAGGGTCAGCCCCTCACTGTCTTTTTCGACGATAAATGCGGTGAACTGATTGCCGTTGACCTGGGCAAATACAATAAATATATCTGCAAAACCTGAATTGGTAATCCACATTTTTTGTCCGTCCAGGACGAAGTGTTTGCCATCGGCGCTCAACTCGGCTCGCGTCTTCGCAGCAAGGGCATCTGACCCGGATCCCGGCTCCGTCAGACAATAAGCCGCTTTCATTTCTCCGGAAATCAACTTGGGAAGATAATGCTCTTTCTGCGCCTGAGTACCGAAGTACAAAATCGGCAGCATTCCGATACCGGTGTGGGCCGCAAAGGCAACACTAAAAGAGCCCGAAGGACCAATAGCGTCACTGATAATCGTGTTCGTGTGGGTGTCCAACTCCATCCCCCCGTATATTTCAGGCATATCTGCGCCCAGCAGACCCAGCTCGCCTACCTTTTCCAGCAGCGCAGTTACCAAACCAGGTTCCTGCTTCTCTATCCGGGGCGTGTGTGGCCAGACCTCTTTCTCCACAAAATCTTTGGTCATTTTCCGGATCATCAGCTGCTCTTCATTCATCTCTTCAGGAACGAAGACAACTGCTTCACTTTCATCTTTTATGAGAAACTCTCCTCCGCCAAGGGGCTTTACCGGGGTTGTGGTTGTTATAGACATGATCTTTGGATTTTAACTTTCAGCGAATTTTCGCTAATTTAATCATATTCCAGCATAAAAAAAAGGGTTTGAAGGGGTTTTTGGCGAATTTTCGCAAAAAAATATTGGGCTTCAGCGTCAGAAGCAGTTTAAAGAAGCAAGTACAGTGAACAAGCTTTGCCCTGAAAGATGTATCAGCGATTTTTCATGTGAAGATTGAGAAAGCTTGCAGTTGTGCAAATTGAATTAAGTCCTGAAAGGGTGCAAGAATCCGAAAACGGGGCTACACCCCTCTGGTTTTTTGTTGTTAATTATTCGCTAAGAAGATTTTGGGGCTACCCCCAATCATTTGATCAACTAACGGCACATGAAAAATTGCTGAAGATTTTTTCGATTTCGATGTAAGTTATTGATTGACAAGTGTTAATTAGCAATACATACATTTGGTGTTGAAACGCTGGCAAAGTTGGGTTACTTTTTTGGGTTACTTTTTGGGATGTCGAGGTATTAATAGGGGTAATCAGGTGCAAGGCACCTTAAGGTGCCTTGCACCTGATTAATAAAACATTGATAATCAAAATATTATTTAAAAAATATTTTCAAAAACATCAGGGTTGTACCCAAAGGCCGTTGAATGTTGCGGCTGATTTATGGAATGTGGCGCGCTTATGGCCTTGTTTTCGGATGAGCAGGATATCTACTTCGTAGATTTCGGTTCGAATGACGCTAAAAAAATTCAGGGTAGGCGTTGGGGAAGGGGGAAGGATGGGGTGTCCCGGCGGGGTGGGATGGGTATAATCGCCATATCGGGATGGTGGTACGGCCGACCAGTATTTTTGAGCGAGTTGATCGTCCTGATGAACATGAGCTTGTCCTTTGAGGCGGAGTTGACAGCCTGATTGGGAATCATAGAAAAGGCATGCCATTTCAGGCTGGTGCCGTATATGGCTGACTTTTGGGGACAATGCGTGTGTGAAAAAAAATAGCTGGGTAGGTTCTGCTGTGAAATCTCTCAGAATGACGGTTCTTGTAAAGGGTTGTCCCTCCCAGACGGTTGCCACGGCGAATGACCTGAAGGGGTGCTGTGGGTTTTGCGCAGCCTCGGATAGCGCATGGAGGGCGCTGAGGAGGAGCTGTGGGAGGGAGGAGTCATTGATGACCATCATAACTTTGGCTACTGAACGGGTTGCACATCATAGACCAGGTAATTGGTTTTACCCTGCCAGGGCATTGCTTTATAGACTTCCCGGTAATTGATTTTGATGTGTTTCCCCTCAAAGCCCTGGAGTTTTTGGTAAAAATTTTTGTCCACGATAGAAAACTCCCAAATATTTCCGAAGGTACCGGTTTGCGGATCCGTTTGTACGCCGCCCAGGTTGAGTTCTCCTTCATAAGTTTTGAACACTACTCCTTTTTTGGAAACTTTGATCAGGTAGCCGGCTCTACTGCCGGCGCTGTAGGTCCAGTTGCATACCCACATGTAAATTCCGGCTCCTGCGACCAAAAACAGGAGCAGTGCTACGGTAAATTTGCGTATGCGAAGGAGGACTTTCTTCCATCCATCTGCGATGATTTGTTTGAACTCACTCATGACAAGGTTGGTTTGCGGATTGAAGTTAAGAGGATAGATCGAGTGGCAGGCATCCGTTTGGATTGATCAGGGTAAGGGGGCAAAACTGTTGTCCATCCCATTCGCCGAATACTGACACGGGGTTTCCGGAAGCCAGAGCAACCAGACGCCAGGCATGTTTGTCCGGCATATTGAGCCTGAGGGTATTTTTCTGTTGATCCACCAAAACGAATTCTCCGTTACAATATAGGGGTAAAACTTGATTTAAAACAACAGGAAAATCAATCAGCCAGGGGTTTCGGGTACCAGCCCGGGTATATCTGTTGAGGAAAGCGGCGATTTCGCTATCTCCGAATTGAGGTTTAAATTGCAGCAACTGGCTTGTTTTTGATTCATTGAGCTGCACTCTAAATGGGAAGCTTCCCGGGTAGAAGGTCATGGTGGCGTCCAGGATTTGTCCGGTCTCCTTTGCGGGTGGAAAGGGTTGGTTTCCCCAGGTAAACTCCAGCAGCATGGCTGGTCTGGAAGTGTGGTAGGGCCAATACCATGTTTTGCGGTAGCGAAGTTTATCTTCTTCTCCCATTGACTTACCGATCACCAGCCAGTGGTCGGATACGGTGGGGAGTGGTTCTAGTTCTTCTTTCCGCACATTCCATCCCATTTGCAGGAGTATTTCCCGCTGCAGATCCGGGGACAGCTGGTGGATATGGCGAAAACTTTTCAGGAGCAGCCCGATGTCTGCAATTTCTCGAAGTATCGCTTCAAAAGGGATTTCAGCACTGCTGGTCACCATTTGTTGGATGCGGACAATGCTTCTGGCGAGGCCGGGCAACTTGAGGTCAACCATTCTTTTGCTGATAAACTCCCAGTAGTCGGGAGAGCGCTCTGCGAGAAAAACCAAACCCTGTCTAAGCAGGTCGGTTACCCAGCGTTCCAGTTCAAGAACCCCTTGTGACATATCTGCAAACCGGGGTTGATCGAGAAAGGGATGATGGTTAGGAGGCTGCATGACCGGGATCAATCGTCGTCTTCATCCAGCTCTTCGGTGAGAATACCGAGTTGGAGCATGGCCTTTTCGGACGCAGTTTGCTCTGCTGCTTTTTTATTGAAATCATCGGCGGTCGCTATGCGTTCGCCATTGACCAGTACAGCCACCTTGAAGCGGTCTCTTTTTTCGAGTTTGTACCGGGCCAATAATTTGTAGCTGATTGTTTGGTTATTTTTTTGGCACCACTCCAATAACTGACTCTTATAGTTATCGTCGTAGCTTTCCAACTCGTGGACATTGACGTAGCTTCTGAGCATTTTCTGTACGACAAACAGCCGCGTACCCTCGTATCCTTTTTCCAGATAGATGGCACCTACCAGTGCTTCCACGGCATTTCCCAGCATGGATCTGCTCAGACGCATTTGGTTATACTCCTGAAGGAGCACATCCAAGCCCATTTTGTCACCTATCTTATTGAGAGCTTTTCGCTTGACAATTTTAGAACGCATTTTTGTCAAAAAACCCTCATCGCTGTTGGGGTATTTTTGAAACAAGTACTCTGCCACGATGGTGCCGAGTATAGCATCGCCGAGGTATTCCAGTCGCTCGTTATTTTGCGCTGCGTAAGCCTTGTCCGAAACAGTGGACTTGTGCGAAAAGGCCAGTTTGAAGATACCCATATTGACGGGCGTGAAACCGATCAGCGTTCGGATTTTTCCGGCAAAATTGCGATCCCGCGAGAAGTACCTGTTATATATTCTAAATACAAAGCGCAAGTTGGATAAATTAGATTTAGTGATATAGCTGTCAAAAGTACGCGAATTGCTATTGAAATTTTAGTGCCATGGCTTAAAAAACTTCACAGGATCGCAGATGCAATCCTGTGAAGTAAAATTGGGGCTATATGAGAAAAGACCCTATTAGTCCTCAAACTTTTTGATAATTACAGAAGAGTTGTGGCCACCAAACCCGAAAGTATTGCTCAAGACAGCCCTTACCTTTCTTTCCTGCGCCTGATTGAAAGTGAAATTCAGGTTAGGATCCAAACCGGGATCGTCGGTAAAGTGATTGATAGTCGGCGGAACAAAATGATGATTGATGGCGAGTATGCCTGCAATGGCCTCGATGGCACCAGCTGCTCCCAGAAGATGCCCTGTCATGGATTTGGTCGAACTGATGTTCAAGTGATAGGCATGATCGCCAAACACCTGCTGTATCGCTTTTACCTCGGCAATGTCACCCAGCGGAGTGGATGTACCGTGAACATTGACGTAGTCAATATCCTCAGGATTGAGCTGGGCGTCCCGGAGTGCCATCCTCATTACATTGGTCGCCCCCAACCCCTCGGGGTGTGGTGCGGTAATGTGATAGGCATCGGCGGTAGCTCCTCCGCCAACCACTTCAGCATAAATTTTTGCCCCGCGTTTTTGAGCATGCTCCAATTCTTCCAAGATCAATCCGCCGCCGCCTTCACCAAGCACGAAACCGTCCCGATCCAGGTCGAAAGGCCTGGAAGCAGCAAGGAAATCGTCATTGCGGGTGGACAAAGCCTTCATGGCATTGAATCCCCCTACACCGGCCTTGGTCACGGCAGCCTCAGAACCGCCCGTAATCATGACATCACAGCGCCCAAGCCGAATGGCATCCAATGCATTAATAATGGCATGAGAAGCGGACGCGCAAGCCGAAACGGTCGCATAATTGACCCCTCTGAATCCGTATTTGATCGAAATCAAACCCGCCGCAATATCCGAAATCATCTTGGGTATCATGAACGGATTGTAACGGGGCGTTCCGTCACCTGTGGTAAAATCTTCGATTTCTTTCTCCAAAGAGCGCAATCCACCAATGCCAGACCCCCAGATCACTCCGGCTCTATCCAAATCCAACTTGCTGACATCCAGGCCGGAATCATCGAACGCCTCCTGAGCGGCAACCATGGCATACACGGCAAAGTTGTCCATCCGACGAACTTCCCGCTTGTCTATGATCGTATCCGGATCAAAGTTCTTGATCTCGCACGCGAAATGGGTCTTAAACTGTGAAGCATCAAAGTGGGTAATTATATTGGCACCACTGGTACCTTTTTGCAGGCCTTCGAGATATGCAGCCAGGGTATTGCCTATTGGCGTGAGGGCACCTAATCCTGTAACAACGACTCTTTTCATATGCTTTGATTAGGAATATGTAAACCAGTCAAAAAGGAATTGTATGGACTGGTTTCAATCGGGTTTAGAACTACAAATCCGGATAATATCCGGATTTGTAGCGCAGCGGAAGAAGAAACAGACCTGTTAAAGTCCGTTTAGGAAGCTTTTGAAGCATTTTCCAGATAATCAATAGCTTGACCTACCGTTTGGATACTTTCTGCCTCCTCATCTGGAATTGAAACGTCAAATTCTTTTTCAAATTCCATGATAAGTTCAACTGTGTCCAAAGAATCAGCTCCTAGATCATTGGTAAAGCTCGCCTCTCTTGTCACCTCCGATTCGTCAACGCTCAATTTGTCAACGATGATTTTACTTACTCTTTCTGCAATGTTAGACATGACTATTCGTTTAATGGTTTACGAATGTTCCTGCAAAATAAAGTAGAAGATTAGTGATAACCAAAGTTTTTAATCCTTTTTTTCCCCAGACCTGATCCCGCCCCTTCGCATCTCGTTCATTCCCGGTCTTCCCCGCGGTAAGTTTTATGGAAAGAAGGTCGTTTTCCCGTTCAAAAAATTTTCGGTTTACCGCCAATGATTGTTTAATTTCGCCCCTTTGTATATGCGCTTTTTTTAGTTTATTTTTGCTGCGATCTAATTATTGTGTTTTGTACACTTACCTTAAAAATCAACCGATGTTCATCAAAGATCAATCCAACACCAAGATAATTGCCACGGTAGGCCCTGCTTCCAGTCCCTACGAGAACCTGTTAGAGCTGGTTAAGGCTGGCGTGGACGTTTTCCGCCTCAATTTTTCACACGGTTCGCATGAGGATCACCTGGAGGTGATTAACCGCGTGACGTATATTAATCAGAAGTACGGTCTTCATATTGGTCTGCTGGCAGATCTTCAGGGACCCAAGTTGAGGGTAGGCAAGATCGAGAACAACGGCATTGAAGTGGCTCCTGGTGACATTCTGACTTTTGTCAACGAAAAGTGCGTAGGCAACAAGGAGAAGATCTACATGAGTTATGAGAATTTCCCTATGGACGTGCAAGTTGGGGAAAAGGTGCTTATTGACGATGGTAAATTGGTTTTGGAGGTAGTAGAGACCAACGGAAAGGATACGGTGAAACTGGTTGTTCTTTTTGGGGGTATGCTTTCTTCCAACAAGGGGGTCAATTTGCCGAATACCAGCATTTCTCTGCCTTGCTTGACCGAGAAGGATTTGCATGACCTTGATTTTATTTTGACGCAACCCGTCAACTGGATTGCACTTTCTTTTGTGCGTTCGCCAAAAGACCTGAAGGATTTGAGCGATCGCATCGCCGAGGCGAAGCATCCGGCAAAAATTATCGCAAAGATTGAAAAACCTGAGGCAGTAGAGCGGATTGATAAGATCATCAAGCACGCAAACGCGATTATGATTGCCCGGGGCGATTTGGGTATCGAGGTTCCGATGGAAAAACTACCGGGTATCCAGAAAGATATTATCAAGAAGTGTATCCAGCGAGCCAGACCGGTTATCGTGGCTACCCAGATGATGGAAAGTATGATCACGAATCCTTCTCCTACCCGGGCAGAGGTTACGGATGTGGCCAACGCAGTACTGGATGGCGCGGATGCCGTGATGCTGAGTGGGGAAACTTCTGTAGGGAAGCACCCGGCAATCGTGGTAGAAGCTATGTCTAAGATTATCGAGGAAGCGGAACAACATTATTACTTGGATGCGAACCGTCCCAAACCTGCTGAAAGATCCCGAACTTTCCTTTCCGATGCGATTTGTTTGAATGCAGCAAAAACAGCTGAAGAGATCCAGGCAAAGGCGATTGTTGGGATGACAAGTTCTGGCTACACCGCGTTTAAGGTTTCCAGTTACCGACCCAAAGCGTTTATCTATATTTTTTCCGACCAGATGCACATGCTGGCCACGCTGAACTTGGTATGGGGGGTTCGTTGCTTCTATTACGACCGCTTTGCTTCTACAGATGAGTCCATTACGGATGTCAACAACCTGCTCAAGGCTGCGGGAAAGATAGAACCTGGCGATATTATCGTGAATACAGGCAGTATGCCCATTCAAAAGCGGCACCGTACCAATATGCTGAAGGTTACGATCGTGGAATAATTATAGGGGGCTGGAAAAACGCTGAACTGTAGCGGTTGACTATCTGTTCAAAAAAGCAGAACTTTAGCCGTTGCCGCATGATGTAGGCAACTCGTTCTGTTTTTTTGAAAAAAGTGAAGACCATGCGCAGTGCCGCTATTCTTGTATGCTTATACTGTTTTGCTTGCTTGTCAACCCCACTCCACAGTCAGGTGAGGGTAGAGGAGTCTTATGTTAACCTGCAAAAAGCTTTGATTGATGCGAATCGGGAAAAGCTGCTGGGCAATTACGATAAGGCGCTGGCTATCCTGGAGTCGCTGCGCAAGGAAAAGCGGGAAGAGGATGTATTGTTGTACGAAATGGCACGCGTATATGCAGAAAAGGGCGAACTGGAAAAGGGGGCAGACCTGCTGCGCGATGCAATACGGATCAACCCTGAAAATCCTTGGTACATAGAGACGCTTGCCTTTTATCTGGAGCGCTTAGGTCGTTTGTCGGAAGCGGCAGAAAGGTATGGTACGTTACGGACAATGTTTCCCCGGGAAAAAAGATATTACTTTAGCCAGGCGGCTTTGCTGCTGGCTTCGGGTGAGGGAGAAGGGGCTATAAAAGCCTATGAGGCATGGGAGAAGGTTGTGGGCAGACAATCAGAGACACTTTTGCTGAAATATGAGTTGTATGCAGCAGCTGGTGAAACCAAAAAGGCTGTTCGCGAGCTGGAAACCCTGATTGCACTTTCTCCCTCGAATATATCGTATCGCCATCTGCTGGCGGCTTACTTGTTGGACGTCAAAGACGATAAGGGTGCTATCGAGGTGTTTACAGATATTCTCCGCCTTGATCCCAACGATGCCAAAGCCCAGATGGCTCTGGCTGCAAATCGCGCTGCCAGTGGTAATCCTGCCACAGGGGATGACCTTATGGAGCTGATGCCCTTGTTTGAAAAAAATGATATTAGCATAGATGCCAAGCTTGCAAGAATTATCCCCCGGATAGAGCAGGTGGCTAATACGGGGGACAAAGATTTGGCAGACAGGCTATTGCAGCTTACGGCTGCTCTGGAGCGCGTGCATCCCAAAGATGCTAAGGGGTATGCGGCGAGTGGTGATCTGTTTTTTCATACCGGACAATTCGGGGAAGCCAGAAGTCGTTACGAAAAGACCTTGTCCCTGGATGATCGCAATTTCATGGTCTGGGAGAATTTATTTTTTGCGCTGGAAGCGACATCCGACTGGCCGGCACTGCTTCAACAAACCGAGTTGGCGATGGATGTTTTTCCCAATCGGGGAACCGTCTTCTTGCTTAACGGTGTTGCAGCTTATAAGTTGGGACGTTACGCAGATGCCCAAGATGTGCTGGAGCAGGCGACTCTGATGTTCAGCTTCGACAAACCACAGCTCTTGCGAACCTTGCTCACTCAGGGAAAAGTATTACAGGCGATGAATGAGCCGGAAGAAGCGCAACTGGTTTTTGGCGAAGCAGCCAAATTGGCACCAGAGGATCCCCTGGCACTTCATGCCGGCGCTATGTGGTTTTACCGGGAGGGAGATCACGAAGAGGCTTTGCGCTGGATGGAACAATCCTTGGAATTTGGTGGCGACAAAAGTGCTATGATTTTGGAACATTTCGGAGATGTCCTATATCGTCTGGAAAGAGTTGATGATGCGCTGTCGTATTGGGTTAAAGCACAAAAACTAGGGAAAGGTGCCTCGAAATGGCTTTCCAAAAAAATTGCAGACAAAAAACTTTATGAATAATTATAGTGCTCCGTTCGCGCGATACTTACACCTGCTTTTGCTTGTACTGGCGGTGGCAGCCGTTTCCTGTACGCCAAAGGGAAGTAAACTGTCGAAAAAAGAAGATGTGGTCAATGAAGATTTTCTCTTCAGAAAACTGGTCTCCAATCAGTTGGATGCAGAATGGCTAAGTGGTTCAGCGCGAATTTCATACAACGACGGCAATCAGCGTTTGGGTTTTTCGGGTACGATTCATGCCCGCAAGGATAGTTTGATCTGGATAAATGTGCGCAAGATTGGATTTGAGGTTGCGAGGGTATTGATGACCCCGGATTCTGTTTATGTGATTGATCGTTTCAACAACCAGTATGCCATTGAGCCGCTGGATTACCTTACCCGAATGTTGGAGTTGCCGGCGGACTTTTCCATCGTGCAGGCGATACTTTGGGGTAACCCGGTGTTTTTCGGTAAGGGTCCCTATGGTTGGGCTAAGGAAACGGATGTGTATCGCCTATACAACGACAATGCGCCGATCAAGACGAACTACTGGCTTCATCCGGAGCAGTTCAGGCTTACGAAAATGTCATTTGACGATCCGGCTGCCGCCAGAAAAATGCTGATAGAGCAGGGAAATTTTCAGCCGGTTAATGGCTCGGATTATTTTTCGTATTTTCGAAAGTTGCAACTGACCAGTGAAGAGACGGGCAGCATTGCGCTTGAATTGGAATTTTCGCAAGTCGAGTATAATGTACCAAAGGAAATCAGATTTGAAATACCGGAGCGTTATTCGAGGATGCGTTAGTGTGGCTTTCCTGCTGTTGTTTTTTCCCCTGCTGGTGGCAGGGCAGGAACGTGCGGCACTGGAAGCGGAGCGCAAAAGAATCCTCTCCGGAATTCGTCAGCTCAATACGAAATTGCAGCAAACGCGTGCCGACAAGCGGGAGCTACTGGAGACACATGCGTTGATGGTGGTCCAGTTGGAGTCCCGACAACAATTGCTCGATAACCTGAGTCAGGAACTTTACCTGGCGGATAGTTTGTTGGCTGTTGTCGAAGATGAAATATGTGTCGTGGACATGGAAATTAGTGGGCTGGATGCAGCTTACGGGGCGCTTGCGCGAAATGCTTTTCGCCTCAGGCTAAACAAAGACCTACATGCTTTTGTGCTTTCAGCTGTCTCGATCAATGATTTGTTGCGCCGGATTCACTATATCCGTAGGTACGAGCAATATCGCAAAAAACAGGCTCGCTCGATGCTGGAAAAGCAGGAGGTGCTTTCCGGATTGATCCAATCCCGCCAGAAACAGCGCGAAGAAAAAGCCGTGTTTTTGGAAACCATCCGCGATCAAAAAGTTTTAATGGAGGAAGAACTTGCCAAACAGAACCTTCTCGTTGTACAGATTCAAAAAAATGAAAAGGATTTGCTCAAGGCCATTGACAAGGAGGAGGAATCCCGGAAAAAGCTCGATGGATTGATAGCAGGAGTGATTAGCAGGTCTTCTGCTGTTACTGCTGCTGCCCCAAAAGCTGCCACAGCCTCCGGCAATACTGCTTTTGCGCGTTCGAGGGGAAAGCTTTCCTGGCCGGTAAGTGAGGGATTTGTATTGCGAAAATTTGGCAAACAAAAGCATCCGACCTTGAGGCGCGTTCAGGTTGTGAACAATGGAGTTGATATTGAAAGTACGGGGGGCAGGTCAGTAGTAGGTATATTTGCGGGCGAAGTAGTCGGCGTGCAGTTTGTTCCCGGATATGACAATACGGTGATTATCAGGCACGACAATTTTTACACGGTATATTCGAATTTGAGTGAGGTATTGGTAGAACGCGGTGCAAAGCTGGGGGCAGGTGCAAAACTTGGCAGTTTGTCTGCGCAAAAACCTGTACTTCATTTTGAAATCTGGCAGGATAAAACGCGGCTGGATCCTTTGCTATGGTTAAGCCCTGAAACAAAAAAACAATTTTAGTGTATGCAGAACGATTGGAACCTGGGGGAACAGAAGAAGAAAGGCATTAAACAAACGATCGAGTCGGCGGTGGTAGTCGGACTCGTACAAAAAGATCAAACAGAAGCTCAGATTTTGGAATATCTGGATGAATTGGAGTTTCTTGCATTGACCGCCGGCGCAAAGTCGGTTCGCCGTTTTATGCAAAAACTGCCGCATCCGGATTCCCGTACTTTTATCGGGAAGGGTAAACTGGAGGAGATCAAAGCATTTATTGATGCCAATGAGGCGATCACGATGGTGATTTTTGACGATGATCTTACGGGTAAGCAAGTTAGCATCCTGGAAGAAACGCTAAAAGTAAAGATCATTGACCGGAGTACTTTGATCTTGGATATTTTTGCGAATCGCGCACAGACGGCTCAGGCCAAAACCCAAGTCGAACTTGCACAAATGCAGTATTTGTTGCCACGGCTCCGGGGTTTGTGGACGCACTTGGAGCGACAGCGAGGAGGAATCGGTATGCGCGGTCCCGGTGAAAAGGAGATCGAGACTGACCGGCGTATTGTTCGGGATAAAATTACCCAACTCAAGAAAAAATTGGAAAAGATTGACCAGCAGAATGTAACCCGACGCAAGAACAGGGGTGAGCTGATCAGAGTCGCACTGGTAGGTTATACGAATGTGGGCAAGTCCACTCTGATGAATATCCTGAGTGATGCAGATGTTTTTGCCGAAAACAAGCTTTTTGCAACCCTGGATACTACGGTTCGGAAGGTCGTGTTGGATCAGGTACCTTTTTTGCTTTCTGATACGGTTGGTTTTATCCGCAAACTTCCTCACCATTTGATTGAGAGTTTTAAGTCCACCCTCGATGAGGTTACTGAAAGCGATATTTTGATCCACGTGGTGGATATTGCGCACCCTCAGCACGAGGATCAGATTCTAACGGTCAACCAGACGCTAAAAGAGCTCGATGCCCTGGAAAAACCTACCTTGTTCGTTTTTAATAAAATAGATGAGTATCGCCGCCTCAATTACGATTTGCTGTTGGAGGATGAAACCAAGACAGAGATCGAAGCGGGCATCAGTGAAAACCTAAGGCATGCGTTTGAGCACGACAATGTGCTGGTGTCAGCGGTTACCCGCGAAAATATGGACTTGCTGCGGACTAAAATCATTGATCTGGTCAAGCAGGCGTACGAAGTGCGCTACCCTTATCAGGCAAAATTGTGGTCTTGATATGATGATGCTGAAAAAGTATGCCCATCTATTGGTAGATTATTGCCTGGATCTTCATCCGGGTGAATTGCTCTATGTGAGATCCACTACCTTGGCCGAGCCCTTGGTGAGGGAGGTGTATCGGGCAGCCCTTCAGAAAGGCGCGCATGTGGAAGTAGAGCTCTCTTTTAGGGAAAAAGAGCGGATTTTTTTAGAATCAGCTGAAGGGGCTCAATTGGATCGTGTCTCTACCCTGAGCCAAACCATGATGGAACAGGCGGATGCTTATTTGTTTATCCGTGCCCCTTTCAACCTGTTTGAGAATGCGGACGTATCGGCTGAAAACGCCAAGCGCCAGAGGTTAGCCCAGGAGCCTTTGGATAAAATATATTTTGAGCGCATTGCGGAAGGCAGCCTGAAGCGCTGTCTGTGCCAATATCCAACGGCAGCAGCCGCCCAACAGGCCAAAATGTCTTTGGAGCAATATGAACAATTTGTCTATGATGCTTGTAAATTATATGAGGCCGATCCCAAAGGGGCATGGCTGGATTTGCGGGCGGAGCAGCAACGCATAGTGGACTTTCTTCGGGACAAAGAAGAGATCAGGTACATCACTACGGGTACAGATATTCGCTTTTCTACGAAAGGCAGAACCTGGATCAACTCAGATGGTCGCAGCAATATGCCATCGGGGGAAGTGTTTACGGCTCCTGTGGAGGAAAGTGTCAACGGGGTCATATCGTTTTCTTATCCTTCTGTATATATGGGTCATGAGTTTGAGGGACTGCGCCTGTGGGTCAAAGATGGGATCGTCGAACGGTTTGAGGCCAGCCGAGGAGCAGAGAAAATGAAAGAAATTTTGGCGATTCCTGGAGCAAATAAATTTGGTGAGGCTGCTATAGGAACAAATTATGCAATACGCCGTTATACGGGGAATATTCTGTTTGATGAAAAAATAGGGGGAACCATCCACCTTGCTCTTGGTCAATCTTATTTGCAGGCCGGTGGGAGGAATACTTCCAGTGTACATTGGGATCTGATTACGGATATGCGCAAGGAGGGAAAAATCTATGCGGATGGGGTATTGATGTATGAAAACGGCAATTTTTTGATCTGAGGATATGGTTTTGAGGGGGAGGAGGACAAGAATCGCATTAAATTTGTATTATTATTTGAGGCAACAAAGAAAGAAATCCATAAATTGCGACAAGAATCCCAAATCCGATTTGCGGAGGTAACAGTTGATAAAAGAACACTAGAAAATATTTACCACACAAACTAATATCCCTACACCGTGAACAGTAATACTGCATTCCTTGAGCTCAAGTATGGCAACATATACGGAGGTTTCCCCAATTTCTATGCCATTAGTGAGATTGCATTCCTGGTATTCGAAAACAGTTCCAATAAGATCTTTTTGGAGAGTTGGATCAGTAATGCCAACGTGGAGATTGTCAACGTATATCCCCAGATCAACGAGCTTGGTCATACTGTGGGTAGGGGAAAAGAGGTGATCAATTTGCGTACCCGCCGTAGAAAGCCTTTCAAGGAGGATTTTCGGTTGGAGGAAGAGGAATTGCAGAATGCTTTTAAGAACCTTCGGCCTACAAAAATGCCTATCAAGAGTTTTCTGATTAAGGCAATGAAAAAGTATCAGTTCAAGGACATCATTGTGTTTGATGGTCGTCGGGATGTTTTTTTGTGTGAAAAATCGGGAGCCAATTTTTCCCGGGCAAATATTATTGACATCCAGAAGGATCTGAATAAAGAAACGGACTATCTGTTTTCGTTGAATAAACTGTCTGTGGTGGTTAATTTCGAGCTGGATCGCAATTATCTTCGTTCAAACAACCAGGAGTACTGGTTGCACCCGATTGCCGCCAAGCAGATTACCCCCAAATCAGCTGCTTATGATGCAGCTCGCCTCATGATGGTATATAATGAATACACCAAACATCATGGCGATTTCTTGATTCATGCGCAGAAGCTGCTGAATAAGATCCAGACGGGCAAGATGTAAGGTGCGATCAAATATGGACTTCCTGTCCGAGTTCGGGAATATTGACGGATGGAAACCCATAATTCAGGAGCATTTTTTTGAAGGGTTCTTGTCGGTCAATTGTACCATGAACGAGAAACACGGTGGAAGCGGTTTCTTTTTGGTGTTTGATAAAGTCTAGCATTTCGAGCCTGTCCCCGTGTGCGGAAAAAGAATCCATAACGACGATATTGGCGTTTACGGGTTTCCACTGACCGAATAACCGGAGAAAAGTTGCCCCGTCTCTCAGGATACCACCTGGGGTATCGGGGGTGCAATAACCCACAATCAGGATAGTATGTTGGGGCTGATCTATCATGTGGTAGAGGTGGTGTTTGACCCTGCCGGCGTTCATCATACCCGAGGAACTGATGATGATAGCGGGTTCTTCGCTGTCGTTGATGGCTTTTGACAATTCCACATCGCGGACGTAGGTCAGAGAGTTAAAGCCAAAGGGGTCGTCGTCCACGAGTAGGTATTCGTTGAGATCACTATCGAAGCACTCCGGATGTGCGCCAAAAATCATGGTTGCATTGACAGCCAGGGGGCTGTCCACATACACGGGAATCTTTGGCAATTTACCTTCATGTTCGAGTTGATCCAGAATATAGACGATTTCCTGGGTGCGTCCTACGGAAAAAGCGGGGATCAGCAGTTTACCTTTATTTTCGACGCAGGTATTGCGTATGATTTGCAAGAATTTTTCCTTTTCGGAAGGCGCTTCAAGGTGTTCCTGGTCGCCATAAGTAGATTCACAGATGAGATAGTCCACTTGGGGCATAATTTGGGGATCTCGTAGGATAGGACGTTGGGGGCGCCCGATATCACCTGTAAATCCGAGCATAATGGTGCGGTCATTTTCTTTGATGCGCAAGGTCACGGAAGCACTACCGAGGATATGGCCTGCATCCTTAAACAGTACCTCTACGGATTCGTGAATAGAAAACCAGCGATTGTAGCCAAAAGTAGCGAAACACTCCATGGTAGGTTCGATATCTTTGGTCGTATAAAGGGGGTCTTTGGGGTGTTTGTGCTTTCCTCGTTTTCCGTCTTGTTTTTGTTCGAGTTTTTTGTTGAAATACTCGGCATCCCTTTCCTGTATTTTTGCGCTATCCAGCAGCATAATGGCGCACAAGCTACGGGTGGCGTGGGTCGAGAAAATGGAACCTCTGAAACCATCTTTGACTAGCTTGGGCAATCTTCCGGAATGATCAATATGCGCGTGAGAAAGTACCACACAATCAATTTCGGCGGGATCGAACAGCCATTTCTCGTTAAAGGCAGCCATTTTTTTACTATTCCCCTGGAAAAGGCCACAATCCAGTAGGATTTTAGTGCCATTGTCGAGTTCCAGCAGGTGTGCGCTACCGGTTACTTCCTGTGCTGCTCCGCAAAATTTTATTTTCATGGTTGCGAGGTTTTATTCTGAAAGCTTTTTTATTCTGTCCAAACCGTCCTGGGCTGCTTCAAAGGTAGTATCAAAAATAAGGCATTGTTCGTATTCTTTGGAGGCACGATCAAACTGTCCCATCAGTTCCAGGGTAACCCCCCTGTAATAGTAATATTTTGCTTCTGCGGGGCGGGTTTGTACGGCAATATCAAATTGTTGGAAAGCTGCCTGTAAGGAGTCCATGTCGAGGAGGATGAGCCCGGCGTTGTAAAAAGCTTCGTGGTATTGAGGGTTAAGTGTTCCAATTTCGCGAAAAACGGCAACAGCTCCTTCAAGATCATTGACATCCTGTAAGTAATAGCCTTTGGCATGCCTGGCTTCTACGGAATTGGGGGCAATCTCTATCGCGGTGTCGAAATATTCCAGTGCGATTTTATCTCCTTTCTCCGCATACAACTGTCCGAGATTCATCCAGGCATCTACTATGGCTGCATCTTGCTGGACGGCGAGCTTAAAGTTCTCGATCGCCACATCGGCTTGCTCCATTTCTTTGTACACCAGGCCGCGCATGAAGAATAGATCGGCGAGCAGCGGATCAATTTTTTCCAGTTGTGTCAGGGTGGCGAGTGCACCATCATACAGTTTTAAGATCAGTTGAAATTCTGCGAGTTTGAGGTAGGAGGGTTTGTTGCCTGGAAAAGCCCGAACCGTTTGTTCCATAGTTTCAAGTGCCGGTCGGGACTGAAAATAATCCAGATAAACATCTGCCAGTAAATGCCGGTAAGAAATGTTATCGGGTTGAAGTTCGATTGCTTTTTGCATATCAGCAATGGCTTCATCGTAACTTTCATTCAGGTAATACTGTTCGCCTCTTGCTGCATACAAACTGGCGTCATCGGGCGATTGTGCTATTGTTGCGGTGAGCTGATCAATGGCTGGATTACCAGTTGCAGCAGGGGTGGGTTCTTGGTTTTTGGGGTTGCAACCAGTAAAAAAGAACGTGGTGATCAACCAAAGGAATAAGTGCCTGTTTTTATTAGAAAAGAACATGAACGCGTGTTTAGAGGGTTGTAGCATACAATTTAATAGGTAAACCATGAAGAAGCTAATTTTGGCTGGCATTAGTTTTATTTTTGTACAATTCCTTTCGGGGCAAACCTGGTCTGCCGGCCAAATGTTCGGAGGAACAGGCAATAATCAGGCCTTTTTTTTGGAGCGCTTGTCTGATGATGAATTGGTTATGGGGGGACTTTACGAAAAAGCCCTGGATAATGTTCCGGACTGGCCGCTTGCGAGGGGTAACCGGGATATTTTTTTGGCTACTTATGGGGCAGACCGACAGATTTCTTCAATCGTGGGCATAGGCGGCGCTTTTCGGGAACAGCTATGGGCATTAGACACAGATGGGAAGCGAGGACTGGTGGTTGCCGGTCAGTACACCGTAGAGGCAAGTATAGATACTTTTCTTTTTCGGAGTGATCCATTTCCAACGGCAACATTTGTTGCCAGACTTAATGGTAATTTGGAATTGGAGTGGTGGGTGCAGTTAGTAGGAACTGGAATAGTGGAGGTATCGGATCTTGAGATTGGAGCACTGGGGGAAATTTATGTCACGGGAACCTTTCAGGACAGTATGTGGTGGAACGATGAGCTGATCGTGGCCAAGGGAGCGTCGGATATGTTTGTTGCCCGAATGGATCCTTTGGGCAATCTCGATTGGATCCGGCATTTTGGCCAATCTGGAGATACCCGGACTACGGCTATGGACGAAAGGGACGGCGTATTGCTGTTGGCAGGTGTTTTCAACGACCAAACTAGTTTTGGCGGAGCGGGAATGACGGCCAATACCAAAGATCTTGATGTGTTTTTATTGACTATGGATGCCCAGACAGCAGCGGTGAGTTGGGCAGTGAAAGCAGGTGGGGTTTTTGATGAGGAGGTAAGCAAGGTGTTGATAGATGAAGCTGGGGCTTGTTATGCATTTGGGCAGTTAATTGGGGTCATGAACATCAGTCCCGACCAGTCTATTCAGAGTTCAACCGGACAAAGTGATTTGTTTGTGTTAAAATATAGTCCTTCCGGTGTGCCCCTTATGGCCAAGGCATTCAATGCACCCGGTCCACAGTTGGCTGCTGATATGGAATTGAGTGGCACACAACTCATCGTTACCGGGTACTACCAAAATGAACTCAGTTTGCCTCCTTTCGAATTGGGCAGGTCTGACAATTATAATGGATTTGTAGCATCGCTCGGCCAAAACGACCTGACGCCGACCTGGCTGCTGGAGGCTGTTGGGAGCGATGGCGTATATCCATCCGACCTGTTGATCGGTCGCGATGAAATATGGCTGCTTGGCAACTTTAGTGGTCAGGTGGATGCCGGTGAAATTCAGCTTCGCGGGATCTCCCAGTCCGATATTTTTCTCATGGACATCCAAACCAGCACAGCTGTTTCAGCAATTGCCCCACTCAGTCTTGACTTATTTCCCAATCCGGCAGCACATGCCCTTAACATCCGAACTCCTTATCCGGCAGCTCATATCACCTTATATTCCAATCAGGGTGTACAAGTACTCCAGCAATCAATTCAATATGAAGCGACTATAGAAACAGCAGGATTGACTCCTGGACAGTATTGGTTGTTGTTGCGCTATGAAGATAGGTTGACGGTAGCCCCGGTAATAATTGCCAGGTAAATGTGAGGTAAAATTTTACAAGTATCCCTTAGCGGTCAAACCGATGTAACTTCAAGTCCTCGATGAGGTTGACCAATTTTTCCCCATAATAAGGATCTGTTGCGTACCCCGCTTTTTTCAATCCATGGGCCCAGGAAGTATAATCTTTGGAACCAAACCTGAACAAGCCTTTATAGCGGTCTTTTTTTAAAAAGTAACTATGGGCCTCGAACGAAGCCTCAGGACTAGCATAAATGCGAAAAAAATCCTTGTGAGAATCGTCCTCAAAATTGCTGCAGTGTCCGCGCTTGCAGGTTCTGGAAAAGCACTTGATCCCGAAGTGGTTATTGTTGTGTACAGCCAGTCTGCTTTCGCCCGCATTACTCTCCAACAAGCCCTGCGCTAAGGTTATACTCGCGGGAATACCGGATTTTTTCATTTCGTTGACGGCCACCGACCAGTATTTTTCAATATACGCCTCTTGCTTTTGCCTTTTTTCCAGCACCTTGCCAGCTTCTGCCGAGGTAGCGAATCCTTTTTGGGTAAAAACCATATTTGAGTACGTATTTCCAAAATTACCCACCCCATTTTCAACCTCCGGCTCCGTTGTTCCGCCAAAAGGACGCGTGATGGAAGTATTCAGCGCGGGACTCCATAAGGCGGTTCTCTTTTCTGTGGTCAAAATCGTGCGCCACCAACCGTATTCGCCGCTATTGCTGCGTATCACAAGATAAAAAGTAACGATGACGGCCACTTCAATCCAGTGCAGGATAACTTGAACCCGGAACCACTCCAATATATTTTTCAGGATGCGTTTCATCGTTTTTTCCTTTAGGACTTCCCAAAGTTAGGTTTTTGTTTTGTTAAAAACAATAAAAAACAAAAAGTTTTAAATTTATCTTTCTCTGACAAAAATTAGCAATGTTAACATTCAGAATTTACCTTTGTGAGATTGAAAGATAATTAATTACCACTATGAAGAAAGTTATGTTTCCGGCGTTATTGCTGGTTGCCTTTATGTTTGGTTTCACAGAAATTGCTGCGCAGGGCAAATATGGCCATGTTAATTTGGGCAATTTGATTGCGGGAATGAACGAAACCAAGGCTGCGGATGCGGAGCTGGAGGCGCTGCAAAAGCAGATTGTTGCGAAGGGGGAGCAGATGGCTACTGCCTTCCAGGCAAAAGTGCAAAAATTTTATGAGGCTGCCAACTCTGGCACGATGGCTCCTGCGGAGCAGCAGAAGCAGCAGGCTGCGCTCGAGCAGGAGCAGCAGACAATTGTAGCTTACGAGCAAAGTTCTATGCAGCAGGTCAACCAAAAAAGGGCTGAGTTAATTGAGCCAATTGTTGAAAGAGCAAAAGCAGCTATTGCGCGGGTGGCCAAGGCTAACGGCTATGTTGCGATTTTTGACACCAGTGCGGTGTACAATGGTATTCTTTTTGCAGCAGAATCGGAGGATATTACCGATATGGTAAAAAAAGATTTGGGAATCGAGTAACCCATTTTGTCATAAAGGGGGTTCTTATGCTTATCAAAGCAGGTATTGGAACCCTCTTTGCATTCTTTTTGGGGCTTTCACTTTAAGCTTCGGGTCATTCGTATAAATTGATCTACCATTCCCATATCCAGAACACCAATCAGTTCATCTTCTTTTTTTACCAATAAAATAGGTACCTGATGGGTACGCATGACATTGAATGCCTCATGTAGGGAATCTGAAGATTGGACTTCCACCAGGGTGGTATTTTGGATGTCCGCGATTTCTGTGAGATCGTTCAAGCTGGCATTTTTGTTTGCTTCGAACAACATTTTGTCGCTTACCCATCCGGTGGGTTTGCCTTGATATTCATCCCATACGATAAAATATTTTTCCAGGCCGTGTGGGATCAGCTGCAGCATTTCGGGGATATGCCAGCTATCGGGAACCAGGGTATAAGAGGTTCTTACCAAATCATTGACGGTCGTCCTGGAAAGAGCGTCCTCCATTTTAACATAATTATACTCACCGGCAGCCGTTGAAAAAACGAACACTCCGATCATAGCGGTGATGATATTGCCATTGGCAATACCATAAAGTCCTAGAACAATTGCGAGTAGTTGGCCTGTTCTTGCTGCGATGCGGGTAGCTTGCAATCGGTTGAGGCGCATGGATAGTAGGGCGCGGAAAATCCTTCCTCCATCAAGTGGAAACGCGGGAAGCAGGTTGAATAAGGCAAGTGCGGCATTGAGTCCGATGAGGCCGACAACATAGTAATCGAATTGGCTTAAGCCTGCGGCAAAAGTATTACTTTGGGGATTAACGACAAGGTAAAGCAGGTCGAGGAACTGGCTTTTTTTGATATCTCCTTGGAGCAGGACATAAACGGAGAGTAGGAGAATGATTCCGACATTGACCAGGGGGCCTGCGAGGGCTACCCAAAACTCCTGCAGGGGTTTTTCCGGCATGCGATCCAGGCGAGCTACTCCTCCAATGGGTGACAGGATAATATCCAGCGTTTTTACCCCATATTTTCTCGCGGTCAGGGCATGACCGAACTCATGCAGCATGACGCAGAAAAAGATGGACAGCACGAATAAGGTCTGCCAGAAAAGCATCTGAGGATCAAATTGCCCGGTTTTGTCATATACCACGTAGAGGATCCAAAGCACGATGAGTCCGAATGTCCAATGAACTTCTACCGGAATACCAAAAAATCGGGCAATTTGAAATGATCCTTTCATGGGTTAAGTGAGTTGATGCAATGCAGACAACAACATATTGATATGGTTTTTGTTGCTGCCCTCTCCCATGAGGCCGATGCGCCATATTTTTCCGGCAAACTTACCAAGCCCTCCTCCCACTTCGATGCCATATTCGTTGAGCAGTCGTGTTCTCAGCGTAGCTTCATCCAAGCTATCGGGGACTTTGACGGCATTCAGCATGGGTAGGCGATACCCTTCGGGAACAATAAACTCGAATCCCATCGCTTCCAGGCCGCTTTTCAGCAGCAGGTGGTTTTCCCAATGTCTGGCAAAGCGCTTGTCGAGGCCCTCCTCCATGACCAGCCGATAAGCCTCACGCAGGGCGAACATGGCTGATACGGGGGCAGTATGGTGATATGCCCTTTTGGCTCCTTCCCAATAATTTTTCACTAGGCTCAAGTCCAGGAACCAGCTCTGCACTTTGGACTTTCGGTTATCCAGCGCCTGCACGGCTTTTTCGCTGAAAGACACGGGAGAAAGACCCGGGGGCGCGCTCAGGCATTTTTGGGAACCGGAATAAATAGCATCAATGCCCCATTCGTCCACTTTGAGATCTGTTCCGCAATAAGAAGTCACGGCGTCCACCACAAACAATGCTCCCGCATCCCGCACCATCTTGCTGATAGCTTCCAGGGGTTGGAGTACCCCGGTAGAAGTTTCGGCATGCACAATAGCGAGTAACTTTGGGCTGGAACGTTCCAGAACGGCCTTTACCTGTTCCGGATCAATAGCGGTTCCCCATTCGGCTTCTATAGTGATCACTTTTGCGCCACAGCGCGTAGCAATATCTACCATTCGGGTACCAAAGACCCCATGCACGCAAATCACCACTTCATCTCCGGGTTCGATCAGGTTGACCAGACAGGTCTCCATACCGGCTGTACCCGGGGCAGAAACTACGAAAGTCAGGTGGTTACGGGTTTGGAAAGTATGTTGGACCATAACTTTGATATCCTCCATGACTTCCAGAAAATAGGGGTCTAGGTGTCCGATCAGGGGAGAAGCCATAGCTTTCAGCACCCTGGGGTGAGCGTTACTGGGGCCGGGGCCCATCAGGATCCGGTCATTGCTGTTGAGTTCTTCGTTCCAGGCCATAAGGTTAACTAAGTATTTGTCGTGAAATTACAATTTTTTGGATCTCTGAGGTACCCTCATAGATTTGGGTAATTTTGGCATCTCTGAACAGCCTTTCCACGTGATACTCTTTGACGAACCCGTATCCGCCATGGATTTGAACCGCCTCCGTTGCTGCCTTCATGGCTACTTCAGAGGCGTAATATTTGGCCATAGCACTGGCCATGGCATAATCTTGTTCTGCATCTTTGAGCATAGCCGCTTTATACACCAGCAAGCGTGCTGCTTCTACCTCGGTAGCCATTTCGGCGAGTTTGAAAGCGATAGCTTGGTGCTGAGCAATAGGTTTGCCGAAAGTTTCCCTTTCTTTGGAATACTGCAGCGCCAGTTCCAGCGATCCGGCTGCAATGCCGAGTGCCTGGGCGGCTATACCGATGCGTCCCCCCTCGAGGGTTTTCATCGCAAATTTAAATCCAAAGCCATCCTCTCCGATTCGATTGGATTTGGGAACTTTCACATCATTGTACATAATCGTATGCGTATCGGAGGATCGGATACCGAGTTTGTCCTCTTTAGCACCTATCGTGACCCCGGGCCAGCTCGTTTCGACGATAAAGGCATTAATACCCCGGTGACCTTTTTCCCGATCGGTTTGAGCGATGACCAGATGGACGCTGGAAGTACCACCATTGGTAATCCAGTTTTTGGTTCCATTCAGGAGATAATAATCGCCCATATCCACTGCCGTCGTTTGTTGGCTGGTCGCATCGCTGCCTGCCTCTGGTTCAGACAGACAAAAAGATCCGATCCATTCTCCGGAGGTTAATTTAGGCAAATAATGTTGTTTCTGTGCTTCCGTTCCGTAGGTTTCGATACCCCAGCATACCAAAGAATTATTGACCGACATAATCACCGAGCAGGAGTTATCCACTTTGGAAATCTCTTCCATGGCAATGACATAGGCCAAGGTATCCATTCCGCCGCCGCCATAAGCCGGATCTGACATCATGCCGAGGAAGCCCAGCTCTGCCATTTTTTTCACCTGATCCTTGGGGTAGGCCATTGTTGAATCCCTTTCAATAACTCCGGGTTTCAAGTCTTTTTGGGCAAACTCCCGGGCTGCCTCCTGTACCGCCAGGTGTTCTTCCTTGAGTTCGAAAATCATATGTTTGTTTATTTGGTTATAAAATAGAGCAAAGCGAATTTACGCTTTTTTGGAGATATTTGGGTTGTACTTTACCCTGGTGCAGGGTAAAACTATAACTCCAGAAAAATCGAGGAATAGCTCCTATCAATACCTGAAAATTGGCAAAAAGTTCTTTGTCCCCACTAGTTTATCATCAGGTGTCCAACAACCCGAATGAATGTACCCTATGGGCGCCTGGGTTTATCAGGAGGGCTTTTGTAGGGAAATTCGGGGGTGAAAAATGAATTAAATTGTTTGTTATCAATAAGTTAAATCTCAGGTGCAAGGCACCTTAAAGTGCCTTGCACCTGAGATACCCTTATTAATACCTCGGGATCCCAAAAAGTAACCTCATGGGAGAGCTGTTTCAATATGCGGGGGATGGAAAGGTCTATGGTACGGTAAAACAAAAGCGCGTTATACCGGCCCTAAAGAACGGCATAACGCGCTTTTGTTCAAAGTCAAAAGGCCTGTTACTCGGGTTCGAAACCGAGAATAATATTGAAGTCGCCCAGGTTTTGTAAGGTTCTTGGGCCGCCCTTGTCGAATCCGATACCATAATCGAATCCGAGTGTACCGAACATCGGTAGGAACACCCTCAGACCCAAACCTGCTGAGCGTTTGACATCGAAGGGATTGAAATCTCTGAATTCGCGCCAGGCATTACCTCCCTGAACAAAAGCCAGGACATAGATGGTCGAGGTTGGATTCAAAGACAAGGGGTATCGCAATTCCATGGTAAATTTATCGAATATAGGAGTAGAAAGGGTAGGGCTATTGGCAAGTGCCGGGTTTTCCCGATTGTTTTCGAGATCCTCTATTTCGTATCCTCGCATGGAGATGATATCTACCCCTGCAAAACCGAACTGTTGGTTATTGATACCATCGCCACCGAGTTGGAACCGTTCGAAGGGGGAAGTACCGATATCTTTGTTGTAGTATCCCAACATTCCAATTTTAGCCTGGGCTTTAAATACCAGTTTTCCAACGAGGGTTGCATACCACTCTGCATCGAAGCGCCATTTGTGGTATTCCAGGAAGCGGAACCGCTCGTTTGTAGGTTCGTCGGCGTACTCTCTGTTTTTGTTAAACAAAGAGTAGGGGGGGGTAAACTGCACAGACAAAGAGATCAAAGAACCCTCTTTCGGGAACAGGGGATCATTGATGGTATTTCTGGCAAAAGTTTGTTTGATACTGAAATTGTTGTAGTTGCCATCCACAACCACATCTCCGTTGTCGGTGCGGAAAAGACCTCTTGCCCAATTGTTCAGGTACAGCGTTTGTACATTAATGGCGGTGCTCGAAATAAAGTTGTCATCCGGCCATTTCAAACGCGTACCTACGCTGACAGACCCTTGAACGATATTGAATCGCTGGTAGCTTAGGGTATTTCTGAGTCCGAAAGCGAAGCGGTTATAAAAACCGGCTACGGTTAGAGAAGTCGGTTTTTTACCCCCAAGCCAGGGTTCGGTCAGAGATACGTTGTAAGACTGGAAGAAATCCCCGTTGGTTTGTCCGCGGATAGATAATCGTTGGCCATCCCCTTGGGGGAGTGGTCTCCAGGCACTTTTTTTGAAAATATTGCGCATGGAGAAGTTATTGAACGACACGCCCAGCGTACCGATAACCCGCCGGTTTCCGCCCCATCCTGCTGAAAGTTCCAACTGGTCTGAGGGTCTTTCCTCCACGCCATATTCTATATCTACGGTACCGCGTTGTGGGTTTACCGGAGTATTGATGTTGAGGTTTTCCGGGTTAAAATAACCCAGGTTAACAATTTCCCGTTGTGAGCGGATAATGTCGGAACGGCTAAATTTTGCCGCAGGCAGCGTACGCAACTCCCGTCTGACCACGTGTTCGTGGGTGCGGTCATTCCCATTGATGATCACCTTATCAATGGTCGCCTGTGGCCCCTCGAACATGCGCAGTTCGAGATCTATGGAATCCTCTGTTATCGCCACTTCAATAGGATCAACGCTGAAAAACAAATAACCGTCGTCCATATACAGCGTACTCACATCTCGGCCATCCTGGCTAAACTTGAGGCGCGTTTCCAACAATTCCTGATTATAGATATCCCCCTTTTTGATACCCAGTACCTCGGAAAGGTATTCGGACTCGTACAGGGAATTTCCTTTCCAGCGGATATCGCGGAAATAATAGCGATTTCCCTCTTCCACATTGATGGCCAGCATGAGTTCGCCATCCTCGGTGCGCCAAGTGGAGTCACCCAAAATCCGGGCATCGCGGTAACCATTTTTATTAAAATAGGCGAGAATACTTTCCTTATCGGTTTCAAACTCGGAGCGGACGAATTTGGATGCAGCAAACAAGCGTTTTTTCTGTTTGGTGTTCTTCATCTCTTTCATCAACTTTTTCTCCTTCATATTTTCCACCCCGTTGAACACGATATTCTCGATCTTGATTTTGGGGCCTCTGTCCACATGAAATACCAGTCGAACCGAATTGATCCGAACGGTATCTACAAGCTCTTCGACCTCCACATTGGCATCCAGGAAACCCTTTTCTATGTAGTACCCCTCAATAGCCTCTGCGGCATTGACTTTGGTGTTTTCGGTCACGATCCCCCCCTTCAGCAGGAAGCGATCCAGTTTTTCATTCAGATCATCGTGGACTCCCTTTTTGGCACCGTCGAAGGTATGGCCTGAGAGGCGGGGTCTTTCCTGGACGGCGATTTGCAGAAACACCACATCCCCGATGATTCGTTCTTTGTACACTTGCACATCGGTAAACAAGCGCAGCTTCCAGAGCGCTTTAATCGCCTTCTGGATGGCCGGGCCTGGCAGTCTTACTTTGTCTCCGACCTTAAGTCCGCTCACCCCGATGATAGCATTATCATCGCTATAACTTGCGCCGGTAATGGTAATCCCTCCGATTTCATAATCCTTAGGCTCTGCATAGGAAAAAACCGGAATACTATCTGTGTTTTGCGCTTGCGCAAAAACTGCGACAAACATACCGCAGGCAATAAAAAATAACTTTTTCAACACGATTCGAGGTTGTATCAAGGGTAAAAATGTTGTCGTTTTCTGGTTGAAGCATGAAGCCCCTTTCGGGTGCCTGTCGCTGTTACAATTCATGGTGTATGCTCTTCTTCAAGGTGTTTTGTAAAACAAAAAAGGTTGTATGCTGCTGCTTTGGCAGCAAAAAAGAAGTTTAAGGCAGAAGCTGATCACTCGTCTTACCAAACCTTCGTTCGCGTTGTTGGTATGCCACAATTGCCTGATAAAGATCGGATTTACCAAAATCAGGCCAAAATACAGGCGTAAAATACAACTCGGTATATGCCATTTGCCATAATAAAAAATTACTGATCCTCGACTCGCCGCTGGTTCGGATCAACAGTTCCGGATCCGGCATCCCTGCGGTGCTGAGGTATTTGGCAATAAGTTCATCGTCAATATCTTCTGGTCGGATAGTAGCGTTGGCCACTTTGTGTGCTATGGTGCGGGTTGCCTGCAAGATGTCCCATTTGCCGCTGTAGTTAAGGGCAAGATTCAGGGTCATGCGTTGGTTATTTCGGGTACTTTCTATGCTTTTCAGCAGGGTTTCGTAGGTAGCAGCAGGTAACTTTTCCACTGCTCCGATAGCATTCAGCCGAACATCGTTTTTGAGTAGGGTACTGAGTTCCTGGTGCAGGGTCTCTACCAGGAGGGTCATTAAAGCACTGACTTCCAGCTTGGGGCGCTTCCAGTTTTCGGTTGAAAAAGCATATAAGGTAAGGTATTCAATACCAAGCTCCGCTGCAGCTTCTGTGGTCTCTCTGACGGCTCTAACCCCATTTTTATGGCCAAATACCCGGGGTTTGCCATGCTGCTTTGCCCAGCGACCATTGCCATCCATGATTACGGCGACGTGTCGGGGCAATTTGTCCAGATCTATTTCCGATTTAATATCCATTACCTGATCTTAGGTGCTTACGGGTTTTCCGGATGGGAAAAGGATACCTCCGGAAAAAATTCTGACAAAATTAAGAAAAAGAAAAGGAAAATGAATTCCTGGGGTATTTTTGAAAGCAGGATAATTAATTTTGTTTGTCAATTTTTGACAACCCTTTCTGAAAATCAGCTGATCAGCGAGGTTAAGAGGGGATTGGATCATACAAAAGTACCTACATGAGGTTCGACTCTTTTTCGTATCAAAGGCCTGATGTCCAGCAGAGTACCCATATCTTTGAGCAATCGCTGGAAGCTTTTCGCGCAGCCGGAAGTTACGAGGAGGTTTCCCGTGCCTTCGATGCCATTAACACGATCCGGACGAGTATTGCTTCCAACTGGAATTTATGTCATATCAGGCATACGATCAATACCCGTGATGCCTTTTACCATGCCGAGAATACTTTTTTTGACGAAGTCATACCGCAGTTTCAGCGTTTGGATCACCAATTTTACCAGGCCTTGCTCGAAACGCCTTTCCGGAATGATTTAGAACAGCAATGGGGCAAGCAGTTGTTCCGGTTGGCGGAAACGATGTTGGCTACCTTTAATGATGCTATTCTGGAGGATCGCCAGGTGGAGAACAGTCTGAACAGCAGCTATATCCAGTTAAAAGCGGGGGCGGAGATTCGTTTTCGCGATAAGGTGTACAATTTATCCAACATCCATCCACTGGAGATAGATCCTGACCGGGATACCCGCAAAGAAGCAGCCCTGGCCAAGTGGCAATTTTTTGAGCAACACCAGGATGCGATTCACGATATTTTTGACCGTTTGGTGCGCACCCGTCACGCGATTGCGACTAAACTTGGTTTTGAAAACTTTGTGTCGTTGGGCTATGCCCGGCTGGCTAGAACGGATTATACTGCAGCCGATGTGCGGAAGGTGAGGGAGGCTATTCGGGAATATGTGGTACCGGTAGTGAGCCGGTTGTATGCCCGTCAGCAGGAAGAACTGGGACTTGACGAGCTCTTTTTTTACGATGAAGGTTTCCGGTTTGTGGAGGGCAATCCCAAGCCAGAGGGCGATGCCGACTGGATTATGGCCCAGGCAAGGAGGATGTATGACGAGCTGTCCCCCGAGACCAGTGTTTTTTTCCGGGATATGGAGTCTCGTGGATTGATGGATCTACTGTCTAAGGACGGTAAAGCGACCGGCGGGTATTGTACCTATATTTCTGACTACGAGGCGCCCTTCATTTTTTCCAACTTCAACGGCACTAGTGCCGATATTGATGTCCTCACCCATGAGGCTGGGCACGCCTTTCAGGTGTTTAGCAGCAGGCATTGGAAACTCAAAGAGTACGAGTGGCCTACCTTTGAGGCTTGTGAAATTCATTCGATGAGTATGGAATTTCTCACCTGGCCTTGGATGCATCTTTTTTATGGAAAGGACACACCAAGGCAGTTGTTTGCGCACCTGTCTTCAGCAGTCATGTTTTTGCCGTATGGCGCTGCCATAGACGAGTTCCAGCATTGGGTGTATGAGAATCCGGATGCTACGCCATCAGAGCGGAGTCAGCAGTGGCGGGAGCTGGAAAAAATATATTTGCCCGAGCGCAACTATGAGGGGCAGGCATGGCTGGAAGCAGGAAATGCCTGGATGCGGCAATCGCATATCTTTTCTGTCCCCTTTTACTACATAGACTACGTGCTGGCACAATTCTGCGCTTTCCAGTTCTGGATAAGAAGTAGGGCAAATGACCCTCAGGCTTGGCCGGATTACCTGGCACTTTGTCAGGCTGGCGGAAGTCAGTCCTTCACCGAGCTACTGCATACCGGCAACCTGAAAAGTCCCTTTGAACCAGCGCATATCCGCGACATTATGACCCGGGTAGCGGAGTGGCTGGAAAGCGCAGCGAAAAGTCATTGACCTCAATTATTGACGTTGTCCACCTGCACTGCACCATGTAAAGCATAAATCAGGCGGTTGATATCAGAACTGTTGAGTTCTAGCTTACCCTTTATGATAACGGGTTCGGTAGTGTACTTGATGTCCTCTTTGGCATACACTTCCATCACCGTTTCAGGCCCTGCGCCCCCGCAGAAAAAACACATGTTGTAGGGGTAGGCCGAAAAAATAAATTCCTTGTGGCTCTTATAGCCCTCAACAGGAATAATGTAGCCTTTGATCACAATTTCCTTGTTTTCCAATTGTTGAATTTCAGTGCTGAACTGAGGCACATCTACCTTGAAGCCGAGAATTTCGTCATACTCTTTGGTGTAGGTTATCTTTGACAGCGTTTTCCACATATTGGCCTCATTCTGAGCCTGAACCTGAACTGCCATCAGCAAGGTCCAAAATAATCCCCCGAGAAAAATGATCTTTTTCATCAATATGTTATTTTTTGGTTTTGTCTCGGCAAATTAACGATTATATGACAGATTGCGTTTACTGCCAAGCGTTAAATCCCAAATTTTCTTTGGTGCGCTACTTTTTCAAGCTGAATGGCAGGGGGCTGCGAAAATTTTGTTTGCCCCTCGAAAAAGGTGAAAAAATAACCTGCCTAAGGTGGTTACTTTCGAGGGGGGTGGAGGGATTAATAAGGGTAAATCAGGTGCAAGGCACCTTAAGGTGCCTTGCACCTGAGTAATAAAATACTGATAAACAATATATTAAATAATAAAAACCCAAAAAAAATCTCCATGAAGTGCTTGTCGGCACAAACTCTCGGGCTTAGTTTTGGAATATAGTTTCCGGCAGTTTGTAAGAGCTTTATTGTTTGGTTATATTTGCGCTGCATGACAGTTGAATCGTGTGTGGAATTCTTAACGGTTTTTGGCTAATTTTTTCTTTATGTACGAATTATTTGATGCCCTTGACTTGTCTGCTATAGACAAGGAAGTGCTTGCGTTTTGGAAGGAGCAGGACATTTTCAATAAAAGTATTGAGCAGAGAGATCCGGATCATACTTATGTTTTTTATGAAGGCCCCCCATCGGCCAATGGTATGCCTGGTATCCATCACGTGATGGCACGTACGATCAAGGATCTTTTTTGTCGCTACCACAGCATGAAAGGTGAGCGGGTAGAGCGAAAGGGAGGATGGGACACGCATGGGCTTCCGATAGAACTCAGTGTCGAAAAAGAACTTGGGATTACGAAGGAGGATATCGGGGGCAAGATTTCGGTGGACGAGTACAACGCGAAGTGCCGTGAAACGGTGATGCGTTATAAGGATGTTTGGGATGACCTCACGGAAAAAATGGGGTATTGGGTAGATTTGGACAATCCTTATATTACCTACGAGAACGATTACATTGAAACGGTGTGGTTTTTACTCAAGCGCTTGTATGACAAGGGCTTGTTGTACAAAGGATATACGATACAGCCCTATTCACCTGCTGCGGGCACGGGTTTGAGTTCTCACGAACTGAATATGCCTGGTGCCTACCGCGAAATTCGGGATGTGTCGGCAGTGGCTCAGTTTAAGCTTAAGGGACAGGACAACGAGTATTTTTTGGCGTGGACGACAACCCCCTGGACGCTTCCTTCGAATACTGCTTTGGCTGTAGGTGCAAGGATTACCTATGTTAAGGTAAAGACTTTCAATCGCTACACCCAGGAGCCTATTACGGTTATTCTGGCAAAGGACAGACTCTCTGCTTATTTCAGCGACGCTAATCCCAATCTTGAAGCCGCAGAAGTGCAGCCGGGCAACAAGCCCATTCCTTACATCGAGATTGTGGATGAAATGACAGGCGCCGAATTGGAGGGGATGGCGTACGAGCAACTGATGCCTTACGTTCAGCCGGATGCTCCTGCTTTTAAGGTGCTGCTGGGCGATTTCGTGTCCACCGAGGATGGTACAGGTATCGTACATATCGCTCCTACTTTTGGTGCTGATGACTTTAAAGTGGCTAAAAAGTATGGTATTCCTGCGCTGTTGGTAAAAGACGAACAGGGAAATGCTACTCCCCTGGTGGATGCTCAGGGCAGGTTTGTGAAAGAAGTGACCGATTTCGCCGGACGCTACGTGAAAGATTACGGACAGGAGGAGGAAAGACCGGTAGATGCCGATATTGTGATCAAACTCAAAAACGAGAACAAACTTTTTCATTCGGAAAAATACCTGCACAATTACCCGCACTGCTGGCGCACCGACAAACCCGTTTTGTACTATCCGCTGGATAGCTGGTTTATCCGGGCTTCTTCGGTGAAGGAGCGCATGTTTGAATTGAATAAAACAATCAACTGGAAACCTGCTTCTACCGGTGAGGGACGCTTCGGTAAATGGCTGGAAAATCTCCAGGACTGGAACCTTTCGCGATCCCGCTATTGGGGTATCCCTCTTCCGGTTTGGAGAACCAAAGATGGTGCACACGAAGTTTGTATCGGTTCTGTTGAGGAGCTGCGCACAGCCATCAACAAGGCAAACGAGCAGTTGAAGCTCAGCCAGGCTGTGCCCGCTGATTTGCATCGCCCCTATATTGATGAGATTGTGCTGGTGGCAAGCAACGGAGCACCCATGTACCGCGAAACAGACCTGATAGATGTTTGGTTTGATAGCGGTTCGATGCCCTATGCCCAGTGGCATTATCCCTTCGAAAACCAAGAGATTTTTAAACGCAATTTTCCCGCAGATTTTATTGCAGAAGGGGTGGATCAGACCCGCGGATGGTTTTATACGCTTCACGCCATCGCCGTGATGGCTTTCGATAGCGTGGCTTTCAAAAATGTCGTATCGAACGGTCTGGTGCTCGATAAAAACGGGGTGAAAATGTCCAAGCGCCTGGGGAATGCCGTGGATCCTTTCGAGGCTATCGCGACCTACGGGGCAGACGCTGTACGATGGTACATGATTACCAACGCGCAGCCCTGGGATAACCTTAAGTTTGATATGGAAGGCCTCGAAGAGGTGCGCAAGAAGTTTTTCCGACCTCTTTTTCATACCTATAACGGCATTTTTGCCCAGTACGCCAATTTGTGCGGATTTCGGTTCGAAGAACCGGAAATTCCACTCAGCGAGCGCGAGGATATTGACCGCTGGATTATTTCCCGACTCAATACGCTGATCAGGGAAGTGGATCAGGACTACGCGCAGTACGAACCTACGCAGGCCGGAAGGAAAATCCAGGTTTTCGTGGACAGAGACCTGAGCAACTGGTACGTGCGCCGCAACCGCAAACGTTTTTGGAGCAAACAGTATGGTGACAATGAAGTAGCAGCCTACCAAACGCTCTACGAGTGCTTACTTAAGGTGGCTCAGCTGATGGCTCCCATCGCTCCGTTTTTCCCGGAGTGGCTGTTCAAAAACCTCAATGCGGTGACAGGAAAAGCGTCTCAGCCTTCTATCCACTTGCTCGATTTTCCCGTGGTGAACGAGCAGGCCATTGATCCTTTGCTGGAGGAGCGCATGGATTATGCCCAACGGGTTGCTTCGTTGGTGTTTTCCCTTCGGAAAAACGAAGGCATCAACGTACGACAGCCCCTCCAGAAGATTTTATTGCCCGTGCTGAACGAACAGTTTATGGGGCAAATAGATCGGGTCAAAGATCAAATCCTCTCGGAGGTGAATGTGAAGGAAATCGAATACCTGACCGATACGACCGGCATCTTGAAAAAACGGATCAAACCCAATTTCAAAACACTCGGCAAACGATTGGGCAAGCACATGAAGGCCGCCAGTCAGTTGATTGCCGAACTCGACCAGGAAGCTATTGCAGCTATCGAAAAACAGGGCGTTTACCAGATGCACATCGAGGGTCAGGATTACGAGTTGCTGCTGGAAGACTTTGATATCACTACCGACGATATTCCCGGCTGGCTGGTAGCCAACGATGGGCCTTTGACCGTGGCACTGGATGTGACGATTACCGATGATCTAAAGGCAGAGGGTACAGCCAGGGAATTGGTCAATCGCATCCAGAATTTGCGCAAAGAGAAAGATTTTAACCTGACGGATCACATTGGCATCACCCTGACCGAACATCCGGCTATCGCACCTGCGATCCTGAAGTTCGGCGACTTTATCCAACAGGAAACGCTTGCTGATGCGCTTGCAATGATCCCCGGTTTTACCGAAGGTGATACGATCGTCCTCCCCGAAGCAGGGGAGCTCTACGTGGCTATCGCCGTCTTGTAAACGGATAGTCCGATGCACGTTTTTCCGGAACGGCATATAAGAAACTGCTCCGGAAAAACGTTCCACTGGTTAAACAACGACGTTCATGTACGATAAGCGACTGATCGCCCTGCTATTTTTTGTACTACCGCTATCGCTATTTAGTCAGCAATATACTACCAGAAGTACCGCTCCCAAAAAACTCCAAAAGCTTTTTGAGCAGGCACTTTATTTCAATCAAATCCGGGACTTTGCCGCCGCCGAAAGGGAGTTGATTGCAGTTGTGGAGGCTGACCCTACCTTCATTGATGCCTTTATTATGCTCGGCAATATCCGCTACAATCAGCAGGATATGGCTGCCGCCGAAAAGGCTTACAAGCAAGCACTTGACCTCGATCCGACCTATCAGCACCGCCTTTGGTACCAGACCGGACTTACCCAACTGCGACAGGGCAAATATGACATTGCAATAGCATCTTTCAACCAGTATTTGTCCATTGATGACAATAATCCCGGTTTGAAGAAAAGAGCAGCGCAACACCTGGCCAACGCTGTGTTTGCGCTTGAGGCCATACAGCAGCCCGTTCCATTTGATCCTAAACCCTTAAACGCAGCGGTCAATACCCGGAATGCCGAATATTGTCCAATCATCAGCGTGGACGGAAAATCATTGATTTTCAATAGAGTAGTGAACGGACAGGAAGATTTTTACATCAGTCGGATGGAAAATGAGGTTTGGCAAGCGGCAACCCCCATTGAGGAATTAAACTCACCCTACAACGAGGGGGCTTCTTCGTTTTCGGCCGACGGTCAGTATATGGTATTTACGGCGTGTAATCGTCCTGAGGGACTGGGTCAGTGTGATCTTTTTTTCGCCTTTCGGCAAAACGGGCAATGGGAGACTCCGCGTAACCTGGGGACGCCCGTCAATTCCAGGCACTGGGACTCTCAACCCTCCTTGTCTTCAGATGGCCGGGTACTTGTTTTTGCTTCGGACCGACCGGGCGGGCAGGGTGGAAGGGATCTTTGGTGGACCCAAAAAACAGATGCGGGAACCTGGGCCGATCCGATAAATTTGGGGGAAAACATCAACACGTCGGGAGATGAGCAATCGCCCTTCTTTCACGCCGATGGCAAAACCCTGTATTTTATGTCTGACGGATGGCCTGGTATGGGTGGTTTTGATTTATTTGTGGCGCGGCTTCAAAGCGATGGAACCTGGTCTAAACCTGCTAACCTCGGCTACCCTATCAATACTTTTGCCAATGAAGGTGCGCTTACGGTAAGCCTGGATGGTACAAAAGCTTGGTTTGATTCCGATTTCCGATCCCCCGAGTCGGGTATCCCCATAGATCCGCGCCTCAAGGGCAATGCAGATATTTTTTCCTTCGAACTTTATCCTGAGGCAAGGCCAGTGCCTGTGACTTATCTTAAAGCCCAGGTATCCGATGCCCGCGACCAAAGCCCTTTACAGGCCAATGCTGGTTTGATCAGACTCAGCGACCAGCAGCTTGTCAGCAGCAGTCTCACATCCGAAACAGGAACACTTCTCCTCTGTATTCCCGCTGGTCACCCCTATGCTTTGAACATTTCCAGACCTGGTTATGCCTTCCACTCTGAAAATTTTGAACTTACCGATGTACGTAGTGCGTTAGATCCTTTCCTGCTGAACATCGCCTTGCAGCCGCTGACTGCTGCGAAAAACGACGTCGAGCAGTCTGACCCCGTCATCCTGAAAAATATCTTCTTTGAAACAGGTTCTGCTTCACTTCTTCCTGCTTCTCTTCCGGAGTTGCAAAAACTGCTGGGCCTGATGCGGGAAAACCCCAGTTTATCTATTCAAATTCAGGGACATACAGATAATGTTGGCACAACAGCAGACAATCAGCAATTATCTGAAGACCGAGCCCGCGCTGTTTACGAATACCTCAGTTCCCAAGGCATCGCCCCAGAACGACTCACCTATATTGGTTTTGGAGAGACCCAGCCCATTGCTCCCAACGACACGGAGGCCGGTCGCAAAGATAACCGGCGTACAGCTTTCGTCGTTTTTTATCCCAAGTGACATTTTCCCAACTAAGGGATGGATTTTGGAGGTTACTTTTTGAAAAGTTGAGGTATTAATAAGGGTAATCCAGGTGCAAGGCACTTTAAGGTGCCTTGCACCTGAGCCATAAAATTTTGATAATCAATATTTTTTCTTGCTAATTCGGTTGCCGGTAATCTG
>JANQWK010000044.1:0-86636 GCA_030729925.1 Saprospiraceae bacterium
GTGGAGGTGGAGATCCTGAATCCAAGGACAGAGCAGGTAGTTCCCTTGTATTGTTATTTGGGTCTTGCGAATGAGTCTGATTTGAATTTGGACGGGAGCCGTATTTTTGGGCTAAGTCGGGAGAATGTTATATGGGTGGCGCTGGCAAAGGCGATGTATAAATACGACGGCAGTTGGAAAAAGGTGTTTGAGCGGGATTACGGGGATATTCCCTGGATGCCGGCAAAGGATGGGGTGTGGATGATAAATTACGGATCCAGAACGGTTACCTTACACCATGAGTCTTCGATGATCGGAGATACTTTTGTGTTGCCTGCCGAATTGGACTGGACGCATTCCTTTGGCGACGACGACTATAATTTCTACATGGGGGTATCTGACAAAGCAGGCCAAAAATATTACCTGCAATTGAGTGCCGGTAAGGATCGTATTATAGAGACACGGATGAATAAACTGCCGAAATTCGAGTGGTTTAATGAGGTCATATATGGTTATACCTTGGATCGAGTACTTGGGTTTGGGTTGGATGTGCCCGTTGAAAATGGTTTTTTATGGCTAAAAGACCGAGATGGAAAATTTGCCTTCAATCTCACCAGGGATTACCCCCAATTTCATAATTCAACTCCTTATTATGTAGATCGCCAAGGTGGGATTTGGGGGGCTAACCCCAATGGGCTGTTCCGCTGGCAAATTGTCAAAAACGAGGCTTTTGTCAACTATTTGGACAAAACCAATGGGAATGAGTCCACGCGTGGTTTGATGCTTTGGGGTGATGAATTGTTGGTAGCGAGTTACAATGGTGCAAAGCGACTCAATTTGGAAGATGGCAGCTACAAGAGTTTGGATGTACCTAATAATACTACTATTTTTTGTTTTGAGGAGGTCGAGAACGGCTATTGGATGGGTCAGATCGGTGGCCAAACAGAGTTGATCTTCCTGGGCGACGATGGGGAGTTGAAAAGCTATGATATCAACGAGACCTACATGGAGGTGCTCGATATCCTGGCGATAGATAAGGAGACCCTATGGATTGCTACCCGAAAGGGGTTATTTCGGTTCAATATCCCTGATGGAAGCATCGAAGGCCTGGCTTTGGCCGAACATGCGATCAACTTTATCTATGAAAACGCAAAAGGGTTTTGGATGGGAACTCAGGATGGGCTGTACTTGCTGGACAGGCAGGCCAATGTGCTGGATACTTACTTGAAACAAAGCTCTGAGCTAGTTTACCGGAGGCTGACCCATATCTATGAAGATGAAACTGGCAAAGTTTGGGTAACAACATCTGGTGCCGGTTTGATATACCTGGACTTGAATACGGGTAATTACGAGCAATTTACCACTGAAGAAGGATTGTCCAATGATTATGTGCATGCTGTTTATCCCGATGGGCAGGGAAACCTTTGGCTTTCCAGTGATTATGGACTAATGCGTTTCAACATAGCCTCCAAAGCAGTGGAAACTTTTTTCGCCAGTGATGGAACCACCAACAATGAGTATAACTTCCTTTCTCACTACCGCGCACCTGACGGCCGTTTGTTTTTTGGGGGCGTAAATGGGGTTACTGAGATGCATCCGGATGATTTTCCTTCTGGAAGGCTGGGGAATATTCCCCTCACCATCGTAGATGCGGCTACTTTTGATTTGACCAAGAGCGGCTACAATTATCAGATCAAGTATGGTCTGGGTCCGTCTGAACTGTATTTACGACCCTCCGATTCTTTCCTGGAAATCCAATTATCATCCTTGTTGTACGAAGCCCCCGGAGAAATTAACTATGCCTGGAAGCTCGAAGGCTTGCAACAAGATTGGATCGTGCAGAAAGATCCTAACATAAGATTGAGTAACCTGCGTTATGGTACTTACCAGTTACAATTTACAGGCTTCCGGAAAGGGAATCAGATATTTGAGGACTATAAGTCGGTTGTGCTTCACGTTCCCCGTCCTTTTTATCTGACGTATCCCTTTTTGCTGCTGGTACTGGTGCTTCTTCTCGGAGCCGCCTGGATATTCTTCAAATGGAGAACCCGTAAGTTGCGATCCGAAAACCTGAAACTCGAGCGGCTGGTTCGGGCAAGAACGCGTCAGGTAGAACAGGACAGGTCGCTTATCGCCCAACAAGCAGACGACCTGCGGCGACTCAATCAGGTTAAAACCCGGTTTTTTGCCAACATTACCCACGAGCTGCGCACGCCTCTGGCGCTTATCCTGGGGCCATTGGAGCAAGTGATGGAGGGCAAAGTGGGTCCGGAAAAAAGCCCACGGCATTTGTCGGTGATCCATCGCAATGCGATGCGCTTGCTCAACTTAATTGAGGAGTTGCTGGATTTGTCCAAAATCGAGGAGAAAGAACAGCAGCTGGAGCTCATAGAGTTGCGAATGTATCCCTTTTTGAAACGGATGGTGGAGACTTTTTCTGCTGCAGCCGAGTGTGACCATGTCTTGCTGAGTTTGAATTATCGGGCCGATCAAGAACTGGTATTGCTACTGGATCAGTACCGTTGGGAAAAAATTATTCAGAACCTGTTGAGCAATGCGCTAAAGTTTACTCCGGCGCAGGGTCGTGTAACGCTTACTTTTGAGGAAAGGGGCAGCAAGTACCTGCTGCGTGTATCAGATACAGGAAAGGGGATTTCTCCAGCGGACTTACCGCATATTTTCGATCGTTTTTATCAAGGTGAGCGCGTTGTTACGGATGTGAAAGGTTCCGGGATCGGGCTTTCTTTGGTAAAAGCGTATTGCGATTTGTTTGGGGCAGATTTGTCGGTGGAAAGTGTCCCCGGGAAAGGGGCTGTTTTTACGATTGTTTTTTCGGCAGAAGTTCCGATCACACCGGCTAAATTCACGCTTCCCGAGCAGGAGGAGGGGGCTGGAGCAGTACCTGTTTCTGCCATGACCGGACACCCGGTTTTGCTGATTGTGGAAGACGAACCCGATATGCAGGATTTTTTGGTGGATATTTTGCACCAAGATTATGAGTTGGAACTGGCGTCAAACGGCGTACAGGCACTGCATATCATTGCTCATAAAAGGGTTGACCTGGTCTTGTCCGACCTGATGATGCCGGAAATGGATGGCCTCGAGCTCCTGACCCAGGCGAAAAAGCAGTTTCCGGATCTTCCTTTTATTTTGCTGACAGCCAGAGCAGACGAACAGGATAAGCTGCAGGCGCTTACCATTGGGGTGGACGATTACCTGACCAAGCCGTTTAAAGCAAAGGAGCTGCAGGCGCGATTGTCCAACCTGGTGTCGCGGTATGAAATTCGCCAAGCTTTATGGACAGATGGCCAGAATTCCAGTCCCGAAACTCGTTTTGACCAGCAATGGTTGAAACAATTGGAACAGGTGGTCAGAGATCATCTTTCCAATCCAGATTTCTCCGTGCTGATGCTGGCTGAACAGATGAATGTTTCCGAGCGAAGCCTGCAGTATAAGACCAAAGCACACACCGGCATTAATCCCCGACAGTTTATTGTCGAAATCCGCCTCACCGAAGCGATGCGCCTGTTACAGGCAGGGGTGTATGCCAGCGTTTCAGAGGTCTGCTATGCGGTGGGCTTCAAGTCCACCCAGTATTTTGCCAAGTTGATGAAACAGCGCTTTGGACAGTCTCCTTCCGAGTTGCTCCAGGGAGGAGCTGTGGCTAAAAATTCGGACAGTTAACTTTGGGTCTTCTGGTTTTGCTGGGCTGGATGTATTGAACAGACAGTTCAAAGGCGCCACGGGTATCGTTGGCCAGCGCAAGCCTGGATACGGTAAGGTCGTAACTCAGCCCAATATTGAGCTTTTCTGTTTCCAGCACGGTTCCCACTATGATGGCGTCCTGTAGGAATCCTTGCTCAATGGCATTGCTCAGGTGTAGCCAGGCTCCAACCCTCAAAGCTACTTCCTTCCATTCGCGGCTATTGTAACGAAACTGGGTACCCACCGTGGTACTGGCATATACCCCCTGCCGGAGATGTGCAACTGCCGGCATGACACTTAAGTCTTGTCCAAGCAGCCATTCGCCTCCAATCGTGGCTACCCAGCGCTGAGGGAGCCGCTCTGCTGCAAATGAGCCGAGGGAGATGTCCGGTCGGTTGATATGATGCACAGCCACACCTGCATAGATGCTTTTTCGGTCTTCAAATAGGCTGTACCACAGCAAACCGGCATTGACATCGGGAAACAGCCTGGTGGGTATTTGTTCGAATAATTCTCCGGCAGGTTTGTTCCAGTCAATGCTGGCGCTCTCCTGGTCGTATTGTTCGCTGAACCACAGCCGGTTACTGGCTACACTGTACTGGCCAAAACCAACCTGTGCACCGGCAACGAGGTATTGATCCGCTCCCCGACCCCTATACCTGCTGTTGAGTTGCTTCAGATAGGCTCCGCTCAGGTGCGCTGTGCTTCGGGTGAAGTTGCCTATACCGGCCTGATCCCGCAGGGCTTGTATGCCAATTCCAACATAGTCCCCTCCGGATAAAGGTAGCCGCGCATCATAACTGGCGGCTAAGGTGCGGTAGGGTTGATCGCCCAGGATACTGGCATACAGTTCCCGGTAGTTGGTCGCCAGCCTGTGGTCACCCGGATAAACCCCGGTCAGCGCAGGGTTGAGCTGCAAAGGGGAGGACTGAATCTGAGAAAAGCGCGGATCCTGAGCCTGCGCACAGACGATGGACCCGATTAACAACAGAAGACCTATGAAGAAGCCGGAAGGTTGGTGGATGTTTTTCATCGGATAAGCGTGGTTTGTCCCTGAAACGATTCTTCGCTGCCGTCGGGGTAGCCGGCAACGAGATACCATACATATACACCAGAGTTCAGCAGTTCTCCCCGGAAGGTGCCATCCCAGCCCCTGAGCGGGTCGTTGACTTCAAAGTCGCCCGTCTCGTACAGCAATTCCCCCCATCGGTCAAATATCCGGAAGACCTTCACCCGCGCCCCTTTGCGTCCATGTACCCGCAGGATGTCGTTGACGCCGTCGCCGTTGGGACTAAATCCTGTCGGTACTGCGATTTCCCGGGGTCGGGCTACATTGACATTGATCCTGTCTGTGGCTTCACAACCCTTTCCGTCTATGGCGTCCACCCTGAAAGTCGTGCTTAAGACAGGTCGAGCTACAGGATCCGGACAAACGGTGCAGCTGAGTATCGAAGGATCGGCATTCGACCAGGTGTAAAGAATGTCTCCCCGGGAGTTTCGGGGCAGTACCTGCAACAGGACACTGTCACCCTGGTAAATCTGAGGTTCAGATATCCTGGCTTCAACGGTGAATTCCGGTGGCACAGGTACGGAAAAGGGTTCCTGAAAGGTGCAATTGTTAAAGTCTTTGATGTAAAGGGTGTAGTTTCCTCCTGCCAAACCTGCGATTAGGGCGTTGGGGGAAAAATTCCGGTTGTCGGTGCTGAACAAGAAAGGACCCGTCCCGCCTGCAAGGGTAATGGCAGCCCTGCCGTTCCGACTGTCGAAGCAAACCGGTTCGGTGACGGCTATACTGGCTGCTACCGGCTCGGGTTGCTCAATGACCACAGGGAGCTCCAGCGTACATCCATTTTTATCGCTGATGGTGACGGGATAACTTCCCGCACGGAGCTGCGCTATCTGTGCACCGCTTGCTCCCGTACTCCAATTGTACCGGTAGTCCGGCACTCCTCCCGAAACAGTTACCGCTGCAGCTCCGGTAAGGTCGCCAAAACATCGGTTATTGGTGACTGCCACGCTTCCCCTGAGCAGGTCGGGTTGCCCCAGGGTCACAGCGGCAGTGTTGACACAGCCCCCCGGTTCTACAATCGTCACGGCATAAGTTCCTGCCGCGAGATTGACAGCCCTGATCCCCTTCTGGTTGCCCGTAGCAGCGTCCCAGGTAATGTTGTATTGAGCCGGATTGCTGATTAAGCCCCTTACCGATACGGCTCCTGAGGCTTCGCCAAAACAACTGACCGGCCGGATGTCGAACCCGATGTCCAAAGCGGGTGGATTGTCGAGGTAACGTTCTTTGGCGGCAAAACAACCTTTACTGTCTGTGACCGTGACCCGGTAAGTCTGGTCAGGAGCGAGGTTTTCAATAAAATTACCACTGCCTCCTGTGCTCCAGTTGATGCTGTAATCACTGATCTCCTTTCCCGCTCCTCCGGTAATGATGTTTACCCCCATACCGCCATCGGTGTAGCCCACACAGGAAGGTTCGTTTTTGATGATGTTGAAGTCTATGGGCTGTAAATCCCGGATCTGAATCCCACTGCTACTGGTACAGCCATTGAGGTCTGTGACCGTGACCCGGTAAAGGAGGGAGTCCAATCCAAGGGCTACCTGTTGGGTTTGTCCATCGCTCCACCGGTAGTCGTAAGTCGTGCCCGTCCCTCCGCTGGGAAGGGCAGTAGCTTGGTTTTGGCGCTGGCCAAAACATCCACTATCGCTTTGCTCCACCAAAACCTGAAGTGCCTCTGCCGGTTCTGTGATCGAAACAGCTCCCTGAGCTTTGCAGCCTCGGGCATCAGTGATGCTGACAGCGTAGCTGCCGGCCTTTAGGGTCTGAGCGGAAGGGGTGGCTTGCTGATTGCTCCACAAAAACTGATAAGGTTGCGTGCCACCGATAGGGATAGCCAGGGCTGTACCGCTGCTGTCGCCCTTGCACAAGATTTCATCGGTCTCGAATCCGACCGTAAGGGTATCAGGCTGGGTTACCCGTATTGAGGCATCCAGTTTGCAGCCGAGGGTGTCCTTCACGGTGACCCCATAGGTGCCCGCTTCTAAAAAGACCGCTTTGGGGGAAAATTGCCCGAGCGAGTCGCTCCAAAGATAGGACAAGGTGCCATTGCCACCCGACACAAATACCGTGGCAGCGCCGTCGTTCCTGCCAAAACAGGTGGGCGTGACCACGTTGACCGAATCGAGTACCAGGGGCGTCACACTGGTGACAACCTGCACCCGTATGGTGTCGGTGTCAATACAGCCATAACTGTCTTTTGACATCACCGTATAAGTTCGGGAAGTAGTAGGACTGACAACCGGATTCGGACAGTCTGTACAGCTCAACCCCGTGGCAGGAGTCCAGAAGTAGGTGACCTTGTTGCGGTTGGTAAAGGTGATAGACCACGATTTCAAGCGGTTGAGCGTAGTCGTCGTGCGGTCATCTGCCATCAGCAGCCGCCAGTCGCCATTCATCGGTGTTCCCCGCAGGTTGGTCCAATTGCCCTGCGCAGCGTAAGTCCCACTCAAGGGCAATTCGCTGGTGCTGAGGCTGCGCATAGCACCAGGACTAAAACAAATATTTTCAAAATTGGATGAACTTCCCCCCGCACCGACCGCCAGCGCAATGATCCGGCCATTGGGTGCTTGTAGGTACAATTGTATGGCTTCTGCCACCGGTGCCTCCAAGTTGATGCACACACTGGAAATTTGCGTTAGGGGATCCTCCAGGGTCGCCGGTACAATAGCCGAAACGGCCAGGGTGTGAATGTAAGGGTTGTTGAGCGGATGGTTATTGCTGTTAAAAGCATAGTCGGGCAAAGCCATAAAAGTGCTTTCGTCCTCCAGGATGCTGTTGGTCGGGCCCGCTTGGAGTTGTACCGTGCTGCCCGCACAAACCGTGGTGTCGGCAGGAACACTGGTCAAATCTTCGCAGTTGATGCAATCCGGATGGTTTTCCGGCAGCGCCAACAACTGGAAGGTCGTATCCCAGGTGCAACCGTATTCGTCCGTTACGTGAAAAGTGTTGCTGATGGGCCCTGCAACCTGCGGAATATGGGTAATCGAGGCGTTGGTCTGATTGACAGGGGTAATATCGGATGTCCAGTAATAGTCCGCGATGGCCGGAGTGAAGTCATCCGATATCGGAAACAGACTGGAGGCAAAGTTGATGCCCCAGAAAAAAATGAAGCCATTGTCCCAACTCCAATCATCCCGTATCTCAATGGTCCATTTGCCGTTGAGCGGACACCCAATGAGGTTGTCGAACGATTCATAAGGCCGGTAATCTCCTTCCGGGAGGGTATCTTCGTTATACAAGTTGTTTTCTATGTATTCCAGCCAGGTGCCCCGGGTAGCATTGGGCGTCCAGCAGTAGTCATAACCCTTGCCGGGAGTTGGGTCCACACCGTCAAAGTCCACCGGCTGCCCCAGAAAGATTCCGGAGCCTTCCTCTCCCGCAAAATTGTGCAGGACAATGGATTTCCCCGAAGGGCAGCTCAGTTTGATTTCGAGGTCGCGCAACCAGGAGTGCTCCATGTTGACACATACGCCCAGGATGTCTTCCGCTGAACTGAGGGCTTGACCGGGAGTAAACTGACTGAATTCAATAGCGGTTTCGTAGGAAGTACCATCACCATCGGGAAGTACCAAAGAGTCAGATCGGTAGCCCCTAATGGCAAATCCCCCGCTGGTTGGGGTAATCGAAGCCATTGCGGTAGTGAGTTGATCGCCTGCACAGACTTCAGCCTGGGTAGGGTCAAACGCCACTACCGGGTCATCGGCTATCCGCACCCGCTGTTGCAAAATATTGGTATTGGTACACCCTTTTTCATCGGTAACGGTGAGTTGTACGATATATCCACCCGGCTCCCGGTACCGGTGCTCGATGTCTTTGCCATAATAAATAGTGCCATCACCCATTTCCCAGCGAAAAGTGGAGGTCTCGTCCGACTGTCGGTACAGGAGGTCGTTTTGAGGGTAAATCCCCTGGCCACTCAGCTCGATAAGGTTCCCCGGACAACTGTTGAGGTAGCCCCCATCCAATGCCTGAATCGGAGGCTCGGAGCTGCCAATGGCCGATTGGATGTTCTGACAACGCTGGATACATTGGAAACTGGCAGCCCAGCCCAGACTATCTTCCAGCAGATCAGATTTGAAATGGATGGTCATGCAGCCCCCCGGGTTGGCTGCCGAGGATTGGATGATGTAGGACTGTCCATTGAAGGAAGGAGCCAAATAACCGATTTGCGGAGCAGTGGTATCCGACCCATCATAAAAAAATAAGGTATCGCCGGATCCCAAGTATAAGGAGGAAATAAACATGCGGATATGCGTGCCCCCGCTGTTGTCGGAACAAATCGTGGTAAGCAGGGATTCTTCTGCCGCATAATTACCCGATTGTCCGCCACTGTCGAAAAACGATCCCGAGCAAGCCGCAATGTTCCCATCGCTCATCGTAAATTCCTGTGCAAGAACCACCTGATGACCATAAAACAAAAGGGATACTAACCAATAGCGCAGCCATGCTGACATGTACGTTCAAAATTTTTTGTGAGTGAATCAGACTTGCCATGAAACGCAACGCCAAGCTGGTTTCATACATCAAGGCTTCCTTTTTTAGGACTTGTTACTGACTTAGGTAGAAAAAATGTGGAACGAAAGGGGTATCTCAACAGGGTCAAAGTTAGGAAAAACTGTGCAAAAAGACTTGAAAAGTGGTCGCTCAATTGGGATATTGCCTTACATTTAGGTGTTAAAATTGAATGGCATGGAATTATTGGATGGCAAAAAATTGGCGCAGGACATCAAATCAGAACTCAGACAAGCCGTGGACGCCCTGCTGGCTGCAGGCAAGCGAGCTCCTCATTTGGCGGCGGTTCTGGTAGGGGATGATCCCGCAAGCCAGGTGTATGTGCGCAACAAGGTGCAGTCCTGCGAACAGGTGGGTTTTCGTTCAAGTCTGATCCGCTTGCCGGCAGATACCCCGGAGGCCGAATTACTCGAATTGGTAGATCAGCTTAATTTCGATGCTACCGTGGATGGTTTTATTGTGCAGTTGCCTTTGCCCCGACATATCAATGAGGAAAGGATCACCCTGGCTATTGCCCCCGAAAAGGACGTAGATGGCTTTCATCCGGTCAATTTTGGCCGCATGGCACAGGGCTTGCCTACCTACCTGCCCGCTACCCCCTACGGCATCGTAGAAATGATCAAACGCTACGAATTGCCTACCCAGGGCAGGGAAGTGGTGGTGGTCGGACGCTCCAATATCGTGGGTACTCCCATGGCGATCCTGTTTTCCCGAAAGGGATATCCCGGCGATGCTACCGTTACAGTTTGTCATAGCCGAACGGCCGATCTCGCTTTTCACACCCGACGGGCCGACATCATCGTGGCGGCTGTGGGTATCCCGGAGTTGATCAAAGCGGATATGGTCAAGGAAGGAGTGGTGGTGATTGATGTGGGCATCAACCGCATCGCTGACCCCTCACGGGAAAAAGGCTTCCGACTGGTGGGAGATGTGGATTTTGAAGGGGTGAGCCAAAAAGCTGCTTTTATTACCCCGGTACCGGGTGGCGTGGGTCAGATGACCGTGGTGTCCCTACTCATGAACACCCTCAAGGCCGCCCAAGGAGAAATTTACCCCAAAGCTTAATTTTTGTATGGAATATACTTGTCTGGATATCGAATGTGATCCCGCCGCACTGGAACTGATTTTTGCCCTGCTTTCTTCAGCACCCTTCGAGGCTTTTGAGGAAGAGGAAACGGGCGGCAAGGCTTTTATCCTTTCGGAGCTTTGGGATGATGCGGCACGACAGACTGTCGCGGATGCCCAAAACTTGGTTCCTTTTACGTTTTCTGCCCGCATTGTGGCAGATGAAAATTGGAATGCGATCTGGGAGGCAGGTTTTCAACCCATTCGCATGGGCGATTTTTGTGGCATCCGGGCTAGTTTTCACGATCCTATGCCCGGTGTGCGGCACGAATTGGTGATTGATCCGAAAATGGCTTTTGGGACAGGACATCACGAGACGACCTCCATGATGGTGGAAGCGATGGAGGAGATTGATTTTAAGGGCAAACGGGTGTTTGATTTCGGGTGCGGTACCGGTGTGTTGGCTATCCTGGCGCGCAAACTGGGGGCCGAAGAGGTGCTGGCGATTGATTACGATCCGGCTTCTACCGAAAATACGATCGAAAATGTGCAGCTCAACAAGGTGGAACCCGTGGAGGTGCTGGAAGGAACCCTGGATGTCGTGCCGCATCAACTTTTTGCGGTGATCCTGGCCAATATCAACCGCAATGTGCTGATGGATACGCTTCCGGATCTCAAAACCCTGCTGGAGCCGGGAGGACTGTTGCTGCTCTCGGGTATCCTGATCCGCGACCAGCCTTTGTTGCTGGAACGGGCTGCCGAAACCGGACTGATTTTTGAGTCTGCCCAAACCAAAGGCGATTGGTGTATGTTGCGTTTCAGAGGTTAACAAATACTTGGCAGCGCGGGTTTGTCGTTATGGCTGTTACTGTGTAACCCCCCAAATACCCGCACGATGATGAAGTTTGTTTTGTCTTTCGCAGCAACGATGCTATTTTCCTGCGCCGCCCTGGCTCAGGAACAAGCGGCCTTTTCGGAAGATCCACCTACTTTTCTGCTGCAGCTGCAGCAATGGGTGCAAACCGACAATGAACCGCGCGCGATGGAGGCTTTTCAGACTTTTTCCGGCAGCTATGCCGGGGGATTGTTTACAGCCGCCGAAATGTCCCAGGTGATCGAACATTGCAATGCGATGGCACGACAAAAATTACCCGTCGCCCCGGTGCTGAGCAACTACCTGGCCAATCTTCCCCTGGTCAAAAAGTCGGCCGATGCTACCCAAAACGTTTTTGCCAACTGGCAGCAAACGCTGTCTAAGCTGATCGCATCCGCTACCCGGCAGGACTACCGAACCCTGGATGCTTTTCTGCGTTTCAACCTGGATTTTATGGCTTCCCGAAGCCTCAAAAACAGTGGCCCCGGGGCGACCTGGATGGTGTTTTCGGAACAGTTTGATTATGGCCTGGATGCCGGGAATGGCCCTTTTTTGCGTTTCGACAAACTGGATCTGGTGGCTTTCTCTTCCCGAGATTCTTTTGCCATCAACGGCACCAGCGGCCGGTTTTTTCCGCTTTCCACCACCTGGGAGGGCCAAGGAGGTCGGGTGGACTGGTTGCGCGCAGGGCTGGATGAGGACGTGTATGCTACGCTGGAGGATTACACCTTGGATACCGGCAAAGATGCTTATGAGGCGCCTGCTATGCTGCATTATCCCTTGTATTTTGGAATAAAACCGGTCAAGGGAACCCTGAGCGACCGATTGATGGCTCCTATTCCGGGTGTGGCCAAGTCCTATCCGCGGTTTGAGTCGGCCGACAGCTACATGCAAATGGACGATATTGGTCAGGGTGTGACCTTTTCGGGGGGCTTCCGATTGTATGGCGGTACGGTGTATGGATACGGTACGGCCGATCAACAGGCCGTGGTAGTGATCGCCTTCCCGGGCAGTAATACCCGCTTTGAAGGCCGCGCAGAAAACCTTACCCTCCAGCGCGAACAGCGCGTTTTTGGAGAGCAGGTGGCGGCAACCATCGTAATTGGACAGGATTCGATCTACCATCCCGCAGCTCGGATTGATTTTGATATGACCCGCCGAACCCTGGATTTGTCCAGAGGGGAGGTGGGCAAGGCGCAAAACCCCTTCTTCAGTTCCTTCCATCAGCTCAATTGGTATGCCGATAAGATGACTTTGTACTTCGATCAGGATTCGCTGGCGATCGGCGAAAAGGCTTCTCCCGTGGAAAAAACGCGGGAACTGACCCTGGAATCGCCCGGATATTTCAACAAGTCCGATTACCTGCGCATCCAAAATATCGCAAGCACCCACCCGCTGGCAGTGATGAAGCGGATGGCAGAGACCGAAAATACCCGGATGCTGGATGCCGATCGCTATGCCATGGCCCTCAATCCCAAATTTCGGGCAAATACGATCCAGTCCCTGCTGTTCGACCTGGTAGGACAGGGGTTTATTTATTACGAAAAGGAAAAGACCGCGATCGAAGTCAGGGACAAGGTGTTTCACTACGCGGAAGCCGACCGCGGACAGCGCGATTACGATTACTTTCGCTTTACTTCCCGCAGTGCAACGACCAACGGCTTTCTCGACCTCAAAACCCGAACCCTTCAGGTAAATGGGGTGGACAACCTCGAATGGAGCCGAAGGCAGCGGGTAGCCGCTAATTTTGCAGGATCCCAGGTGCTGCTCCAAGGCAACCGCAACCTGGATTTCGACGGGCGCTTGTTCGCCGGTTTTTCCGTCCTGGAAGGCAAGGATTTTCATTTCATCTATGACAAATACTGGATTGTGCTCGATTCCGTCCGCTACTTCGACCTCTTTGTGCCGGATCCGGATAAGGGCGACATGCAGTCCATCGGGTCGCGGCTCGAACATTTCAGCGGCATCTTGCTGATTGACGCACCCTCCAATAAGTCGGGCCGACTGGATGTGGACATGTTCCCTTCCCTGCATACCCGCAGCCCGGCTTATGTGTACTACGACCGGGACACAACCCTGGGTTTCGACCGGGATTCGTTTTATTTTGAGGTGGCTCCCTTCCATTTCAACAACCTCGACCAATATTCCCCGGATGCGGTGGCTTTTCAGGGAAGCCTGCAGTCGGCCGGCATTTTTCCCGATTTCGGGGAAACCCTCCGCTTGCAGGACGACCAATCCCTGGGCTTTTCGTCCACCACTCCGGATACCGGCCTGCCACTGTTTGGAGGAAAGGGCACTTATAAAGGACAAATCCAACTCGACAATAACGGTTTGGCAGGGGTGGGAAGTTTTGCCTACCTGGGCGCTACCGTGGCCTCAGAGGATATCCGCTTTAAAAAAGAACAACTTACGGCTTCTGCCGATGAATTTTCCCTGGAGGAAGACCGGGTGTCGGAGATCCAGGTACCCCAGGTGCGGGGAGAAGACGTCCGGATTGACTGGCGCCCCTACCAGGATAGCCTGTATGTCAATGCTGCGGGCAAACCTTTTGACCTGTTCCAGTCGGGTGAGCATACCCTGTCGGGAAAACTGATCCTCACCCCCGGAGGACTAAAAGGCGACGGGGTGCTGGACTGGTCGAAAGCCAGTCTGCGTTCCGCACAATTTTCGTTTGCAGCCAACAGCGTATCCGCAGATACGACCAACGTGGCGATCAAGGCTTCCACCGAAGGAGCTTTGGCGCTGGAAACCAGCAATGTATCCGGAAAGGTGGATTTCGATACCCAACTGGCGAGTTTCGAGGCCAATGCCAGTCAGCTGACGACCTTGTTGCCTTACAACCAGTACCAGACCACCATGAATGAGTTCGACTGGGAAATGGAGGACAAAAGGGTCATTTTTCGCGCACGCGAGGGACAGCCAGGTTCCTTCCTGTCCACCGATCCCATCCGGGAGGCCTTGTCCTTCGAAGCACAAACAGCCTACTACGACTTGGAAACGAGTGAGTTGAAAACCAATGGTGTCCCCTGGATCATTGCAGCAGATGCATTTATATATCCGGATAGCGGCAGGGTGGATATTTCGCCTGGCGGCAAAATGAGTACGCTGTTGAATGCCCGCATTGTGGCCGATACGCTCAACCAAAACCACACGATTAACAGGGCTACGGTTGAGATTGATGGGAGAAAACATTACACCGCCAAAGGGTTTTATGAGTACAATATCGGCGACAAACAACAGGAAATTGAGTTTAGCGATATCATCGGTACCCGGGTGGGACCCGGAAAAATCGAATTTCGCCGGGTGGAGACCCGCGCCATGGGTACGGTCAAAGAGGAGGACGACTTTTTTATTGACCAGAAAACCCGCTTCAAGGGTGCCATTCAGCTGAGTGCGGCGAACAAGAACCTGTTGTTTGACGGCTTCGCACTGCTGGATGCCGACAAACTCCCCGAAAAGTATTGGTTTACCGTCAAAAGCGAAGGGGACAAAAACGACCTGAGCATTGCTTATCTCAAACCTTTCACGGAAGCAGGAGAACCTGTGGAGACTGGTCTTTTTCTCAGTCGGGAAACAGGGCAGGCGTATCCACGGGTGATGATGCCGCTGAGCTACCGCCGCGACCGACCCATTATTCCGGTCACCGGCTATTTTACCTACAACGATGCCCGCGATCAGTTTGTATTCGGCGATTCGGTCAAGGTTTTTGCCAAAGGCCTTACCGGCAACCTGCTTACTTTCGACAATACCACCGGTAATGTGCAAATGGAAGGAAAGTTTAACATCGGATCGGGTTTGTCTTATGTGGACATCAAAGCAGCGGGTACCGCCAAAACGGCATTTCCGCCGCCCCAACCCAAAGTCGAGCGGGATGAAAATATGATGGCAGCCGATGAGGTGAAATTCGATTCCACCCTTTTGATACCGACACCTCCCACCACAGCTGACCTGATGATGGCCATCCCGCTGACCGTGCCCGATGAATTGCTCAAAATCATGATCAATGACCTGAAATCGAGTAGTTTTGACGCGCCCAACATCACCTATCTCAACGACATCAATTTCTATAAAAAAGCTGCCCTGGAAATCTTTCCCAACACGGAAGAAGTCGTTCAGGCTGTCAATGATATCACTTTTGGCTTTCTCGATATTCCGGCAAAAGTCAATCCGTACACCTTTTTGTTTGGTCGCCTGAATATGCGCTGGGATCCGGAATACCAGTCCTTCATCACCACCAGTGCCAAGAACGGTCTTACCAGTGTACAAGGCGAGGCCATACACAAGGTCATTACTGCACATATAGAATGCCGGATGCCATCGAATAATGACGATCGTTTGTATATTTATATCAAATCTCCCTCGGAATTGTATTATTATTTCGAGTACAGACAGGGCGTGTTGAGTCTGATTTCCAACAACCCCCGCTTCATGGAAGCGTTCGACAAGATCAAACCGGCCGATCGGGTCATCAAGATGCCCGATGGTGAAACCTATGAAATAACAGATATCGCACCCACCCGGGCCAGTTTGTTTGTCCGAAGGGTCGAATCAGCAGGCAAATAATTCACTTTTCAAAACGACGATCATGAAAAACCGCTTTTTGTTCCTGATGGTACTGCTTTGCTTCGGCGGCAGTGTAGTGGCCCAGACAACCGACTCCGCTGTTGAGCTGAAAGGGCTGGACGAATTTGTTAACCGCATGCTCGAGGAATGGAAGGTTCCGGGGGTTGGAATTGCGATCGTGAAAGGCGATGAGGTCGTCCTGGCAAAAGGGTATGGCCTGCGCGACGTGGAGGCGGGATTGCCGGTTGATGAAAACACTTTATTTGCCATTGGATCCAGTTCGAAGGCATTTACCGCGGCTACGGTATGTATGCTGGCCGACGATGGGGTGCTTTCGCTCGACGAACCGGTACTGAGCTACTTGCCGGATTTCAAATTGTATGATGCGTATGCTGCGCAAAAAATGACGCCCAGGGATTTGTTGAGTCACCGCTCGGGACTTCCCCGACACGATCTGGTTTGGTATGGTTCCTCCAAAGACAGAGCCGGACTGTATCAAAGTCTGGTGCACCTCGAACCTACTGCAAGTTTTCGGGGAGCCTGGCAATACCAAAACCTGATGTTTATGACTGCGGGCTACCTGGTAGAGCGATTGACCGGGAGCAGTTGGGAAGCCTTTACCAAGGAGCGAATTTTTGATCCCCTGGAGATGACCACTGCCGGATTTTCGGTGGAAATGCTGGCTTCTGCTTCCAATGCAGCAGCCGGTTACGGAGAAGAAAACGAACAACTCAAGCGCTTGCCTTATCGCAATATTGATGCGATCGGACCAGCCGGTTCGATCAATGCCAGTCCCCTCGAAATGGCCAACTGGGTGATGGCTCAGCTCAATGAAGGGAAGTTTAAAGACCGGCAGGTGATATCCGCCGCTATGGTAAAAGAGATGCACAAGCCGAATATGATTGTTTCGAATACCCTTGCCGATGAATATTTTTTCTATTCGCTGTATGCGATGGGGTGGTTTGTGACGGATTACCGCGGTGTACACATGGTACAGCACGGCGGGAACATTGATGGTTTCTCCGCAATGGTTGCCCTGGCGCCCGATGAAAAGTTTGGGATGGTCATCCTGACCAACAAAAATGGTACGCCCGTGCCGGGGATTATCCGAAACCACATTTTTGACCTGCTGTCCGGGCAGGAGCCGGTTAACTGGCACGAAAAAATCCAGGCTCAGGTGAAAGCTGCCCAGTTGAAGTCCCAGGCTGCTGCTACAGACGAGGTGAGGGTGCCGGATACCCGTCCTTCCCACGATTTGGAAGCCTACACCGGCAATTTCGAACATCCGGCCTACGGGGCGATCCGGATCGAACTGGCAGGCGATTCGCTGCATATCCTGCATCCTGCTATCGAAGTAGGAAAGAATACCCTGGAACACTACCACTATGACATGTTTACGGTAGGCTCGGGCATCGGCAAACTCAAAGCACAGTTCCTCACCGGTGCGACCGGACAAATAGATCGGATGACCCTTCCCCTCGAGGCAGGGCTGGATCCCATTCTGTTTACCCGCAAAGCAAGCATGGATTTTTCCCGTTTTGCGGGGGAATACGTCCTGGTGCTCGGCGAATTGGTGACCCGCGTAAGCGTCAAAGATGGCCAGTTGAAGTGGGCTGTTCCCGGACAAATGGAATACACCCTGGAATATGTCAAGGATAACTTGTTTTCCCTGAAAGGGATACCCGGCTTTACCGTGAAATTTGCCGAGGAAGCCGGCAATGTTACCGGTCTGGAGTCTATTCAGCCCAATGGCACTTTTGCGGCGGTGAAAAAAAAGTAAAAAATACGAAGGAAGTGGGTGCTTTATGGGAAAGGGATTAAAGCTCAAGAACAGGGATTTGAGGCAGTTGGGATACACCCAGGGCACAACCATAGGATTGTTGATCGCCGCTGCGCGAAAATATTTTCCGGTTACGGCTAAACAAGAGGTGTTGCTTCAGTTGGAATTGCTGTTGGAAAAACCGGAGGCATTCCTGGAGCACGAAGTGTTTGGGGAATTTGCAGTGGGCTTTTGGGAAACGAAACAGGCGGCTGAACGAAATGCCCTGAAACCAATGGGCAGAAGTTTTGAAGTGTTTGGGGCAGCACTGATTGACCCGGCTACGCTCGAACAGATGCATGTGGCGATGCGTTTGCCTGTCGCGGTAGCCGGTGCGCTGATGCCGGATGCGCATGTTGGGTACGGATTGCCTATCGGTGGCGTTTTGGCTACGGAGAATCAGGTAATTCCCTATGGGGTAGGGGTGGATATTGGTTGTCGGATGTGTTTGTCGGTATATGCCATCGAGGAGCAGGAATGGGCAAAATATCGGTCAGACTTAAGGGAACTGCTGTTGGCACACACCCGCTTCGGGATGTCGGCCTTTGAGCGGCCTAAAAGTCATCCGATTCTGGAACACACCTTATTTCGCGAAATCTCCACCCTGAAAAGCCTGCGGCAAAAAGCTGCTGCGCAGATCGGAACCTCTGGTTCTGGCAATCACTTTGTAGATTTTGGGGTAGTAGAGGTGTCTGCCTTTGATCCGGCGTTGGGGGTGGCTCCCGGCCGTTATCTGGGGCTGCTGTCGCACAGCGGCTCTCGTGCCCTCGGCGCTGGGATCGCTCAGCACTATACCAAAGTGGCTATGGATACCTGCGTGCTGCCCAAAACAGCCAAACACCTGGCCTGGTTAGAGCTGGATTCAGAAGCCGGCGCCGAATACTGGCTCGCCATGAACCTCGCAGGCGATTATGCTGCTGCCTGCCACCACCAGATCCACGACCGGATCAGTCAGGCCCTGGGAGAAAGATGTCTTGCGAGGGTAGAAAACCACCACAATTTTGCCTGGAAGGAAAAACAAACCAATGGACAAGAGCTGATCGTACACCGCAAAGGAGCTACCCCGGCGGGTGTCGGACAGCTGGGCATTATTCCGGGATCCATGACCTCTCCCGGCTTTATCGTCAAGGGCAAAGGTGAGATAAGCTCCCTTTCCTCAGCATCCCACGGAGCCGGACGACTTTTTTCGCGAAGCGGCGCCAGAAGCAATTTTACCCAGGCTCAAATGAACGAACACCTCAAATCGGCCGGTGTCCAACTCCTGGGCGGCGGATTGGATGAGGCTCCCTTCGCCTACAAAGATATCTGGCAGGTGATGGCATTACAGGAGGACCTCGTGGATATTTTGGGCACCTTTGAACCCAAGGTGGTTCGGATGGAGGGGTAGGAATTAGATATCTAAAGATTTGAAAATCAAAAATTTAGAGCACAGGTGCAAGCCACCTTAAGGTGCCTTGCACCTAGAATACCCCTATTAATTCCTCCAGCTGCCAAAACGTAACCTGCTTTGCCCGGTTTTTTCGGAAAATAACCAGAGGAAATGCCAACTTATTGAATGAAAATATTTTAGCGAAGCAGGACCACACTGCCGCTCACGCTTTTTCGCTCGCCGTCTCGGTAGGCGAGTTCAGCGGCAAACAAATACAGTCCGGCGGGTTGTTCTATAGTTCCACCCCACCCGGACTCGGGCTGATTGGGGGGGAGGTTGCTGCGATCGAACACCAAATTGCCCCAGCGATCGAAAATTTGAAGCCTAGCGATGGTTTCGAGGTTTTCATTGCCGTAAATGGTAAAAAAATCATTGTCCCCGTCGGCATTTGGGGTAAAGACATTGGGGATATAATAGTTGTTGGGTTTGAGGATCTCCAGGTTGAGGACAACCGTGGAGTCGCATCCTTGTTCAGACAGCAATTGGGCGGTATAGGTGCCTGACCTGGTGTAAAGTTCGCCGCTTGCCTCCCAGAAATAGGGCATATCGGTCGTAAAGGTAATATTTTCCTGAACGGCGGGATAAATGATCAGGTCGAGTTCGACGATAGAATCACATTCCTGTCCGCCTTCGGCAGGGAAGCGATATACATTGGTCGAGGTCAGGGTATTGCCCTCCCAGAAATAAGACTCGCAGCTGCTGGCGGCCACGTACCCGTAGTGGGGTGGAAGGCGGTAAATAGGCAGGGTAGCCCAGGGTTTGAAATTGTCCAGAATTTCTCCACAACCATATTCGATGATAAAACTTTTGACGGTGCCATCGAAGGCAGGGAGGTCGTTCCATTCGCCAAAATCGCCGCAGTAGGGATACTCCGGGCCGATCATGTGGAGGTAGTCTTCTCCGGCGCAGCAATCATTGGGTTCTGCACAGGCCCAGTTGTTGTACTGGTTGTTGGCAGGTAAACCTGCATTAGGGATATTTTGCTGGGAAAAATGCAATCCCGCTCCCATATCCGCTTCTGCATCACAACCGGTTACCCAGCGCCAAACCCCTTCCGAGCCGGTATCGGTACCGCCGAGCCAGGAATTGCTGGCGATAAGGGATTTGATGAAATCATTTTCCTGTTTGGTGTTGATGGTGACCAGGTAGCCCTGTAAGCCGAGGTAACTGTCTGCTGCAGCCTCATTGCGCGCCTGAATCCAGGAAACAGCCTGGTTTTTTTGTACAAGGGTGTAGTAATGACCATTTTCCGGGTTAAAGAGTTTGTTGCCCAGAACCACCGTAACCTCCTTGTCGCGGATGTCAGTGAGTTTGTTGGTATTGGAATACTGGATGCTCCGGATGAGCTGCACGTAGGTCTCCACTGGGGCTTTCCCCCGAATGGTAAACACGCCGGTAACCGGTTCAAATCGGGCGAACAGCCCGGATGGGTTGAAGGGGAGTGACAACTGATCGTCGTCCCGGATATATCCTTCGGAAAAGTAGATTTGCGCACCCTCGATTTCAAAACTGCTGGTGTAAAATACCTGAAAATCAGCTGCTATAGTTACTTTTTCGAAAGTTTTACAATACGAAGCACCGGAAAGCGGACCGATGCGCAGAGAGTCGGTACCTCCCCAATTACCGGCAGTGGCAAGGGTAGCCGTGCCCAGCATCAGGATGGGGAACAGGAAAAGAAGGCGACTGGTGGTATAGGGTGGCATCGGTTTACAAAATAACTTTGTTGAGCGTTGAAGTTAGCTGATTTTGCCCAAATTCAAGGACTGTTTGCCGTAATTCCGGCGCAGGTGGCCCACTTTTCAGGAACCCGCAAAAAAACGGGTTTGCGACGGTTACTTTTTGAAGCTTCGGGGGATTAATAAGGGTAATCAGGTGCAAGCCACCTTAAGGTGCCTTGCACCTGATTCACAAAACTTTGATTTTCAAAAATTTACAACAAAAAAATCAACAATACGACCTAAAAATGCTGCTTCAGAAATTGCAGGGCGTTGTCATAAAAAAAGCCATCCAGGAGGACGTCCAGGTGGGCGGGATCTTCGACGAAGTCGTTGAGTCTGCCGTCCCGGAACGCTTCCAACATGGCATGGTGGAGGTCGGTGCGCAGTTGTTGGATGCGGGCGGAGGAGGCATAAGCATCTACGGGGTCAATGCCACCATCGAAATCGGTACCGAGGCAGAGGCAGCTCCAAAACGAATACGTATCGGGTTGAAATCGGTGCAGGCCTGGAGTGCGTTGGCGGACAGCCTGAGCCATGCCCAGGATGTTGGCCAGGATGAGGTCAATGTTGTTATTACGCTCGTTGGGGTGTTTGAAAAGTCCTGGCAAAACGAGGTGTTGGAGCTGCATTTTAAACATCACCCCCAGCACCCGCTGGTCGAGGTTAAGTCCGATCAGTCCCCCGCTGCGGACGATGACTTCGATGTCTTCATCGGACAAATTGATGTTCCAGTAATTGAATGGGTTGCCGGCTTTGGGAAAATCATTTTCTTCAAAATATCCTTCGATCATATCGAGCAGGGTAGCAACGCCGCTGTAGGCCGAATGACTGGCGATCACCGGGATACAGCCTTTGGGGGCACGTCCCGCTTCGGCAGGCTGCACTTCGGGATTAGACCAATGAGGCCGGATGATGGCTTCATACATTTCCAATCGGGCAGAGGCACTCATGTGTTTGGTGTCTATCAGGATTCTCCGACCCAAAGCGGGATCGTCCGAGACCTTATCGTTGTCGCAGCGCACACTCAACAAATGGCACAAAGCCTCAAACCCTTTCTCTGTAAAACCCCGTTTGCGTTCGTCTAAGGAATACTTTTCAGCATTTTCCGGACTGGTATTCCTGAACGGTCTGTCGTTTTCCCGATAGGGGATAAAATTTAGGTGATGCTGCTGGTCGGGATTCCAGGGCAGGGGCACGCGGAAAAAGCTTTTGGCGTGGGCGCAGAGGTCGTTGCGGAAGTGGTGGGCAAAGGTGACAAAAAACACAGGCCATTCCTTGATGACGCGGATGCGATCCCGGAGCTGTTCGATCGGCACAGGATTATCGCCTTTGACCATGCTCAGGGCGTGCATGCCTTCGATCGTGAGCACAAAAACGGTACAGTTATCGGTGTCCAAGGCCTGATCCAGTTTGTCCGGACCAATCAGTGCCCGAGGACCCCAGGGTTCCCGGAACTGATCAATGGTATCGGGTTGCTGCGACAGGATGTAATACAAGCCACTCACTTTTTCCGTGGCGGACATCATGGGCACGCTTGCGGAAGGATTTTTGGCAATCGTACCACTGCTGTGTTGACCGCTTTTGCGTTGCAAAAATTCCCATTCCGCCTGTAACTCTTGGAAGTAATTGACCTTTCCGCTGCGCAAAAAACGAATGCGTTCGATGGAATAATTGAGGGCACTTTTGAGCAGCAACAGGGGAGGATCCTGCTTGGTGCCCAGATTTTTTACAAATCCTTCTTCCAGCGGATAAATAGATGCAAAAATCAATTTGCCGCCATGGCGGATCAGACTGCCCACATCGGCCTGACTGTAGGAAGTTGCCCGCAATCCTTTGACGAGGTTGACCAGGTTGGATTTGGGGATGTCCCAGAGGTGGGCGGATGGTTTCCGGAAATCTTCGGGGATACCATTATAGTATTTCGGAAAATTTTTTCCGCTGGGGTGTACGTGGAGATCCGCATATTTCATGGCAACTTGGTTTTCTTATCTAACTACAAGCGCCCCAAATAATTGTGTGGGGTAATGTGTTTGAGTTCTGCCTTGACGGCTTCCGACACTTGCAAACCATCAATAAAATGAGCGATTGCTTCCTGGTCGAGTGGGCCTTTGCCCCTGGTCAGTTCTTTCAGGGCCTCATAAGGCTCCGGATAGGCCTCTCTGCGGAGGATATTCTGGATCGCTTCGGCGACTACAGCCCAGTTGTTGTCGAGATCCTGTTCGAGTGCCGCCCGATTGAGGGTCAGTTTGCCGAGCCCCTTGAGCAAGGCCGAAAACGCGATCAGGCTATGGGCGAAGGGTACCCCGATATTGCGCAGGACAGTGCTGTCGGTCAGGTCTCTTTGGAGTCGGGACACCGGCAGTTTGTCTGCCAGGTGGGTCAATAAAGCATTGGCCAAACCCAGATTCCCCTCTGCATTCTCAAAATCTATCGGGTTGACCTTATGGGGCATCGCGGAAGAGCCGACCTCCCCGGCTTTGACCTTCTGTTTGAAATAATCCATAGAGATGTAAGTCCACATATCGCGGCTCAGGTCAATCAAAATTGTATTGATCCGTTTCATGGCCATGAAAAAAGCAGCGAGGTTGTCGTAATGTTCGATTTGGGTAGTGGGGTAAGAGCGCTCCAAGCGCAGTTCATCCTCCACAAAAACCTTGGCAAACGCGTGCCAGTCTATCTGCGGATAAGCGGCGTGATGGGCGTTGAAATTGCCGGTAGCCCCGCCAAACTTCGCCGGGATGCGCAGTTGTTTGAGGTGATGGGTTTGGTTGTTTAGTCGAGCAATATACACCTCGATTTCTTTACCTACGGTTGTGGGCGTAGCGGGTTGGCCATGGGTATGCGCCAGCATCGGGATCCCCTCCCATTCGTTTTTCAGACTGCGGAGGTGATCAACAAGTTGCTCGAGCACAGGTAGGTATTGCTGTTCGAAAGCATGTCGGAGCGACAGTGGTATGGCGGTATTGTTGACATCCTGGGAAGTCAGACCGAAGTGGATAAACTCCTTGTAACGTCCAATCCCCAGTTCGTCGAACCATTCCTTGAGCAGGTACTCCACAGCCTTGACATCATGATTGGTCACGTTTTCAATCGCTTTTACCCTTGCGGCATCTTCCAGGTCAAAGCGGTTGAGCCGGCGGATCAATTCGTCGTATTTTTCCTCCGGAAAATCCTCCAGCTGGGGCAGGGGCAGGGTGCAAAGTGCCTGAAAATAATGTAGCTCAATAAACAAGCGGTACCGGATAAGTCCGAATTCAGAAAAATAGGCGTACAGACTATCCACCTTTGGGCGATACCTGCCATCTACGGGCGAGATGGCCAGCAATTGAGAAGCTTCATTCAACATGAACAGGTTTTTTTGGGAACCGGGAAAATAACTACCGGTTATGGTTCAGATCAAATTTTTCGATGAGCAAATCAAAATTTACATGTTCCCGGATCAGTTCAATGGCCCGAGCCGATTTCCAGGGGGTCTGGGTATTTATTTTTACCTCTATCCGGTTAATTTTGAGGAAAGAACCATACGTATCGAGCGTAGTCGCAATCACGGGAATTTTGTATTTGTCGAATAAAGGACACTCGATATGGATGTTGTCAAACCAGCTGGCATGGCGGCCGTCGCCGGTAACAATGACCCCGGACAGTGGCGATTCCGTTATTTTTTTTAGCTTGATGATCTCTTCAATTTTGCTAACGGCTTCATTCAGGCGTTTATGGCTGACTACCAGCAAAGTATTGGCAAAGGTATCAAATTCTTCCACATGAATCAGAGAACCCGCCAGCAGATCTTCTACCCGGTTGCCCATACCCTCCTCGTTCATGATAATTTTACCATCAACCGCCTGCTGAATGGTCTCCATAATCGGAAACGAAAGCGACTGGTCATACGGTAGGATCCCCAACAGGGGAATTCCCATGGTGTCTAGTTTTTTACTGAGGTAATACTTGACCTTCTCGTATTTGTCTTCTTTTACCTTGTTGACAATAACCCCGTGGATGGGTACATTTTTGGCCTTGAAAAGGGCTATGCTCATGTTGAGCTTATCAATGGTACTGCCAATGCCGCCCTCTACAATCATGATGACGCCGGAGTTGAGCATACTGGCTACATCTGCATTGCTGAGATCCACAACCGATCCCACTCCCGGGTGACCGGTTCCTTCGTACACCACGACATCGAAGTTGTTTTCCAACACATCTGCAGCATGCAGGATACGTTTGGAGAAATCAAAATTTGATGGGTTTTCGATGTAATCTGCAGTGACCCCTTTCCCCAGGATGACCGGGCTGTGGATGTCCGGATCCATGTTAAACCCGATGACTTTGGCAAACAAAACGGCATCTTTGTCTGCGGTCATCCCGTCGGTAAAAACAGATTTTTGGCCGACAGGCTTGCAGTAGCCCGTAGTGAACCCCTGTTCCTGAAGATTGGCCACCAACCCGAGGGTAGAGGTGGTTTTGCCGACGTGCTGCCCGGTGGCTGCTACAAATATTTTTTTCATGTGATGCCGCTTTAGCATAAATTTAACAAATTTAAACCGAATGGGAATAAAATGGACACGACAAGTCATATTAAATTGTACCTGCGGTGAACTATCTTCAAAATTTATACATTTGCACTCAAGAGTTAATTTACCAAAATTCCCGAAACTATGCCAAAACATCTGTTGATAGTGGAGTCGCCCGCAAAAGCCAAGACCATTGAGAAATATCTGGGCAAGGATTTTACCGTGAAATCGAGCTACGGACATATCAGAGATCTTGAAAAAGGGAACAACGCTATTGACGTTGCAAATAATTTTGAACCCCATTATGTGGTGTCCCCGGAAAAGAAAAAGGTGGTCAAGGATTTAAAGGAGTGGGTGAAAAAAGTGGATGATGTGTGGCTGGCTACGGATGAGGACCGCGAGGGGGAGGCGATTTCGTGGCATTTGTGCAAGGTGTTAGACCTGGATGAACACCAGACCAAGCGGATCGTGTTTCGCGAAATTACCAAACCGGCTATCCAAAAAGCGATCCAACAGCCCAGAACGGTTGATCTCAACCTGGTAAATGCCCAGCAGGCCCGCCGGGTACTCGACCGATTGGTGGGCTTCGAATTGTCTGAGATCCTCTGGCGAAAAGTGAAAGGCAAATTGTCTGCCGGCAGGGTGCAATCCGTGGCCGTAAAACTGGTGGTGGAGAAGGAACGAGAGATCAACGCTTTCCAATCGGAGCATTTTTTCAAAATTACGGCTGTTTTTAAGGTTAAAAATGAGCAAAATAAGACGGTTGACCTGAAGGCAGAGTCACCCACCCGCTTCGATACCGAAAAACAAGCCCGGGATTTTCTGGAGGCTTGTACACAGGCCTCGTTTTCGATCGAGGATATTATCGTCCGCCCTACCAAGCGCAGACCTACCGCACCGTTTACGACTTCTACGCTCCAACAGGAGGCCAGCCGCAAATTGGGATATTCGGTGAAGCGCACCATGGTGGTGGCACAGCGCCTGTATGAGGCAGGTTTGATTACGTATATGCGTACCGATTCGACCAACCTCAGCGAAACTGCCATTGGACAGATTGCCGCTGAGGTGGAAAAACAGTATGGAAAAGATTATCTGGAAATTCGCCGCTTTAAGAGTAAATCCGCGAACGCCCAGGAGGCCCACGAGGCTATCCGACCTACTTATATCGAGCGACAGACCGTATCGAGCAACCCGGAAGAACAACGCCTCTACGAGCTGATCTGGAAACGGACGATCGCTTCCCAGATGGCCGAGGCAGAACTGGAAAAGACAACCGTGAAAATTGGAATTTCGACCCTGCCAAAGGAGAAATTGGAGGCCGAGGGAGAGGTGCTGAAGTTCGACGGGTTCCTGAAGGTGTATCTGGAAAGCCGAGACGATGATGATGAGGAGGATGTGAAGGGGATGTTGCCTCCGCTGAAAAAAGGACAGCAGCTGCCCCTGGACGAAATGAACGCGACCGAACGTTTTGCCCGACCCCCCGCCCGCTATTCCGAGGCAGGATTGGTGAAAAAACTCGAGGAGTTAGGGATCGGTCGCCCCTCTACCTATGCCCCGATCATTAGTAAAATTATGGAAGAGGGCAGGGGATATGTGGTGAAAGAGAACCGCGATGGGGTGGAGCGACCTTATATTGCCTACACCTTAAAAGGGGGAAAGATCAGCCAGCAAAAATTGGTAGAATTGGCTGGCGCTGTGAAGAATAGACTTTTTCCGACCGATCTGGGGATGCTGGTGAGCGACTTCCTCGATGAACATTTCAAAGAGGTGATGGATGTTCATTTTACCGCAGAGATCGAAAAACAGTTTGATAAAATTGCCCGCGACGGAGCCGATTGGACCCGCATGATCGGGGGGTTCTACAAACCTTTTCACGAACTGGTGGAGGCAACCCTCGAAACCGCCGACCGTCCCAATATGGAACGGGTGCTGGGCAAGGATCCCGGCAGCGGCCGCACCATGTTGGCCCGAATGTCGCGCAATGGCCCCGTCGTCCAGATCGGAACCCCGGAGGAACTTGAGGCCGAGGAAAAACCACGCTACGCCAACCTGCGACCCGGACAGTCACTCGAAACGGTAACGTTCGAAGAGGCCCTGGATCTTTTCAAGCTTCCCCGAGATTTGGGCATGTATCAGGGCAATATGCTGACCATCGGCGTAGGCCGCTTCGGACCTTATGTCAAATACGGCGATAAGTACGCTTCCCTGCCGCGTGGGGAAGACCCCCTTGAGCTGAGCCTGGACCGAGCAATCGCCATCGTTCAGGAAAAAGAGGCCGCTGATGCTCCCGTGGCAACTTACAAGGGATTGCCCATCACGAAGGGAAAAGGCCGCTTCGGCCCCTTCATCAAATGGAACGACCTTTTTATCAATGTTCCCAAGAAATACGATTTCGATCGCCTCCAACCAGAGGAGATGTTTACCCTCATCGAGGCTAAAGTCGAAAAAGAGTCGAACCGCTACATCCAAAAATGGGATGAAGAAAATATCAGTATCGAAAATGGCAGATGGGGGCCTTTCATCAAGTTTAAAAAGGCCATAGTGAAACTCCCTCGCCTCGATGGTGAAAAAATCACCCCGGAAATGGCTCAGGAGCTTACCCTGCAACAGGTCAAAGATTTTATTACCCTTGAAATTCCGGATGCTTTCGCAAAAGCGAAAAAGACAACAAAGACAACCAAAACGACCAAAACGGCTAAACCCAAGAAGAAATAAATAAAATACCTACCAATGGACGATAGCAAAAAACCGCAAAACCAGCTCAATATCGAACTGCCGGAAGAGGTGGCCGAGGGCGTTTATTCCAACCTCGCCATTATTTCTCATTCTCATTCCGAGTTTGTGATTGATTTTATCCGAATGGTGCCCAATGTGCCCAAGGCAAAGGTGAAGTCGAGGATTATCCTGACTCCCCAACATGCCAAACGCTTGCTCCGTGCTTTGAGCGAAAACCTGCACAAATATGAATCGCAGTTCGGTTTGCTCGATGACGATGTTGATCAGCCGCCTTTTCCACCTATGAATTTCAGTACGCCGAAAGCACAGGCTTGACGAGCATTTACATCATGAGGCGGGTCTTCTGGTAGATCTCATTGTAGGCATCTACAATTTGCTGCAAGTCGCGGTACCGATAACCGGGTTCTCCCAGTTTTTCGGCGATCTCCGGAGCTCTCCGCTGGAAAAAAGGCTTGAGCTGCTTTCGAAAACCAATCCGCTTTACTTTGAACGGGATCCGACGGCGCACCTGCAGGTAAAACCGGTAGGCGTGATCGTTGGCCTGATCAAAGGAGATTTCTTTTTTTTCGAAGGACTGGACACCGTCCACCGGATCGGCAAAGAGGGTCATGCCCTCTCCCCGGGATAATACCCGTAAAAACAGCCACAGGTCTTCAGCAGTCCGACTTTCGTAAAGGATCTCCTTGTTGTCCACCACAAAGGCAAAACCTTTGATCAACTCCGGACGGAGACTGTATTTGCTGCCGAAGTCATTGATGTACAACACGCGGTTCTGCTCGCGGAAGTTTTCAATGCGACCTATGGATCCGGTAAGCCGAAGGTTGTCCTTGGTGATGATATACCCCTGGATAGGGTCGGCCTTGAGCTGGCACAAAAGCATCGGTGCGATAACCAGCACGGCCAGGATAGTTATGCGACAGCGAATATTTTTTTGCGTAAGCATACGGATAGGATATGGTGTGGAAACGAAACAACGCATCCGTGTTTTTGTTTGAACATTGGCGCTAAGCACCGCGGCTGCGCCAAAACAGGGCCAGCGCAAAGGCAGAAATGAGGTGCCAGATGCCCCACCAGGCTGCAATCAGCGCCATGCCGCCCAGTCCATCGAAAAAGCTAAAGATGATGACCAGCCCTAAGCCGGAGTTTTGAATGCCGGTTTCCAAAGCTATCGTGCGCGCATCCGCCACAGGGAGCCGAAGGAGTCTGGACCAGGCATACCCCCCACTAAGTGCTACGAGGTTATGCACAATGACCAGGATAAATACCAAGTGCAGGTAGTCCTTGATCTGCTGATAGTTACTGGCTAAGGCCGCCAGAATCAGTGCAAGAAAGACTACCATGGAGAGGTTTTGTACCGGCTTTTTGAGCCGGGCAGCGAGTACGGGGAATCGGTTTTGGATCAGCAGCCCCAGGGCGACCGGGATAAAAATCAACTGTATGAGGGTGAGGAGCATGTCGCCGGGGTGAACGTTGATGTTGATGTCCCCTGCTGTCTCACCTGTCGGTAAAAAACCTGACAGGATAAAGAAATACAGCGGCGTAACCAATAGCGAACTCATGCTCGAAATACTGGTAAGTACGACCGATAGTTCTATGTTGGCACGAGCCAGATGCACCGCATAGTTGGATACATTGCCACCCGGACAGGCTGCTACAAGGATCATACCGAGTGCCAGACTGGGAACAGGCTTGAAAAGATAGATGAGCACCAGGGTGAGTAAGGGAAGGAGCAACAACTGACTGCTCAGACCAACCAACAGGGCACGAGGCCTGGAACCAAGCTTCCGGAAATTGTGCAGCTGCATGTCCAAGGCTACCCCAAACATCAGAAAGGCAAGGCAGAGGTTGAGCACAAAGAGTTTGTCCGGGTCAAAGTTGATGCGTATCTGGTCTATTGTTTCCATATCCTTTTTTATCCGACAAAAAGATAGGATCTTTTCCGGATTAACCTGTACTTCTCCTTACCTTTGAAAAAAATTTGATAAGCGCATGGCCAGAATTTTTTTGCTTTCCCTTTTGCCCCTCTTCCTCGCAAGTTGTACGCCTAAAGATTCCGCCTTATCCGATAAGCCCTTGTTTACCGGCCAGGAGATGATCTTCGAAACCCAACTCCAAACCATAGCGCTGGGATCTTGTAACCGACAGGATCTTCCACAGACGATCTGGCCCCTCATCGCACAACAACAACCCGATGTCTGGATCTGGCTCGGCGACAATATTTATGCCGATACCGAAGATATGGAGGAGATGCGCGCCATGTACCTCAAGCAAAAATACGATACCGCCTACACGGCTTTTCGAAGTAAAATTCCTGTGTTGGGGATATGGGACGACCACGACTACGGCGTCAACGACGGCGGCAAGGATTTTGGCCCAAAGGCCGCCAGCCGCGACCTGATGCTGGATTTTCTGGATGTGCCCGCCGATGCTGCTGTGCGACAGCGGGAGGGGGGCTATCAAAGTTATGTTTTTGGTCCGGACGACAAACAGGTCAAAATTATCTTCCTCGATGGGCGGTATTTCCGGGATGAATTGCAGGCAAATCCGGATAAGTCCACCCGCTACCTGCGCAATGAAACAGGCGATATCCTGGGTGAAGCGCAATGGCAATGGCTGCAGTCCGAACTTCAGGATAGCAAAGCAAAGGTACACCTCATCGCCTGCGGCATCCAAATGCTGGCAGAGGAACAGGTGTTCGAAAAATGGGCCAATTTCCCCACAGCTCGCAAACGCTTGCTGGATTTGTTGTCCACCCTCCAACCGAGCAACACGGTGCTGCTGAGCGGCGACCGACATATTTCCGAACTGGCTGCCATACAACTCCCCAATTGGGAGCAACCGCTTTATGAACTTACCGCCAGCGGCATGACACATGCCTACGAAGGGGCTACAGCAGAACCCAATCAGTACCGCATTGGTGCTCTGGTCAACCAAAAGAATTTTGCCTTGCTGCAACTGGATTGGTCGGGTGAAGCGCCCGTGATTACGGCCGTTGTAAAGGGCTTGGACAATTCGGATTTGTTACGATACCAATTGAAAACCAATTGATAATATGGAAAAAGGGGTCATCCGCAATACGGATTTTAGTTTTCCCGGTCAAACCGGCTTCTACAGGGGTAAGGTGAGAGATGTGTATCACTTCGAGGACTACCTGATGATGGTGGCTTCAGACCGCATTTCTGCTTTCGATCATGTTTTACCCAGGGCTATCCCCTACAAAGGTCAGGTGCTCAACCAAATAGCAGCACATTTCCTGGAGGCCACCCGCGATATTGTCCCGAGCTGGCTAATTGCCTGTCCGGATCCGAATGTGGCTTTTGGGTATGCCTGCGAGCCTTTGCGAGTGGAAATGGTGATACGCGGTTACCTGGCAGGGCATGCCTGGCGGGAGTATGAGTCCGGCAAGCGCATGATTTGCGGGGTGGCGATGCCCGACGGGATGCGGGAGGGCGATCCTTTTCCGGAACCTTTGATTACCCCGGCAACCAAAGCAGACGAGGGACACGATGAAGATATTTCCCGGGAGGAGATCATTGCCCAGGGATTGGTGAGTGCTGAGGATTACGCGCTGCTGGAACAATATACCCGCGCCTTGTTTGAGCGGGGCAGTCAGATGGCTAAAGAACGCGGCCTGATCCTGGTGGATACCAAATACGAGTTTGGCAAACACGAGGGACAGGTGATGTTGATTGATGAGATCCATACTCCCGATAGTTCGAGATATTACTACCTGGAGGGATACGAAGAACGACAGGCCAAGGGTGAGCGCCAGCAGCAGCTGTCGAAGGAGTTTGTGCGCGAGTGGCTCATGCAGTACGGCTTCCAGGGCAAGGAAGGACAAATCATGCCCGAAATGTCAGACAGTTTCGTTACCCATGTCTCGGATCGGTACATCGAGCTGTACGAAAAAATTACCGGCCACGATTTTGTCCGCGAAGACACCTCCCATATACGCGACCGGATCGGAACTAACATCCAAAAGTTTCTCGACAGCCGCAATTGAGCGGCAAAAAATGGAGCACAACCCGGTTACTTTCTGGGATGTCGGGGTATTAATTAGGGTAATCAGGTGGAAGCCACCTTAAGGTGCCTTCCACCTGATTCTTAAATTATTGACAACCAATAATTTAATCAACAAAAATCACTCCGTGACGTAGTCTCTCAAATATTCGAAGCGGGCACACAGATCGCCTTCTGCGGCAATGGTTGCCCGGCTGATCATGGGGCTGCTGGCTTTGAGGAGTTCCAGAATGATGAAGCGGATAAACTGTTCCCCGAACGCAATCGAAGCATCGCGGGGCAACTCGCTGGGGAGGTTGTCAATGGTCATCATGTCAATCGCTCCGGGGGTGTATGCGGGGACTTCCTCACCGGTCTGAGGGTCAAAACCAAATACCGGGTCCTGGATGGTACTTGCTTTGATGGTGGCGGGAATAGAAGTTTCGGGGGCGAGGTCGCAGGTAATATCGCCGATCACCCGAATCCTGAAATCCGGCGCCCGCATATCTTCCAGGGTAAAAAAAGCAGGAGCCTTGGTGTCCCAAAAAATTCCGTGAATCAGGATGTCGGCTACGCTGGCATAAGGCAAAAAAGCATTGCAAAAATCTTCGGGATGCGCATAAAAATCTTTCCCTTCAAAGGGCTTGCCGCCTTTTCGGGCTACGTAGTGCCGGTTGGACAACTGGGTAAAAACAGCCTCTTCCCAGGTTTGATGTAGAAATGCTTCCGGATCCACTTGTTTGATCCCCATGTCCAGCAGGACCTGCGCCGCCCCTTGCGCCACCCTGCCCGTACCGGATAGCACAATTTTTACCGCAGGCAGTACCAGGCTCTGGTAGTCTTGTTTGACATCGGCATATTCCCGATACGTAAACATCCGCTTGAGGTGAAACAAACCGCTTTGTTCCCCGTAGGTATATAGCGCGTTGTGTGCCCCCACCATGCCTGCAAACTTGCCAAAGGCAATCACCCGTCTGCCCAGGTCGTCGGTCAGCAGCTCATAATCTATGATGCGGATATTCCGCCGGATAATTTCTTGCAGCAGTTTTTTATTGGCGGGCTGTTTTTTGATGGTATGAGAAAAGAACAGATACGTTTTTCCCGGAATCAAATTAGCAATCGGTACCTCTTTGACCCCCAGCAGCACATCGCAATCCGATACATCCGCACTCATCGGAATGCCGGCTTCCAGGTATTCTGTATCGCTAAAGCAGCGGATAGGCGAAGGCTGGACGACCAGTTCGAGCGGAAAATGGTCGAGCAAGTGCCTGCATTGGGCAGGCGTGAGGGGGACTCTGGCGTCTGGGGGGACTTTCCCTTCGCGAATGATGCCAATTTTCATGTGGTAGATTTGGTCTTTTTTGTTCGGGATCTCGAAGCTAATTTCCTACTTTTGATATCAGGCCGAAAACTACAAAAGAATCGGCAATTCCTCCACCTAAACTGCACTCCTATGATTACCGGAAACACATGGAAAATAGCTGTATTGGCTTTTTTGTCCACCTTTTTTTATGCTTGTACACCTACTAATCAGGAGCCGGTAAAGGGTCTTGAGGCAGTGGCAGCCGAGCACCTGGAGCCCCTCCTGGCGGAGAAAAAACTGGCCGGAGCGGCTGTACTGGTGGTAAAAGGCGAGGAGGTACTGCTCGATAAAGCCTGGGGCTACGCTGATTTGGAGTGGGAAGTGCCGATGACCACCGGTGCCAATTTCGAAATTGGTTCCGTCACCAAACAGTTTACGGCAGCAGCTATATTGAAGCTTGCCGAGGAGGGAAAACTCAGTTTGGCAGACGATATGTCCAAGTTTTTCCCCGATTTCGATACCCGCGGCTATCAGGTGAGCGTGCGCCAATTGCTCGACCATACCTCCGGTATCCAGGGCTATACCGAGTCCCCCGTTTTTGGCGAATTGGTTACCCGCAAACTTCCCCGTGACACCCTGCTTACCCTGATGGAAGCAGCAGGCTTTCAGTTTGCCCCCGGAACTGCCCAAATTTATAACAATACCGCCTACTTCATGCTTGGCCTGATCATCGAGCAACTCAGCGGCACAACGTATGAAAACTATTTGGATTCGGTATTTTTCAAACCCCTTGGGATGACAAACACCTACTATTGCAGTGAAAGCAAAATTATTCCGCTAAAGGCGCATGGCTATGACGGCCGACCCGATGGGCTGATCCATAAAGGATACCTGGACCACACTTGGCCTTATGCCGCAGGATCGCTTTGCTCCACGACAGCCGATCTGGTAAAATGGTCCCGAGCCTTGCACCGCGATGGCAAAGTGCTTTCCGCTGAAAGTTACCAGGAAATGATCACGCCTATGCCGCTGTCCGATGGTACGCCTCAAGATTACGCGCTGGGTCTGATGGTCTGGAATGTAGATGGTGTCCCTGTCATCGAACACGGCGGCGGAATCAACGGATTTTTGTCCGACATGAAATACCTTCCGGAACAAGACATCGTGGTGGTGGCGCTGTTGAACACGGCAGCAGCCCCCGGCCCGGGCGCGCTTACCCGCAAACTGTTGCTGGATCTGGTCACTTTTGACAACTTCCAACCCGCAGCCCTTGATCTCGATCCCGCAACGCTGGCCGGAAAGTACAGCGGTGTAGCACGTGGGGGAGACATTGCGATAGAAGTAACGCCTGTCGGCGAAAAACTGGTGGTCGGAAGCGGAGGGCCTCAAAGAGATACGTTCTCTTACGCCGGCAACCAAACCTGGGTCAATCCCGTACAAGGTAGCAGCGACGACAAACTCACCTTCACCACCGCAGCCGATGGCAGCACTACTGCCAGCTGGGCAAGCGGTGCCGCAAGAAATTTTTTCAAAAAAAATCAGGAATAAATGCAATCCGGGAAACTATTTCCCGGCAGAAGAAGTTAAAGGAATAGTTTTAAGACCAGGGGACGTAATGGAATCGACAGGATTGATAACTGGTTAGTAAGCATGCCGGAGCATGATGGTTCACTCCGTTAAAAAATGACTATTAACTTCCTTTTACATGGCAACTATAACTATGCCATGGCTGCCTAAGACCAGGTCTTAGAAAGCCTTTGTGCCGTACGCTTGACGCCTGATACACAGCGTGCCGCATATCATCGACCCCTCGGGCTGGTCTGCTGCGATGCCCCTGTCAGCAGATAAGATATAGGGGATAAGGGTGATGCATGGGAGGGTTCCCAGTCCTTTCATCGCCTCGAAAATTCAACTGGTAACTAAGCATGTAGAAAGCTCTCTGGTGCTTTCGCTGGACGCGAGTTCGACTCTCGCCGTCTCCACCACTTGGCGGGCCGTTTGAAATGAACGGCCCGCTTTGTTTTTTGGATGTTTTGCTTTTTAGCTGAGTAAATGATGGAAAAGGGTTATCTTGGGAAAGAAACACTACCCTAACATAAAACAGTACCTATTTTCGGAGGTAACGTTTCAAGCAGAGCGACCCCCACTATCCGCTTGAAATAAGCAATTATCACTACGCAGTCATATCTATTTCATTTACCCTGGAGCGATGAGTAGGAAATGAACACAGCAATTCATTCCCATCAGCTATTCAGTAAATTTTTCCATATCCTATTGTCGCGCCAGGTATGGCTAAGCCTGACCAATTTAAAATGATTTATGAATACCTTTAAAACAAAAACAAATGATTATTTACTCTAACATTGCTCAAGTTTTAGTTTCTTTATCGGTAATAATAATATGGGTTTTTCGGTACTATAATGTTGAAAAAGAATTCAGACGTTATCACCTAAGTGACCTAACCCGAAGTATAGTAGGGTCAACTAAAATAGCGTTATCAACTTTGCTCATTGCAGGTATTTGGTATCCGGATTTAGTGCTTATCCCGGCTCTGCTTATGGCTGCTCTCATGGTGGCAGCACAATATTTTCACTTTAAGTTTCGAAACCCATGGCTTTACCATACACCCTCTCTATTGCTGCTGATACTATGCCTTTTCATTGCAGCTGTATCCCTTAAATTAATTTAATCATGTATTTGCTTAATGCCTTAATTTTTATTTCGAGCTTATCTTTTATATATTATGGATTTAATTATTTCAGATCTTCGGAAATGAAAAATGAATTCAAGCGCTTTGGACTGGAAAAATTAGGGACATTTATCGCCATTTTAGAATTGCTGGGAGCACTGGGTTTGCTGGTTGGTTTAAAGTTTGTTCCCATTTTACTTATTTCTGCAGGCGGATTGGCAGTTTTAATGTTCTTTGGGATTATTGTGAGGATAAAAGTCAAAGACAGCCTTTGGGTATCACTTCCCGCTATATTTTTTATGCTATTAAATGCGTATATTTTTTTCTCAGTAATTAGATAAATTTATTTTAAAAATTAAACAAGGTATGTTGAAAAAATTCACACTCACAGATAAGCTATTATTTATTTCTGCTTTTCTTTCGCTCATTTTTTCCGAAATTTTGTATTTCACAGGTGAAACGACTGCTGCTATTTTTATGGGTATATGGGTGCCTTCTATACTTGCCTTCGGAATTTACTTAAAACTTATAAACATGACAAAAAATGATTGATTTTGTACCATACTTTGCCGGACTTATCACTGTGTTATTCGGGATAGCTTTCAGTTATGCGGTAAGTGATGGCTGGAATTTCAGAGAAGGGAAAAAATAAATCGCCAAGAGATAGGGCGTTTTTTGGTGGAATTATTCTTAACCAGGAATAAAACATGATTCTTCTTCCCAGGGGAGTGTTTTCTGCGGATCACTTGGCGAGCCGTTTGAAACAAACGGCCCGCTTTGTTTTTATAACTTCAGCCATTTTCTTCTACGTATTCCAGTATATCTCCCGGCTGGCAGTTCAGCGCTTTACAAATAGCTTCTAAAGTACTGAAGCGGATGGCTTTAGCTTTGCCGGTTTTCAAAATCGAAAGATTGGAAAGGGTGATATCTACTTTTTCCGAAAGTTCGTTAAGGGACATCTTCCTTTTTGCCATCATCACATCCAAATTGACTCTTATGGGCATGGCTTTAAATGGTTAGCTCGTTTTCAGATTGGATTTCCATGCCTCTTTTGAAGACTTGCGCAATCGCATACAACAGGGCGCTCATTAAAAGGTACTCAAATGCCCCTCCGGTATAACTGTCCATAGAAGGGACATCAAAACCCCGTTTGAGCAACCACTTCAAACTGCCGGTTGCAAAAATGGCCAAAATCCCTATTCGAAAGCAAACAGCTGCAATTTTTGAAATTAAGACCGACACTTTTTTGCTGAAGGGGTGGTCGAGGTTGATGGTGTAGAAGATTTTGGTCATCAAGTAAAACATATAGGCTTTCAGACCAACTACCTGTAGCAATAACGCAACTAGCCCGATATAATACCATATTTGCTGGCTCATCAACCCGTGCAAATTTAAACCTTCATACAGGTTCTCGGCCACAATCGGGTTGAAGAAACTGTATATGGAGGTAAACAATAATGTACCTGCCTGAATACAAAGACCGATGAAAATAGACCAAATGATTATGGTAATCAACATTAACCCGGGCTGGCTGACCCATTTTTCTTTCCAAGACTGTTTAAGATTCATTGTGGATAAATTTTTTCCAAATATCGGAAAAAATTTATTGAAAAACAATAAAAAAATTTTGATCAACGATTAATTTAAAGACGTTTCATGCAACCGTCTCTACCACTACATCAAAAAAATCCCGCCTTTTTTCTATCTTGGATCTAAACCTGAAGATTACTATTATGCAACGAAAACTACTTTACCTGCTCCTTTTGTGGATGTCCGCAGGGGGGCTTCAAGCCCAGATCAGCGCCAGACTGATGCGCTACATGGATGTGTCTGAGACACAGATTACCTTTGTTTATGGAGGCGATATTTGGGTCATGCCACGGGAGGGGGGACTTGCCGTGCCTTTGACCAACAGTCCGGGCGAGGAGTCGTGGCCCCGGTTTTCTCCGGATGGACAGGAAATTGCTTTTTCTGCAAGCTACAATGGCAATGTGGATGTGTTTGTGATGCCGGTGACGGGTGGTTTGCCACAACGGGTTACCTGGCATTCAGGGGCTGATCGCTTGCTGGACTGGCATCCGGATGGCGAACGGCTGCTTTTTGCGTCGCGAAGGGAACTGGGTCAGCGCTCTTCCAATCAGTTTTTTGTGGTGAGCAAATATGGTGGGATGCCGGCAAAACTGCCCCTGCCTTATGGCGAGCTGGCGTCTTGGTCGCCCGATGGCAAACAGCTGGCCTACATCACAAAAATTACGGAAAATTACCCCTTCAAACGGTATCGCGGCGGATTGACGTCTGATATTTTGTTGTTCGATTCCCAAAAACAACAGGTGACCAACCTTACCAAGAGTAAGGCGATTGATGGTAAACCCGCCTGGGTGGGCGATAAAATTTATTTTTTGTCCGATCAGGACGCCTCCATGCGGCTCAATATCTTTTCGCTTGATCCCCGAACTGGAACACAAAAACAGCTTACCCGCTTTACAGATTTTGATGTTTCTTACCTGGCCGGAGGGCCCGCTAATCTGGTTTTTGAGTACGGAGGGGATCTCTATCTCATGGATCCGGCTACTGAAAAGTTCGATAAAGTGATCGTGCAGGTGATGAGCGATCTGTCGGCCGAAATTCCGCGCATGATTGACGTAAGCCGACAGATCAGCGACGCAACGGCTGCTCCCGGAGGCAAGCGCGTGGTGTTTGAAGCGCGGGGAGAGTTGTTCAACGTTCCCGTAAAGGAGGGTTATACCCTCAATCTCACCCAGTCGAGCGGTGCTTTTGACCGCCAACCTTCCTGGTCGCCTGACGGCAAAACCATTGCCTACTGGAGCGATCGCTCCGGCGAATACGAAATTTATCTGCAACCCACCGAGCCAGGCCACGCACCAAGAAAGTTGAGCAATCGGGCCAAGGGTTTTGGCTATCAGCTTTATTGGGCTCCGGATAGCGAGAAAATCGCTTTCATGGACGAAAACAACGATATTTTTGTAATTGCAGTAGCTACCGGTGAGCTGACAAAAGTGGATCATACCAACTGGAATATCGGTCACGGAGGAAGGTTCCGCTACCCGCTGAGCTGGTCACCCGATTCGAAATGGATCGCTTATACTCGAGGTTTGGAAAACGCCCATTATGCCGTGATGGTTTATGGATGGGACACCCAAGCGGTCCACCAGTTGACTGCCGGGTATTACAATGATGCTTACCCGGTGTTTAGCACAGATGGGAAGTATTTGTTTTATATGACAGACCGCAATTTCGGAGCAGCCTATTCAGCCCTAAGCGATGGAACCTGGATTTACCCAAATGCTACTCATCTTGCCGCGTTGAGCCTGCTTCCGGGTACGCCTGCGCTGACCGCTCCGAGAAATGACGAAATTAGCTCCGGCCGCGAGGCAAAGGCTGCAAAGGATTCGGTTGCACAGGTGCGGATTGATGTTGAGCAGATCGAGTCTCGCTTGACCCTGCTTCCCGTAGATCCGGGCAACTTCGGCGCCCTGATGGCTTTTGAAGGGAAACTGGTATTTTTGCGCCAGCCCAATACCGGCTCCGAAAAACGCGGAAGTTCCCTGATGCTGTACGACCTGGAGAAAAGGGAGGAAAAATCCATCATGGATAATGTTGGCCGTGCTAATGCCACCGCGGATGGGAAGGCTATCCTGGTGCAGTCAGGCGGTCGCTACGGTATCATTCCACCTGCACCCGGACAAAAAATCGAATCTCCGATTGCTGTATCAGACCTAAAAATGTCCTGGACGCCCAAGGAAGAGTGGGAACAGATTTTTGCCGATACCTGGCGACGATACCGCGATTTTTTCTACGACCCGAATATGCACGGGGTGGACTGGAATGCCCTGCGGGTGCAGTATGGCGCGCTGCTCAAAGATGCCCGCACCCGTTGGGATGTGATCAACCTGCAGTCCAACTTGGCAGCAGAATTGAGTGCGGGACATACTTATACCCGGGGCGGAGATACAGAAGCGGTGGAACCCAAAGCGACAGGTTTGCTGGGGATAGATTGGCAACTTGACAAGGGTCAATATGTGGTGAAACGCATCGTTCGACCCGCCGCATGGAATACCGAAGTGCGTTCTCCATTCGACCGTCCGGGCGTAGAGGTACAGCCCGGTGATGCCATCCTCGCCGTGAATGGGATACCCCTCGACCCTGCAAAAGATCCTTATGCGGCTTTCGAAGGCCTTTCCGGAAAAACAGTGCTGCTTACCTTGAGTCGAAGCGGAGAACCGACAGCGGCGCAAACCATCGTGGTACAATGTCTCACGCCAGCCGAAGAGAGCAACCTGCGCTACCTGGAGTGGTTGGAGGACAACCGCAAAATGGTGGAGCGCTTGTCCAACGGTCAATTGGGCTATGTGTATATGTCCAATACCAGCGGACAGGGACAGCTCGAGTTGGTGAGTATGTACTACGGCCAACTGGACAAAAAGGGCTTTATTATTGATGAGCGTTTTAATGGGGGCGGCCAACTGGCAGATCGTTTTCTGGAACTGCTGAAACGCCCCGTAGTCTATAACCTGCACTGGCGACACGGACGCGATCATACCCAACCGATCAAGGCCAATACAGGCCCAATGGGGATGCTGATCAACGGATGGGCAGGTTCCGGCGGCGACGGACTGCCCTGGGCTTTCCAAGAACTGAAGGCCGGTCCGATCGTGGGCGAACGCACCCTGGGTATTTTGGTAGGACCCGCTACCGGACATAGTCTTATTGATGGGGGAGGGATCACCGTTCCCGATGCCAGACTATACGACAACGACGGCCATTGGTTCTGGGAAGGCGAAGGCGTGAGCCCGGATATCGAAGTCTGGGATGACCCGAATTTGTTGATGCAGGGTAGGGATCCTCAAATGGAAAGGGTCGTGCAGGAGGTGTTGCAACTCATCCCCACGCAGTCTTCAAAGATGACCCCCGCACCAAAACCCGATGATCGCACCGCAAAGGGATTGAACGGTAAAAATTAAAAAAGCACCAACACCATGCGCAACATAGAAAGACGATCTTTTTTACAGACCCTGGGCACGGGTGTCCTGGGTACTGCGGTGCTGCCCGCTGCCGCGAAAAATGCAATACCGGGGGGCGGAGTATTCTTATCCCCGTCAGGCAGCCCGGATGAACAATTCTGGGGACTGGTAAAGGCACAATTTCCAATCGCCGAAGGCAAAATAATGGTCAACGCCGCCAATTTATGCCCGGCTCCTTATGTGGTGGGGGATGAAATCATCCGCCATGCCCGGGCACTGGATACCGATGTGTCTTTCCAACACCGAGCCAGGTTTGAGACCATCCGGAAAGAAACCCTACAGGCATTAGCCAATTTTCTGGGAGTGTCCGCCGATGAAATGGGCATTACCCGCAACACCTCCGAGGCCAACAACATGGTCATCCAGGGGCTTGATTTTCAACCCGGTGATGAGGTGGTGATCTGGGATCAAAACCATCCCTCCAACAACATGGCCTGGAAACAAAAAGCCAAGCGCTTTGGACTAATCATCAAAGAGGTGCGTACCCCCGGGGCGGCGGCAAGCCCGGAGGAACTTTTACAGCCTTTTGAAGCCGCAATAGGTACCAAAACCCGCGTGATTGCTTTTTCTCACATTTCGAATGTAAGCGGACAGGTTATCCCGGCTGCTGCTTTGTGTGAGCTGGCGCGTTCCCGCGGGGTTTTAACCCTCATTGATGGCGCACAGTCTTTCGGAATGCTCAACCTCAACCTACAGGCGCTGGGCTGCGATTTTTACACCAGCAGTTCCCACAAATGGCTGATGGGGCCAAAAGAAACGGGTATCCTGTACGTCAGACAAGCCCACCTGGAGCGCTTGTGGCCCACTACCATGGGGGCTGGGTGGAAGGAGGGGGATCTCTCGGTAGATGGCAGAATCTGTACCCTCGGACAACGCAATGATGCACTGGCAGCGGCAATGACCAGTGCACTCAGATTCCACGATGCAATTGGCCGACAAAACATAGAGGAGCGGGTATTTGAACTTGCTGTCCGCCTGAAAACAGCCTTGCTCGAAAGGGTGCCCGGCCTGGAACTGGTAAGTCCCGAAGCCGATGAAGCCACCGCGGGTATTGTGATTGTGCGGCATACTACTCAGGATAACAACAAGCTGTACGAACAACTCTATCATCAATACGGCATAGCCTGTGCGCCCACAGGAGGATTGCGCTTTTCCCCTACGATCTACAATACTCCCGCAGAAATGGATAATATCGCGGAAAGTTTGCGCCAACTCGTATCATAAACTAAGGGGATCAGGGCTTGTGTCGTCCGGCATAAGCCCTGCAAGCCTCCCAATCGGCAGCGTAAAAATCGCGCACTTCTTGGAGTTCTTCTGCTGAAATCAGGGGTTTTGGGGAGACCAAAAAGTCAGGAATCAGCAAGGAAGGATAAAGGATCGCATAACAGGCATAGAGCCTCGATCTGCGCTGGATCCAATTGATCAGTTTGTTGGACGACCACTGCGGATCCTGGGAAAAGATATACTTGCCTACCTTGCGGATGATTTTGAGCTGCTTTTCGCTGTAAGAGCGGTGGATGGGTTTGAGCGACACCTCTTCCCGGTCGTAAGTGGCACCCAGATAAGTCGCAAAAGCGTCGAAAAATCCGTAGGGATCTTTTTTCAGGTCTTCATGGAACAGCACCAGGGGTGGGTGCGTGAAGTAATGTTCCAGGATCTGCAACATGGGGAAAAACTCGGCATCTTTTCGGTGCCAGAAGCCTTTGTCTTCCGCGACATCAAAAAAATCTCTAAAAGACAGACTGCCGCCATTTTTGACATAGCGCCGGTACTGGGAAGCTACCCACCCGTCTTGCCGTCTGAGTATAATGATGGTCCTCGCATCCGGAAAATCAGCCGAAAACCATCGGCACTCCTGCTCCAATTGCTGATCGAACTCTCGCGAAACAAAGTGACTGGTGGCCGGATTTTTTCGGATGATATTTTTCGACTGGCCGTAGCGGGTTCGCTGGATATAGGATATGCCTTTTAGCTTGGGGAAAAAAGCATATTGCAAATAGGTGGAGGCGGTCTTGCCCAACCCTACATGAAAGAAGATTTCCGGCATCGTATTGAGATTAATCAGACTTCAAACCATGCATTTGGGACTGCCAAAACTGGCAGTCCCAAATGATATGCGGCAAAAGTACCGATTTAATCCTTGATCCTGCTGCTTCGGGCAGCTTTAAATTCCGATCCTTCCTTCCATTCCGGGAAAACCGACGAATTGGCCAGCTTTTTACCAATGTTGAGGTACAGCTCGGCATCCTGCACCACACCGCCCAAATCCCAAAGCGCTGCCGTAAATTCATCCGAGGGCTGGTGGTACCTGGCTGCCACAAATTCCTCCTGTTTTTGTTGGGCATATTCCTTTCCCTTCTCCCAATGATCGTATCCGCCTTTGGCGAAAAGTGCCGGAATGCCAATTTTGGCAAAATTGAAATGATCCGAACGGAAAAAATAACCCTTCTCCGGTTCCTGATCGGGGATAATGTACCGACCCTGTTCAGCCGCCAGCGCTCCGGCAATATCGTCCAGGTCGGACTGACCATAACCGGTCACCGTCAGATCCCGCATACGACCATTGGGGTTCATGCCATCCATGTTGAGGTTGGCCACGGACTGCTCCGGTGAAAAAATTGGGTTAGCCGCATAATAGGCAGACCCCAAAAGCCCCTGTTCCTCTGCTGTGACAAACAAAAACACAACCGATCTTTCCGGTGGAGTAGGATTTTGGGCGAAAGCCTTGGCGATGGCCAATACTGCCGCTGTACCGCTGGCATTGTCCAATGCACCGTTATAAATAGAGTCACCCTCTACGGCTCTTCCTACCCCCAGGTGATCCCAGTGCGCCGAGTAAATCACATATTCATCCGGTGTTTTGCTGCCTTTAATCAGTCCTACCACATTGCGGGAAACATCCTTTTTAAAGGTATTTTTCAGACTCGTAGAAACGGTAATCCCCAAAGGTATGGGTTGAAATCCGGGAGTCTGGGCTTTTTCAAAAAAGCCGACATTGCCCAGACCGGAAGCCTGGAAAACTTTTGCGGCGGCGCCGAGAGACATCCAACCGTTGATGGCACACTGATCGGCATTGCCATTGGGCGACTGAAGGTTTAGTCTGCCCGTGCCTTGTCCGCCTGCCACCACAAACCAGGGGTAGCCCGCAGCATTGGTCTCGTGAATAATCAAAACCGCTTCCGCCCCCTGTCGGGCTGCTTCCTCGTATTTGTAGGTCCAACGACCGTAGTAAGTCATGGTTTTGCCCTTGAACAGGGTCGAATCACCGGTAGCAAAACCCGGATCATTCACCATGACCACGGCAACTTTACCTTTCATATCTATCCCGGCATAATCGTTCCAGCCATACTCAGGTGCAACGATGCCGTAGCCGCAAAAAACAAGCTCCGCGTCTTTGAGTTCCACCAGCTCCTGTTCCCGCTGTGTCAAAATGGTGTAATCCGAACCCGATTGCAGCTCAAAAACCCCGGAAGGACTTTTCACCTGCATCGTGGTAGCAGGGCGGCCTGTGATTTCGATCAGCGGTACATCCTGAAAATAGGAATCCCCGTTGCCAGGAGCAACACCCAAGGCGGAAAGCGCATTTTTGAGGTACTCGGTAGTTAAGGGTTCACCTTCGCTCAACGGTTTTCTGCCCATAAAGGCATCGGAAGAAAGCTGGCTCAGGTAATCGGACAAGGCCAGAGAGTCTATCTGACTCCCCTCAGGCGATCCCTGGGAAGAAGGCTGCTGACAAGAACCCAATACCAGGGTCAACAATGCCAGCATAACAAAGAAAGAAGCACTTTTGCAGGTCATACTTTTTCTTAACAAAAGTAAACATAAATTTTCGTTCGGGGCTTTGCGAAATCGCCATAAAAAAGCAGTTGAACTTAGGATAAGACAATCAAAGCCGTTAAAAAATTTGAATTTTCAGAATTTCTCTTTTTCTTTAGGCAGCAAAAGGAGACGATTGCGCGTTAATTAAGTGTTAAGAGAGCATAGCAAGTAAACCCCCATCAAACCCCAATAAACGACTGCCAGAGGATATCAGGAATACAATTTTTGATAAGAATTGTTTGTATTATTTTGCTAATATTCTATACTTACATCGAATTTCAAATTTTTAATCAATTACCTAGATTATGAAACTTAGACCAAAAATGCTGATGGTCGGTTTATTGGCGTTAATGTTCAATTTACCGATCCTGATGATGGCACAAGGAACAATCAAGGGAGTCGTTATCGATGCCGATACCGATGAGCCGCTGATTGGAGCCACTGTGCTAATTGAATCTTTGACAAAGGGGTCAGTTACGGATCTCGATGGTAGCTATACCATAGAGGACGTTCCTGCCGGAGAGTACAAGCTGATTTGTACCTATACAGGTTATTCTCAGCAAACGATCACCGTTACTGTGGGTAGCGGTGAGGTGACTGCTGACTTTAGCATGGGTACCAGTGCTACCCAGCTGGATGAGGTAGTTGTAACGGGTACGGGTGGACCTATTGAGAAAAAGAAAATCGGTAACACGATTGGTACCATCTCAACCAAAAGCCTGGTTGATGCACCCATCAACTCCGTTTCGGATGTGTTGGGAGGTCGTACTCCGGGTGTGGTTGCCTTGCCTGGTAGCGGTTTGGCTGGTGAAGGTGCTCAAATCCGTATCCGTGGTAATGCTTCGCTTTCTCAGTTGAACGAGCCTATCGTGATTGTGGATGGTATTCGTATTGACAGAGGGGGCGGGTTTTCCGGTTTTGTTGGTGCAGGTGGAGGGGGTACTGCTTCTCGACTCGATGACATCAACCCGGAGTCTATTGAGCGCATTGAGATCCTGAAAGGTGCTTCTGCTGCTACCCTTTTCGGTACAGAGGCAAGTAACGGGGTAATCCAGATCTTTACCAAGAAAGGTCAGTCTGGTAAGCCACGTTTCAACGTAAAGATGGCTCAGGGTATCATCAACTTCCCTAAAGGTAAAGTAGTGGATAACACCGGTTTTGCACGTACAACGGCTCAGGCTTCTACGTTGAGCTCCTTGTATGGCTATACCATACGCCCATGGGAGCTGATCTATACCAATGCTTTGGAAGATTTGTATGAAACAGGTACAACTACCCAGCTTTCAGCAGATATTTCAGGCGGTACTGCTGCCTTCAACTACTACGTATCTGCTCGCCATTCCAGCACAGACGGTTCTTTCGGCGGACAGGAAAACCGCGGTTACCTTCCTGGGCAGAGCACATTGGCCACAGATACAGACAAATTGTCACAGTTGAACGTAAACTTGAACATCTTCCCAACGGATAAATTCAGCATCCGAGTGACTTCAGGTTTTACCGATCGTGCTTCTACGACATTGTCCAATAACAACAACATCTACGCGGTAGGTTCTTTGGCACAGTTTTCCAAGCCTGAGCGCAGAACAGCTAACAACCTTACCGGTACTTCTGCATTCATGACGGTTAATGAAGCGATGCAGACTACCTTCGGTCAGCAGACCAAAAACTTCAATGGTAGCGTAGGGATGAACTACTATCCTATCAAATGGTTGAAATTGGATGCTACTTACGGGGTGAACTACTCCAATGCAAATGATGCGGAGTTGTGGCCTTTCCGTTACAACATTGACAACTTCTCTGGTGCTAACCCACTGGGTTATGCAGCTTACTCTAACAGAAACTTCCTTGCAACAACCTTGGAAGTGAAGGCTTCTTTGAACAACAAAATTACTTCTACGATCGTGTCTGACCTCATCATTGGTGGTCAGTTGATCCAGGAGCAAACCAAAATAGGTTCTGGTGAAGGCCAGGATTTCCCTGGTCCTGGTTTGACCGTAACTGGTGCGGGTGCAACGCGTAACACGTATGAGTTCTTCCAGGAGAGCATCAACGCGGGTTTGTTTGCACAGGAGCAGTTGGCTTTCAACGATCAGTTCTTCCTTACATTGGGTGGTCGTCTGGATGCACACTCTGCTTTTGGTGCCAACTTCCAGGCGCAGTTCTATCCTAAAGTATCTTTCTCATGGATCCCATCTGATGCAGGTTGGTGGAGCCCGGTAGGCCCTATCTCTTCTTTGCAGTTCAGAGGTTCATGGGGTTGGGCTGGTCTTCAGCCGGGTGCATTCGACGCTTTGACGACGTATGCTCCAGCTGCTTCAGCTTCCGGTTCAGCTATCGTTCCTCAAAACTTGGGTAATGCGGATCTTGCTCCTGAGGTTTCAAAAGAGTGGGAGGTTGGTTTTACCAGCGGTTTGTTCGACAACAAAGTAAACTTTGAGTTCACCTACTGGGATCGCGTAACCGAAGATGCGCTTTTTGCACGCCAGTTCGCGCCATCCGGCGGTTTCCGCTCTACACAGTTGGTTAACTTGGGAACTTTGGAAGCACACGGTATTGAGGTGAATATCAACGCTACTGTGATCCGCAAAAAAGACCTTAACGTAGAGGTTTTTGCAAACGGTGCTTACCTGCGCGAAAATGTAGCTTCTTTGGGTGGCGCTCCTCCATTGAAAGTGGGTGGTTCTTATCCTCGTTACCGTAACTTCCTAATCGAAGGGTATGCTCCCGGCGCTAACTTCGGTGCAATGTTGGCTGATGTTCCTGCAGGGTCATTGCCAACAGACCTGAACCGTGACGGTCAGGCAGATACGCGCCAACAGGCGATTGATTTCTTGAGCGAATTGACTACCGCAAATGCTGCACTTCCAACAGTTGTGGGAAGAGGTGGTATCTTATTGAGAGATGATGATGGCGATGGAGACTTGCTGGATCACTACTTGGGTAAATCTACCCCGGACTGGACAGGTTCTTTCGGTACAAATATCACTTGGAAGCGCTTCTCACTTAAAACGATGTTCGAGTACAGAGCCGGCAATTACGTTGTAAACAACCTTACCGATGCTTTCCGTCAGGCCAACGCAGTGATTGGACGTAACATGCCAACTTCTGCACGCGTGGAAAGAGATTATGTGACAGGTGGTGTGGATGGTAACTTCAATCCACAAAACTCTGGCGAGGCGCGTTTGGCTGCTTTGGAAGAGTGGGTGTATGAGACCCTGGCGCTTGCACCATTCTCCGGTTTGAATACGTTTGAAAAAGCAGACTTCATCCGTTGGAGAGAGCTTAGCGTGACTTATACTTTCCCAAGATCTTTTGTGGATAAACTAGGATTCGAGACGATGTCTTTGACAGGTGCGGGTAGAAACATCGCTATCTTTACCGGCTACGAAGGGGTGGATCCAGAGCTTCAATATGTTGGTAGAGGTGGTGGATCTGCATTGGATCAGAACTTCGGCCAGGGTGTAGCTGCTTTCGGATGGCCAATCCCACGTCAAATCCTGTTTACGCTAAAAGTTGGATTCTAATTGTTGCCAACAACAAACAAAAAAATTTAAGTGAATATGAAATCATTACTCAATAAAATCTATCCATACGTCTTCTTGTTGGGTATGGTAGGGGCGTTTTCAGCTTGTGAAAGCTTGCTGGATGCAGAAAACCCCAACCAGTTGACAGAGGACTCTCTTTCTGATCCCCGTGCCTTCAATGCGATGGTAAACGGGGCGGAACGTACCGTGATGCAAGCTTATGCTAATATCGGTCTTCCCTACTCTGTGGTTACCGATGAGGTAGTCTGGATTGGTTCCAGGGACGCATGGGCACAGTTGGACTTCGGTTCTGTAGAGGATATCAACAACGAGTTTACCGATGCAGCATGGTTCTTTGTTACCGAGGCGCGCTATTGGTGCGATGAGGTGATCAAAAGAGGGGAAGCTTTCGAACAGGTTACGATCAATCAGAACGATCTTGCCAGAGCTTACCTTTCCGGAGCTACCATCTATGTGATGATCGCCGATATGTACGACGATTTCGTAGTGGCTTCTGACAAATTGGAAGCAGGTGCTCCCGTGGGTCCCGGCAATATGTCTTCTTTGTACGACAAAGCTATCGGATACCTGGAGAAAGCAAACGCCATCAAATCAGGCGATTTCGCAATCCTGAGTATGATGGCTCGTGCACACCAGGCAAAAGGAATCTGGGGTAAGGTAAACCCGGTGAATACAAGCAGCCCATTGGTGGCCAGCTCAGCTGCGGTAAGCTTTGCTAACCAAGCGCTTGCAGCTGCAGGCGGCGAGGATGCATACTACAAGTTGACGGTTGAGCCAACTGCCCGCCCCGGCGGTCTGGCTTTTGCTTCAGAGATCAATTCTCGTTTGGAGCAAAGGTTGTCCAACGTGTATATCATCAATGATGGTCCACGGGTAGCTTCCCCGGGCGATGGTGATCCATACAATACTATTGCCTTGTATGATCCAATTGACAACATCCCGGATCCTGCTTTGAATAAGATTGTAGTGGATTTTGCGACTTCTTTCCTGGATTACGACTTCATCATGAGTTCCACTCGTGAGATGTACCTGATCCTGGCAGAGGATGCTCTAGCCAACAACAAAACAGATGAGTTTACCAATGCCATCAACAAGTTGCGTGCACTGGACGGATTGACGCCTTATAGCGGACAGATCCCGGCAATTGATTTGTTGAAGCATTCCAGAAGAGTGAACCTCTACCTGCAAGGAAGAAGATTGTCTGACCACTACCGGTTCAACGATCCTTCTGTTTATTGGTTGCCAGGTCGTGCAACTGTTACTAACCCTGGTACTTTCTTTGCGATCACGATCTCAGAGATTCAGGCCAATCCAAATATTAACTAAGGTAGCTCTTTGAGTTACTTGTAGCGGGAGCTTTCTGTAAGGGAAGCTCCCGCTTTTTTTTACCCATTCTGAAAAAGATCCTGTACATTTATTATTTTACCTTGGTACTATGGATCTGGCTCAACTGTTTTATAAAGAACTCCAAAAAATCATTGTCCGCTTCGAGGACGACCCGGATAAGGCGCTCAAATCGCTCTACCAGCTTTTCCTGGCTTACCTGCACGAAATTACGGGACAGGAGAAAATCGCTTTTACAACCATTTTCGCCCGCATCCGCTACGCTGCTGAAAAATACCTGTTGCCCTATTCCCTTTACCAGTCCTTCCAGTGGTACCGCAAGTCCGGCAACCCGGCTTATCCGTTGCCCGATCGCGATCCGAATGCCCTCCTGGTTTTGGGTACTTATCTTATATACGCAAGTGCCCAACGGGTATATTCTTCCGGGTCGGATGCTTTTCTGGAGGATTTTTTTGCCCATCATCCGCCCCAACAACCTGTATCGGAGTATCCGGAAGAAGGCGATCAGACCCGCCGGGTACTGCTTACCCGCATAGATGAGGCCAATACCCGCATACAGGGTTTTTTGGATAATCATACAGGCCAAGCGGTGTTCGTGCGGTATAATGTGCCCGGCAAAAACGACTGGTTCAATCCAACTATTCAACTCCTGGGCAAACAGTTGGCCTTCCCCGTACAGGTGGTGTTGCATGGAGTGTCCTGGGAAGATGAGGAAACCCTCGTACCCGAGGCGATGGTACTGGAACCCGATTTCCTGGTGGACGCGACCGCTATTGCAGGCTGTTTTCGCTCCAATGGGGTCGCCCTTCAGGGCTACCTGCTGAAAAAATACCTTCCCTACGAGCTTACCCAGCCCATCATGCTTGGGAATATTGCCAATTATTTCCTGGATGAGTTGATCCGGTCCCCGGAAAAAAGCTTTGCTGCGCTACTTCCCGGTATTTTTCGGCTGTTTCCGCTGGAACTTGCGCTACTGTCGGATAAGGAGGTAAAGGAGCTGCTTTCCCGCAGCGAAGTGCATTATCAGCACCTGCGCAAGGTGATTCAGGTGGATTTTCCGCAAATGCAGGTGCAGCCCGAAGCTTGTATCATTGAACCGAGTTTTTTTTCTTCCAATCACGGTATCCAGGGGCGTTTGGATATCCTGTACCTCGATCCGCTGGATCCCGCCAGAAGGGTGATCCTCGAGTTGAAGAGCGGCAAGCCTTATCAGGCTACTGTGTGGGGGATTAATCAGGATCATTTGATCCAGACCCTCTTGTACGACCTGCTGATCCAGGCTGCTTTTGGCAAGGACCAGCAGGCCGAAAATTATATCCTGTATTCGGGACAGACGACTCAACAGTTGTTCCGGGCACCTCGTATTACTGCCCAACAATACGATGCGCTTCAGGTGCGGAACCAGATGATCGCGCTGGATTTTTCCCTGGCTCGCCTGGGCACCGATCCCACCACGGATCTGCTGGATGCAGGAGATCAGTTTTTTGGCCGCTGGCAACTCGCCAATTTCCCTGAACTGAGTGGGTTCGAACGCAGAGATATCCAAAAATTTGAGCAGAAATACCAAGAGATGTCCCCCCTGGTGAAAAAGTATTTCATCGCTTTCGCAGGATTTATCGCAAGGGAGCAGATCTTGGCGAAAAAGGGGATAGAGGGCATAGATCAGGCCAGAGGACAGGCTGCTTTGTGGCTCAATTTTCCGGCTGATAAGGAAGCCGCTTTTATGATTTTTCAGGGTCTTCGATGGCGGGCAGACTTGGGCGACCCGGATCCGCAGGTAGCTTATTTCGATCGCAGTGAATATACCGGCAAGTTGGCCAATTTCCGCACCGGGGATATTGCATTGTTGTATCCCTCGGGAGAACCGGATGCCCGCCTGGAGGCGTCCCAGGTGTTCAAATGTACGATCATTGCCGTCCAGCCGGATCAGGTGGTGGTAAGGCTGCGGTTTCCACAGGCAGATTTGAGCAAATATGCCTACTGGAACCTGGAGCCGGATACGATTGATACGGGCTTCTTGTCGCTCAACAGAGGTTTGTTTGAGTTTGCCGGCGCACAGTCCGATTACCAGCAATTGATTCTGGGAACGCTTGCTCCCAGAACCGGGGCTCCTGTGCAGGCAGCCTGGATTTCTGAGCGGCTCCCCGCATTACAACGAAATGTCCTGGAAAAAGCCCTTGCTGCACAGGATTATTTCCTGCTATGGGGCCCCCCAGGCACCGGAAAGACCAGCGTTTTTCTGCGGGAATTGACCGCAGTACTCATGCAGCATACCACCGAGAATGTACTGGTGATGGCCTATACCAATCGGGCAGTGGACGAAATTTGCGAGGCCATAGAAAGTGCCGGTATTACCGACTTCCTGCGCATCGGATCGGAGTATGCTTGCGATCCGAGGTTCAAGCGTCACTTGTTTTCCCGACAGTTGGAGGGGATATCCAACAGGAGTGCACTCTTGGAATTATTTCAGAGCAAACGATTGTTTGTGAGTACCTTAGCGGCTATTTCCAACAACGTGGATCTGTTTAAGATCAAAAAATTCGATACTGCAATTATTGACGAGGCTTCTCAGATCCTGGAGCCGATGCTTGCCGGGGTATTGAGTCGGTTCAGGCGCTTTTTTCTGATCGGAGATCATCATCAATTGCCTTCGGTAGTGATGCAAAGCGAATCAGAGTCGGCCGTGGCGGATAGGGCCTTGCAGGAAATTGGTCTGACCAACCTGCGCAATTCTATGTTTGAGCGTTTGTACAGCCGGGCGCGTTCGGCCAATTGGACACATGCCTACGCCATGTTGCGACACCAGGGTAGAATGCACGCTGCGCTGATGGATTTTCCCGGTCGGGTTTTTTATGAAAACAACCTGGATGTGCTTCCTGCCGGACAGGATCCCATGCTGCGGCAGCGAAGGGAATTGTGGATAGACCCCGACCTGCTTTTTGCCGATGGCCAAACCCCAATGCTTTTTTGCCGAAGGCGCTTGTTTGTGCCAACCCATGCCGAAAGCCAGGAGGGAGGACTGAAAGCCAACTTGTCCGAAGCGAAGGGGGTAGCCTTGCTGATCGCAGCTTATCTTGAGTTTCTTCCGGATAACAAGCTGCCTTCTATTGGGGTGATCACCCCTTACCGGGCTCAAATTGCGCTCATCAGACAGGTGCTGGCCGAACAGGACATAGATCCCGACCGGTTTACAATTGATACCGTGGAGCGCTACCAGGGCGGTGCCAGGGATGTGATTATCCTGTCGCTGTGTACCAATAATTTGTTTCAGTTTCGGCAGGTGGCCCAGGTGTCCTCGGATGGGGTGGATCGCAAGCTCAATGTAGCACTGACCCGAGCGCGAGAGCAACTTATAATGCTGGGCGATCCGGACATCCTCAGCCAGATGCCTTTTTATGGCGACTGGGTGGCCAGTGCTGAAAGACTGGAACTGGCTCAGGGAATTTGAAGCACTTTGTGGGTCTGTACACTCATTCGCCATTGGGGTTTTGCCAGACAATAAGCTATCGTTTTTTGGGTGTTTTCCCCGATCCGGGGCCCATCCATAGGCTGTAGGAAAAAATGTTGAAAATCCAACTCCTCGAAAAGATCCGGTTCTGCACCCCATTGCGGGAAGACCAGTTTGAGTTCATGGCCGCGGGTCAGTACCAGTTCTGCACCGGCCTTGGGACTCACGCAGATCCAGTCCAATCCTTCGGGGGGCAGCACCGTTCCATTGGTTTCCACGGCTACCAGGCAGCCATGGGCGTGAAAAGTGTCCAACAAATCCTGATCCAACTGCAACAAGGGTTCCCCGCCGGTACAAACCACATAGGGTGGCACCCCGCTATGTTCGGGCCAGCAGGAAAGAACAGTCGCTGTCAATTCCGCTGCGCTGTATTTTCCGCCCAGCGGCCCATCGGTGCCCCGGAAATCGGTATCGCAAAACTGGCAGATCGCGGACGAACGGTCTTCCTCGCGGCCGCTCCACAGATTGCAGCCGCTGAAACGGCAAAACACAGCCGGTCGGCCAGCCTGGGCACCCTCGCCTTGCAAGGTATAGTAGATTTCTTTAACACTGTAGGTCTTCACAATCGGGTTTTATTGATCAAAAGTAGTACAGTTTTTGTTAAAGGAAAGTTTCCTGCCAATTTTCTATATTTACGTTTTACAACTAAACCCCGTCCATGGAATTTTTGTATCCCGGTTTTTTACTTGCCTTACTTGCGCTCGCCATTCCGATCATCCTGCACCTTTTTTATTTCCGAAGGTTTAAAAAGGTATATTTTACCAACGTGCGGTTTTTGAAGGAAGTAAAAGAACAAACCAGCGCGCGTTCCAAGCTCCGGAACCTGTTGGTGTTGCTGATGCGCCTCCTGGCAGTGGCGATGCTGGTTTTCGCTTTCGCCCAGCCCTATCTTCCTCGGGACAAATCCGTTCAGCAGGGACGCAAAGCAGTGAGCATCTATATTGACAATTCGTTCAGCATGGAGGGGAAAAGTCAGGATGTGACCCTGCTGGAAAAAGCCCGACAACGCGCCAGGGAAATTGTGGCAGCTTTTGACCCCGACGACGATTTTCAGATCCTGACCAACGACTTTGAAGGCAAACACCAGCGTTTGGTGGGACAGGAAGATGCCTTGGCCTTGATAGATGATATTACCAGCTCTCCCGCTACCGAAACGCTGGGCAGTGTTTTGCGGCGCCAGCAACGCATCTTACAGACGAGTTCCGCTGCGGATAACCTCAGTTACCTGCTGTCTGATTTTCAGGAATATGCCGTAGATTTGGACAACTGGCAGGATACCAGTATGCGGGTCAGTCTGGTTCCGCTGCAGGCCGTTCAGGAACGCAACATCAGCATTGACTCCGCTTGGTTTGAGGAGCCGGTACAGATGCTGCAGCAGACCAATACCCTCGTGGTGAAATTGTCCAACAAAGGTCGCGAGGCTGCGGAAAATGTGCGGCTGTCGTTTTTTCACGAAGGGCAAAACAAACCCGTGGGCACCGTCAATGTTCCCGCAGGGGGCTTTATCCTGGATACCATCAACGTGAGTGTGTTGCGCACGGGCTGGCACGAGGCAAGGCTGGAAATTACCGATTATCCGATTACCTTCGACGATACTTATTTTTTGTCGTTTTATGTACAGGAAAAAATCAATATACTGGTTGTTAACGAATTAGAGTCTAATGCGTATGTAGATGCCGCTTTTCGGGGTATCGCTTATTTTTCGGTGGACAATCAGTTTAGTCGAAACCTGGATTACAGCAGGTTCAAGGATTACCAGCTGATCATCTGCAATGAACTTCCCGTTTTGTCTTCAGGATTGGCATTTGAGCTGCAGCAGTTTGTGCGCAATGGGGGCAATGTATTGGTTTTTCCCTCGGTCAATATGTCTGCCGGGGCTTATGACAACTTTCTGGACGCTTTTCCGGCCAATCGCTATGGTGCTTTTGAGGCGGAGGTAGAGAAGCAGGTCAGTGGAATCAACACGGAGGAGTTTGTTTTCCGCGACGTATTCCAGTCCCTGAGCAGCAATCTCAAGCTTCCGCTTGCCAAGGCGTCTTTTCAGTTTAATGGTTTTATGGATCGGGCAGAAGAGCCTTTGATGACCTATCGGGATGGGCGTTCCTTTTTGTCTAAATTCAAGATAGACAAGGGGCATTTGTACCTTTGTGCGGCGCCTTTGGACATCCGTTTCAACGATTTGGTCGTCAATGGAGAAATTTTTGTGCCGATGTTGTACAAAATGGCACTTTCCCGTGCAGCTGCAGAGGTGCCTGCGTGGTTTATCGGTCGGGACAACCGGCTGGAGGCAGACCACATTGGGCAGTCGGCGGACATCATGTATCGGATGGGCGACCAGGATACCGAGTTTATTCCGGAGCAGCGCATTGTCGGGTCTAAGGTAATCATCGGTACCGGGGAACAAGTGCGCCGCTCGGGCTGGTACCGACTTTGGTTAGAGAAGGATAAAGTGTTGAAAATTTTTGCCTTCAACTACGACCGCAAGGAGTCCCAGCAGGAGTTTTTGGCTGCAACAGCCTTGCAGCAGCGCTTCGGGGAGCGCTTTTCGGTCATTGACCTGGCCGATGCTGCCGTTTCGACTGATCTGATCGCTGAAAACTCGGAGGGCTTGTCTCTCTGGCGCTGGTTTGTCGTGTTGGCACTGTTATTCCTGGCCATAGAAACGCTGTTGTTGCGTTTCTGGAAAGCATAACCCATGTCCAGGACGGAAAAAGTGGGTATGGTAGGGCTGGTTTTGGTGGCAACATTGCTTTGCTGGCTTCGCTTTCCCGATTTTCTGCCTCATGGTAATACCCGTTATATAGAGCCTTATGGCGATGGGTACAAAAACTACGCGGTTTTGGAGTACCATGTTGCCCACGATACTTCCTACCAGGAGTATCGGGGCATGAATTATCCCTTTGGCGAGCATATTGTTGCCGCCGATGGACAGCCCTTACTTGCCAACGTATTGCTTTGGGCGAGGAAAAAAGGTTGGATCACCAGCAATAGGGTACCCGGAGTGATCCATGCCGCTTTGGTGGTTACGATCCTGGTGGCCGTGATGGCGCTGTTCCTGTTGTTGTTTGCCTTTGGCGTTCCCTTTTGGATAGCCGGTATCGCCGCTTTGGGCATCGTTTTTTTAGCTCCCCAGATGGCGCGCATGTCGGCGCATTACGGTCTGGGGCAAGTAGCTGCCTTACCGCTGCTCTTTCTGTTGTTGTATCGCTTTCAGCAAAAACGGAGTACGGGGAGGAGTTTGCTCATTGCTTTGGCGCTAATGGCCTTTGCTTTGCTTCATTTTTACTTTTTTGTGCTGTTGGGAGCGGTGATTGGCTTGTGGCATAGCTTTGACTTTTTGTTGAGTAGGGTGCGTCCCAAGAATATCGGTTGGAGACTCTGGCACCTGTTTTTGCAGGTTGGACTACCCGCCCTGTTTTTTTACAGCTGGCTGTTTGCACCGGACACGGTCAGCGATCGCTCGGATCAGCCCTGGGGATTTTTCCACTATCGCGCGAATCTTTCCGGATTGCTCACCTCACCTGCGCAACCGCTGTTTCGGTGGATAGACGCCCAGATATTTCCCATTCCGGATATTGACTACGAAGCAGCCAACTACATCGGACTTTCCGGCATGCTGGGGATCGTCATTTTGGCAATAGGGATATGGCGTGGCCGCCAAAAATCAGCTGACCGTCCTTTGCCTGGCTCGGAAAGGTTTATGCTCGCGATGGGTGGTGCGTCCGTGACCTTGCTGCTGTTTGCATTTGGGTTGCCCTTTACCCTGCCGGGCCTGGAAAGTTTGTATGAATACCTGGGGCCCTTCAAGCAGTTCCGTTCTATCGGTCGTTTTGCCTGGCCTTTTTATTTTATGGTTCAAATCTGGGCGGTATATGCGATTAGCCGTTACCGGCAAAACCTGATTTGGCCGGCGCTTTTGGTCTTGGTTGCGGAGGCCTGGTTTTTTCAGCGATCGCTGGATTTGCGATTGGACGTGGTAGAAGGCCCGGAAGGGGAGCATAGGGTAGAGGACCTTGCCGGGATTCGTGCAACAGACTACCAGGCCATACTCACTATTCCTTACTATAATGTTGGATCGGACAATTTCTGGTGGTCACCCGAAGGATTTATCCTGCAGCAGTCTTTGTGGATAGGGACAAAATTGGGCTTGCCGGTGACGAGTACCCTGTCCAGCCGTTCTTCCCTGGGACAGGCTTGGGAGCAATTGCAGTTGGTCACGCCTCCCTACCGCGATCCGCAGGTGCTCGGCCGGTATCCCGATAGCAAACCCCTGCTGGTGGTTTGGGACCAACAACAATACGACATGAATCCCGACAAATACCAACACTTTTTACCGGATCTGATTCCACTGTATGAAGCATCCCGATTAAAACTTTACGCACTGCCGCTCTCGAGCTTTCGGAACAGGGTAGAAGCGGTTCAGCGACAGGTCGCTGCAGAGATAAAAGCGCTATCGGTTAGTCCTCGGGCAGCTATTGTATCCCCAACCGGCGATACGGCTTATTATTACAACGCCTATGACAGCGGCGACCAGGGATCGGGTTATCCGGATGGCGCGGGTATGCAATTCCGTATGGGCAGGGAGTTTTTGTTTTTTGACGACACCCTTTCCTTCGCTACCTCCGGGGAATCACTTCTTTTTTCGCATTGGGCCTTTCTCAACCGCGACCTCGTCGGTCGGGTAAAAATCAGGATTACCGAAAGAGATGCAGATACGGATGCCGTGTTACAACAAACCGAATACCAACTTTGGGAAAAGACGGTGGTGTTTGATCCCACCGGCTGGGGTCTGGTCGAAATCCCCTTCGTACCTGCAGGAAACAAATCCAGGTTTACCCTCGAATTCCGCCAGCGCGAACGCCGACAGTTATGGATCCAATGGGACGAACTGTTTGTCCGACCCACCGGTAAATCCTACTACCAAACTACCCCAAACCACCTCTGGAAGAACAATCGCTGGTATTTGAAAAATTGAGGTTTTTTATGTTTTAAATATCATAAAACAATGAAAACCAGTGCCTTAAAACACAGGTGCAAGCCACCTTAAGGTGCCTTGCACCTGATTACCCTTATTAATACCTTTTTGGAGGAAAAGGTAACCTATCTTTTGGGCTGATCGGGGGAGCATCTTTTTCCCGAAGGGGATATCTTTACAAATGCGGTCAATTTCCGATAAAATTTCCTGTTAAGATGGAAGGGCTAAAGCTAAATTTTTATTTTTGCCGAAATAGGTTGTCATGAAGTGGCTCATAAAAAACGCCCGAATCCTTTCGGCTACATCTCCCTGGGACGACCAGGTACTCGATCTTTTGTTGGTGGACGGGGTGATCGAAAACGTGGGTGCCGGACTTCAAGATGCTGATGCTCAGGTCTTTAATGCGGGAGCTTCGTTGTTGTCTCCTGGCTGGTTGGATATTGGTTGTGTACATGGCGACCCCGGGTTTGAACACCGGGAGGATTTATTTTCGCTGGCAGCAGCGGCCAGGGCAGGGGGATATACGGCAATTGCACCTTTTCCCAATACCAACCCTCCCTCAGATTCACAGGCACAACTGCAATATTTGAAGCACCACAAGGCACATACCCAAGTGGATATCCACCCGATTGCAGCCCTTACAGAGGGAGTCGGGGGGCAAGCCATCGCTGAAATGATGGATTTGTACCACGCCGGTGCGGTGGCTTTTTCTGATGGATTGAAGAGCATACAGCATGCCGGTGTGATGATGCGGGCATTGGAGTATGTCAAACCTTTTCGGGGGTTGGTGATCAATCGCCCCGACGAATTGTTTTTGTCCGCGGAAGGACAGTTGCACGAAGGCCTGGAAAGTACCCTCATGGGCGTTCCCGGTATTCCCCCGCTCGCGGAGGAACTGATGTTGTATCGAGACCTGCGCCTCGCGGATTATGCACAGTCCCGGCTGATGGCTTACAACATTTCTACTGCCGGTGCAGCAGATCTCATTCGAACGGCGAAAGGTTCCGGCTTGGAGGTATTCGCTTCTGTTGCTGCCCTGAACCTCGCTTTTGACTCGACCCAACTCCTCAACTTCGACAGCAACCTCAAAGTACTTCCTCCCCTGCGGAGTGCGGGTGACCAGGAAGCGCTGATTGAAGCGCTCAGGGATGGTACTATAGATTGTATTACTTCCGGACACTTGCCCCTGGAGGCGGATCTCAAACTAAAAGAATTTCCCTATACCGCTTTTGGTGCGATCGGATTGGAGACCGCCTTCGCGCTTGCCCATACCAGATTGGAAAAAGTAATGGATGTTCGACTGCTGGTGGACAAGCTCGCCAATGGCCCAAGGAGGGTGCTGGGATTGCCAATTCCCGAAATAAAAGCGGGAGTTCCGGCCAACTTTACTATATTTGATCCGCAAAAGGAATGGGTGTTTTCGGACAGGCATATTCGATCCAAAAGCCGAAACTCCCCCTTGCTCAATCGCCATTTAAAAGGCAAAGTATTGGCCACTTTTTTCCGACAGGAAGTGCAAATAAATATAGATTGAGCTGTAATGATTGTTGGTTTCCTGACATCTAACCTATATTTTACATTAAAAAGCTCAACAATATGGAAACTATTCAAACTACTTCTTCTCGTGATCTGATTGTGCGCTATGGCATTTTAGGGGGCTTGGCTGCTATCATTTACGGTCTGTTGACCAACATTCTGGGTTGGAATAATCCCAATTCAGGTATGGGTATGGTCGTTGTTAGTGGTATCATCAGCCTTGTGATTTATGCAGGATTTTTGGTAGCGGTGGTCAAAAAACACCGGGACGAAAACCTGGGTGGGTACATCAGTTTTGGTACAGCTTTTACGACAGCTTTTCTGACGGCTTTGATTATCGGTGCGTTGAGTTCTGTGTTTCAGGTGGTGTATATCAATTATATTGACCCGTCTTTCATCGAGTCCATGTTGGAATACACCCGAGAAATGATGGAAAATATGGGACTGAGCGACGAGCAGTTGGAGGAAGCCATGGAAAGATCTCGCGAAGGCTACAAACCCGGGCGGTTTATTCTTTCTGCCCTGTTTGGAAGTTCGTTTTTTGGATTGATCACGGCGCTGATTGTAGCCGCGGTGCTCAATAAAAAGGAACCCATGTTCCAACCATAACCTGTAAGTAGGATGAAGGATTTGATCGTCAAACATGGTGTTTTCACAGGTCTCGCCCTTATCGTCCTTTTCTTGGGGGCCTATATGGTCTCGCCCGAGAGGATGATTAGTCAGGGTTTGTATTGGTCGTCTATGATCATTACCCTTACGGGGATGTCGTGGGCTTGTGTAGCAGACCGGCGCCTGGCAAGCGGAGACTATCCTTTCAAAGCCCCCCTTCGGGTAGCTTTCGGGGTGTTTGCGCTGTCGAGTTTCATGTATCATGCGTTCGATCTGTTGATGTTTATGGTGGTTAATCCCGAGCTGACGGCTATGCAATTGACGGCAACCCTGGACAGCATCGAAAAGCTTACTCCTTATTTTGGGGAAGATTGGGCGGAGCAGACCACCGCTATGCTGGAGGAAAATCCTCCGGCGCCATCCCTGAGGAATTCATTTTTTGATTATACCTTTGGCCTGATTGGTGGTTTTGTATGGGCTGCGATCATTGCGCTTTTTGTGAAGCGCTAGACAAAAACCGGAAATATGGATGTATCAGTTGTCATTCCGCTTTTAAATGAGGAAGAATCGCTGGAAGAGCTTGCCGCCTGGATTGATCGGGTGGTGCGTGCCCATGGGTTGTCCTGCGAGTTGGTGTTCGTGGATGACGGCAGTACCGATAAATCCTGGCAAATTATCGAGACCTTGACGCAGCGTTATCCCCACGTCAAAGCCATCAAATTCCGGCGCAATTACGGCAAATCGGCTGCCCTGAACGAAGGATTTTCTGTGGTGAGCGGCGATGTGGTGATCACGATGGATGCAGATCTTCAGGATAGTCCGGAAGAAATTCCCGAGTTGGTTCGATTGATCCGAGAGGAAGGGTATGATCTGATCTCCGGATGGAAAAAGGTTCGTCACGATCCTTTGAGCAAAACCATTCCCTCCCGTTTGTACAACGCTACGGTGAGGTGGGTAAGTGGCATTCCTTTGCACGATTTCAACTGCGGACTGAAGGCCTACCGAAGGGAGGTGGTAAAGGCGATAGAAGTCTATGGCGAGATGCACAGGTACTTGCCTTTGATGGCTAAATGGGCGGGATTTACCAAAATTGGCGAAAAAGTGGTGCAACACCATCCTCGAAAATATGGGGTCTCTAAGTTTGGCCTCGAACGTTTTGTCAATGGTTTCCTGGATCTGATGTCTATTACGTTTGTGGGTAAGTTTGGGAAAAGACCCATGCACTTTTTTGGTACCCTGGGCATCCTGTCGTTTTTAATGGGTTTTTTGGTGCTGCTTTTTCTGAGTTTCCAAAAATTTTACAACGCTACCTATGGCATAGCCGAGCGTCCCTTGTTTTTCCTCGGTATTCTCACGGTCATCATCGGGGTGCAGCTGTTTGTGACGGGTTTTTTGGCAGAACTGGTGGTGCGAAACGGAGCAGACCGCAACCATTACCTCGTAGATAAGCGTATCGGCGAATGAATACCATTACCATCTTGTCTCCGGCACATCCGCTGAGAGGAGGGATTGCAGCCTATTCCGAGCGATTGGCGAAGGCTTTTATGGATGAGGGGAAAACAGTGGATATTGTTTCCTTTTCTCTGCAATATCCTGGATTTTTGTTTCCTGGAACTACACAGTTCTCCAGTGATCCCGCCCCGGAGGGATTGCGGATCCGCACCTGGGTCAATTCCGTCAATCCGCTCAACTGGATTAAAGTGGGGCTACGGCTGCGCGCCGAAAAACCAGACCTTATTATAGTGCGCTATTGGCTGCCTTTTATGGGCCCCTGCCTGGGAACCATCCTCCGGCTTGCCAAGGGCAATGGGCATACCCGTGTGGTCGCAGTGGTGGACAATCTGATTCCCCACGAGTCCCGACCGGGCGATCGGTGGTTTACCCGATATTTCATCAAGCCCGTTGATGCCTGTGTGGCGATGTCTGCTGCAGTCGAACGGGATATCCGCGCAATGGCTCCGGAAAAACCGGTTCGGTATATCCCGCATCCGGTTTATGATAATTATGGGGCAGCTGTGGATCAGGCCGTAGGGAAGGCCCACCTCCACCTGGATCCCGACTTTTCCTACCTGCTTTTTTTTGGCTTTATTCGCGACTACAAAGGTCTGGATCTGTTGCTGGAGGCAATGGCGGATCCGCGCATTCGCGAAAGACCCATCCGACTGATCGTGGCAGGGGAGTACTACGGTAAGCGGGAGTACTACGAAGATTTGATCGAGCGTCTTCAAATTGCCCATCAATTGGTATTGCGAACAGACTTCATTCCCCTTGAAACCGTCAAGTATTATTTCGCCGCCGCGGATCTGGTGGTGCAACCTTATCGCTCCGCTACCCAAAGTGGGATCTCCCAAATTGCCTATCATTTTAATAAACCCATGATTGTGACTCGCGTGGGCGGACTTCCCGAAATTATTGAGGACGGCAAAGAGGGCTACCTTGTGGAGGTCAGTCCGGAGGCCATCGCCACGGCTATCGCGGAGGTATATGACAAGGATGAGCTGCCTGCTCTGACGGCAGCCGTGATGGCTCGAAAACACCAGTTTAGCTGGGAAAATATGGTCGCGGGTATCCTCGAAATGGCCCATCCTCAACCATGATCGTGAAAGCTGTTTTTTTAGACCGAGATGGGGTCATTAACCGCCGGATCCCGGGCGATTACGTGCGCCATCCGGACGAGTTTGCGCTCCTGGAAGGCGTAGCGGAAGCTATTCGCTTGTTCCGACAATCCTTCGACTGTATATTCATTGCCACCAATCAGCAAGGGATTGGCAAAGGTCGGATGACGGTAGCTGATCTCGATCACGTACACCAGTACATGCTGCACCTGTTGGAACAGCAAGGCGCAACGATTGACCACATCTATTTTTGTCCGGATTTGGCCCACCAACAGCCCAATTGCCGCAAACCCCATCCTGCTATGGCCTTTCAGGCCCAAAAAGATTACCCTGAACTGAACCTGCAGCAATCCTGGATGGCCGGAGATAGTTTGTCCGACCTGCAATTTGCCTGGAACGCAGGCATGCAGCCCGCCATGATCGCTACCAATCCCGAAGAAACCGAAAAACTGGAAGCCTACCTGCTCAGCAATCCCATGCCAAGCCCCCCCATCTACACCTCCCTCCTGGAGATGGCCAAAGCCATCAAGTAAATATTCGACAACTTTTGATGACAAAAATCACCCTTAAGGCCTGAAAACAATTTTGTTTGGGAACAAGGATAGTGGTAAGTTTATATTCTAATAAACAAACACATTATCATATATAGTATGGTTCCCGAATTTTTAATTCAGATTGTGGATTTCATCAGTCAGCCTTGGCCTTGGTACGTTGCCGGTCCGATGATTGCCTTGATTATGTTTATCCTATTGTTTTTTGGCCGTGAATTTGGCATTTCTGCCAACTTTCGCGTGATGTGTGCTGCGGATGGTGCGGGGGATTATGCGGATTTCTTCAAATTTGACTGGGCTTCGCAGGGTTGGAACCTGATGGTAGCGTTGGGGGCGATGTTTGGGGGATATCTGGCTGCCACGTATTTCACTCCTGTGGACGGGCAGGTGGCGCATGTATCGCAGGCTGCCATAACGGATTTACAAGCTTTGGGTTTTGAATTTGAAGCAGGTAAAGTGCCGCTGATTCCGGATTTTTACCGATGGGAGGCCTTGTTTACCCTTCAGGGGTTCATGGTGATTGTCGTGGGTGGCTTTTTGGTGGGATTTGGCGCACGGTATGCGGGAGGCTGTACCTCTGGCCATGCGATCAGCGGCATGTCGGCGCTGCAGTTTGGCTCTCTGGTTGCGGTCATTGGATTTTTTCTTGGTGGGCTTACGATGGTCCATTTGATTTTCCCACTTCTTTTCTAAAACAGGAACCATGCGACTATCTCGATTTATTTTGGTGGGTATTTTATTTGGGATTACCTTATACAAATCTGAGGCTGTGTCTTGGTTTCGGATTTACGAAATGTTCCACTTCCAGTCTTTTCACATGTACGGCATTATTTTTTCTGCCATTGCTATAGGAATCGTGATGGTGCAATGGATCAAGCGCCGGCACTTGAGGTCTATCGAAGGACAGGAAATTGTATTCCATCCCAAAGACAAAAGCATACCGCGATACATCATTGGCGGCTTCATTTTTGGTTTGGGCTGGGCACTCGCAGGAGTTTGTCCGGGGCCCATGTTTATCCTGATGGGCAGTGGCGCCACCGTGCTGGTTGTCTTTCTGGCGAGCGCCATGTTTGGAACATTTGCCTACGGGCTGTTGCGCAAGCGATTGCCGCATTAAATTGAAAAAAATCACCTTAGACTAACAATACAAAACTTTAAACCATGGAAAAACATCATCAAATCGCCATTATTGGTGCAGGAACGGCGGGCATTACGGTGGCCGCTCAGTTATTGCGCAAAGACCGCAAATTAGACATTGCCATTATTGATCCTGCTACTAAGCACTATTACCAGCCAGCGTGGACCCTCGTGGGTGCGGGTACTTACAATTACAAAGATACCGAGCGGGATATGGCTTCTCTGATTCCTTCTGGTGCAACATGGATCCAGGAGGCGGTTGCAGCGATTGATCCGGATGGCAACAAACTGACGACCACCAAGGGCAATGTGATCAGCTACGATTATCTGGTGGTTTGCCCGGGCTTGAAATATGATTTTGACGGCATTGAAGGACTTGCCGATACCATAGACAAAAATGAGGTTTGTAGCAACTATACCGATCCGGATTACACCTGGAAGGTCCTCCAGAATTTCAAAGGCGGCGTGGCGCTGTTTACCCAGCCGGCAACTCCGATCAAGTGTGGGGGGGCTCCGCAAAAAATTATGTACCTGGCCGATGATTATTTCCGAAAGTCAGGTGTGCGTAAGGACACTACCGTAGTTTTTGCGACTCCGGGCTCGGTAATTTTCGGGGTGGAACCTTTTAAGCAGACCCTGATGCAGGTGGTGGACAGAAAGGAGATTGGCCTTCGTTATTTCCACAAGATAACCCGTATTGACGCAAAGAACAAAATTGCTTATTTTAAAATCGTAGCAAACCAGGATGATCCGTCCAAATTGTTCCATAATATGGGCAACTGCGCACAGGCAATTGCTGCAGATGTGCTCGCTGCTTCGGAGAACCCGGTGGAATTGTTTCACAATCCAAAGGATATCAAAGTAGATCAGGTTTCCGAAACAGAGGTGGGCATTCACTACGATATGTTGCATTTGGCTCCTCCCCAGGCTGCCCCGGATTTTATTCAACAATCCAAACTGGCAGCTACCGAGGGACCGGATAAGGGCTGGATCCCGGTAAATATCAATTCTCTTCAACACCAAACATACCCAAATGTGTTTGCCCTGGGCGATGTAGCGGCACTGCCTACGGCAAAAACAGGGGCTGCGGTGCGCAAGCAGGCTCCGGTAGTGGTAGAAAACCTGATCCACCTTCTGAAAAAGGATCCTGCGTTGACGGGAAGCTATGAGGGCTATTCGAGTTGTCCGCTGGTGACCGGCTACGGCAAAATGGTTTTGGCAGAGTTTAAGTACAATAATGTCCGGGACAGCGATCCCATGATCAGCACCTTTGTTGATACCGCCAAAGAGCAATGGAGCATGTGGCTGCTGAAAAAGTATATGTTGCCTTTCATGTATTGGAACATGATGTTGAAGGGCAAAGCGTAATATTGTTTCTGAAAAACCAGACATGCACCCGGGTTTCGCAATAGGCAGGAATCCGGGTTTTTTATTTGAGGATGACCTCCGTTGCCCCAAAACCGTAGCGGGGGTGGTATTCGTTTTTGAAGGTTTTGACGCCCCTGTGCTGGATTAGCCGACCGGCTATGGCGTCTCTGAGTTTGCCCTCGCCCAGTCCATGGATCACAAACACCCGCTCCAAACCAAACTGGATGGCCTTGTCGAGGTACTCCTCAAAGTGCTGGAGCTGGATGTCGAGCACGCTTTTTTTTCCGATTTTACGACTGTCCACGACCAGTTTTTCAATGTGTAGGTCTATTTCACTGGGGAAAGAAGCGATTCGGTGGAGTTCCTTAAACGAACCGGTAGATCGGTTCGACCGGAAGCTCTTCTGGGGTACCAGGTTTTTTCGGGTGTAATCTTGAAGGTTTTCTGTCGGGGTGGCTGGATTTGTTTCCGGGGAGACCTCCCATACCGGGAAAACATATCCGGTGGTCTGCAAAAAGGGGACTTCCTGCTGTTCCTTGAAAAAAAACTTGGCTTTGAGCTTCAATTCCCGGCTTATTTTGGCAGCGGAACCCTTTTCGGTCAGTTGCCAGAAATCCAAACTAAAGGTCGGATTGTCGTTTAGCAGGATAAAGTCGAGCGAGCCGATATGAAAACTTTGGCAGGATAACAGTCGAGCGTTGCGCTTGAAATGCAGATTTTCTTTGAGCATACAGGTAATGCTGAAAGAGATATCCTGCGTGGTATCGTTGATGAAGTAGATCCCGTATCGGGAGATGTCGTGGAGCTGAAATCCGTCCGGTATGAAAACAAGAGACAGCCCGGTGTTGCCGAGCGGATAGGTTTTGCCGACAGGCGGTTCCACTTCAGGTTCCACCATAGTCTTTGGTTCCGCTTTTGGGACTTGAATGACCTTTGCCTTAGCACTGGCTGTTTTGGCCGACTCGGCGATCCGCACAAGATCTTCCTCAAACACCGGTATTTCCATGCCAGAGTCGAGCAGTTGTACCCGCACCATGCCCGTGTCGAGAAAACCTGTGACGATCCCCAGGCTTTTGGTATTTTTCAGGCTAACTTTGGTGCCAATGGATAGAAGCACAGCGCTTGATGGATTTGGTGAAAAGAAAATGAAAACGCAAAACTACCACAATAGTTGAAAAAATACTTGTCCCGATTTTCTTCCTGGCGCTGGCAGCTGGCCCAGTGGGCAGAGTGGCGCTGGTGGCGCTGGTATCTGAAGCATAAGCATCCGGAGGAATATTTGTCGGCCAAATCCGCTTATTGGAACCGGTTTCTGGATCAATGCGGCGTTTGGCTCCCTCCCGGAGCTGCTGTTTTAGATGCGGGCTGTGGTCCGGCAGGAATTTTTATCGCTTGCCCCGACCAGCAGGTAACGGCAGTAGATCCGCTGCTTCCCTTGTACGCACAACATTTGACGCATTTCCGACCGGAAGCCTATCCCAAGGTGCATTTTATTGCGAGCCCCCTGGAAAACCTCGAGCTCCAACCCGATTTTCAATGGGTATTCTGTCTGAATGCCATTAATCATACCCGCGATCCCCACAGGGCACTCGAAAGTATGTGCGCCGCGATGCAACCCGGAGCCACGCTGGTTTTATCCACCGATACCCACAAGTATCCCGTTTTGCAATGGATCTTTCAGGTGCTTCCGGGAGACATCTTGCACCCTCAGCAACTGCATCGCAGGGATTACGAGCAGTTGCTGCATCGCAACGGGCTGAATATCCACAGCGTTTTTGTGGCTAGAAAAGGCCTGATCTTTGACTATACCGTGTTTATAGCAGGGTTGGATTAGTCGGCTCCCAAGTCCAGGTTCATCAGGGCGCCTTGCAACTCGCTCAGGGCATGAAAATCCCCCGCCTTTCTGCAAATGGCAATCCCTGATTGAAAGGTCTGTCGCGCCGCCTCCTCATCGCCAACCTTTTCCTGCAACTTGCCGAGGTGAAAATAAGTGCCCGTATAGCCAGGATCCTTACCCACCAGTTGTTGGTACCACCGCAGCGCTTCATCGGACTGCCCCAGCTTTTCATATTCCTTGGCTATCGCAAAAAACAAGAAGGCATCTTCAGGTTGTCCTGCGAGCAAATCCAGCAATTGTTGGAGCCTATTGGTCATGTTTTTTTATTTTCCTAAACTTACAGCCGCACAATTTGTTTATTATTTTGTGTAGCGAATTTTCGCTAAAGTAATCAAGCATACCGGATAAAATTGTATATTTGTTCAAAAAGTTAAGCTTATGAAAATATTGGTTTGTGTAAGCAAAACTCCCGACACTACCGCCAGAATCGCTTTCAAAGATAGCAATACGGTTTTTGACAGCAATGGAGTGCAATTTATTATGAACCCCTACGACGAGTGGTATGCCCTGGTTAGGGCAGTGGAGCTGGTGGAAGCAGGGGGAGGATCGGTGACCCTGATCAATGTAGGCAGGGAAGACAACGATACGATTCTTCGCAAGGGGTTGGCGATTGGTGCCGACGATGCCGTCCGGATAGATGCCGAGGCGGACAGTGCTTTTTTTGTGGCCAGTCAGATAGCGGCCTATGCCAAAGAACAGTCCTTTGATTTGGTTTTGCTGGGCAAGGAAACGATAGACTACAACGGATCAGAGGTAGGATCTATGCTGGCACAGCTTCTGGATATGCCTTTTGTTTCCCATGCCAGCGATATGCAGGTCTCCGGATCTGAGGCAACCATCAGCAGAGAAATAGAGGGTGGAACCGAAGTTTTATCCGCCGCTTTGCCTTTGGTGGTTAGTGCAGCTAAGGGGCTGGCCGAGCAGCGCATCCCCAACATGAAGGGCATCATGGGCGCCAAGCGTAAGCCTTTGGCGGTCATCCCTCCGGTCGCTGTAGCAGGTCGCACCCAAACGGTTGCCTTTAGTGTGCCTGAGGCCAAGGGAGCCGTTCGGATGATAGATCCCGACAATATGGAGGAGCTGGTACGGCTCTTGCACGAAGAATCGAAAGTCATTTAAATCATTCATTTTCTTATAAAATTGTCTGATCATGGTATTAGTATTTGCCGAACACCAAAACGGTCAACTCAAAAAAGCAGCCCTGGAGGCAGCTTCCTACGGGAGCAAGGCAGCTGCATTGCTGTCCACCGATTGCGCAGCTGTCGTCATCGGATCTCCTGAAAATGCGGCGCTTTTGGGGAATTATGGGGTCAAGACCGTTTATCAGATTAACGAAGAAGCGCTGAAGCATTTTGATACCCGTTTACATACAGCAGCCATAGCGCAATTGGTGCGTAGCATAGGTGCGCAGTTAGTGGTACTCAGTCATAGTGCCACAGGCAAATCCCTGCTGGGAAGCTTGTCTGTAGCCCTGGAGGCCGGATCGGTTTCAGGAGTCAACACGCTGCCCTCCATGGAAGGTGGGTTTGTCGTAGGCAAAAACGTATTTTCGGGTAAGGCTCAAGCCAAAATTGCGATCAATACAGATATAAAGGTGATTTCCCTGGCCGGCAACGCCCTGCAACCTGAAATAACAGGTGATGCGGCGGCCTCGATCTCCACCTTCACACCGGATCTCCCGGCTGCACGGGTAAAAGTCGTCGAACAAAAAACCGTTCAGGGTATTGTGCCGCTTCCGGAGGCAGAGCGGGTAGTGTCTGCAGGTAGAGGCGTGAAGGATCCCGGCAACTGGGGTATCATCGAAGAACTTGCAACTGAATTGGGAGCCACCACCGCATGTTCTCGACCTGTGGCCGATTCTGGCTGGAGACCTCACCACGAACACGTTGGGCAAACCGGCATCGCCATCCGCCCCAATCTCTATATCGCGATCGGGATTTCCGGCGCCATTCAACACTTGGCGGGCGTCAACAACTCTAAAGTGATCGTAGTAATCAACAAAGATGCTGAAGCGCCATTTTTTAAAGCGGCAGACTACGGCGTCGTGGGCGACCTGTTCGATGTCGTGCCCAAGCTCACTCAGGCGATCCGGGCGTTTAAAGCAGGTGCCTGACGCACCGATAATAAAAAATGGAAAAAAAGTTAAGCAGGCTTTTGGTTAACTTTTTTTTACTTACCTTTGCGGTTCTTGAAGTGTAATTGGATAATTAACTAATTGAAAATGGCGGTCTATTTGTCAAAAGCTAAAGTTGAAGAGATTTTTCAGGAACACGGCGGATCTGCTGCGAACACCGGATCAACCGAGGGCCAAATTGCTCTTTTTACTTACAGAATCCAGGAGTTATCAAATCATTTGAAAGTGAACCACAAGGATCACTCTTGCAGGCGTACCCTGTTAACCCTGGTTGGTAAGCGAAAAAGGTTACTAAAATATCTTGCGGACAGAGATATTCAGAAATATCGGGATTTGATTGAAAGACTCGGTATCAGAAAATAATAGTTTCAGCAATAAGAGGAAGATCTTCCTGTGAGGGTCTTCCTCTTTTTTTGTTTATATGCGGGCAATTGGCCTGCTTTGCGGACAATACGACAGTTCATACATTTCCGAAGCCTTACACCCTGTTCGAACACTGACCTCGCTTAGTCTGTAAAGTGTCAACTCATGTCACAAACTATTTCAGTCTAACAGGGAACTGATGTAGAGCGGTTTCACATTATCAAAAAAAAATTATGGGACAACAGATTCCAATTTCTACCTCCTTCGATTTGCCGGATGGTAGGACAATCACTTTAGAGACAGGAAAGCTGGCTTCGCTGGCGGATGGCGCAGTGTTGGTCAGGTTAGGTAATACCATGTTGCTGGCTACGGTAGTTTCAGCTAAAGAAGCTAAGGAGGGACAGGATTTCTTTCCGCTTTCTGTAGATTATCAGGAGAAATTCGCCGCAGTGGGGCGCATTCCGGGCAATTTTTTCAGAAGAGAGGCCAGGTTGTCGGATTACGAGGTGTTGATCTGCCGTTTGGTGGATCGTGCGATCCGACCTTTGTTTCCCGATGGCTACCGCAATGAGACGCAGGTGGTGATCAATTTGATTTCTGCGGATAAAGACGCGATGCCGGATGCTTTGGCTGGTTTGGCTGCTTCAGCAGCGCTGGCTGTTTCAAATATTGCGTTTGCCGGCCCCATTTCGGAGGTTCGAGTGGCGCGCATCAATGGTGAGTTTGTGATCAACCCGGACAGACCTGCTTTGGCAGAGGCTGATCTTGCGATTATTGTGGCGGGTACGATGGATAGTGTCGTGATGGTCGAAGGAGAGTCGAAGGAGTGTGAGGAGCGAGATTTGGTAGAGGCGATTCGCATTGGACACGAAGCGATTAAGGTGCAGTGTGCAGCTCAGTTGCGATTGGCTGAAATGGTGGGTGAGAAGGCTACCGTGAAGCGTGCGGTGGCACCTAAGGCCGAAAACAAGGAAGTGGAGGCTATGGTGGCAGCTTTTGCCGAAGGCCGTCTTACTACCATCGTGGAGGCTGCTCTGGACAAACAGACCCGCAAGGATCAGTTCAAGGTGATCAAGGAGGAGTTGGTGGCTCACCTTACCGAAACCCATGGCGAGGAGTTCATGGCAGAAAATGGAGGGTTTGTAGAGGGCTACTACGATAAATTGAAGAAGAATGTGGTGCGCAATGTCGTACTGGATAAAGGCTTGCGCCTGGATGGTCGCAAGACAGATGAGATCCGTCCGATTTGGTGCGAGGTGGATTACCTGCCTTCTACCCATGGTTCAGCATTGTTTACCCGTGGCGAGACTCAGTCGCTGACTTCGTTGACGCTGGGTACCAAGCTGGATGAGATGATGCAGGATCACGCGCTGGATTTCCATTTCGAAAAGTTTATTTTGCATTACAATTTCCCGCCTTATTCAGTAGGTGAGGCGAGGCCGATGCGCGGACCCGGAAGAAGGGAGATTGGCCACGCGAATCTTGCTGCACGCTCTTTGCGGCAGGTGTTGCCCGATGATAATCCTTATACGTTGCGTATTGTTTCAGATATTCTGGAGTCGAATGGTTCTTCTTCGATGGCGACGGTTTGTGCCGGCTCACTTGCTTTGATGGACGGGGGAATCCAGATCAAAAGTCCGGTTTCAGGAATCGCTATGGGTTTGATTTCCGATGGGCAGCGCACGGCGATTTTGTCGGATATCCTCGGTGATGAGGATGCTTTGGGCGATATGGATTTCAAGGTTACGGGTACAGAAAAAGGGATTACCGGCTGCCAGATGGATATCAAAATCGAGGGTTTGTCCTACGATTTGTTGATCGAGGCGCTGGAACAAGCGAAAAAGGGTCGTTTGCACATCTTGGAAAAGATGAAGGAGGCGATTGCCGAGCCAAGAGCAGACCTCAAACCTCATGCACCGCGTATGGTGGAGTTGATGGTAGAGAAGAGCTTTATTGGTGCGATTATCGGTCCTGGTGGCAAGGTGATTCAGGAGATCCAGGAGAAGACAAAAACGGTTATCAATATCGAAGAGGTGGGCGATAAGGGTATTGTCAATATTTCTTCTTCAAATAAGGAGGCTATTGATGCAGCGGTAGCGTGGGTGAACAGGATTACGTTTACACCTCAAATCGGTGATGTTTACCAGGCTGTAGTGAAAACGGTGATGCCGTATGGTGTTTTTGTAGATTTCAACGGCAAGAGCGGTTTGCTGCACGTGTCTGAGATTTCTCATACCCATATCGAAAAAGTAGAGGATGTTTTCAAAGAGGGTGATGATGTGAAGGTGAAGTTGATTGGCGTGGATCCCAAGACGGGTAAGTTGCGCTTGTCGCGAAAAGCACTGATCAGTAAGCCACAAAAGGGTCCCGGAGCAGGAAAGGGTAGAGATGCAGAGGACGGCGAGGAATAATTGCGCTTGAGGATACATAAAAAAAGAAGCGGGGGCTGCCGGATAAACCGGACAGCCCCCGCTTTCGTTTTGGTTGCTCGTTTTACAGGTTCTGCATAAAGGCAGCATCTACTTTGGCTGCTTCCAGAGAGGAGCCGTTTGGGTAGTATTCCTGCTCAACCAGCAGGTACTTCATGCCCATCTTTCGGGCTTCCGGTACGATGGCGGCATAGTCAATCGAACCCGTCCCCAGATCTACGGAAGCATATTCGCCCGATTCCAGCGGCATTTTGCTGCGGTCTTTGACGTGAGCGAGTGTAAACCTGCCCGGGTATTGTTTCATCCAAGCCAGCGGATCCTGCCCGGCATGTACTGCCCAGTACATATCCAATTCGAAATCTACCAACTCCGGATCGGTGTTTTCCATGAGGAGTACCTGAGGAAGCTGTCCTTCGAGTTCTTTGAAGGAGTAATCGTGGTTGTGATAAGCAAAGCGAATGCCTTTTTCCTTGCATTGCTTCCCTTTTTCATTGAAGACGTCCGCCCATTTTTTGAAATCGTCGAGACTGGATTGGGGCCCGATGTAGGGGCAAATCAGATAGTCCATACCCATTTCCAGAGCGGTGTCTATTTTGCGTTCAAAATCGGTGTTGATGTCGCAGTGAGAGGCGACCATACGCAGACCCAGATCGTCGAACAATTGCCTGCAGGCCTGTGCTTCCATGCCCCAGAGAAAACCCTGTGGGCCTTCAAACGATTCGATCTGGGTGTAGCCGAAGGAGGCCAGGTTCTCCACAAGTGCTTTGAAACCGTTGCCCACCTGGTCTCTCAGGGTGTACAACTGAATGCCGAAGGGGGCTTTTTGAGTAGTTTCCTGCACGGGCGGAGGGGTAGGAGCGCATTGCAGCAGCGAGGCCATACCCGTACCTGCCATCAACCAGGCGCTATGCTGTAAAAAACTTCTTCTGTCTATCATAGAATATTGATTTATTCAGCCCAGGCGCGCTCTCCCTGGGAATAGGGAGCATTGCCATCGTAGCGTCCCGGGACAGGAAGGTGTCTAAGGGTGCGCGTCATGCCTGTTTCTGAAGTGAAAAATCCCCAGAGGGTTAACTGTTTCATCATGGTCATGTAGTGGGGCGGGGTAGGAACGAAGTCCGTACCGGCAGCTTCGGCTTCGGCTTTTCGGGCTGCATCACTTTCCTTGCGTTGGGCATTGAAATCCTTCGCAAGGGCCAGCAGACTTTCCAGAAGTGATTTTCGCTGCGCCGGGCTGCTATCCATAAAGGACATTTGATGCGTGGCAAGGGAATATTCATCGAGCGCCTTGACGCCGGCGAGAAAAGCGTCCTGTTCTGCCGGAGTATAGCAATCGGTAATCATCACTTTCATAAAAGCACCTACACCGGCCGCTTTTGCCCCCGGCGTATCGGTTTCGGGGATGATGGTCTCTGCTACCTCATCCAGCAAACGGATGATATCTGCTGTAAAAGGCCCCTCGTCTTTGGGTTCTACGGCACAACCGCTCAGGAAAACCTGTCCGCCGACTACGGATGCCCCGGTCAGTACCGCAATTGTTTTGATTAGTTCTCTTCTGTCCATAATTTGAGGCTTAAAGGTTTCCTTTTTTGAGTTCTTCCACGGCAAAATTAGCTGCACGGGCGGTCATGGCCATGTAGGTAAGGGAGGGATTGACGCAGGAGGCACTGGTCATACAGGCGCCATCGGTTACAAACACATTTTTGCAATCCCAAACCTGGTTGTTGCCATTGAGTACAGAAGTTTTTGGATCCCTACCCATACGTGCCGTCCCCATCTCGTGGATACCCATACCCACTTCGTAGCCGTAATCGTAAGTATAAACATCCTTTATACCCGCAGCCTCCAACATTTCTGCTGCATCGTTCATCATATCTTGCCGCATTTTCTGCTCGTTGTCTTTGAGCGCTACATCCATGTCGAGTACGGGTAAGCCCCATTTGTCCGTTACATTGCGGTTGAGGGAAATTTTATTCTCGTGGTAAGGGAGCATTTCTCCAAAAGCCATAAGGTTCATGCCCCAGTTATCGCCTGGTACGCTGAGCGCTTCTTTGAGTTCGGCACCGATGGCAAACTCAGCGATTTCTACCCCGCGACCGCGACCGGCGCCACCTTGGTAGCCAAATCCGCGCACATAATCTCGCTGGTCGTTGTAAACATTTCGGAAGCGCGGCACGTAAATCCCCGTAGGTCGGCGTCCGTAGGTATAGCGATCGCTGAAACCTTCGGCCCTTCCTCCTGCACCCAGCCTGAAGTGGTGATCCATGACGTTGTGTCCGAGTTCACCGCTGCTACTGCCCAGTCCTTCCGGCCAGATATCCGTAGCCGAATTCATCAGGATCCAGGTAGAATTGAATGCCGAGGCGCAAAGGAAAACAATCTTTGCTTTGTAGTCGTAAGTCTGGTTGTCCATGGCATCCAGGATCTGTACGCCCGTTGCTTTCTGGGTATCTTTGTCGTAGTTGATCTGGGTCACAATGGAAAAAGGCCGCAGGGTGAGGTTGCCCGTTTTCATGGCAGCCGGAAGGGTAGAAGACTGTGTGCTGAAATAGGAGCCAAAAGGACAACCCCGCCAGCATTTGTTGCGGTATTGACAGTTGGTTCGACCCTCCAGCGGGGCCGTGATGTTGGCGCTTCTTCCAATAAACAGATGCCGGGATCCGCCAAAATGCTGTTTGATTTTTTCGGAGACGTGCTTTTCTACGCAGTTCATCTCCATCGCCGGAAGAAATTCGCCGTCGGGAAGGACATCCAGCCCTTCTTTGCTGCCTTGGATACCGGCGAATTTTTCGACATAACTGTACCAGGAAGCCATATCTTCATACCGGATGGGCCAATCCACTCCGTGCCCATCTGCCAGATTGGCCTCAAAATCCCATTTGTTGAAACGGTAGCTTTGTCGTCCCCAGGTGAGCGATCGCCCCCCGACGTGGTATCCTCTGAACCAGGAAAAAGGTTTGGTTTCCGTATAAGGACATTCCTCATCTTTTACCCAGAAATCGAGTACAGTTTCGTTGAGCGGATAGTCTCGCTTCAAGACCGGATACTTCTGGAGCATCTCCTGGGTCGGCATTAAACCCCGGTGCGGAAACTCCCAGGGGTCTTTGTTGGCATTGACATAATCCTTGATGTGCTCGATATTCCTGCCTCTTTCCAGCAGCAATACCTTTAAGCCTTTTTCGCTCAGTTCTTTGGCTGCCCAGCCTCCGCTGATTCCCGAACCGACGACAATTGCATCATATTCCATTGTGTTTGACATAGGCAAAGTGTTTTCTACAACATAATTTATATATCACATATAGCCAGCGCCTGCTTGAGCGCCTGGATTTTTCCTTCGGGGCTTTCGGCACTGGGGATGAATTCCTGTGCTACATAGCCTTTGTACCCCGTTTCAAGAATGGCTTTCATGATCGCAGGGTAGTACAACTCCTGGGTGTCGTCAATTTCATGCCTGCCGGGAACTCCCGCGGTGTGGTAGTGCCCTATCCAGGAATGGTTATCCCGGATGGTTCGGATGATATCGCCTTCATTGATCTGCATGTGGTAAATGTCATACAGCAGCTTGAAATTCGGAGATTCCAGTCTTTTGCACAGTTCCACTCCCCACTGAGTGCGATCCGCCATGTAATCCTTGTGGTCCACACGGCTGTTGAACAGTTCCATTTGAATGATGACCCCATGTTTTTCGGCCAAAGGCATGATTTGTTTCAATCCCTGGACACAGTTTTTCCAGCCGGTTTCATCGTCCATCCCCCTTCGGTTGCCACTGAAGCAAATCAGGTTGGTAAATCCTGCTTCCGCCACCATTGGGATGGCTTCGGTAAAGTCTGCAATGAGCTGGGCGTGGTTGGCCGGGTCGTTCCAGCCATCGGTCAGACTGGTTTTTCCAGCCGTGTAGCACATCGAGCAATGCAAGCCCTTTGTTTTCAACAGTCCAAAGTCTTTTGGGGCTACCAGATCAATGGCCCCCAAACCCAGTTCCAACGCCACATCGCATAGTTCCTCCAGCGTGAGAAAACCATAAGTCCAGGCGCAGACAGACTGTTTGATGTTGCCTTTTATCGGCAAACCGGTAGCTATCTGTGCCTGCAGTACCGGCGCAGATAAGGCAGCCGCAGCGGTCGTCAGGGTTGCTGCTCCCAGTTGTTTGAGTATTTTTCTTCTTTGGGTATTGTGCGACATAAGCGTTACTTAAGGGGTTGCGGTTCAGAAATTTTGGCTTCAGCCTTGAAAAAGAGCAGGAAGAACACGAGGATGACCGCAGCAATGGCAGCGGGAACCATCCAGATGCTAAACCAGTCGTGGCCTTCAGCCGTTTTGTAGGTCTGATCCATAAGTCCGGCCAGCCAAAACCCGATCAACATCCCCACTCCGTAGGTAGCCAGCGTGATCATACCTTGTGCCGCCGAACGGATCTGGTTGCCCGCCTTCTGATCGGTATAAATCTGTCCGGTTACAAAGAAAAAGTCATAACAGATTCCATGCAGAATGATACCGGCATACAGCAGCCATACCCCGCTGTTGAGATCCCCAAAACCAAAAGCCAGGTAGCGAAGTACCCAGGCACCCATACCAATCAACAGCATCATTTTTACGCCCAAACGCTTAAAGAACAAAGGCATCAAAAACAAGAATATCAGCTCGCTCATCTGACCCATGGTCATTTTGGAAGCTGCATTTTCCATGCCGATTTCGTTGAGGAAGATGTTGGTTTCCTGATAGTAGAAGGCCAGTGGAATGCAGATGAGCACCGAGGCCATGAAAAATACCAGGAAGTTTTTGTCCTTCAACAGGCTTAGCGCATCCAAGCCCATAATGTCCTTGACACTGGCAGGCTGTCCCGACTTCGGCGGGGGAGTCGCAGGAAGGAAAAAACTAAAAATACCCAGCGCTGCCGACATGGCCGCACCAATGATAAAGGTCTGCTCCAGCGATCCGTTTTTTTCCAGCGCCAGCCAACCAATCAACAGACCCGCTGCTATCCAGCCCACCGTACCCCAGACCCGGATCAGGGCAAATTCCTTTTCAGGATCCTGCATTTGTTTGAAGGAGATCGCATTGACCAAAGCCAGCGTAGGCATGTAAATAATCATATAAATGAGCAGGATCGGGTAAAAACTCCCGAAATCCGGCTGACTCGATACCCAATACAGCAAAGCCGCTCCCATCAGGTGCAAGGCTCCCAAGATTTTCTGGGCATCAAAAAAACGGTCTGCAATCAAACCGATAATAAAGGGCGCAATAATTGCCCCGAGTGATTGTGTTCCGTAGGCGACCCCAATCTCTACCCCGGAGGCACCGAGCCGGGTACCCAGATAGGTGCCCATCGTGACAAACCAGATGCCCCAAATAGCGAAGTTGAGAAACATCATGGCAGAAAGCTGAATGCGGGTTGTGTTTTTCATTTTGTTAGATTTAAAAATAAATATAGTAAATTTATTTTTTAACACTAATTCAGCTTCAAAATGAATAGAAAACTTCGAATGGGCATGATCGGCGGCGGCCAGGGCGCTTTTATCGGAGCAGTTCACCGGATAGTGGCTGCGATGGATGGACAGATAGAACTGGTTGCAGGGGCGTTTAGCTCAGATCCGAATAAAAGCCAACAGACGGGAGCAGCACTTTTTCTGGATCCCGAACGGGTTTATGGTTCCTACGAGGCGATGATCGCTCAGGAAAAGGGTTTGTCTGCCGACAAAAAAATAGATATCGTCTGCATCGTGACGCCCAACCACCTGCACTTCGAACCAGCCGCAATGGCTCTCCGCAATGGTTTTCACGTGGTGTTGGAAAAACCGGCGACCTTCACCCTGGAGGAAGCCCGCAAACTCCACGACCTGGTGGCAGAAACCCGTTTGCAATTGCTGTTGTGCCATACCTACACCGGGTATCCCATGGTCAAAGAAGCCCGCCATTTGGTGCAGAGCGGCGCCCTCGGCAAAATCAGAAAAGTATATGTGGAGTATCCCCAAGGGTGGCTGAGTACCGATCTGGAGGATAGTGGTCACAAACAGGCTTCCTGGCGAACCGATCCCTCCCGGAGCGGCAAGGCCGGAGCTATGGGCGATATCGGTACCCATGCCTTTAACCTGGCCGAATATGTTTCGGGTCTGGAGGTAACCCATATCTGCGCCGATATCCAGACCGTCGTGGAAGGTCGGCAGCTGGACGACGACGGCGCCGCGCTGTTGCGTTTCAACAATGGAGCCACCGGGGTTCTGATGGCCACCCAGGTGGCAGCCGGAGAGGAAAACAACGTGAAAATCCGAGTGTATGGGGAACTTGGCGGATTGGAGTGGCAGCAGGAAGATGCGAATAGCCTGGTGTTGAAGTGGCCGGATAAACCCAAAACGGTTCTCCGGACAGGCGGTCCAGGATTGTCGCCGGTCGCCATGCACAATACCCGCACCCCGGCCGGTCATCCCGAGGGCTATCTGGAAGCTTTCGCCAACTTGTACCGCAATTTTGCTTGCACCTTGCAGGCACTGGCTGCAGGTACTGTTCCCCCCGACGCGTGTCTGGATTTTCCGGGAACCCGGGAAGGGGTTAGAGGAATGGCATTTATTGACAGCGTGATCCACTCCGGACAGTCAGACCAAAAATGGATTGAATTTAAAGCGTAATTTATGATGAAAACGATTAAAGGACCTGGTATTTTCCTGGCGCAGTTCATGAACGATGAAGCGCCTTTCAATACCCTGAAGTCCATCTGCGAATGGGCAGCAGGCTTAGGGTATAAAGCGGTGCAGATTCCTACCTGGGATCCCCGCTGTATTGATTTGCAAAAGGCTGCAGAAAGTCTTACCTATGCCCAGGAAATCCAGGGCATCGTGCGGGAGGCCGGCCTGGAAATCTCTGAGCTGTCCACCCACCTCCAGGGGCAATTGGTGGCCGTTCACCCCGCTTACGATATGCTGTTCGATGGCTTTGCGCCCGACGCCATAAAGGGCAATCCCAAAGCGCGAACCGAATGGGCTATCCAACAGGTGAAATATGGCGCTACGGCTTCCAAAAATTTAGGCCTGAGTGCCCACGCAACTTTCAGCGGATCCTTGCTCTGGCATACCTTCCACCCCTGGCCCCAGCGTCCCGCCGGATTGGTGGAGGAAGGATTCCGCGAACTGGCTCGCCGGTGGACACCCATCCTGGATCATTTTGAGGATTGTGGGGTAGATGTGTGCTACGAGGTACACCCGGGAGAGGATATTTTCGATGGGACGACCTACGAGTTGTTCCTGGATCATGTGCACCACCACCCACGCGCATGTCTGTTGTACGATCCTTCTCATTTTGTGTTGCAGCAACTCGATTATATTGACTATATTGACCTCTACCACGAGCGCATCAAGGCCTTCCATGTCAAAGATGCCGAGTTTAATCCCAGCGGAAGACAGGGAACCTTTGGAGGCTACCAGTCCTGGGCCAATCGGGCAGGAAGGTACCGCTCACCCGGCGATGGCCAGGTGGATTTCAAAACGATTTTCAGCAAACTTACCCAATACGGCTACGATGGTTGGGCCGTGATGGAGTGGGAGTGCTGCATCAAACATCCGGAAGATGGTGCCAGAGAAGGCGCACCTTTTATCGCAGATCACATTATCCGCGTCACCGAACGCGCATTCGATGATTTTGCGTCCAGCGCCACCGATGAAGCCGCTAACCGGAAAATACTTGGATTAGATTAATTTATAAAAGATAGCTCTATGCGCGTTTCAAATCTATACACCCTGCTTTTTTCCGCTGTATTGGCTACTACCTTCTTTTTGGGGTCCTGCGGCGGTAATGCCGATGCCTCCCGCGGACTGAGTCTGATCGAGGCCAGCGGCTGCCAGACTTGCCACAAAATGGAGGGCGCCCTGATTGGCCCTGGTTACAAGGAGGTCGCCCAGCGTTATTCCGGTGCCGATGCTGAGGTGGTCACGCAACTGACCAATGCTATCCTGAATGGGGGGTCGGGCAACTGGGGATCCGTTCCTATGACCCCACATCCCCACATTTCTGCAGAAGATGCAGAGACCATGGTTCGATATATTTTATCTCTATGAAAATCAAATACCTATGTTTAGACAATACCCTATTAAATTTGTTGTGATTGCCCTTTTGATGCAAGGTATGGCTTGTCAGCCTGCTGCGCAAAAGACAGCTGCTGAGGCGCCAGCGTTCAATACCCTTTCGGCTGAAGAAAGCGCGGATGGCTGGGAACTGTTGTTTAATGGAAGTGACCTGTCCGGATGGCACAAGTACGGCGGTGCGCCAGCCGGAAGTGCCTGGAAAGTCGAGGATGGCACCCTGATGCTGGATCCGTCTGAAAAGGATGGCTGGCAGATTAAGGGTGGGGGAGATATTGTGACCGATAAGGTTTTCGGTGATTTTCACCTCAGCCTGGAATGGAAAATTGCCCAAAATGGCAATAGTGGAATCGTTTTTTACATCCAAGAGGATACGGTTTTGTACGAGCATACCTGGAAAACAGGCCCGGAAATGCAGGTACTGGACAACGCAGGTCATCCCGATGCCCAAATCGAAAAACACCGGGCAGGAGATCTGTACGATCTGATTTCCTGCTCGCAGGAGTCGGTCAAACCTCATGGCGAATGGAACCAGGTGGAAATTAAGTCCCAAAATGGCCAGCTCGACTTTTGGCTCAATGGGGTGAATGTGGTTACGACTACCCTCTGGGATGAAGCCTGGCAAAACCTGATTGCAGGGAGTAAGTTTGCCGATATGCCCGGCTTCGGAACCTTCCGCGAAGGCCGTATCGGCCTCCAGGATCACGGCGATATGGTCTGGTACCGCAATGTGAAGATTCGCGCACTGTAACAGACTTGTAGATCCCGGGGTGCCCCGGCAACCCGGGATCCGCCCCACACGCCTATCCGCTTTCCTCCCCATCAGCCAGAAACCGTCTCAAAAGGATTTTTTCGTACCCATTTTTAAAAGTGTAATTAATACATTTAAGATGATGCAAACACGCCGTGCTATTTTGGTTGTTGTTGTTCTGTTGGGGCAGGTATCTCTGATGCTGCGGGCGCAGTCGGCATACGGGGATTACCCCATTACGCCTGTTCCATTTTCAGAAGTGCGCCTGATGGATGATTTTTGGAGCAGGAAAATCCGAACCAATCACGAAGTGACGATACCGATTGCGGTACAAAAGAGTGTGGAGTCGGGGAGGATTGACAATTTTCTGATTGCCGGAGGAAGCAAAGAGGGTAATTTTTGCTCGATTTATCCTTTCGACGATTCTGATATCTATAAAATTATTGAGGCGGCGAGTTACTCGATCCAGACCTTCCCCGATCCGGCGATGGATTACATGATGGATACGCTGATTGCGCATATCGGGGCAGCGCAGGAATCAGACGGGTATTTGTACACCAACCGCACGATTGGCAAAAATGTACACGAGTGGGCGGGATTGTCCCGTTGGGAACTGGTACACGATCTGAGTCACGAGTTGTATAACCTGGGACATTTGTTTGAGGCAGCAGTGGCACACCATACCGCTACCGGCAAACGCAGTTTGCTGGATATTGCGATTAAGAGTGCAGATCTGATAGATTCCGTGTTTGGTCCGGAAAAGATCCGCAATTATCCCGGACACCAGGAGGTGGAAATTGGTTTGGTGAAATTATACCGGGTTACCGGAAATGAAAAATACTTGAAGTTAGCGCGCTTTTTCCTGGATATCCGGGGGCAGGAGGGCGTTGGTAAGCCAGATGCTTACAACCAGTCCCACCTGCCTGTGGTAGCGCAGGACGCAGCAGTGGGTCATGCGGTAAGGGGATCTTACATGTGGGCCGCGATGGCAGATATTGCTGCGCTGATGCAGGATAGTTCTTATTTGAAGGCCATTACCCGCATTTGGCACGATATTGCCGATCGAAAATACTACCTCAACGGAGGAATAGGGGCTACCGGCAGTGGAGAAGCGTTTGGGGAAGCCTACGATCTGCCGAATATGTCGGCCTATTGTGAAACCTGCGCCGGGGTGGGCAACGCGATCTGGAATTACCGGATGTTTTTGATGACAGGGGAGAGCAAGTACATGGATATGCTGGAGCGCACGATGTACAACAATATCCTGGACGGGGTGTCCCTTACAGGCGATCGCTTTTTTTATCCCAATCCATTGGCTTCTTTTGGTCAGCACGAACGCAGTGAGTGGTTTGGCTGTGCCTGCTGCCCGCCCAATGTGGCTCGCTTTCTGCCTTCTATGCCCGGATATATCTACGCCAGACGGAAGAACGAAATTTATGTCAATCTGTATATTTCGAGCCAGGTGACCCTGGAAAGTGGCGGGGAACAACTCACCCTCACGCAGGAAAGTGGTTTTCCCTGGAAGGGGGAGGTCACTATCCAACTGGAAACGGGTTCCGGTTTCTCAGGCGACCTCTTGCTGCGCATGCCCGGTTATGCCATGGGGCAACCCGTACCCGGCGACCTGTATCGCTACCTGAACCCGGTGTCTGCGCCGATAAAGATCCACAGAAATGGACAGTTGTTGGACCTGGACGTCAATCCCCAGGGCTATGTGCGCATCCCCGGCGGTTTTTCGGGAACGGAGCTGCTTTCGATTTCTTTCCCGATGGAGCCTCAGGTCGTGGAGGCACACCCGCTGCTGCGGGAAAACGAGGGAAAGGTGGCTGTAGAAAAAGGACCGCTGCTGTACTGTGCCGAATGGCCTGATAACGGCGGATCGGTGCTCAACCTGCTGTTCGAGAAAGAGGCCGGACTGACCGTCAAAGCTTCTTCTGTTTTGGGCGGAATTGACCTCATCGAAGGGCAGACCCGCACCGCCGGCAGGTCCCTGGATGGGTCGGTAACCTTATCTGATCCCCAACCCCTTACCCTGATCCCATACCATTTGTGGAACAACCGGGGACCCGGTGAAATGAGCGTGTGGTTGCCCGCAGAAACAGCCAGCGTAAGCCCGGCACCAGCGCCCAGCATTGTGCATGGCTCCACCATCACAGCATCCTTGCAGGCCCGTACGTTTCGGGCGCTCAAGGACCAACAATGGCCGGCGCACTCGGCCGACAGAAAGGCCGCCTACATCCACTGGTGGCCGAAAAAAGCCAGTACCGAGTGGGTGCAGTTCGATTTTGCCCAGCCAGAAAAGGTTTCCCAGGTAGCTTTGTACTGGTTTGACGATGGCCCCGATGGCGGTTGCCGTATCCCGAAGGGCTGGGAGGTACAGTATCGCTCAGGAGACAGCTGGCTGCCCGTATCGGCACTTACCCCGTATCCGGTGACCAAAGACGCGTCGGATAGCATACAGTTTAGCCCCGTGAGTACCGATGCGATCCGCATCCTCATCCACCTTCCCGAAGATTTTGCCACCGGATTGTATGAAGTTACCATCGAATAGCCATTTTTTAGCCCAATAAATCCCTCTACCATGATACACCGCTTTTGGTTGATCTTGTTCTCTTGTTTGAGCTGCGCACTGAACGGTTTTGCCCAGCCTGCTGATCCCTTGTCTGCTTTTTCGCTCGAACAGGTAAAGTTACTCGACGGACCTTTCAAACACGCCACCGACCTCAACCTGCAATCGTTGCTTCAGTATCAGCCCGACCGACTGCTTTCCCGTTTCCGCACAGAAGCGGGACTACAGCCCAAAGCCGAACCCTACGAGGGCTGGGAGGGGCAATCCCTTGCCGGACACAGTCTGGGACATCATCTGAGTGCCTGCGCCTTGATGTACCAGACCAGCGGCGAACAACAGCTTTTGCAACGGGTGACGTATATTGTGGCCGAACTTGCCCAGATCCAGCAGGCCAACGGCGGCGGCTATCTGGGGGCTTTCAGCGACGGAAAGCGCATTTTTGAAGAGGAGATCGCCCGTGGCAATATCCGTTCTCAAGGTTTTGACCTCAACGGTATCTGGGCTCCCTTTTACACCCACCACAAGGTTATGGCCGGCTTGATGGACGCTTACAACCTCCTCGGCCACGAGCCAGCCCTTCAGGTGGCCCGGAATTTTGCCGACTGGATCGCTACTATCGTGACGCCCTTGAGCCACGAGCAGGTACAGGAAATGCTGAAATGTGAGTTTGGCGGGATCCAGGACGCCTTGGCGCAGGTCTATGCAGCTACCGGGGAAGAAAAATACCTCCGCCTTGCCCGGGTGTTTCATCACGACGAAATCATCAACCCCCTGACCGCGGGCGAGGATATCCTTCCGGGAAAACACGGTAATACCCAAATCCCTAAACTGATTGCAGCAGCTCGCCTGTACGAACTGACCGGTACCGACAGCGACCGCAAGGCAGCTGATTTTTTTTGGAATACCGTGGTAGCTCATCATTCCTATGCCACCGGCGGACATGGGAATCACGAGTACTTCGGACAGCCCGATCAGCTTACCCACCGCCTGAGTGAGGGAACCACCGAAACCTGTAATGTTTATAATATGCTGAAGTTGTCGGAGCACCTGTTTCGCTGGGAACCGGATACCAAAGTAGCCGATTTCTACGAACGTGCCCTGTTCAACCACATCCTTTCTGCTCAACACCCCGATGATGGCCGGGTAATCTATAACCTCTCCCTTGCAATGGGGGGCAAAAAAAGTTATCAGGATCCGGAATCTTTTACTTGCTGTGTAGGCTCCGGTATGGAGACGCACAGCAAATACGGCGGCAGCATTTATTTCCATAGGCGCGAGCAATTGTTTGTGAGTCAGTTCGTCGCTTCTACCCTCAACTGGCAGGAACAGGGCGTACAAATCGTGCAGGAAACCCGTTTTCCGGAGGAACAATATACCACACTTACTGTCCATACCCCCGAGCCTAAGCTGCTGGACATTCGCCTGCGCTACCCGCACTGGGCGACATCCGGTGTATCCTTTTTGGTCAATGGCGAACCCCAGGAGCTGCTTCAGGAAACAGGAACATTCGTAAGCCTTCGTCGCACCTGGCGAGAGGGGGACCGCATCGAGATGCGCTTTCCATTTTCCCTGCGAACCGAAGCCATGCCGGACGACCCAAACCGGGTAGCCGTATTTCACGGTCCCGTGCTGCTGGCGGGTGACCTGGGGCCGGAGGACGACCCACATGCCAATCAACAGGACTATGTACCTGTCTTTTTAACCGAAAACCACAATCCTGAGGCTTGGTTGCAAGCAGTACCTGGTCAGGTCAATACTTTTCAGTCCTTTGGCAACACAGGATTGCCCCGCGAGGTGCTGTTCCGCCCCTTGTACCAAGTTCACAACCGCCGTTACTCCGTATATTTCGATTTGTTTAACAAAGCCCAATGGAATGCCCGACAGGCCGACTACCAGGCCGAACTCGACCGAAAACGCAGACTCGAAGACATGACCTACGATGCCTTCCAGCCCGGCGAAATGCAACCCGAAAGAGACCACCAGTTCCAGGGCGAAAAACTCATGCTGGAGGAAGACTTTATGGGCAGAAAAGCCAGAGGAGCCGATCGGGGAGGCTGGATGTCCTGGGAGATGAAAGTCATGAAGGGTCAGCCCATGTCGCTGGTCATCGAGTACTGGGGCGGATTTACCGGCTCCAAAACTTTTGACATTCTCATCAACGGCCAGAAAATTGCTACCGAAAACATCAGCGGCAAACAGGACGGCGCTTTTATTGACGTAACTTATGAAATCCCAGACGCCATTACCGCCGTCGCCGGCTCCTTAACCGTAACCTTCATGCCCCATACCGGGCACCGGGCAGGCCCCTTTTTCTTCGCCAGAACCGTTAAACGATAATGTGCCAGTTAGGGGTGTTTTTTTAAATAAAATATTGATTATCAATGTTTAAAAACTCAGGTGGAAGCCACCT